>NZ_JAFREL010000070.1 GCF_017377655.1 Candidatus Enterococcus ferrettii
CCTCCCTTTTAGTTTTTTGTGAAAAATACTGAAGGAAAAGCTGATTCACCACCTGGTTGGACATTAACTCCATAGGGTTCCTTAGCAAGAAGAAAAGAATGGAGTGTATTTTTTGATCGTCAGGTGTCATAATAAACATGTAATTACAAGGAAATAGGTGATCACATGCTGCAGCTACGTGAAAAGAAACTTATTCAATTGCTGATGGATAAACCTCTTGGGGAAAAGCAAACGTCGAATGCGTTAGCCTTAGAGCTGTCCGTCAGTTCAAAAACGATCAAGAATGATATCAAACGAATCAACGCTAGTTTTACTGATAAGCCTTATCAAATTTTGACGCAAAAGGGACAAGGGATTTGGCTGGACTATCCAACAGAATCCGTCAATGAATTACGGTTGTTGAGCTTAATCAACAATGAGGACAGTACAGAAGAAACAGAGATTCGAAAAAGAGAAATTTTGCATGTTTTACTAAATACTCAAGAGTACCTCTCAGTTAGGTGTATTGCAGAACAAATCTTCTCAAGCAACAGTACTGTCTTGAGAGATTTAGATGCGTTAGAAGACTATTTAGATAGCTTCAATGTTTCATTAATTCGTGTACCACGAAAAGGAGTTAAACTGGAAGGATCTGAAATCGCTTTCCGTATATTGAAAGCGGAGCTGTTGAAGCAAGAAACCGCTGCTGAGGAGACACTGTTGGATTTTGTAGACATGCAGAAGACATTTCCTGATGTTTGTGTTTCTGAAATTAAGCAGCTAGTCTTGGATTTTCAGAAGGAATTTGCTATTGAGCTATCTGATATTGCATTAAAGGGATTGATTATTCATATTGCAATCTCACTGCAGCGCTTGTCCCATAACCAATATGTGGAAATGGATCAAAGCGAATTGTCAAAGCTTGATAAGCAGAAAGAATGGAGCCTTGCAGAAAAATTGTATTTGCGATTGGTTCAACATTTTGAATTGCTATATAAGCAATCTGAAATAGGCTATTTAACCATTCACTTAATGGGGGCAAATTTGGTCAATCAGCCATTTTCAAAAACTGCTGTTTTGCAGGAGCATCCGATTGATCAAGCGCTTTTAGCAACCTTAAAACAATGGAGTCAGCAGATAGATAAATTGTTTTCAGCTAATTTGGCTGAGGATCAACGATTTCTGTCCGCTCTTTTACTTCATCTTAAACCATTGTTGAATCGTCTAAGCTACGGAATCAGCATCAAAAACCCCTGGACAAAGGAATTGAAGAAAAAGTATCCGCGAGCTTATGAGATTGCTGTTGCGTATGCTGAATGTATCCGTAATAAGTATCAGCTGACGTTAAATGAAGACGAAATTTGCTATCTAGTTATGCATATTGAATCAGCAATTGATCGCAGCAGTTTAGTCACTGCAAAACCGGTCACTGCGTTGATTGTCTGTGCATCAGGAATGGGAACAAGCTATTTGCTGAAATCAAAATTAGAAAAAGAATTTCCACAATTAGAAATCATAGGCATCTCTTCGGCAGTAGATCCCCGGCTGCTTCATAATGAAGCAGAGCTGATTATCAGTACTGTGCCGTTGAATATACCGGATGTTAAAGTTGTGTATGTTTCCCCAGTGCTAAATGAAAAAGAACGCAAGGCTGTTCAACAAAATTTGAACACGAAAAAATCCTCTCATTTAGCTTCCTTTTTGTCTCCGTCGCTGGTCTTTTTGCAGTCAAAGATGCAGACACCGGAAGAAGTGATTCGACAAGGGGTAAACGCACTGGAAAAAGATGGCTACGTTACAGCTAATTTTTTAGAATTGGCTTTACAAAGAGAATGTTTGTCTTCCACCGCTATCGGCAATTTGGTGGCGATCCCCCATGCCTACCAAGGAAGTGTTGCAAAGCAAGGGATTGCCGTTATTCAATTGGAAAAGGCTATTTCGTGGAAGGACGAGCAAGTCCAATTAGTTTTCGTGTTGGCAATTGATACGAATATCCAACATTTATTTGCAGAGATTTTTGAAGAACTCGCAGCATTCACTCAAGATACTGCTCGAGTCAACAAGGTGCTGCAGGCAAAAACAAAAAATGAAGCATTAGCGCTAATAATGCAGTAGGAAGTGAAAAGATGAAGCTAAGCAAAGCAATCAATCCTCATCTAATCCAATTTAATCTGGGTGGACGGGAAAAACGAGATGTTATTGAACGAGTAGTTCAACTACTTGCTGAAAACGATGTGCTAATCAATGCGGACAAATATTTAGAAGATGTTCTGGCACGCGAAGCGCAAAGTACAACCGGTATTGGTATGGGAATTGCCATACCTCATGCCAAAAGTGAAGGAGTAAAAGAAACCTGTTTTACTCTGGTACGTTTGGAAAACGAAGTTGAGTGGGAATCTTTAGACGATCAGCCTGTTCGGTATGTCATCATGCTGGCAGTACCTGAAAGTGCCAAAAAAGACTTTTTGAAATTGTTGTCGCAGCTGTCTACCTTATTAATGGAAGAAGATTTCCGAGAGGGGTTGCTGGTAGCACAAACAACTCATGAGATTGTTGATTTATTTGAAAAAGAGGAGGAAAAATTATGTACATTTTAGCGATTACTAGTTGTCCTGTCGGAATTGCCCATACATATATGGCAGCCGCAAACTTAAAAAAAGCAGCAGAAAAAAGAGGAATCGAGATCAAAGTCGAAACTCAGGGTGCACAAGGTCCTGAAAATCAATTAACTGATGCAGATATCCAACGCGCAAACGGCATGATTATTGCCTCAGATATTACGATTAAAAATGTGGGACGCTTTGATGCGGTACCAACATTAGAATGTGGGGTGCAGGAGGCAGTAAAGGATGCCGATGGATTGATTGAAGAATTGATGGAGGCGATCGCATAATGGCTAAAATTGAGCGCAAAAAAAATGTCAAAAAAATAACGATGAAGGATCAAATCAAAGCTTCGTTTATGACAGGTGTTTCTTACATGATTCCTGTAATTGTTGCAGGTGGAATTATTCAAGCAATTGCTAAAGCAATTGGCGGTTATGATATTGCTACCAATCCTGACATGGTAGGAACGGTCGCTTTCCAGATTAATCAAATCGGAGCTTCTGCTTTTATCTTTGCGGTGCCCGTATTATGTGCTGGAATTGCCTATACAATTGGTGATCGTCCAGCTTTAGCACCAGCGTTGGCTATCGGATTACTTTCCAATGAAATCAAAGCTGGATTTATCGGCGGATTGTTAGGCGGTTTCTTAGTTGGATATTTAGTGAAGTGGATTAAAACTTGGAAGGTTCCTTCATGGCTGAACGGAATGATTCCGATCTTAGTTATTCCAGTGTTTGCAACGATGGCTGTAGGTTGCGCTTTTCAATTTCTGTTAGGTGAACCGATCGCATGGATGACTAATGGAATTGAATCCTTCTTGAATTCTTTGCAAGGGGGATCACGGTTTGTTTTTGGTGCAGTACTAGGCGGCTTTTGGGGTGTGGACTTTGGCGGCCCCATTACTAAAATTGCTTCCTCCTTTGCTACTGCTTTGAACGCACAAGGGAACTTCGCATCAACAGCGGCTAAAATGGCTGCTGGTATGACCCCCCCGTTAGGAATGGCTTTAGCTGTTCTTTTTCAGAAGCGGAAGTTTACACGAGGCGATATTGAAAATGCTAAAGCAGCAGTACCTCTGTCTTTTTGCTACATCACTGAAGCAGCAATTCCTTTTGCATTGCAGGATCCGATTCGGGTACTTTGTGCGACAATTCCTGGTGCTGCTCTGACAGGTGGGTTAGGCATGGTATTTGGAACAGAATCGCCAGCAGTTCACGGCGGAGTTTTTGTTATCCCGATGATGACAAAACCGCTGGGATTTATCGCAGCCTGGCTAATTGGATCAATCGCTACAGGATTAATCTATGCGACGATTAAAAAACCATTATCACAGGAGGAATTACAGATTGAAGCAGTCGCTTCCTCTGAAGGTATGATGGAAGCTGGAAAAACCAACTGGCGCAGCAAGTTATTAAAAAAGACAGTTAAGGAAAATGAAGTGTAGGTGATTGGATTGAAAAAGGTACGTTACGGAATTCTGAGCACTGCAACAATTGTTCCCCGTTTTATAGAAGGAATTAGGGAGAGTCGTGCTGGAGAAGTCGTTGCTATTGCTGGTAGACAGTTTGAGCAGGCTCAGAAAATGGCAAATGAACTTGGAATTCCTCGTTATTATGGAAGTTATCAAGAGCTTTATCAGGACGATGAGATTGATATTATTTATATTGCCAATTACAATGGTGGTCATTATGCTTGTTTAAAAGAAGCTTTGCAGGCAGGAAGAAATATTTTGTGCGAAAAGCCCATTTGTATGACAAAAGAACAGGCAGAGAAAGTCTTTACAATTGCCAAGGAAAAGGGTGTTTTCTTAATGGAGGCACAAAAGTCGGTCTTTCTGCCTGCTCAGCAAAAGGCTCGGCAATTACTGGATCAGCATGAGCTTGGTGAAATTCAATGGGTGAATATTATCAGTTGTCATACCGGTGCCAAACGTGGCGAGTGGTTCAAAAAGATTGCTAATGGTGGTGGAATTTTACGTGGAGCGGGTACTTACTCTTTGGAATTCTTGCTTACAGCTTTTCAGCAGTCTTTGGAAAACTATTCGGGGAATTTTGCGATTCAGCCTCCAGTGTCTGACGATGGTTGTGTGATCAATCTAAAGATGGCACCCAATATCATGGTAAGCATCTTAATTACTAAAGACATTGTAACGGAGAGTCGGATAGAAATCTATGGAACAGCCGGACGATTAATAATTCCTAATTTTTGGAAGACTGATCGATTATCTCTGGAGAGAGAGGGCAAAGAGGAAACGATGGTCTTTGAGATGAATTCTGAATTTGTCTTTGAGATTGATCATGTGAATGACTGTCTTCAACGAGGATTGTTGACAAGTCCTGTAATGACTCCAGCAGTAAGTATCGAGGCAACAACCATTATTGATGAGCTCTATCGAAAAAATTTAGGGGTGACAGAATGAAACAACAAATCGGTGTCGTAGGTATGGCTGTTATGGGGAAAAACTTGGCTCTGAATATTGAAAGTCGAGGATACTCTGTTGCAATTTATAATCGGACTGCTGCTAAAACTACTGCGGTACTAGCAGAACATCCAGATAGAAACTTAAAGGCTGCATACTCAATAGCAGAATTTACCGCTGCAATCCAACGGCCGCGCCGAATTATTTTGATGGTGCAGGCTGGTGCTGGAACCGATGCAACCATTCAAGCTCTATTGCCGCATTTGAATCAGGGAGACGTACTGATTGATGGTGGTAACACCTATTTTAAGGAAACGCAGCGTCGTAGCGAAGAACTGGCTGATTCTGGTATTCATTTTATCGGAACAGGGGTATCTGGTGGAGAAGAGGGTGCATTGAAAGGTCCTTCGATCATGCCAGGTGGTCAAAAAGAGGCCTATGAACTGGTAGCACCGATTTTGCAGGAAATTGCAGCGAAGGCTGAAGATGGGGCTCCTTGTGTTACTTATGTCGGTCCAGATGGTTCAGGTCATTACGTGAAGATGGTTCATAATGGCATCGAATATGGAGATATGCAATTAATTGCTGAAGCGTATGATTTCATGCAACAACTCTTAGGCTTATCTGTTACCGAAATGGCTGATATTTTTGCTGAATGGAATCAAGGAGAGCTGGACAGCTTTCTAATTGAAATTACAGCTGATATTTTGACTCGCAAAGATGATCTAGGCAGCGATCAGCCTTTGGTGAACTTAATTTTGGATAAAGCAGGCAATAAGGGTACCGGTAAGTGGACCAGCCAAAATGCCTTAGATTTAGGTGTACCCTTGTCAGTTATAACAGAATCGGTTTTCGCTCGGTTCATTTCTACCTATAAAGAAGAGCGAACTATTGCTAGCAAGGTAGCATCTAAACCAACTCAACCAGCTTATTCTGGGGATAAAGCACTAATAATTGAAAAATTACGTCAGGCACTTTACTTCAGTAAAATTATCAGCTATGCGCAAGGCTTTGCTCAGTTGCGTACAGCTTCGGAGGAATATGACTGGAACCTGCCTTTGGGTGAATTAGCTAAAATTTGGCGATCTGGCTGTATTATTCGTGCACAATTCCTACAGCGAATTACTGAGGCTTATGATAAGAACTCAGCCTTAAAAAATCTATTGCTGGATGATTATTTCAGTCAAATAACTCAACAATATCAAGCGGCAGTGCGAGAAATTGTTGTATTGGCAGTTCAATCTGGGATTCCGGTGCCGACTTTCTCTGCTGCGGTTACCTATTTTGATTCCTATCGGGCGGAGCGCTTGCCAGCTAATTTGATTCAAGCTCAACGTGACTATTTTGGTGCCCATACTTATGAGCGAACGGATAGAAAAGGGATTTTTCATTATCAGTGGTATTAGAAAAAAAGATGCCTCCATATTCCAAGATTGGAAGTCATGGAGGTATCTTTTTTAATGTGTCTCGAAAATTCTTGGCAGCACCTGATCAATTTGAGCCTGTTCATCATCGGAAAGGACTTTACCATCTTTGCGCCAAACTGAAATCGTTCGTTTGTGTTTTTCGAGAGCATAGTTGTTGGCAACATATTTTGCTTGAGGGTTGCCGGTTAGTTGTCGAATAAAGATATTTCTAAGTTCACTTAAGGACAAGTCATTTTCTCCCTGTAGTAAAAAAGGAGATTCGTAGCGATAGACTCGTTGGTCGTTAGAGGTTACTCCGCGCATCGTTTACCTTCTTTCCATTTTCCCTTATTTTACCAATAATTCGCCAGATATTATACACTCTTTTGTCAAGTTCAGCTTAATCTTCTTGATAATAATGGTGAAGCTCACCAAAAAATATAGGCAATAAGTTATTCAAGGTTCCAGCTAGGTGCTGCGTCTGTAATTCTTGTTTGTCCACCCAGAAAAGATGGCTGTCATTATGAGGTTCATCTGTGGTTGTGGCAGTATATAAAAATGCCAGCTCCCGCTCTTTTCTGGCAAGATGATTCCATTCCGCAGTCCCCATTAAAACCGGATCAATGACTAAGCCTGTTTCTTCTTGAATTTCGCGAATGGCTGCCAGTTGAATACTTTCGTTTTCTTCTACATGGCCGCCAGGAAACGTCCAGCCGGGCCAATCTTTTTTCTGGCGATCCTGAACAAGGACTTGTCCCTGTATATTTTCAATCATAACCATCATGGTCAATTCTATAGCTAATAAACGTGCCATTTTCTTCACCTCGGATATATTATACCAAGAAAAAACATCTAGACTACGCAAAGTTTTTTGACAATGGTATACTTGGAAGTATGAAAACACGCATCAAATTTTCATGTACTTGTAAGAATGAGGAGGACGTATTGTGGATCAAAAGGAAGAACAACTACTAATTGATTTGACTTCAGCCCGAGGGATTGCTGGAAATGAAGATGAGGTAAGAGAAGTCTTCAAAGCATATGCTAAGGATTTTGCAGATGATATCTTTTTTGACGGCTTAGGTAGTGTCGTGGCTAAACATGGTGCTGGTGGCGGTCCAAAGGTATTCATCTCTGGACACATGGATGAAGTCGGATTTATGGTTACAAAAATTACAGAAAAAGGCTTTTTAGAATTTCAAACGATTGGCGGCTGGTGGAATCAGGTGATGCTGTCACAGCAGGTAGAAATCAAAACAATGGATGGCGAAATTATTCATGGTGTGATTGGCTCAAAACCACCCCATGTTTTGTCACCAGAAGCGCGTAAAAAGCCTTATGAAATTAAAGATATGTTTATCGATATTGGTGCTTCCAGTGAGGAAGAGGCCAAAGAATGGGGAATTCGTCCTGGCGATATGGTAACTCCTTATACGGAATACAAGCGCATGAATAAAACTAAATTCTTGTTGGCTAAAGCTTGGGATAATCGAGTTGGAACTGCTGTAGCTTTACGTGTGTTAGAAAACTTATCGAAACGTGAACATCACAATGTATTATTTGCTGGAAGTGATGTGCAGGAAGAGGTTGGGTTACGTGGGGCGCGCACCAGCACTCATTTAGTAAATCCAGATGTAGCTTTTGCTTTGGATACCGGAACAGCTGGGGATACTCCAGGCATGACACCGAAGGAAGCAGATTCGGTTTTAGGCAAGGGTCCGCAAATTTTAATTTATGATGCTTCCATGATTCCTCACAAACGGTTATTGAACTTTGTAATCAAGGTAGCGGAGGAATTGGAGATTCCATTCCAATACACCGTGATTGCTGGTGGCGGAACAGATGCAGGCCAAATGCATTTAACGCGTGATGGCGTGCCATCTTTGGCGATTACTGTACCCGTGCGTTACTTGCATTCTCATAATACGATCATTCATGAGGATGATTATTTGAATACGGTTCGTTTAGTAACAGAGGTAGTGGCTCGTTTAGACAACGATGCTTTAGCTAGTTTGAGAGACTATTAATATAGAAATGAAAAATGAAAGAGGTACAAAATGGAAAAATTGAAGATTAGTGATTATCGTAAAATTGCTAAAGAGAGGTTGAAAGGTCAGTGGGGTATGAATGCTGGATTTATCTTTCTTAGCACACTATTGGGGATGGCAATTGGACAAGTAACAGGTGTGGTTAACAACGGGTCAGTTCAATCGGTGATGTCATTTTTAATCAGTACCTTTGTCTTGTTTGCTTTTTCTTACGCGATTTATTATGTCGGTTTATTTGTTGTTCGGGGCGGTCGAGCGGATATTGGGCAAATATTTGTGGTTTTCCAAGGGAAATATTATTTGCCAATCCTGATTATTAATGTCATTTACTTGATTGTACAATATGTATTAGGATTTATTATTTTCATTCCGTTAATCCTACAGGGCGGCTTGGCCTTCTATTTCAGTTTAGTTATTGGTGCAGGAAGCGTCGATTACTTTAGCTTAGGGCAGTTAGCTAGTGCAGGTTTTGTTTTACTGTTCCTCGTTACCTTGTTTCTCTTCTTCTTTGTGACAGGTATCATCGGTGGGATGTTCCGCTTTGCTGCTTATTTGAGATTTGATTATCCTGAATTAAGTGCTACTGACTGTATCAAAAAAGCTTGGGATTTGATCAAGGATCGTTGGGGACAGTATATATTGCTAGAGCTTTCCTTTATTGGTTGGTACGCTTTAGGTGCCCTATTGTTTGTGATTCCGTTATTCTGGGCAGTTGCTTATTCAAATGCAGCGACAGCAGCTTTTTATGATCAAGCACTAAAAGAAAAATTGGACACAAAGGAGACGATGGCATGAAATTGACGGTCTTAGGCTGTCTAGGTGCGTATCCTTATGAGGGACAAGGTACCACCAGCTACTTACTGCAAAGCGGTGATTTTAATTTGCTGCTGGATGCAGGGAGTGCAACCTTAGTTGAACTGGAAAAAGAACTGGACCCATTAGCGTTGGATGCAGTGATTTTAACCCATTACCATCATGATCATATTGCGGATTTGGGAGTGCTTCAGTATTACTGGCAGCTTTACCCAACTCAAGTACCAAAACCGATTTTACCAATTTACGGTCATACAGAAGATGACTTTCATTTTAATGATTTAACGATGGAAGGGGTAACGGAAGGCCGTCCGTACTTTGAAGCAGAAGACTTAAAGGTAGGACCATTTACCATTACTTTTATGAAAACTATTCATCCAGTTCCTTGCTATGCGATGCGTTTTGTTGAGGATGAAACAGGAAAAGTCTTTGTCTTTACTGGGGACTCCGGTTACTTGGAAGGCTTTAATGAGTTTGCCAAGGATGCTGATTTATTCTTGGCAGATACGTACTTGTTTAACGGAAACGAACATCACAAAGCTCATTTCACTGCACAAGAAGCAGGAAACTTTGCAAAAAACGCTGCTGCGAAAAAACTGGTGTTGACTCACTTGCCGCAGCAGGGGGATCTAGAAGAATTGCGTCAGCAGGCTCAAGCCGCCAGCGGCGAAATTCCAGTGGAGCTGGCAGCACCGCATAAACAATTTATTATTTAGGAGATGATTGAATGCTTTACGTGCCAAACGATCAAGAACGTGATCCACGAGTAAACCTTGCCATTGAAACCTATCTATTACGCAATATGCCATTGGATGAGCCAATTCTATTGTTTTATATCAATGAGCCCTCTATCATCATCGGGCGCAACCAAAATACGATTGAAGAAATCAATAAAGAATATGTGGAAGAGCAGGGGATTAAGGTTGTCCGTCGCTTAAGTGGCGGGGGAGCTGTGTATCATGATACTGGGAATTTGAACTTCAGCTTCATTATGCCAGATGACGGCAATTCCTTCCGAGATTTCAAGAAGCTGACTGAACCAATTGTAGAAGCGTTGCATAAATTAGGCGTTCAAGGCGCTGAGTTAAAGGGCCGCAACGATTTGGTCATTGAGGATAAAAAGTTTTCTGGCAATGCAATGTATTCAACCAATGGTCGGATGTTTGCTCACGGAACTTTGATGTTTGACAGTGATGTCGATGAAGTCGTTAATGCTTTGAAGGTTCGTAAAGACAAGATCGAATCAAAAGGGATTAAATCCATCCGTTCTCGTGTTACCAATATCAAACCATTCCTGCCGGATGATAAACAAGATATGACGACCGAGGAATTCCGCCAAGCGATTCTGTTACAGATTTTTGGTGTGGACAGTGTCGACCAGGTGAAGACGCATGAATTGAACGATGAGGACTGGAAAGCGATCAATCAAATCTCTGACGAGTATTACCGAAACTGGGATTGGAACTATGGTCGTTCTCCTGAGTTTGACTTAGAACGTCGCCAACGCTTCGCAATTGGTTCCATTGAGGTCCGTTTGAATGTGGCTGAGGGTGAAATCAAAGAAGTAAAAATCTTCGGTGATTTCTTTGGTCTAGGAGAAATTAAGGATGTAGAAGATCAATTAGTTGGTACAAGATATGAGAAAGCTGCGTTGGAAGAAGCAGTGGATCAAATTGATCTGACACATTATTTTGGCAACGTAACAAAAGAAGAATTTTTATCATTACTCTATTAAGAGAAGATGGAGCAGCAAATCGCTTAGTGTTAGGCGGCTTGCTGCTTTTTTTGTTCTTTTGATCGCCCTTACTTAGGATAAGTTACGGTGGAAATTCTTAAGGACTTTCACGTAACTCTTTGATACAAAAGGTATTTTTGTAATTAAAATTAATGCAAAAACGGTGTAATTAGGTTTTTGTCTATCGATAAATATACTTTTGTTAAAAAAATAATCTGATTCTTATCGTATGGTTAAATTTTATATGATAATATAATTATTAAGGGGGAGTTGGTATGAATATTGCCATTTGTGATGATGATCTTTTCTTTTGTGATCAAATCGAACAATGTGTGGAGGATTTATTTCAAAAAACATGTACGTCTGAAGTGTTTACCTCTGGAGACGAGCTTCTTGCTTATATTCAAAGGCATGCTAGCTATTTCCAGATTTATTTATTGGATATCGAAATGCGGGGAACCAATGGAGTAGATACAGCCAAAAAAATCCGAGAGCTAGACTTGGATGCGTTAATTATATTTGTAACAAGTCATAAGGAATGGGTCTTGGAGGCCTTTGATGTGACGGCCTTTCATTATGTGGTAAAGCCGTTGAATAAGGAAAAGTTTTCGTCCATTTTATTATCTGCAGAAAAATTCTTTATGAAGCAAAGAAAACTGTTCCACTTCGTCGTTCGCAAGCAATTAAAAACACTGCCTATAACTCAAATTGAGTATCTTGAGAGCACAGGGAGAAAAATCCGTGTTTTTACTACAGACAAAGAATGTCACGAGTACTATGGGACATTAAAGGAAGCCGAGGAAAAACTTGATTTGAGTACATTTGCCCGAATCCATCAGTCCTATTTATTGAACATGAATTATATCGATGTTTTGGAAGAAAAAATAGTGATTATGAAGAACAAAAACAGACTGCCTATCAGCAAGAGACTGCGTTCGTCGTTTTTAAAGCAGTACCGAAACTATCTTCGAATGATGGGAAATACGTCATTTAAGGGTGGTGAGGGGAATGCTAGCTAGGTTTTTCTCTTACTTTGTTTTTACAACACTTTTTTTTATGAACACTTATTTGCTTCATTCGACTTTCTTAGAGGTTAAGCCTTCAGGGAAAAAGAGGAAAAACTGGATTACTTTGTATTTATGTACGTTTTTAATGATGTACATAAATGCACAGATCAATTTAATAAATGAAGTGTATCCACGAATTATTTTACTTTTTTTACTTCTATGTTCATATTATAGTATTTTCAGCCTCTTTTTTTATGGAGCATGGTATAGGAAATTATTTCTTTGCTTTCTTATGCAGTTTCTTTTTGCCCTTACTGAATCGGTATTGTGGCTCATTTTGATTTCAATAAAAAGTACTGAGGAAATAGCTAAGTTGTTGCAAACAGATTGGTATTCAGGGGAATTGGCGTTGTTTCTTATTTTGCTAATTGTTTTTCTGATGAATAGAAAATCAAAGAAAGGCCACTCACTGCCAGTTCATGTAGCTTTTCTTTATATTGCGATTGTGTTAGTATGCTTTACCATTTCCAGTTACGTATTATTCAGCACTGATAAATTTCTAGTAGGCTCTCATATAGTTTTATTAATCATGTATTATTTCTCCTTTAAGGTGATCGAAAAGGTACATGAACAAAATTACCAACATCAGTTGAATGAAAAAAAACTTATTTTGGAGAATCAATATTATCAAAAGGTTGAGCAGCATCAGGAAGAAGTACGTATGCTTAAGCATGATATGAAAAATCAGTTGCTGGGGATACAAGCCTACTATCAAGAACAGCAGTATGAAAAACTTGGAGGACTGCTGACAACCTTAGTTCAGAAATCCGAAACTTATGAAAAAACCTTCTTTACTTCAAACAAATTGGTAAATCTTATTGTTGTGGATAAAATTGGTCTAGCAAAAGAAAGGGGAATTGATTGTTCGGTAGAGATAGTGATCCCCTCTGAATTAGCAATTGCGGACAATGATCTTATTAATGTTTTATCAAATATCTTAGATAATGCGATCGAAGCCTGTGGCTATTGTGAGGATGGAGCCTTCATTTTTTTAGAAGTATTTTTGAAAAGACATTGTTTATTCATTCAATGTAAAAATAGTACGGATGGTTTACATCATTCGCTAGATACAAGAAAAAAATCAGGGGATCATGGTTTAGGATTGAAGAGTATGCGAGCTGTAGCTGACAACTACAATGGGGAGCTTACCTATAAATGGGAGGACAAACAATTATCAATTGAGGTGTTGTTGTTCGAAGACCACATATGACGAGAAAAAAGTCATTTTTTTACAAATAGATAAAATAAACAAATGGCCGTGTTACAGTAATACATGTAATACGGTTATTTGTTTATTCTTTTATTAAAACCAATTTTCAACATGGATTTG
The DNA here is from genome assembly GCF_017377655.1 of Candidatus Enterococcus ferrettii. Taxonomy (GTDB): domain Bacteria; phylum Bacillota; class Bacilli; order Lactobacillales; family Enterococcaceae; genus Enterococcus_A; species Enterococcus_A ferrettii. Next base: position 13,404 of record NZ_JAFREL010000070.1, read on the forward strand.
TTTAAAAAATGATCTTTGCTGTAGGCCATTGGAACTTTCCATTATATTTTATGATAGGTCTTTATTAAAAGAGTAATCTGGTCATTTTAGGTATCAATCTGGTCATTCGGATTCGATATACATCTCAAACTATAAAAGAAAAAGGAGAGAAAAAGAGATGAAAAATTTAAAGCAAAAAGTTTTAATTGGGTTGGCTAGCACGGCGATGATGGGAGGCATTTGTGTAGGCGGTATTGGTGCTCTTGCAGCAGATACAGCAGATACACCTGTAAAAGTAACCTTCGATCCAGACGGACATATTGTGATTCCAGAAGATGGCGATGACTTATCCTTGCGTTTTGTACCAGCCTTAGTGGATTTTGATACGCATACTGCAGGTACGGCTGTAACATCAAATGTTACATTATCAAATCGTTATGTAGCATTGCGAGATATTCGTCCAGGAACTTCAGGAACAGACTGGAAATTATCAGCTGAAGCATCTGTATTGACTTCAGCAACAAGTGCAGCAATTAATACGGGAACTATTAAACTAAGCGTTGGAGATACTTTAGACTGGACAGAACCATTAGAACCTTCTTCAACAAACTTAGGCAGTGTAGCAGCTGGGGTTACTGAAACTGCTTCAGTGACACTTCCATTAGGTGGTTCATCTGTGGAAGTTGCTAAAAGTTCGACAGGTGCACGTCAAGGCTTCGCTGTTCCTATCGAGGCAATGGAGTTAAACCTTGCAGCAGCAGATACAAATCACCCAAGTGATACCTTCGAAGGAAATGTAACTTGGACTTTATCTGATACGATTTAATCATTCTAAAGAATAAGGAGAGAAGGGACAATTCTCTTCTCTCCCTTTTTAGTTAGGAGAAACACTATGAGCAGGCAGAAAAATCATGAAAAATTCGTCAGACATCCTTCATTTAAATTAGTTACCAGTCTTTTCCTTATAGTAAGCCTATTCTTTTTATCTTGTAACCAAGCATTTGCAAGTTCAGAGATACCAGAAAAAGAAGAAAAGGGCAAAGTAGGTTTTACTGTAGAAGCGGTTAAGCCGACTACTCAGCTAGATCCAACCAAAAGTTTTTTCTTTATCAAGGTAGAACCACAAGAACCGCAAAAATTGATTTTAAAGGTAAAAAGCACTCAAAAAGCAGAAGCAAAAGTAAAGCTTTATATCAAAAATGCGTATACAACCTCCGAGGGAACGATTGATTATGACCATGAGGACATCATCAAAGATGAGACATTAGTCCAGCCGATTGAGGAATTAGCTAGTGTAGAGCCTAAGGAAGTTACTGTCAAAGACTTTGAAACAAAAGACGTAACAATCACCATCAATCCGCCCGCTGAAGCTTTTAAAGGGGTAAAAATAGGGGCTATTTGTGCCATGAGTGCTGCAGATGAGACTGAGGAAAAGGGCATTGGCTCTTCCTTTGGTTATCGGGTGGGTTTAGTGGCTATGTCAGAGGAAGCCGACTATGAAAATGGCTCGTCTTTAAATCTGATCCGCGTGAAGCCAACCGTTGATCAAGGAAAACGAGTGATTCAAACTCGTCTTCAAAATCCAGAAAGTCAAATTTTGAACGAACTGGAAGTCCAGACAGCGTTACGTAAAAAGGGCGAAAAAGAAGTGCTTCGTGAACGTAAAGCAACGGGTATGCGGATGGCACCAAACTCACAATTTGATTTTTCAACGACTTGGGGTTTGGATCCGATTGAGCAAGGAGACTATGTTCTATCTATTAAAGCTTTCTCCGGTCCACATAGCTGGTCATGGGAAGAGGAATTTAGCATCAATAAAGAAACAGCGCAAAAGATGAATGAAGAAGCGGTTTACACCTTAACCTATCCTAAGTGGACACCACTGGTAGTTATGGCGCTAGGAATACTGACCCTCATGAATATTGGCTGTCTGTATCTTCGTAGAAAAAAATGGGAAGCAAGATAAGTTCATAGAAAGGAAGGTGAACTTATGATAAAAAAGTGATCAAGTGTCTTGGCCTCTTCAGTCTCTTGACTTTTATGCTAGCGATGGGTCTGCCTGCAGAGGCAGCAACCAGCGCAGAGACCAAGATTAAGATTACCATTACTCAAACTTCGCCTCCTGTAATTGACGGCGGGGGAGATGTTATTCAGAAGAATCCAAGCGACCACTCATCCATTGCTACAAGTGGAAAACGATTGCCGGTCACAGGAGAAAGCTATAGTCAGCTTCTTTCTTGTTTAGGCTACTTGACACTGGGCGTTACCGTTCTTCTTTTTGTATTAGGTAAGGAAAGGAAGGATCAGACTTATGAAGCCAGCAACTAAAAAACTAATCAATTATCTGCTGGTCAGCGGCTTGCTGCTTCAAAGTTTGAGCCCAATACTAGCTGTAGCCACGATGGTTGAAGAAAGTTCTACTCAAGAGACTGTCAGTGAATCAACCAGTGAGAATCTGAAGGAATCGGTCTCTTCTGATTCAGAAACAGTAGAGAGCACTATAGAAAGTACTACAGAAAATGAGATTGAGAAAGTCACTGTTATTCCAACAGAAGTCGAAAAGGAGTACGACGAACGAAACGTAGAAGAAAAATCCGAAGCGGTATCTTCTCATCCGGTCATTCAACTCGAAGACAAAAACTTGGAGGAGCGGCTTGTATTCAAAGGGAAAATCAGTGCTGACTCTGTGACGGAAGAGGAAACTACGTCAAGTACCATTCTGAAAAAAGTTGTTTTACAAAGTAAAACAGTGAAAAAAGAATGGAAACAAGCGGACGAAATCAAATTGGAAGAAGAAAAGAAATATCTTCTGAATGAAGAAGCAGTTTCCTTTGATTTTTCGGTAGCTGAACTGACTGAGGATACAGAGTATCGGTTGATTTTGGATTACGAAGTTCAGCAAGAAGTAAATGGAGAAGTTCAAGCGATCAATCAGCACAAAGCTCAGTACCTTATAGGAACGGCTGAAGCGAAAAAAGTAGTATTGGGACCTTTGCAGGAGAAAGCAGCTTTTGGATTACCACGGGTAATGCCAGATAGATTGTGGTATAAGGAAATTTTCAATCCTGAAACTTTGTACACGAATTACTATAAGGTTCGCGTTCTACAAATAGAAAGCCGTAGAGCAAAGATAGATTATATGTTTCATATTGGTTCTGCAAATGTAGGTATTAGAAACGCGACAGTTCTAGCAAGTGAAGATCCTCAAGCTCTAAATAGAATTCGAGCGCGGGCTACAAATAAAGGGGATTCTAGGTATATCGTAAACGAAGAGTATAATCTTATCGCAATGGATAGTTCTATTATTAAGGTAAACTACAGAGAGCGCGATGATGGAGACTACAATATCGTTTACGAAGATGATGAAGTCTGGCTAAACAATTTGAAGCCTAATAGAAAATATTATTTTTGGCTGTGTCGTCAAAGCGGTGCAGTAGGTAACCCAATTTATCTATTTAAAGAAAACCATCATGATCTTTTTACGGGAATGGGTGCTGATAATATTTGGAATCCATTTGATTTTAGGACAGATTTTACACCAATGACATTTGTAGGCGTACCAGGGTTTACGCAAACGAGTGCGACACCAACTTCAATTCCGATGACTGGTAGTAATTATGTGGGTGATATCTTGGAAAAAGCGAACAATGGTCTTTTGCAAGTGACATCAAACAATGGTACCACTGCTCAAACAAAGGTTTCCAATTTGTCACATGATATTACGACCAATGGACGATATGGTGGGGCAACTATCAATGGACTTGAGGCGGGAACACGTTACAAAGGTAGAACAGTTTTAGTTGATGTAGAAGGAAACAACAAGTATTCGAATTGGAGTAACTACTTTTACACTCCAAATACTGTCAACCAGCCAGGGATTTCGGCGTTAGGTATACCTAGTTTGGGGAACAATGCAACCGCTGATGTGACAGCAACCTACAATGCAGGAAATGAACCAGCCCATCCTACACAAGTGGAGGTTTCTATCAGTACCAATAACTCAAACTGGTCTGTCATTAATACTGGGACGACGCCAGCAACTACAAATCCAAGTATCAACAGTGGCAACAAGCAAGTTGCATTTAAACTGTCTAAATTGAACGCGAATACAAAATATTTCGTTCGTTATCGTGTTAAAAACGCAAGTAATATTTGGTCAAGTCCATCAGCTTCGAGAGAGTTTACAACAAAGGGAATTCCGGTTACTGTCCAACCGCCTAAGGTAACAAATGTTAAATCGGACCGTGCTACTGTCGGTGACAATACGTATACGGGGACTGTTACGGCTAACCAAGGGCTAATTCAATACACGAATCAATCTGGAGCAGGGATGGTTTCACATGATGTAACTAATCTTTCCTATTCAAATGGAAGATATGGAACAGTGAATCTTACCAACCTCTATGGGGGTTCGAAATATCGAACAAGAACAAGGATCAAGGATTCGAATAATGGTGATGTTTGGTCCGGTTGGACAAATTTTGTCACACCTACAGAGCTGACTGCGCTAGAAGTTACCGGAATTGAAAACCCAACTGCTGCAGCAAATGGTGTAGCTAGCATCAAAGGATTTTATAAGGCAGCTACTGGAACTCGCGAGCAAGCAGCTCACCCAAATAGGATTCAAGTACAAATTCAAGAAGTAGGGACCAGTGCATGGGCCACCGCGACAGTAACAGATCAGAATTTTGTAGTAGCAAACAAACGTATCACTTTTAAAATAAGAGGGTTGAAAGCTGGGGCAAAATACAATGTTCAATACCGTGCAGAAAATGGAACGAATAATGGTTCAGCTAGTGAAGTATGGTCTGATTGGAAGTCAACAAACAATCTTGTCACTGTGCCAAGCATACCTTTGATAATAAATCCGCCAAAAATGACTAATGTAAAAGCAACTACAGCTGTTGCAGGAAACAATAGTTATACTGGAAATGTGTCAACGGCTCGAGGAAGAATCGAATACACACCGGAAACTGGAGATGGTATGCAAATATCAAAGGTTGAAAATTTGACGCATTCTGGAACGATTGGGGGAACTTATGGGCAGCTGGCTCTCCCAGCTCTTAGAGAGGGGGCTAAATATCGTGCTCGTACTGTTCTGAAAACACCATCAGGAACCGACGCCTACTCTAGCTGGACAAATTTTGTCACACCTACTGAATTGTCTGAAGTAGAAGTTACTGGAGTTGAAAATCCAACTGCTGCGGCAAATGGAGTAGCGAGTATTAAAGGTTTCTATAAAACTGCTACTGGAACCCGCGAGCAACCAGCTAATCCAACTAGGATTCAAGTACAAATTCAAGAAGTAGGGACCAGTGCATGGGCCACCGCAACAGTAACAGATCAGAATTTTGTAGTAGCAAACAAACGTATCACTTTTAAAATAAGAGGGTTGAAAGCTGGGTCAAAGTACAATGTTCAATACCGTGCAGAAAATGGAACGAATAATGGTTCAACTACTGAAGTATGGTCTGAGTGGAAAAAGACAAACAATATTATCTCAATTCCAACTTTAGCTTTAGTAGTCTATAAGCCGATTGTAACGAACGTAAAAGCTACTTCTGCTACTGTTGGGAATGGATATTATACTGGGAATATTTCTTCAGCAAAAGGAAAGATTCTGTATTCAGCCGAAGTGGGTTCTGGCATGCAAGTAGCTGAAAAACTCAATTTACCACATCCAGGTACCGTAGGTGGGAACTATGGGACATTGGAACTTACCAATCTTAAACCTGGAGCAAATTACCGCGCGAAAGCCTATCTACTAGATCCGTTAAATAATATTCGGCAGTCTGATTGGCAACCATTTGTTACACCTACAACCTTGAATCGTTTGAGAGTAGAGAGTTCGCCAAAACCGACCAGTGCAACAAATGGAGAAGCGACTTTTAGTGGAGTTTATACTGCAGCAACAGATGCAAGAGAAAATCCTGCCCATCCTAACAGATTGCACGTTCAAATTCGTGTAAATGGGACAACAGGTTGGCAAGAAGTTTCTCCTCAAAATATTATTTTTTCTAAGCCAGACAAAAAAGTAACCTTTACACTTAGAGGTTTGTCATCTAAAACAAAATATGATGTTCAATATCGCTTAGAAAACGGAACGAATAATGGTCCAGGTGTGGAAACTTGGTCTGGTTGGTATGTTTGCAATAATCTACTTGGAATACCTGGTATTCAACTGCGAATCAACCCACCAACCATTCCACAAGCAGACAATACCACCGTTGGTTCGAACTTTGTTCAACTTCATACAACGAAATACTATGGAGATATTTCTCAAATTTTTGCAAACGGACAGTTTTCAATGATGAAGGCTTCAGAAACCAACTGGCTGGCAGCAACTACGGTATATAATGATTTGATCCACGAACGACATACTGGTGTAGAGGGTGCATCTAGCAATATTAGTTACAACGGACCACGAACCATTTCAGCTTTAACACCAGGAACAAAGTTCAAAGGCCGGTTGACTGTGCCAGATTATGAGGAGGTACTAGTTCACTCGCCAGAAAAGATCTTTTGTACAGCACTAACGGTGAATTCACCAACTGCATCAGCAACCGAGCGACCAATAACAGTGAACACTGCAAAAGCGACTGTAAGCGGAAGCTACAATGCAGATGCTATGAGTCCTGCGCATGCAAATGCAGCTGAAGTGCAAATTAGTTTAACCGGAAATCCCAATGATTTTTCAACGCTTGTCTACAATTCTACGGGAACAAATCCGTCATTGAACAGTGCACCAACGATCAATCCATCAACGAAATCAGTTGAATTTAAACTGAAAAACCTGAAGGAAAACACGACCTACCATGTAAGATACCGACTGAAAAACGAGAGCAACAAATGGTCAGATTGGTCAACAGCAAATACAGTGACAACATTGACGCGTATGCCAGGCTATTACTTTGAAAATGTACCAGAATTCAACTTTGGCAGCTTGACTCGCAGTGATGTGGATACAACGAATCCATTAGCTTCAACAAGTGGTTCGTTTAACATGGAAATTGAAAATGTTGGAATGGTCAACAATTGGGTACTTTCAGCTAAGTTAAGTCCAATTACAACTTTTGATGGCAGCAACCTTGAACTAACTAACGCTGCATTAATCGTTGGTAAAAAACTGTCGAGATCTTCTGATGGTGGATCAACTTGGTCCGATGTCTCCGGCAGCTTTAATGTTGGTAGCGTTGGAAACGAAGTATTGCCAAGTAATACAAGTGTTGAACTATGGAAAAGTCCTAACAGTGCCTCAGTCCAAGGGAAATTCAAGTACACGATTGATCGAAATTCGGTCCAATTGAAGGTGCTTGGAGGAACTGCTCAGGCAACTAGAGAATACCGTGGAAAGGTAACCTGGACAATGGATACTTTACCATAAGCTTATGGAAGAAAAGAGCGACGAGATCCTCTTTTCTTCCCGCTTTTAGAATAAAGGAGGAAATAACGTGGAAAGATATGGGTGGATGATTATATTAGCTGTTATTGGCATGATTGCTTTACTAAGCTTTTTTATATTTCTGATTAAGGATATGCAGCTAATCAAGCAACAAAAAAGAAGTCGCTGGTCATTAAGTTTAAATGTCTCCTTATTAATCATTTCAGCGTTATGCATCATACTAGCAGTTTATTTCTATATGGATATTCAAGATCAAATAAGCATTTTGGAAAAAATCTAATTAAGCAAAAATAAGAAGGTGAGAAGATGAGTCAAATCATTCTGTTATCCAGCTGTCCTTATGCCGAACAGTCGTTTGAAAAAAACCTGAAGCTTTTAGGACACGAAGTATTTTGTACAAGTCAACTAAATCACGAGCTAAATTTTCATGGCACAGGTAAGCAATTATTCCACTTTTTTGAGTACGTATTTATTAGCGAAACGATCTCTGATGAACAAACTAAATCAATTATTGAAGAGTTGGATTCGCTTCCTCTGACAATTATCAGAAAGGTTAGTCAGCAACCAACAAAGCAAAAAGTATCAGAGTGGGAAATGCAGGGAATTAGCAATTGGCTCTTAAACATTAGTAATATAGAAGAAATTCGGGATAAAATGGTGCTGGCAAGTAAAGAAATGGTACATAAAAGAAGAACAACTAGCAAACCTTGTCTATCCCATTTAGAAAAGGAAAATCTCTTTTTTCAATTGCATTGGACAAAAACAGAAAAGAGAATCATGGATGCTTTTCTAAAAAATGAAGGAATGTTTATTACTAGAAACCGTCTATGCGAATTAGTTTGGAATTCGGAATGTACACAGTCTAGGCTGAGTCAGCTGTCATACACTATTAATAAACTAAAGAAAAAGCTGAAAGATGTTGGAATAAACGAAGAAATGATTACTACAAGCTGGGGCAAAGGGTACCAGTTAAATCCAACGCTTTCTGAGCTGCTGCAGCAGCAAAAATAGCAGTTCAATAGCAGGACTATTAAACAATTTACAGAAAAAAAAGCAGAAAAACCATAGAATGAGGCATAGTTTTTCTGCTTTTTAGTTTGGATAAGTTATTGAAGTATCACTACGAATCAGGTTATCTGAGACAATCGTATAATCATTTGATGCTCCAAACGCTCATAGCGACCACGTTTCTTTCCAACCAAGTTCTGTAATTCTTGCCGGTAAAAACTTAAATCCTCCTGAATTGTCTGATCAAAGGTCGGCCTGCTATAAGGCTCCATTTGGCTTTCGATAATCAACTGATCGTCCTTTTGAGTAATATGCAGCGTTGCGTCACAGCCAATGTGCTGCTTTAAAACCAATAATTTTTCAAAGACTTGAATCAAAAGCTGCAGCAGTTCTTCTTCTAGGAGCTGATTTTTCTGTTGTAGGCTGAAGGTACAGGTTAGTTTCCCATTCAGCTTTTTAAAAGCTTCTTCGTAATGTTCTTCTAAAATACTCAGAGTGAGATTGATTGGCTGCGTTTGTTCTTGGTTTTTTTTGTGAATCAGAGAGCTGAAATAAAGGGTTAAGCTCTCCAGCTTTTGATCAAAGGAAGCCGAGCGAATTGCTGAAGCTTGTGCTTCTTTTTTGTGTTTGGACAAGGCGGTATATTCTTCCCAAAAATGATACCCGCAAATTAAGACGGCTAGAGCTGTAAATAAAATCATCGGCCAATCGATAATTAGATTGGCTGCACCAATGAATAATTGGATGTAAAAGAAGCAGTGAATAACTGCGGCCATCACAATCCCTGGTGAACAAATGACATAGAAGCGATTGTCAGAGGCTGCTTCTAGTAGTGAGATCATTGCGGTGTACAAGGTCAGAAATACGTTTAAACCACTGGCTACCTGCAGAATCATAGGCAAGGGTATTTGCTGTGTGATGAAACTGAAGATGGTGGTCGCCAGCAGTGAATACTCGATAATAATCACTGGCAAGTACCATTTACGATACAGTGTGTTTCTCAGCCAATAATAGCTGGTCAAAGCAATTGGAATCAGAATGGATGTCAAACTATACCACAGAGACAGCTTATCTGGAGTGAATAAAGTGCCGGTTGAAAGATTGTTTACCGAAGACTGGATTCCGACTAATAAGGAGAAAGCACATAAAAGTCCAGTTAAGGCGATTCGTTGTTTATTCAATTTTTTTCGAGAGATCAACATGACGACAGCCGAAAGACTAATGCCCAAACAAATGAACAGAATAATCATTTGCGGTACGGAATGCATCAGAAAAAAGCGAGCTATTTCATCGGCTTCACCTAGAAAGACTTGAGCAGGTAATCCAGCATAATACTTGAAAGGACTTTTTGTAACAATTCGTAAGGGTTTTTGGCAATAATCCTTGGGCAAAGTAATTTTGGTAAACAGCAAGCCCGGATTTTCTTGCTTTGCAGTTTCTTGGTATTGGTAGATGATTTGGTTGTCTAACAATACTGTGACCCACTGGTGATTGGCACGTAGAATTAGTTCTGGATTTGTTATGGATTGTCGCAAGGATTGCTGCATAATTAAGGATTCGTTCGGATCTACAAATTCAATGCGGCGGGTATTTTCACCAAATAGCTGCTGATCGGAGTGATTTTCAACAAAAAAGACCCAGTCGTTTTTTATCTCCATAACATCTGTTTTTTTAAGTTCTTTGCCGATTTGGAAAAAAGTAAAAGAAAATAAAATTAAAATAACGGTCATTATTGTAATAAGCACAGAGGTGTGTCGAGTTTGGAAAGAGAATAATTTGCTGGTTTGTCCGCTGTTTCTTTGGGACATAAAATAATACCTCATCTTTCATTAATCTTTTTATTTTAGAATGATAGCTACATTAATAGTATCATATTAGAAAACAATTTAAAATTGGAAATAAATTCGGAACAAAAGATAATTGTCGTAGCTATTAGACGAATAGGTGTGATATGATATTGGGGAATAAAACATAGTAGAAAAATGGAAGGGGAAAAGAATGAATTACTATAAAAAAATAACCGTTTTTTATGGTGCGGTTATTGTGTTCTTCTTTTTGCTTACAACACTTACAATTGTTATCCCTCGTTTACTGGAGGTTACCCCATATGTTGTAGAAGACAATAAAATGGCGCCAAAATATAGTAAGGGGGGCTTGCTGTTTGTTCGTCCTAACAGGAGACAGGCTCAAGCGGGAGACTCCATTACGTATTACGAAAATCAAGGTCAGTCAGTGAAAACACGTCGTGTACTATCTGTTGATGAGAAGATCAATGGCTATTTTGTAAAAGGGGATAACGTTTCAAATGCTGAAATGGGGTTGGTGCATTTCCGTAATTTCATCGGCAAACCGGCTTTTTATCTGCCCTATATTGGTTTCTTAGTGAATACTCAATTTATGAATATGGTGAAGGCTTCATTATTCTTATTGGCGATCTTGCTGACGTTGCTGACGATCTTGTATCAGAAGAGTTATTATAGTAAGAAGGAAATACTAGAGAAGACTTGTGATGAATAAAGAAATATCCTTATCATAGCGACTGGCTATAGTAAGGATATTTTTTTGCTAATTATTAAAATGGGAACATCAAAGTGGTCTGAAAACCTTTCTTCAAATTAGTTTCAACAGTCATTGTTCCTTGGTGTGCGTGTGTAATTTGTTGGACTAAATGCAGGCCCAGACCATGACGCAGCTGCAAGTGTTCATCGGTGCTATTCAGGGAATTGCTGTCTATCCATTGCTGCAAATCAAGTTTCGAAGCACCTTGTCCATCATCAGTTACAGTAATGGCAAAAGCCTGTGCTTCTAACGATAAAGAAATTTGGATATTGCAGCCTTCAGGATTGTGCTGAATACTATTCTGGACGAGATTATTGACAGCGCGTGTTAGTAATCGTTCATCACAGGTGAAATAGAACGTTTCGGCCTCTGCGGGAATGACTAACTCCAGTTCGTATTTGTTTGAAATACCTGAATTTAATAATTCCGCTGCATATGAGCGCAGCAGCTTTGCAACATGAATTGAGGCTTTGTTGAGAGGCTGCATGTCGTATTCCAATTGCGAGACTAAGTTCAGGTCTTGAACCAGCTCTTTGATTTTGATACTTTGCTGCAAAATAATCGCTGCTTGTTCTTGTGTAGCATGGTTAGTAGTCTTATCCGCAGCGATTCGGTCTGCGTATCCCAAAATCATAGAAAGAGGCGTTCGAATATCGTGGGATACGCCGCTGATCCAGTTGGCACGGGCCTCGTTTTGCTGACTCAATTTATAGGAAACGAGGTTGAGGTTTTTAGCTACCTCAGAAAGCTCATTTTTAGTTTTTAGCTGAACGGTTTCACCGGCAGATAGCTGCTGAAGACCTTCAACAATCGGTTGAGTACTGGCAATGATTTTTCTTTTGGATAAAAAGTAAGCACCAAAAAGTAAAATAAAATCTAGACTTAAAACGACGAATACAAAGATTGGCAGGGACTTGATTGTTTGAATCGGGTAGTAATTGTTCATTAATTTTGTGAAGCTGTTTTTGGGATAGCCGAGAACGAGCAAGCCCGCTCCTTCTTTTTGAATAAACACAGGATAATCTGCTATATAGCCTTTAGAAAAGGTTGCAACATCCTGTAGCGAATAAGCTGTCGGAACTCCTTTAGGCAAATCCAGCGACCAGACTGCCTGGCCGGATTCATCAAGATACATTCCCCAAATATTTTGTTTCTCTAGTCGTTGTTTGCCTTGATTACTTAACCCTTCTGCTGAAAAATCCTTAGTAGTTTGTTCCAGCATCACTTTAGGAGAAGGTGCCTCCTTGCTTTGAAAAATAATCTTCTGAAAAGCTAAACCGAACAGGATCAAATTGATTAAAAGCAGCAACAAAATGAATCCTGCGAAAGCGGATAGATACTTTGTAATGTATTTGCTGAATGAGTGCATTAGTCAGTCCTCTTTATCACTAGTTTATACCCGAGACCTTTGACAGTTAAAAGAGAGGTTGGTCGGGAAGGTGCTTCTTCAATTTTCTCCCGAATCCGTCGTATATGAGCCATCAAGCTATTTTCGTAGCCAAAAGGATTGTCCCCCCACACTGCTTCACACAACGTATCAATGGTAACAATTCTTCCCGCATTTCGAGCTAGAGTACTTAACAAGGTATGTTCAGTAGCGGTAAGCGCCAACTGAGTTCCATCAGCGCGAGAAACTTCCGCTCGACTAAAATCAATCCGACAAAAATCCAATTGCGTACTGATAACATCTTCTTTGTAGCATCTTCGTAAGACCGCATGTATTCGCAGCAGTAATTCCTGAGGCAAAAAAGGTTTAACAATATAATCATCCGCCCCCAAACCTAACCCCTCCAGCTTATCCACCGGCTGATCTTTGGCCGTCAGAAAAATAACAGGAACCTCAGTAAACTGACGCAGCAACTGAAACAAGGTGAATCCATCACCGTCTGGCAGCATCACATCTAGTAAAATCAATTCCGGCTGCAGATCTTTTGCTTGAGCCAAACCTTGTTTCATATTGGAGGCTGTATGAAGATTTCGAAAGCCCTCATCCTGCAAAATGGAAGTTAACAGCTTTAATAATTCTGGTTCGTCATCAACTAGAAGCAGACGTCTTTCTTTTAGATAGGAATCTTTCATGCTGTCACTCCTCATTTTTTTATTATTATAGCATTCCCAATAGAGCCATTTACCTTAACAATGAAAAGGTAAGGTAAATGTAAGGTCAGCAGGAGGTTGTCGTAAGCTTAGTACTGCATGATAGAGGAAAGAAAGCGAGGCGACTAATTTATGGAAGTTATTACCACTAATCGATTAACAAAGCAATACAAGGAGTTTACTGCTGTAGATAATTTGACCCTTCATATTAAGAAAAATAGCATTTATGGGTTTATCGGACCAAATGGCGCGGGAAAATCGACGACGATGAAAATGCTGTTGGGTCTAACCTCTCCCAGCAGCGGCGAATTTTCTATTAATGGAAAACAGTTTCCTAAAGATCGAATGGAAATATTAAGTGAGGTAGGTTCATTTATAGAAAGCCCTTCGTTTTATCCCAATTTAACAGGAAGGGAAAATCTTGTAATTATTCAACGTATTCTTGGCTTGGAGAAACAGGCGGTGGATGAGGTGTTGGAGCTAGTTGATCTTAACAGCTTTGGTGATCGGTTAGCAAAAAATTATTCATTGGGAATGAAGCAGCGGTTAGGATTGGCAACGGCTTTAATTGGTCGGCCGCCCATTCTTATTCTCGATGAACCAACAAATGGATTAGATCCGACAGGGATTCATGAGATCCGTAATCTGATTCGGTCATTGCCTACCTTGTACGATTGTACTATCTTGATATCGTCACATATGCTGGCTGAGATTGAACAGATGGCAACTGATGTGGGTGTGTTGAATCATGGCCGGCTGCTTTTTGAAGGAAGCCTAGATGCGTTACGGCAACAAGGAGAGGCAAGCCAGCATCTAGAAGATATTTTTCTAACAATGATCCAAAAAGATAATGCTGCAAGGAAACAGAGGGCTCGCTTATGATGGAATTTTTGATTGAATTACGAAAAGAAAAGCGCACGGGGATCATTTGGATTCTTATTGCAGTGGGCATAGTAGGGGCATTATACAGTCTGCTAAATTTTGGTCTTCGCAAGGATTCTTTGTTGGGACTTCCGCTGCCGCCGATGGATATTTTACTGACTCAATTATATGGAGTAGTGCTGATTTTTAATTTGTTTGGGGTGATTATGGCTGCTTGCTTAATTTATCAATTGGAATTTAAAGGACAAGCAGTAAAAAAAATGTATGTACTACCCATTACGTTATCGAAATACTACCTAAGTAAGTTTGTGATTCTTACAGGGGGTCTGTTTATGGCTATTGTGCTGGAAAATGCCGCGTTAGCAAGGATCGGTTTGACAAAGCTGAGCGAGGGAGCCTTTGATTGGACTACATTGCTGCGATTTGCGGGGTATTCCTTTGCAACAACTTTACCCGTATTAACCTTTATGTTGTTGATAGCTGCTCATTTTGAAAATATTTGGCTGCCCTTAGGAGTCGGTGTAATTGGATTTTTAACAGGATTAATCTTTGCTACAGTCAAGCCAGCTATTTTCTTACTCCATCCATTTGTCCTGTTGTTTCGCCCAGCAGTAGCCATGACAGCGGAGGTTGATCCTAGAATAGTGATTCTGTCATTTGGAGAAGTGGTCATATTTTTAGCCGCTGGTCTGATCGCAACTAAAAAAATACGTTATGCATAAGGAGTGGCTTTACATGAATTTTTCTAAATTGCTAAAGAATGAGCTTCTGAAAATCAGGCGTTCAAAAATAATTCCCTTGCTATTTATAGCACCAATTTTGGTAGTCGTTTCGGGAATTGCTAATATCAGTCAATATTTTACTTCAGAATACACGAATGCTTGGGGAGCAATGTTTGTCCAAAGTGCATTAGTGTATGCGTACTATCTTTTACCGTTTAGCATGATTGTCTTTTGTACCATGCTATCCGCACAGGAAACTCAAAACCGAGGCTTAGTCAAAATGATGACATTGCCAGTCAGCAGGTCGGCCTTATCGTTGTCAAAATTTTGTCTACTGGTGTTCGTTTTACTGGCAGAAATCATTATTTTCTTTTTAGTTTTTGTCGTTGCTGGACTTGCAGCGACGCAAATGATGGGAGTGCCTAGTGGAATACCTGTTCTTCAGATTTCATTGTGGTGCAGCGGATTGTTCCTAACCATGCTTCCATGTATCGGAGTGATTTGGCTGCTTACAGTTCTATTTTCCAAACCGCTTTGGTCGATTGGATTAAACCTTTTGCTGACAATTCCAGCTATTTTGGCAGCGAATACTTCTTTTTGGATCGTTTATCCTTATTGCTATAGCGGATACTTTGTGTCTCTCCTACTGAATGCTTTTTCAACAGGAGAGACCACTAGTGCTTTGCAATGGTTTCCATTTCTTCCGATTGCCCTGCTGATTTTTTTACTCGCTTTACAGCTGTCTTCTTGGTGCTTTGGAAAAGTACGAACGTGAATTGTTTTGCTTTCCGTTTTCTTTTTTAGGGTATAGGCAATCCGTTCGGGTGCAGCATGTATTTTAACACCAGTTGTCAATGCAGTATTTCCAAATTAGCTTCTCAAAATCAATTGTCTATGACTAATTCAAAAATAAGAAAAGATCGTGACCAATTAAATGAACTGCTGAACCGCGTTTGCTGGGAAAAGTGTTCTCGCTGATTTAAATGATCACGGACAGCTCCATGCCGCTGGTTGCCCTTGTCTTTGGACCATTGGCTGATTGGGTCACAGATATACTATTGCTGGGAGTTGGTGTCCTTCATAAAAATAGTTATTTAAGCTTTTGGTTGTTTGTTGAACCAGCGGCTGAGGGCAAACGTCCCTGACTTAATTCAAATGTGAAGGAATCACGATTAATGTAGCCCACGGTTTGCTGACTATCATACAGCTGTAATAAAAACTGAGCCATTTCTTGACTAGTATGGTAGGTGCCAAAAGCTTGGTCATAATCATAGGATTCTGCTTGATTAGCAACTTTACCAAACTCTGTTTTAGTGGCGGCTGGAGCTAAAACCTTGGCCTGCATCTTAGCGCCAGTAGTTTTCAGCTCATCGGCTAACCCTTCAGTAAAAGCACTGACAAAGAACTTGGTGGCACAATAAATAATTGCCGTAGGAACGATTGTGTAGCCGCCGGCAGAAGAGACATTAATTAGCTGAGTACCTGATGTATTGCGGTATTTTTTTACAAATAGGGTGGACAGTAAGGTGAGCGCTTCGATATTCAAATGCAGCATGGATTCGATCATTTCAATGTCATTTGTTGCCAGTTCACCATACATACCAAAGCCGGCGTTGTTGATCCAGGTTTCTAATTCGTAAACGGACAGTTTTTCAAAAAGTGGTTCGATAGATTGAATTACGGATAGATCCGTCGGGTATAGTTGGACATCGATCTGTGGATTTTCTGCTTGAATAGCCTGCTTAAGCTGAAGCAATTGTTCTTCTCGTCTAGCAATTAAGAGGAGATTTTTATTGCGTCGTGCAAAGGCTCTGGCCGATTCTTTGCCGATTCCTGAACTGGCACCAGTGATTACAGTGTATTTTTTAGTGGTCATTTTTGAGTCCTCCTTCATGTATAGTAATAAAAATACATGCTGGAGTATACTCCATGTCAAGCGAGTTATTCTGTTTTATTTTGTTCAGTCAGCATCTTTTGATAGACTGTAATTTTCTGATTCAGAAAGCTGATATGCTGTTCAATTTCGACTTTCTGCTGGTAGAGAAGTTCTGATTGCGCCAATAGTAAATTTAACCGTGGTTGAACAGTTTTATCCCCCTCGTAGCGGAGTTTAGAATAAGTTTGAATATCCTTCAGCTTCATTCCTGTCAGCTTCAATTTACGAATAAAGGCCAACCACTCCACATCTTTTTCATCATAAATCCGTCGATTATTATGGTCTCTTTTAGGGATAATAATTTCTTGTTTTTCATAGTAGCGCAGGGTATCGATGCTAAAGCCTGTTAATTCTGAAAATTTTCCAATGCTGTAAATCACTAGCGCTCCTCCTTTGCTTGTACAGTTATTTTAAAGACAAGTATATCGTAAAAGGTTACGATCACCAATAGCTTTCGTTGTACTTTAGAGGGACCATCAGGGGGAGACTGATTCAAATTTTAACCCCGCGTAAATTTATATTAGGGCGGCCTATAGAATTTTTTTTAAGCGACCAGCTTTTATTTTTTTCGTTTCTGCTAAACAGTAAAAGTTGCCTAAGAAATAGAAAAATGGCGTCGTAATCATCAAAAAATGCAGGTATGATGAGTGGACCATTTTTATTTTTGGTAGAGGAGAGATAGATATGAAAACGAATTGGGATGGCTTAACGACTGATCAGGTTGAAAAACGATTGTCAAAGTATGGAAAAAATCAATTGGAACAAAAGAAGAAGGAACCTTTCTATTTAAAAGTCCTTCATATTATTTTAGAACCAATGTTTCTCTTATTGGTGGTAGCTGCACTGATTTATTTCTTTTTAGGTGAGCCGCAGGATGGGCTGATTATGCTAACTTTTGTCGTTGTGATTATTGCAATTGAAGTGATTCAGGAATGGAAGACAGATCAAACCTTGAATGCTTTGAAGGACCTGTCTGCGCCTAGAATCAAAGTAATTCGCAATAAGCAAACCGTCGAGATATTAAGTGAGGAACTAGTTCCTGGAGACCTAATGTTGATTGAAGAAGGAGTAAAGATTCCGGCGGATGGTTACGTTATAAAAGCGAGTGATCTGAGAGTAAATGAGTCCTCGTTGACTGGGGAGGCTGAAGCGGTCTGGAAAGTACTCGCTCTTTCTGAAGAAAATCTGGGTGCGGATTATTGGCGTGAGGACTATGTCTACACCGGGACACTGGTCACGACAGGAAGTGCGACGATACTAGTGGATAAAACCGGAACACAAACGGAATACGGAAAAATTGGCAAGCATTTAGTGACGGCAGAAAATGCTCCGTCTCCTTTAGATAAACAAATAGGCAAGCTGGTAAAGGTGTGTGCAATAATCGCCTTTATTTTTTTATTGCTTGTAGCAGTGGTTACTTTCTTCAATGATGATACCTTAGCCTTTACCGACCGCATAATTCAGAGTGTTTTATCTGGAATTACCATTGCAATGGCTATGATCCCTGAAGAGTTCCCCGTTGTGCTGACGATTTTTCTATCGATGGGTGCTTGGCGTTTAGCTAAAAAGCAATCGTTGATTCGTAAGTTGCCAGCGGTTGAAACTATGGGCTCGGTATCGGTTCTAGCGGTGGATAAAACCGGAACAATCACGGAAAATAGGATGACGGTTACTGATAGTTGGGTGACAGACCAAGCAGTTCAGCAGCGTTTCACTGAAATTGTGGGCTTAGCTTGCGAAACTGACCCCTATGATCCAATGGAAATTGCGATTTTGGAATACGCAGCTGAGCATAATTGGGATAAACAGGCATTGCTTTCTGATGTGTTAATAACGGAGTATCCTTTTACTGATGAGTTGAAAATGATGGGGCATGTTTGGCAGAAACAGGGACGACCTACAATTGCAGTTAAGGGTTCGCCGGAAAGTGTTCTATCAATCTCTAATCTTTCAAAGGAAGAGCAGCAAGCGGTTTTTAAAGAAATTGATCAATTTGCTAAAAGGGGTTTGCGTGTTCTGGCAGTAGGAGAGCAGGTAGTCGCAGCAGCAGACGAAGTTCCAGCCTCAATTAAAGACTGTTCTCTTACTTTCTTAGGATTAATCGGATTAAGTGATCCGCCGCGCCTTGGGATAAAACAAGATATTTTACAGTGTCAAAGAGCAGGAATTAAAGTAGTAATGATTACTGGAGACAATGGAATTACTGCCAGTGCTATTGCTAGGCAAGTGGGAATTGCGAATGCGGAGTATGCGATGACAGGTCAAGAAATTGATCAGCTAAACGAGGAAGAATTGGCAGAGAAAGTGACGGATATGACTATCTTTTCACGTGTAACACCTGAGCACAAAATGAAAATTGTCAAAGCATTTAAACAAAATGATGAGGTTGTAGCAATGACGGGCGATGGAGTAAATGATGCACCAGCGTTGAAATATGCGGATATTGGCATTGCGATGGGCAAACGCGGGTCGGAGGTTTCTCGCGAGGCAGCGGATTTGATTCTGATGGACGACAATTTTTCTACTATTGTTAACACGATTAAGGATGGTCGGAGAATTTACGATAACATCAAAAAAGCAATCGGTTATATCTTTGTCATACACATTCCGATTGCATTAACTGCTTTGTTCGGCCCGCTTTTAGGAATAGCCCAAACAGCTTTATTTTTACTACCTACGCATGTTGTGCTGCTGGAGTTGGTGATTGATCCTACATGTTCTGTGGTGCTGGAAAGACAGCCAAGTGAGCCTGACAATATGAATCGTCCACCAAGAAGCCGTTATGAGAGTATTTTGTCAACAAAATTATTAGTGAAAAGTGTGATTCAAGGTCTGGTCATTTTTATCGCATCTTTTGGCGCTTATTATCTTAGTTTGCAGCAAGCACCGACTAATGATGAGTTGGCACGAACAATGGGATTGACTGTTTTAATCATTTCTAATATCTTTTTAGTCTTAGTGAACAGCTCGAATCATTTGCTGGGAATGCAAACCTTCCTTCAGTTGCGCCATGATAAAGTGATTTGGGGAATATTAGGTGGGACCATCGTTGTTTTACTCGGTCTAATTTATTCTCCCATTAACGGCTTTTTAGACTTAGCAGCACTATCACTTCCACAATTGGCATTGTGTGCTCTCCTAGGTATGGCAGCGGTTTGCTGGTATGATGTGGTCAAATTGGTTATCAATAGGCGTGAAGTTCAAGAGCTTCCGATAAAGGATTGATTAACGATTGCAGAGAACTAGGAATTTTGGAATTCTAATGCAGTCCATAGAACCTAAAAATACCCCTCTTTTTGTTTACTGACAAACAAAAAGAGGGGTTCTTATTTTTATACCGCAGTCCAGCCACCATCGATGGCAATAGTTTGTCCTGTAGTATAAGAAGAGTTTTCAGAAGCAAACAATAATAATTGCCCCAAGAGCTCTTCGATTTTTCCTGGACGTCCAAGTGGCGTACGGAATTTTAATAGTTGTTCGACGGATTCGTCGATTATCATCATCTCACTTGGAAACATACCTGGTGCGATGGCATTGACAGTAATATTGTACTGAGCCCATTCTTGCGCAAGACTGCGGGTAAAGTTTGGTACAGCGCCCTTTGTAGCATTATAGGCAAGGTTTGGCATTTGCATGCCAGCTATGATACCAAACATCGAACCTGTATTAATGACCCGGCCGTATTCATTTTCAATCATATTTTTTCCAACTTCTCGTGCCATTAAGAAATATCCGGTTAGGCTGACATCCACGACCTTTTGCCAATCTGCCAAAGATAAATCAACGGAAGGTGTCACCTGAATTGATCCAGCATTGTTCACTAAGATATCGATTTTACCAAAATGATCTACAACTTTTTGAACTGCTGTAACCACAGCACTTTCGTCAGTGACATCGACAGGAGCAGGCAAACATACTCCACCTGCACCTTCAATTTCATTTTTTACTTCTTCTAAACGTTCAACCCGACGAGCCAAAATGGCAACCTTCGCTCCGTTCTCAGCTAAAGCTTTTGCGTATTCACGACCTAATCCTGATGATGCACCAGTAACGACAGCCACACGACCAGTTAAATCTAAGTAATTTTTCAAAAAAAACACTCCCTTTTTTTCTATAATTTTAACAAAATGAAAACCTTTTCACAAGTAGAGGTGGGATGACCGCTTTCTAGTAAAGTTAACTTACTAATTTTTGACGTGATCAAAATTGCTGAGCTATCAGTGAGAAGTATTAGGAAATGGGTAACTGATCTTTTGAGCAAACAAAAAGGTATCAACAGTAAATCTCTTCCTGTTAATACCTCGATAAGTAGTTAAAACGATGTTTATTACGTGCCAGGAGGGATTCGAACCCACGACCGCTCGCTTAGAAGGCGAGTGCTCTATCCAGCTGAGCTACTAGCACAAGTAGTTTAGCAACAATAGCTATTATAGAAAAACTACTTTAGAATGTCAATCATTATTTAGTTATTTTATTTGATCAAACAGATATTTCTGGATCAGCTGCACCGTTTTTGTGTTCTCAATGAGCGATCCATGATCTGCATTTTCATCAATAGTGATTTCTTGATAACTTTTAGAATCGCCATAGATAAGTCTTCCGGCTAAAACACTGGTTAGGGGAACTGTCCCATCGGTGTTTTGATTGTCAACATTTCCGCTAATATTATAAACAGAGATATTCTTCGGAATATTGTCACGGCCCTTTAAATAGTCCATCAATAGGGGACTCTTTTTTCTTGGTTCGGTAAAGACAGTGCTATTGTCGTTGTCTTCCCAATCAGTTCCGTTGTAAGGAGTTCCGAGTGTTACTAAATGATTGAGGGTAGGGTCACTTTTTTGCTGCTCATTCTCTAAATAGCCAGTGAGAATTAATCCGCCATTAGAATAACCTAAATAGTCGTAGGTAGAAAAGGCATAAAATTGTTCTGTATAGGCAAATGCCTTTTGCAGCCATTCAGATTGCTTAGAAAGGGACTCATCTGAGCCATCATCAAAGGCAACGACTAAAATCGGATGTTGGGTTCCAGCCGAAAATTTGCCAGCTGCTTGGACCGAGCCATCTGTTTCGACAGTGAGCTTCACTACATCAATACCAGACTCTTTCTTTTCCAATGTTTTAATTAACCCGTCAAATTGATCTACATTGCCATTTGTGCCGGGGACCATTACAACTGGTTCCGAAATTGGCAAAGCATTCAATTCCTGCGGCGAAGCAGACGCTCGATTTTTTGTTCCAATCCAAACTAACCCAAAGGTAATAATAGTAATGATCAAATAAGTAATCAGCGAATTCTTTCTTTTGTTCAAGCAAAGGACCTCCCATACAGTGTTTTCCTCTTTAGTTTATGCTGCTTTGCCTTGGGAACAAGAGAAAATAGAAATTCTCAAGAAAAAAGTAAAAATTGAGCCGTTCTTATTTCTCTTTAGTAATCAATGCTACGCCATCGCCTAAAGGAAGCAAACTGGAGGTTAGGTCAGGAGCTTTAGTGACAGTCTCTAAAAACTCATTCAGCTTGCGGTAGATCGCTCGATTTTTCCGTGGTGTTTCTTCGATCGGGTGGAAAATAGTTCCAGCTTGGAAAATATCGTCTACCATCAGCACACCACCAGGTCTTAGCAAACGCAAGCATTCTGGTAAGAAAGTAATATATTTTGATTTAGCACTATCCATAAAGATGAAATCGTAGGGGCCTTCAAGCGTTTGTAATAATTCGGCTGCTTCGCCTTCTAATAAAGTCACTCGATCTTCTAAACCCATTCTTTCAAAAGTAGCTTTGGCTTTTTCGATCATGACTGGGAAGCGATCGATGGTGGTGATATGGGAATCTTCGCCTAAAGTTTCAGCCATTAAGCTGGCAGAAAAACCAATCGCTGTTCCGATTTCCAAAACTTCCTTTGCTTGTAATTGTTTTAGCAGAAATTGCATAAATACGACAGTTTCATGAGGAATAACAGGGATCCCTTGTTCATGAGCATAGGTTTCTAATTCGCCTAATTTGCCGGTTAATTGCTTTTGTTCTGTTCGCATGTAGTGTAAAACGTCCTGATTTACAATTGGACGGTGCATCATTTCGTTGCGCATGTTGCTACCTCTTTTCTTCTAATAATAAGCCGAGGTTTTTCCAATCCTCAGCGATACTTTCTGTTAATGAACGATTATAAAAAATTGCGGCTGGATGATACAAGGGATAGACTAAATATTCTTTGTGAGAAAATTGATACCCGTTTTGTTCCTGATTCAGCTCTTGAACCGGTCCTTGATAAAGTTGTCCATGCAGCTCAGTGATCTGATGGTCAGGCCCCAGAAGTCGTTGTAACCCAATGTTGCCTAAGGTAGCAATTACAGGTGGATCAATAATGGACAGTTCATAATCCAGTATCGGGGCATGAGCCAACACTTCTTTTTTTGAAGGTGTCCGATTGGGATAAACCGTTTCTTCCTGATTTGTCCGGCGATTGATGCGATGCACTTCCTTAAAAGGTCGACTGCGAACGGCACTAGTGATATAAGTGTTTTCTCGAGTTAGTCCGATGGAAGCCATAGCACTCAGCAATTCTTTACCGGCAGCTCCGCTAAAGGGAATAAAGTTTTCGACTTCGTTACGCCCAGGTGCTTCACCAACCAGCATCAGTTTTGGCTTAATGGGTCCTTGTCCAGTGACAAAACCTTCCAAGCGCATTCCGGCAGATCTCTTTTGGACCAGCTTTACTAGTATTTTCGGATATTCCATGTATTTCACCTCGCCTTTCTATAGTAAAGAATAACCCGGTCACTCGTCAATAATTTAATCATTGACTTGATAGTATTTTTTTAGTAAACTAAGAATGTTGTAATTGTGGACTCCACAGCTACAACCGCACAGAGCAAGTCTTAAGTACGCAAGTCACTTGTGATGGCGAGTCTAAGTATAAATTATAAGGAGGTGCCACAAGCATGTACGCAATCATCAAAACAGGCGGCAAACAAATCAAAGTAGAAGAAGGTCAAGCAATCTACATCGAGAAATTAGATGTTGAAGCTGGCGAAAAAGTTACTTTTGATCAAGTTGTTTTAGTCGGCGGTGAAACTACGAAAGTAGGAGCTCCGATCGTTGAAGGTGCAACCGTTGAAGGTACAGTTGAAAAACACGGCAAACAAAAGAAAGTCGTAACATTCAAGTACAAACCTAAAAAACATTCACACCGTAAACAAGGTCATCGTCAACCTTACACTAAAGTTGTCATTGACTCAATCAAAGCGTAATAAAGAAGGTGCCTAAATGATTACAGGTACATTCAAACGTAACGAATCAGGACGGATTGTTTCTTTTGAACTCTCTGGTCATGCACAGTCCGGTGAATACGGACATGATATTGTGTGTGCCGGTGTTTCTGCTCTAGCAATTAGTACCGTTAACGGCATTGATTCTCTAGCTGGAACTCAGCCAATCATTGATGCGGATGAAGTTGAAGGTGGTTACCTTTATATCGAACTTGCTGAAGGATTGACTCAGGAGCAAACCAATATCACACAAATTTTATTAGAAAATTTGTTGTTGGGCTTACAGGCCATTGAACAAGAGAACGATCAGTACATTCAAACCAAAACTATCAAACAATAACCAGGAGGTGCATCTCATGTTGATGAAAATGAATTTGCAATTCTTCGCTCATAAAAAAGGTGGCGGTTCAACTTCTAACGGACGTGACTCAGAATCTAAACGTTTAGGCGCTAAACGTGCAGACGGTCAAACTGTTACAGGTGGATCAATCCTTTACCGCCAACGCGGTACAAGAATTTACCCAGGCGTAAACGTGGGTAAAGGCGGAGATGATACTTTATACGCTAAATGCGACGGCGTAGTACGTTTCGAACGTAAAGGCCGCGACAAAAAGCAAGTATCAGTATATCCAGCAGCTCAAGAAGCTTAATTAGTACTAATGGCTAGAATCCTTTCGAGGGTTCTAGTTTTTTTTATAGTCAAACCACAGATATTTTTGCTGTACATATATTTTACCAAAAGATACTTCATTTAACTTGAGAATGAAAATTTGAAGAGAATAACTTGTAAACTTTCATACTCTTAGGTACTATTACTCTATGTTTCTTTTAGACTATATAGTTGGTAGGCGATTTTTTGGAGAAGAAGCTTTCTTTTAAGCAATATTTATATGTAGGATCCATGCTTTTTGGTCTTTTTTTTGGAGCAGGAAACTTAATTTTTCCTGTGAATATGGGTCAGTTGGCGGGGGAGAATGTTTTTCAAGCGAACCTGGGGTTTTTGGTTACAGGAATTGGGTTGCCTTTTTTAGGTGTCATCGCTATTGGGATTTCCCAAAGTAAAGGGGTTTTTGAGTTAGCCTCAAAGATTGATCGAAGGTATGCTTTTATTTTTACTATTTTGATTTATCTGGTTATCGGTCCTTTTTTTGCGTTGCCGCGGCTAGCCACCACGTCATTTGAAATTGGTTTGGCTCCATTTATTGATAGTGGGAATCAATCAGTTGTTTTGGCAGCCTTTAGTTTAGTATTTTTTGCAGCAACCTGGTTCTTTTCACGTAAGCCGACTAAGATTTTGGATTATGTAGGGAAGTTTTTGAATCCGATCTTTTTGCTTCTGCTGGGTACGCTGTTGTTTTTAGGATTTACACGTCCATTGGGTCCGGTAGCAGGTGCGGTTGTACAGCCAGCTTATCAGACGACCGCTTTTTCTAGAGGATTTATCGAAGGATACAATACTTTGGATGCTTTGGCTTCACTGGCATTTGGAATTATTATTGTAACAACTATCCAGTCCATGGGTATTAAGAAGCCGAACCAAATTGCTAGGGATACGATTAAGTCTGGAGCAATTAGTATCCTATTGATGGGGATCATTTACACTTTGCTGGCTTATTTGGGAGCAATGAGTCTTGGGAAATTTGCCTTGAGTGAAAACGGTGGTATTGCATTAGCACAAATTGCGAATGAATATCTTGGGACAGCTGGCAGTATCTTGTTGGCATTGATAGTTATTTCCGCTTGCTTGAAGACAGCAATTGGCTTAGTTACAGCTTTCTCAGAAACATTTGTTGAGCTATTTCCAAAGCGCAGCTATCAATTTTTCATTGTCGTAGCTAGTGTATTGCCTTGTTTGTTTGCGAACATTGGATTAACAAAAATTATTCAAATTTCTTTACCTGTTTTAATGTTTGTCTATCCGTTAGCAATGACCTTGATTTTATTG
Organism: Candidatus Enterococcus ferrettii; assembly: GCF_017377655.1. Classification (GTDB taxonomy): domain Bacteria; phylum Bacillota; class Bacilli; order Lactobacillales; family Enterococcaceae; genus Enterococcus_A; species Enterococcus_A ferrettii. The sequence goes on from NZ_JAFREL010000070.1 coordinate 39,197, forward strand.
TCTATTGTCAGTCCACTCTTTAAGCAGCGGAAGGTTGTTTATCAAATGACCACCGCGTTTACTATTATTCCAGCAATTTTTGATGGATTGGCAGCTAGCCCTTCAGGTATTTTGAGACTGCCTGTTGTCGACTCGCTGTTAACTTTCGTTGGAAAATACTTACCCTTTTTTCACATCGGTATGGGTTGGATTTTACCAGCGCTCGTTGGCTTCTCGATTGGGTTAATTTATGCGCTGTTTACGGAGAGAAGAACAGTCGCTTAGGAAGGCTAGTCTTGAGAAAAGCTCACCAATCGGTGGGCTTTTTTGATGGCTTGAAAAAATAGATCAAGTTGCTAATTCTAAAAAATAGAGTTGACCTGCTAAGAAGATCCTAAATTTTCAGATTCTATCAGCATGCTCATCCGTTGATCAGGCTGACTCAATGAAAGAATCAAATCTTCTATTTAAATAAGGTAAGGAACAGAGCATAAATCAGAGGCTAACTGTGGATAGAACCGTCACTTTCACGTTTTTTCCTCTGTTTTCGTTGAATACAGAAAGGGTATATTAATGTGCGTGATTAGCTGTAGGTCTTGAAAACGCTTGACTAGTCAATTGGTCGCATGTGATAATGTTCATATGAATAATTAGACATATTAAAGCGAGGTATTCTAAATGATAATTAGAGGATTGATGTTGGGAATTGTTCTGACTTTTTATTCGGCTTATTTTATAAAAGCCGTTCTGTTAGCACGTCGGGGGATTCGGGTGAACTTTTTAGGTGAGCGTGAGAAAGCCAAAGAAATAGTGCTTTTTGAAAAGCTGCTGCGAACGGCAACTGTGGCGGGAGGAATCGTTCAGTTTATTTCTCCCTTTTTTTCTAAACCAGGTCCCCTGCTATTAAGTATATTGGGATTAGGCATTGCTTGTTTAGGAACGGGGATTTTTATTGTCGCTGTGCGAACGATGCAGAATAATTGGCGTGTTGGGTTTAGTGAAGGGCAAGAGACTGAACTGGTGACTAAAGGGATTTATCAATACAGTCGTAATCCGGCATTTGTAGGTTTTGATTGTTTGTATATAGGTATGGCGTTAGTGTTTCCGAACATATTAACAATCTCACTGGCAATTGGTGCTATGCTCCTTTTTCATCTTCAGATTAATCAAGAGGAAGCTTATCTTGCAGCTGAATTCGGTGAAAATTATCGAGATTATCAGCAAAAGGTCAGAAAATATTTTTAAGATAAAAAATCGATCCATTGGGACCGATTTTTTTGATCTAAGACTGAATGACTTCTTTGATGGTTCGGGTGTTCAGCTGATAGGTCACGCTGGAAAAAAGAATGCCTAAAATTGATAGAACGACAAAATAAGTTTTAGCAGAAGCCCAAAATGACTGAACAAGGAGAGAAGAGAAATTGCCTGTTGAAATACCTAGCAACAGAAGACCAGTAACCGGTAAAAATGAAACAATTGGCAAAAGAAAGCGTGTTAATAGGTCGATTAAGGAGAATTTCTTTAAAGCAGTCACATCCTTGCCAAGATAATGTAAAATGCGAAAATCATTTCTTGTTTGATAACTATCGACCATTTGCAGCAGCGACAATAGACAAAAATAGAGAAAAGTAAATATGAAGCTTAAGACACTTTGTAGAAAAATCATATATTCGGAAATGGAAAAAGTTGAAAACAATCCGGTTTTCAACGCATTAGCAAAGGCCAATGAGGCAAAAGCAAACAACAAACACAAGGATAGAATTGTGTACAATAACGCATTTGTCCGATGGTTGCTAAGAAGCTTACTAATGCGAAGTATACGGTTATTTTCATATAGTTCTATATTTTCCGGACGGCGGTATTCTCTTAGACCGATGAACCCTGTTTTGTAAAAGCAATAAATAGTAACCATTAAGGGCAAACTCAGTATAGAAGTAAGCGAATAACCAAAAGTATCAAAATCCCAAATTATTAGACCACTAATAATCACGGTACTCAACGCACTGATCGTAAAGTTTTTTTTCCAAAAGCTGAAGGAGTGTCGTTCTTTTTGTTCCTGCTGAGCTTTCATTTCCATCAGCTGACCTAGTGGCATTTTCCTGATTTTTCTATGCAAAAGAAGGGCTGTAAACAGTTCGATCAGCAGCAAGCAGACAAGGTTTTGACCGAAAACTGTCAATAAGGGAACGTTTAGCGTAAGACTTGAGCCAGCCGATAAAGTAAAAATACTAAAAAGTACAGCACCCAAAGAGCTCCCAAGCAATAAACAAATTACTCCCAAACAAAATAATTCAACACAAATCAACTGGGCAATTCGATTCTTATTCATCCCCAATAATGAATAGGTCGCTAATTCCTTTGAACGTTGCTTAAGGAAGAATTGATTCATGTAATGGAGCATAGCTACAGCGGTTAGAACAATCAGTGCCGGAAGAGATGAACCTTCAATTCCAGTTTTAGCTGAAATAGTCGAAACAATATTAGACAAACAAATGATTGAGATTAGTACGGTTAAAGTAACAGTGTAAATTAGATATTCTTTTAACGAACGTTGGGCGTTACGCAGAATCAAGTTAAGATACATCGTCACCATCTCCTAAAGCGCCTATCAATTCAAGTATTTGATGAAAGTCTTCTTTTTGGGTTTGACCTATTGTGTGAAGCTCATTAACGAATTGGCCATCTTGCATGAATAAGACACGCTGACAATGACTGGCAGCAACGGCATCATGAGTGACTAGCAATACTGTCGTTCCCTGCGTTTCATTCATGGATTTCAAAATGGTCAGCAATTGCTTTGCTGATTGAGTATCCAAGGCACCGGTGGGTTCATCGGCTAAAATCAGATCAGGTGAGGTTGCCAGAGCGCGTGCACAGGCACAGCGTTGTCGCTGACCCCCGGAAACTTGGTGAGGGTATTTGGCTAATAGTTCTTCAATTCCTAATTTAGCAGCAGTTTCAATGACTAATTGATGGATTTCTTGTTTAGGATGTCCTTTGACGGTTAAAGCCAATGCGATATTTTCTTGCAGGGTTAAATTTTCCAGCAGGTTGTAGTTTTGGAAAATGAAGCTTAAGTGCTGGCTGCGAAAATCGGCCCGTTGTTTTTCTGGCAGCTGAGAGAGATCTTCGTTTCCTAACAGTACTAGTCCAGAGCTAACTAAGTCCAAGGTAGAGAGGATATTTAACAGGGTAGATTTTCCTGAACCAGATGCTCCCATGATAGCGACAAAATCACCTTTCTCAACGGAAAATGTAAGGTTATCCAAGGCTTTATACTGATTGCCTTCTATTTCGTAGGTTTTGGTAAGATTTTTAACTTCTAAAATCCGCATAAGTCAACTCCTTAAAACAGGTTAGTTCAATCATAGCATAGATGGTTTTCGAAAAATCTAAAATTTTCTTTGATTATTTGTCAAAAAAATGCGATAACGAATGAATAAAAAAATATATTTAAAAATCTGTTTGGAATGTACGTTGTATTCCTAATATGAATGCACTAAAATATAAAGAAGTAGGTGAACAGGGGGATATTGGTGAAAATTATCATTTTAGGTGCCGGTAAGGTAGGAAAAGCCTTGACTCAACAATTGTCAGATGAAGGACACGATGTGGTAATCATTGATCTGGACGAAGAAAAGGTCGAAAGAATTGTGAATCAGTTTGACGTATTAGGAATTACTGGGAACGGAGCCACCTTCGATGTATTGCAGGAGGCAGAAGTAGGGGAGGCTGCGATTGTTATTGCGGTGACAGCTTCTGATGAACTGAATATCCTAGCTGGCTTGATGGCAAAAAGAATGGGGGCTGAAAACACGATTGCCCGTGTTCGTAATCCAGAGTATCTGAAGCAGCGCTCCTTTATGCGGGATCAATTGGGATTGTCGATGATTATCAACCCAGAACTAGAGGCGGCCAATGAGATTCGACGGATTTTGTTGTTTCCATCCGCCTTTAAAGTAGATACTTTTGTGAGCGGAAAGATTGAGTTGGCTGAGTTTCGTTTAAGAGAGAATACGCGCTTAAATGGTGTTCCGTTGAATCGGCTGACCAATATTTCTAAAACCAATGTCTTAATTTGTGCGGTAAAGCGTCAGGATGAATTGATCGTTCCGGATGGTAATTTTGTATTGGAACGGGGCGATCGGATTCATGTTATGGGCGAGCATCGTGATTTGGTACGTTTTTGTCAGGATATCGGTCTGTTTGAGCAAAAAACCAAACGGGTGATTTTGGTTGGTGGTGGCCGGATTGCTTTCTATTTAGCACGTCAATTAACTGAGCATGGCATTCAGGTAAAAATTATCGAAAATAATCCGGTTCGTTGCCTGGAGCTAGCCTGCAAGTTACCTCAAGTGACCATCATTGAATCTGATGGCAGTGAAGAGGAAGTATTGATTGAAGAAGGCATCGAAAATATTGACGCCTTGGTTGCTCTGACTGGTTTAGATGAGGAAAATATTGTGATTTCGCTGTATGGTAAGCAAATGAAGGCGAAGAAAACTGTAGCCAAGGTGACTCGGACGAATTTTACAAATGTGCTGGAACAGTTGGATATTGACAGTGTCATTTCACCTAAAAATATAATTGCCACCCATATTTTACGCTATGTGCGTGCGAAGAATAATAAAGATGATGATAGCAGTGTGAAAACCTTACACAAGTTAGTCAATGACGAGCTTGAAGCGATGGAGTTTATCGCGACTACTCACACCAGTTTTATCGACCAGCGGATTGTAGATTTGAATTTGAAAGAGAACGTTTTGATTGCGGCTATTTCCAGGGACAAAGGTTTTGTCATTCCAAAAGGAGAAACGGTCATCCGTTTAAAGGATCATATCGTGATTATTACCACAGATAATAAAATTTGCAGCTTAAACGATATTATTAGGAGATAATGCCAGAAACCATGAATAAAAAAATGATTGTATTCACATTAGGCAAATTACTGATGGTGGAAGCTTTGTTCATGCTGATGCCTTTGTTAGTTGCTTTGCTGAATCACGAAAAGACAGGAGCAGCTTATGGAATAGTTTTCATTGGCACATTCCTGATTGGCGTACTGATGGGGCATAAAGCACCGGTTGATCGGACGATTTATGCGAAAGAAGGCTTTTTCATTGTAGGTGTCAGCTGGCTATTGCTCTCTTTTTTTGGTGCACTGCCTTTTGTAATTTCAGGCGAAATACCTTCCTTTGTTGATGCTTTTTTTGAAACGGTGTCTGGCTTTACAACAACGGGGGCATCTATTTTATCTGATGTTGACACAATGAGTCGTGCTAGTCTCTTTTGGCGCAGCTTCACTCACTGGGTCGGTGGAATGGGCGTGTTGGTTTTTACAGTAGCTTTTATTCCTTTGGCTTCTGGGCGAACAATGCACATTTTGAAGGCGGAAATGCCGGGACACATTGTCGGCAAATTGGTTTCCAAGGTGCGCGTTTCGGCGCAAATTCTGTATGTCATTTATGCTATTTTAACCGTTATCGAAATTCTTTTGCTGCTGTTAGGCGGTATGCCATTGTTCGACAGTGTTCTGAATTCTTTTGCGACTGCTGGAACGGGTGGTTTTTCTATGACAAGTGCGGGTATTGGATTGTACAATAGCCCTTATCTTGAGGGAGTTATTACAGTATTCATGATTCTTTTTGGGGTCAATTTCAATCTGATCTATTTCTTCCTGTTAGGTAAGATTTTGCCAGTGTTGAAAAGCGAAGAGCTGCGTGGTTATCTGGTAATTATCGCATTGGCAACGCTGGGGGTGACGCTCAATATTGCGCCTATGTATCACTCTTATATGAAAGCTTTCCGTTATGCGGTGTTTCAGGTAGCTTCTATCATCACGACCACCGGCTTTGCTACTACTGATTACAATTTGTGGCCGATGTTTTCGCAAACGGTTTTGCTGCTTTTAATGTTTGTGGGGGCCTGTTCTGGTTCAACAGGCGGTGGAATTAAAGTTTCGCGTATTTTACTGCTATTTAAAAGTGCATTAAAGGAAGTAAAACGGCTGCTTCACTCACGAAGCGTTGTTACAGTAAATTATGAAGGCAATGCGGTTGCTCCTAAAACCATGAACACTATTCATGGATTTTTGGTTTTGTATTCGGTGGTTTTTATTGGCGGATTGTTGATTATTTCTCTAGAAAATCTGGACTTTCACACAACCTTTTCAGCTGTGGCTACTTGTATTAACAATGTAGGACCAGGATTTAATCTGGTGGGTCCAACTGGGAATTTTGGTTTTTTGTCGGATGCTTCAAAATTAACCCTCTCTTTCATTATGCTGGTAGGGCGCTTAGAAATATTCCCGATCTTTATTCTTTTCTCTAAATCCTTCTGGCGAGGATAAGAGGTTCTAACGATTTGCTGCCTCAACTAATCGTTTTTTTATAAAGTTGACAAGAATTCGACGACTTGTTATAGTGTTGTTGAGAATAAATTAAAACCTAGAGCGAATGGGGATATTTTTGTGAGTGTAACAGGTATCTAAATCAGTAAGTTGAATAGCCAGTAAACAAGCAGGTTTATTTGGCGTACTTATATGAGTGATACCTGTCGATAGATAGAATGAGTGTGTTCTAAGACGATAGTATGGCTATCGTTTTTTTTGTATTTTCTAGGTGAATAATTTATTTAGGGACGGGTATCTCTCTTCAAAGAAGGAGAAGAGATCAATGAATAACGAAACAATTAACCATTTACAATTTGACCGGATTATTAAAGAAATCCAAACGCGAGCGATTGGTGACTATAGTAAAGAACGAATCGCCACGATTACACCGCAAAGCAATTTGGCAACGGTTAAAATGTGGCAAAAGGAAACCGAGGAAGCTAGACTAATCATTGACAGTAGTCAGCATGTTCCTTTTATGGGCTTGAGTCAGATTAATCATTTGATCGGCCAAGTAAAAAAAGGAATGATTTTGTCACCGCAGGAGCTGATCGAAGCCGCTGATTTTTTACGCAGCAGCCGAATGATTACTAAGTTTTTTGAGAAAAATCAGTTTCAGACACCCTTGCTGTGCAATTATGCTAAGGAATTGCCGCAGCTAGAAGCGGTTGAAGAAAGTATTTATCAAAAAATTCATAACAAAAAGGTTAGTGACGATGCCTCCAAGAGCCTGCGTCGAGTGCGTAATCAGCTGCAGGAAGCTGAGAAAACTATTCAAGATAAGCTAATGAAGTTTATTCGCCATCCTTCTAATAAGGAAATGCTGCAGGAAGCCTTAATTATCAAAAAGGGTGAGCATTACACTGTTCCGATTATAGCTAGCTACAAAAATCGTGTGTCCGGAACGATCGTGGAACAATCCAGCAAAGGACAAACTGTTTTTATTGAGCCGACTGCTATCGCAAAGCTAAACGAACGGCATGCGCTGCTAAAGGCTGAAGAAGTCGCCGAAGAATATCAGGTATTGGCAGAGCTGACCGGCTTGTTCGCTGAATATGAAACAGTCATTGATTATGCGGTGGAAACTATTACGGCCTTTGATATTATTTTTGCCCGAGCAAAATATAGTCGTGAGCTGCAGGGGATTACACCGAGTGTGAATAAGTCGGAAATTATTGAGATTAAAAAAGGACGCCATCCTTTCTTGCCGAAGGATGCGGTACCATTGGACTTTCAGTTAGGAGAAGCCTATCGCGGGTTAGTCATTACTGGAGCCAATGCAGGTGGAAAAACAGTCGTCTTGAAAACAGTGGGTTTGCTGACGTTGATGACCATGATCGGGTTGCAAATTCCAGCTCAAGCAGGAACTAAGATAGCGGTCTTAGACAATTTGTTTGTAGACATTGGGGATCAGCAGAATTTGGAAAATGCCTTGAGTACCTTTTCTGGTCACATGCATAATATCGCCCAGATTTTGAACCAAGTGAAACGCAACACGCTGATTCTATTGGATGAAATCGGCAGCGGAACGGAACCGAATGAAGGCGCCGCTCTGGCAGTGGCAATTATGGAAGCCATGTATGAGAAAGGCGGTTTAGTTGTTGCTACAACCCATTATGGCGAAATCAAACGTTTTGCTGAAATTCATGAAGACTTTGTTCCAGCGGCAATGGCTTTTGATCGTGAAACCTTAACACCGAAGTATCGGCTGCAGGTTGGTGAAATTGGCGACAGTCAGGCTTTGTGGATTGCGAAAAAGATGCATATGTCTAAGGAGCTGATTCGTCAGGCTCAAAAGTATATTGATCAAAAAGATTATCAAACGACTAAACAGAATTTCAAACCAGTGGAAGAGACTAGTTTGTTTAGAAAAGAAAAGGAGATCATGACTTATCAAAAGGGTGATCGCGTCCGGCTAACGGAAACTGAGGCGATTGGCTTAGTTTATCAGGATGAGGGTGACGATCAAATCGAAGTCTTGGTAGATGATCAACTCGTTAAGGTACTGCGGCAGCGCGTGCAATTGATGATGTCAGCTCAGGAGCTGTACCCGCAAGACTATGATTTAGACAGCCTGTTTAGTGATTACCAAACTCGGAAAAGAAATCGCGACTTAGATCGCGGATCGAAAACAGCCCAAAAGCAGTTAGATAAAGAAATGCGAGAAAGACGTTTCTCTGGTAAATAGTCGGAAGTGAGTAGAAAGAGGTGGAGTTGTTTGATGCTAAGTGTCAACCATCGGCTTTTCAGCTGATGGATCAATGATGTGAAAAAAGCTGGAAAGTCAAGAAGGGAGCAGGATAACTAAACATAAGGAGAAAAAATTGTGAATACAAACTATTTAGAAGAAGCATTAATTACTTCTGTTCATAAAGATTTATTTGGCTTTACCTGCACTAAAGGCACTGGATTTGCCAAGGTGAAGCGAGGGAATTACCCGGAACAGGCTGAGGATTATCCTACAGTCGGTGATAAGGTAGCTCTAGATTATCGAGGTCAAGATCACAGCCTAATCTTAAAAACCTATTCGCGCAAGTCATTATTTGTTCGGGCTGATTCAGCCGTCGGCAGTAACAAACGACAAGTTGTAGCGGCCAACTTTGATTTTGTTTTTATTTTACAAGCATTGGGTCGCGATTTTAACCTGCGACGACTGGAAAGATATTTGAGCTTGGCTTGGGAATCGGGCGGCTTACCCGTGGTATTGTTGACGAAAATTGATGAAGTGCCGGACTATTCCCGCCAGCTTGCAGCAGCTGAAGGAGTTGCTATAGGAGCGAAGGTTCATGGGATCAGCGCTGTAACTGGCGTCGGAATCAATCAGCTTGATGAATACTTGCAACCAAACAAAACCATTGTCTTATTAGGTTCTTCGGGCGTTGGCAAATCGACCTTGTTGAACTATTTAGCCAAGGGTAACTATATGGATACAGCCAAGGTCAGAGCCAAGGATCAGCGAGGACAGCACACGACGAGTCATCGCCAGTTGATTTTTTTACAAGAAGGTACTCAAATTATTGATACTCCTGGGATGCGGGAGCTAGGCATGTGGGACAGCTCTGAAGGCTTGGAAAAAAGCTTTTCTGATGTCAGTGATTATTTAGGGCACTGCAAATTTAGCGACTGCCAACATCAAAAGGAACCGGGATGCCGAGTGAAAGCGGCTCTACAAGCGGGTGAACTTTCGCCGGAAAGATGGGAAAGCTATTTGAAGCTTACCGCTGAGGCTCGCTATACGGAAGACAAGGAAGGATATCTGCGGCAGAAGGAGCAGCGTCTTAAAGAGATTTCTCAATTTACTAAACAGCTGAAACAACCGGATTATCGTGTAGTATCGTGTACCGAGAGTTTCATCTGTGAAGAGTGTGGAAAAGCTGCCGCTCCAGAAACGGCTGGCAGCAAGCATCGGAATCATTGCCCTCATTGTTTGGCTAGCAAACATGTCGATAATCGTCCAGGGGATCGGGCAGCTCTTTGCCGAGGGACCATGGAGGCGGTCAGCCTTTGGTCGAAAGGTCAAGGGGAATGGGCAATTATACATCGCTGCCGTTCCTGCGGAGTATTGAAATCCAATCGGGTAGCAGCCGATGACAATCAGGAGAAGTTGCTGCAACTGATCCAGCAAGTAATGAGGGATTCCCCTTTTCCTATTAAATGAGCAACCAGACTACAGCAGCCAGAAAATAGGTCGCTGTAGTCTTTTATTTTCCTTGTCATTTTTCCTTAAAATTTCAGAGTTGTATTTAACTGAAAATAAGTAAAGATGGGGTTTTCGACGAGCAGGATGTTTGTTAGAGAGTAACTAAGATAAATAACTGCTAAATTTCAATTGATATAGGACTCATTTTTTATAAAAAATAGGGATTTTCCCGTAAAAGAGCGTGATTGTTAAACGATATTGATTGATTTATAATCTGAATGAGAGGTAAAAAAGAACGTTAACTAGGGGAGTAAGACATGGAGAAAACGATAGAAGAGTTAGCGCAGGAATTGTTGGTAAGCAAAGGAGCCATAAAAAGAATACTGAATCAAATGGGAATTGTCGTAGTGGGCAAGTCTGCTTTAAGCAGCAAGCAGACAAAGTTCATTCGTTTAATTGTTGATAATCAGCGATTGCGCCAACAAAAACGAATCACTAGCGAATCGCCGAGAGAGCAGATTTTGGAAGACCCCATAGAAGAAAAAGGGTTTCCCAGTGTGGGTGAGTTTGTTTTGGAGCAGCTGGAGCAAAAGGATCAGACGATTATCCAGCTGCAAAAGCTCTTGGATCAGCAGCAGCAGTTGAGTCTTGAGGACAAACGAATGCTGCGTTTTTTCAGTAATCAAATGACGGAAAACACTAGGGAATTCATCTCGTCTGAAAAGATTCCCTTTTTGGATGAACAAATTGTTGAGACTTTGGTTTTGGAAAACAAACAGCTGAAGCAGGAGAATTTACGCTTAAAACAAAAGGAAATCAGTCTGGCAGAAGAAAAGCAGCGAGTGACTGAAAATCTAAACCATTGGATGAATTACTATGCCGACCTGCAGGATAAATATGAAAAGGCGACAGCTGGACAAACCAGCTTCTTGAAGAAACGTTGGAGCTTCAAATAAAAAATCCCAGCTAAATTTTAGCTGGGACGTGATTCTAGTTTTCGGCAAAGGTTAACACATAGCCTGAGTTATCAAGAATGGCAAATTCTTTGGTACCGTAGAAGGTCTCGTGGAGATCGGCTGCCAAGGAAACGTTGGATTTCAGCGATTGATAGAGCTGATCAAAATCTGTGACTTTAATAAATAAAGTAATCCCAGGCTTAGTAGCAGAGGCTTCCAACATTGGATATTCTTCCATCATGTTGCGACGCTCTTGAAACATCAGATGCAGTCCATCCTTTTCTACAATAGCAAACTGTAAATAACCCTTTTCATTAGGTACGGATGCTACTAGGGTAAAGTCCAATTTTTCTTGATAAAAAGACAGTGTTTCTTCGATGCTATCTACCATTAAATTAGCAGTTAATTGTTGATACATATATAATCCTCCTACCGGCTGCTCGTGTGAGCCGCCTTTTTTTCTACTTTAAAGTAAAAATGCTGGAACCGATAGGAAAAATCCGTCAATTACGGTAATACTGAATTAATTCTCGAGGCGTAATCCCAATGTTGCGCTTAAAGTCTTGGATAAAATGGGATTGGTCGTAATAATAATTCAAGGTAGTTTGTTCATTGGTCTGCAGCAAGTCATTCAAGCCTTTTTGAAAGCGTAAAATGGAAAGCACTTTTTTTGGCGATAGGGCATACTTCTCTTGAAAAATCCGTTGGCAGCTGCGTTCTTTTAGCCCAAGTTGATCATATAATTCGGCTGCTGAAGCTGGCAGCTGGTCAGTTAGTTCATCAAACAATCTAGTGTAGGCATCAGCTGTTCTTGTCATCAATTGATTCTCCCAATAAGCAATCAGGTATTCTTTTGCTTCAGAAAAAGAGTGCTTGAAGAATTCTTCTGAATCAAAATCAGGGTCGATCCTTTCGATGGGTAAAAATTGATCCATGCCTTGTTCAGCTGATCGTTGAAAAAGTTGAGCGAAAGCGCCGGGTTTTAAGCGAAGGCCCATGAAGCGTTCGGTAGATGAAACCGGGAAATGAAAATCGGTCTCTCGAGTACCGGAAAATCCTATTTGTTGCTGGTCAAAAGCTACAACTAAATCAATGCATCCATCTGCAATAATGATGTTTTCGAGCGGCTGAATTTCTTTAGTACGAGGAATCATCTGCCAGCAGCAAATGACAAATTCACTCAATGAAGCAACTGAATCTTCCTGATAATCAACGTATTGCTGGAAGGGTTCAGACAACAGATAAGGAATTTGGATAGGATAGTATCCAGCTGTCTTAGGCATCTTGCTTTGCCTGCCACTTAGCCAATTTAGTTCGCAACAAGCAGTGCAATTGTCCATTGCTGACACCTAGTTTCTGGAAAAGTGCGAGAGTGACCAACAAAGTATCAGCTAATTCTTCCTGTACATCCTCAGTTGTTAGGTGCTTGTATTCGCTCCCTGGGGCTTTTTGGCTGGATAGCAAGGCCTGAGCAGTTTCACCCACTTCTTCCATCAGCTTTAGTACCAGCTGCTGCTCATTTTTTTGTTCCTTTTCGGCCGTTTGGAAGATTTCTGTTAATAATTCATTCATAACGCTTCTCCTCAATCAGTTTTCTTCTATTATATAGGGTTAAAATTAGGAAGAAAAGAAAAATCATTCTTTGAAAAATCAGGAATGAATCTTATGCAAAAGTCTTTAGCAGACTAAAGAAGAAAAGACTTAGCTAATTGCCAGCAGAGCTTTCTATACATAAATTCATCCGTTTAAATCACCATAATCCTAGTCTTCTATGTCTATATAAAGGCAATCTAATTGCTGGCGTTACTTTTGCAGTAGAGAATAGGATAGCTGCCCCAATGAGAGCAGAATTTAATTCCAGTAAAAGCTGCTTCCGCTTCAAATCTTTTACTTATTGCTTTTTAGGAACAATTTACGTCTAATTAATTGCTGCTTTAAGAGTGTCCTGTACAGGTGATTAAAGGTGTCTGTGCTATACTAATTAAGAGAAAAGTTTATTTAAAGGATGAGTAAAAATGAGCAAAAAAAATGATAAAGAGCACAAAATTCAACAGCTAGGAAGGGCAGCATCAGTGTTATCAGTGATGATGTATGTGTCTTACATTCCTCAGATTTTGAATAATCTTCAAGGAGATAAGGGGAGTCCTATCCAACCATTTGTTGCAATGATTAACTGTACCTGCTGGGTAATCTATGGAGCTCTGAAGAAACAAAAAGATTGGCCTTTAGTAATTGCGAACTTGCCCGGAATCTTTTTAGGGGCGATTACTTTCTTTACTGCGATTTAATGATCCGTTTTTACGGGTCTTTTTTATTGAGTTAAATTAAAGGAGCGTTTTTCTATTAGAATAAAACATGGTTAGGATTCACTGACCGGAGAATAATACACTACTGTTGCTTATAATTTGTTAGTTAAGAAAGGATAACCTTTTGGTATTTATCAGTCGTTAAAACAGGCATTTGTTTAATGAAATATATTATAAATGCGTAAAGGGAAAGGGTAATCTTTTGTGTTTGACACAGAATTAGTGTATTATTTCTTTAGAAAATAATTACGATTTTGTGAAATAGATAGAGAAAAACGATACACTTAAAAGTGGGTGGAAAAATGGAACGACGAATTGATCGGATTTACCAGTATGTTTGTGATCATGCCAATGTGACAACCAATGACGTTTCAGAAGCGCTGCAGATTCAGCGAACGAATGCTAGTAAAGATTTGAATTTGTTGGTTAAAAACGGGACCTTACGCAAGACGGATGGTCGGCCGGTTCGCTATTTTGCACAAGCTCAAAAATCGGGATTGGCTCAAGTAACGAATGAAGCATTTTCCACCGTTCAAAAGGAGCGACCGGAAAAGCGGATTCTGACTCAAAAGCAGGGAGACGTTTTCACTCGAATCATCGGCTCCAGCGGTAGTATGCGCAATGCCGTCGAGCAAGCAAAAGCAGCTATTCTCTATCCTCCGAGAGGGTTGAACTGTTTGATTACAGGACCTACCGGCTCAGGTAAAACTTTTTTTGCCCATGCGATGTTCCAATTTGCACAGTCGCAACAGGTAATTAATGAAGAACGTGAGTTGGTGGTTTTTAACTGTGCCGATTACGCGAACAATCCAGAATTATTAATGAGTCATTTATTTGGCTACGTAAAAGGTGCTTTTACCGGAGCAGACAGCGACAAAGAAGGCTTGATTCAGCAAGCAGATGGTGGAATGCTTTTTCTAGATGAAATTCATCGGTTGCCACCAGAAGGTCAGGAAATGATTTTTTACTTTATGGATCATGGCAGCTATAATCGCCTAGGTGAAACCGGTAAGAATCATCAAGCAGACGTTCGAATTGTGGGAGCTACAACAGAAGACCCTCATTCTTCTTTATTAGATACCTTTGTCCGTCGGATCCCCATTAATATTCAGATGCCATCTTTTAATAGTCGGCCAGCTGCCGAACAGATTGAATTGGTGCGGGTGATGGTAGCAATGGAGGCCAATCGAATTCAACGCAATATTACTTTGGCTGAAGATGTGGTTAAGGCTTTGTTGGGCAGTGTGACTTACGGAAATGTCGGGCAGTTAAAATCAAATGTCCAACTGGTATGTGCTCGTGGATTTATGCTGCACATGAACCAGGATAAAATTAGTATTGCCCTGAATGATTTAACCGATGGAATTAAGTCAGGCTTGGTACAACTATCGGCGGATCGAATAAAATCAACGGATATTTCGCCATATCTGGAGCCGAAGATGATTGTTACGCCAAATGAAATTGAGGAATTAATTAAAACGGATACGTATGAGCTGCCGTATAACCTCTATGATATTATTGGTGATAAAGCTGCTCTTTTAAAAATGGAAGGATTGGATCAGGAAACGATCAATCATTTTATTTCAACGGATATTAACATTCATTTGAAATCCTTCTACAAAGATCATGGGTTTAACTTTGATACTGAAACTCGTTTGGCTGAGTTTGTTGACAAGCACGTTATCGAAGTCAGCAATCGAATTGCAACCTTAGTAAGTGAACGATTAAATACCTATTTTCAACAAAATTTTGTTTATGCTATGAGCTTGCATATTTCTTCTTTCTTGAAAAAAATTCATGAAGGAGAAACGCGAGAAACCAATGCGAACATTCGCGAGATGGCGACGAACTACCCGAAAGAGTTCCAGGTAGCTCAAGAAATTCGGCAATTGGTGGAGCATGAATTTCAAGTGAGAATTCCTGATAGCGAAGACTACTATTTGACCGTTCTATTGGTTTCGTTACGAGAAGATCAACCAACTGGGAAAATTGGTGTGGTAGTTGCTGCACATGGAAATAGTACAGCTTCTTCGATGGCGCAAGTAGTGAGAGAACTTTTGGATGTGAATAATTTAAGAGCGGTTGATATGCCGTTGGATATGCATCCACGAACGGCTTTTGAAAAAATTCGCGAGGCGGTTCTTCAGGTGGAAGAAGGCAGCGGTGTCCTGCTAATGGTAGACATGGGTTCGTTGGCTTCATTTAACGATGAGCTGCAAAAAGAAACCGGTATATCGATTCGAACTTTAGATATGGTCACGACACCACTAGTGGTAGAGGCTGCCAGAAAGTCTAGTGTATTAGGATCAGGAATCGAAGAGTTGTATGAGTCTTTAAAAGGCTTCCGTGGGTATGGAAAAGTTGTTTTAGAAGAAGAAAAGCCGAAATCAGAAGAAAAACAGGCAATTCTGGCGATTTGTGCTTCTGGTGAAGGGACTGCTCAGCGACTGAAAGAAATTATTGAGTGGCCGCTGAAACAGCGCAAGCTGGATCACATACAAGTGCTGACACTTTCAGTTACAGAAATTGGCACTAAAATCCCTCAATTAAAAAAGGACTACAAAATTATCGCAACCACAGGAATTATGGATCCTAAAATTGGTGCCCCATACATTCCAATGGAAAAATTTATTAATCAGCGGGCAGATCAAGTGATTGATGAGCTGTTGCTGGAAAATGATTTGGAGAATCAAATGGAGGTTGAGCTGAGCCATGAAACGGCAAGAGATCTATGTATCCGTTTTATGGAAGAAAGCTACACCTTTATTAATGCCAAGAAAATTATCGAACCGGTCTGGCGTTTGGCTAATTCAGTTATTCTTGATGAAGGCCATTCCTCTGATTATGCATTAATGGTAAATTTCGTCATGCATATGGCTGGAGCGATTGAACGAAGCATTTTAAATCAACCTTTGCATATTGATAAACCAACCTTGACTGAGTATCAGCATGTGACTGACAATACAACACTGAATCGTGGATTGAATGATTTGGAAAATCAACTGAAGGTTACATTTCCTGATTCTGAACGATACTATATTTACCAGCTATTAAGAAACCATGAAGAATTGGTTCAATAAAGATACACAAAAAGCGATACAGTATACTGTATCGCTTTTTGTGTATCTGTGAAAAGGCTTGATTTAAGGCTTTTTTAATCTAGTGTATTTTGGCACGGCACTTGCTTATATATAAGTGAGTGCTTGTGTACTCAAACGCACATTGAAGCTTTTTAAATAAGTTGAATCAGAATTGGGGGTGGCGCAATGGTGATGGATGTCCGACTGGCTCGGATTGATGATCGATTGATTCATGGACAAGTAGCTACGGTTTGGTCTAAGGCTACTGGCGTGGAACGTATCCTTGTTGTCAGCGATGAGGTGGCACATGACGAATTGCGTAAATTCCTGTTAAAGCAAGCAGCTCCGCCTGGGATTAAATCCAATGTCATTACAAAGAAAAAATTGGTTGAAATCTATCATGACCAGCTGTTTGATCAATTGCGTGTGATGCTCCTGTTTGCTGTACCTCAGGATGTTTTAGAAGTAGTCGAAGCTGGTGTTGACTTAAAGTCAGTTAATATTGGCGGTATGCGTTTTCTAGAAGGAAAAAAAATGGTTACTAATTTTATTTCTTTAGATGAAGACGATGTAAGATGCTTTTTAACACTTGCTGAACATGGAATTGAGTTGGAAACAAGGAAGGTTCCCTCGGATCGCAAAAATGATTTGATCCAACAGATTCAAAAAGAAAAGATGCTGCCGTAAAAAATTTGGTTACAGGTTCTTAGAACTTATTTATATTCATTTAACACTGTAACAATACTAGTAGGAGGTAAAAAGATGGTAGGAATTATCATTGCCAGTCATGGTGAATTCGCAAATGGTATCTTGCAATCCGGAGCAATGATCTTTGGAGAACAAGAAAATGTAACAGCTGTTACTTTGATGCCGAGCGAAGGTCCAGATGACGTTAAGGCAAAAATGAAAGACGCGATTGCTTCTTTCGAAAATCAGGATGAAGTGCTGTTCTTAGTCGATCTTTGGGGTGGAACCCCCTTCAACCAAGCCAACAGCTTGTTTGAAGAACACAAAGACACTTGGGCAATTGTTGCTGGAATGAATTTACCAATGTTGATTGAAGCATATGCTTCTCGTTTATCAATGAATACTGCTCATGAAATTGCCGCTCATATTTTGGGCACTGCAAAAGAAGGAGTAAAGGTTAGACCAGAAGAATTGGAACCTGCTGAAGCAGCTGCAGCGCCAACTCAAGCACAACCTTCAAATGCTGGAACACCAGGTTCATTGTCTTATGTTTTAGCACGGGTTGACTCTCGTTTGCTGCATGGACAAGTAGCGACTGCATGGACAAAAACGACAGGACCAACACGTATTATTGTTGTATCCGACACCGTAGCCAAGGATGAACTTCGTAAGAAATTGATCCAACAAGCAGCGCCTCCAGGGGTTAAAGCACACGTTGTACCAGTAGATCAAATGATTAAGCTGGCAAAAGACGACCAACATTTTGGTGGACAACGCGCATTATTGCTTTTTGAGAATCCTCAAGATGCACTAAGAGCAGTTGAAGGCGGCGTTCCATTGAAGACAATCAATGTCGGTTCAATGGCTCACTCACCGGGTAAAGTTCAACCAAACAAAGTATTGGCTTTCGGTCAAGAAGATTTAGATTCATTCAAAAAATTAAAAGATCTAGGCGTAAGCTTCGATGTTCGTAAAGTGCCAAATGATTCAAAAGGCGATATGGATGAAATCATGAAAAAAGCACAAGAAGAATTGAACAAACAAAAATAATTATTTTATCAGAGAAACGGAGGATTAATAATCATGGAATTAAATATTATTCAAATGATATTAGTCGTTATCGTCGCATTCTTAGCTGGTATGGAAGGTATCTTGGATGAATTCCATTTCCACCAACCAGTAATCGCTTGTACGTTAATCGGCTTAGTTACAGGTAACCTAATGCCATGTCTTATTCTTGGTGGTACCCTACAAATGATCGCTCTTGGTTGGGCGAATATCGGCGCTGCCGTAGCACCCGATGCTGCATTGGCATCAATTGCATCTGCAATTATCTTAGTACTTGGTGGACAAGGACAAGCTGGAGTATCTTCAGCTATCGCTATCGCAGTTCCACTAGCTGTTGCAGGTCTATTGCTAACAATTATCTGTCGTACAATTGCTACAGCATTCGTACATTTAATGGATGCAGCAGCAAAAGAAGGCGACATCAGAAAAGTTGAATTATGGCATATTATTGCTATCGCTATGCAAGGGGTTCGTATTGCAATCCCTGCTATCTTAATCTTAGCAATTGGTGAAGGTCCAGTGCGCGGCTTGCTTGAATCTATGCCTGTTTGGTTAACAGACGGCTTGGCAATCGGCGGTGGTATGGTAGTAGCTGTTGGTTATGCAATGGTTATTAACATGATGGCTACGAGAGAAGTATGGCCATTCTTCGCAATTGGTTTTGTATTGGCAACAATTTCACAAATTACTCTTATTGGTCTTGGTGCAATCGGTGTATCTCTTGCTCTTATCTACTTGGCGCTTTCTAAACAAGGCGGCGGCTCAGGTAACGGCGGCGGTTCAAATACTGGTGACCCATTAGGCGATATTATTGATAACTATTAAGAAAGGAGCTAACACGAAATGGCAGAGCAAATAAAATTAACGAAAAAAGATCGCATTTCCATCTGGTGGCGTTCAACTTTCATTCAAGGTTCTTGGAACTATGAACGTATGCAAAATGGTGGTTGGGCCTTCTCAATGATCCCAGCGATCAAGAAATTATATCCTAATAAAGAAGATCGTGCTGCTGCATTGACACGTCACTTAGAATTCTTTAATACACATCCGTATGTAGCTTCACCAATTATCGGTGTAACATTGGCACTGGAAGAAGAACGTGCAAATGGCGCTCCTGTAGATGACGTAGCAATCCAAGGGGTTAAGGTTGGTATGATGGGACCTTTAGCCGGTATCGGAGATCCAGTTTTCTGGTTCACTGTTAAACCAATCCTGGGTGCGTTAGCTGCTTCTCTAGCTTTAGCTGGAAATATCTTAGGACCAATCATCTACTTTGTTGGTTGGAATGCTATCCGTATGGCATTTATGTGGTACACTCAAGAATTTGGTTACAAAGCAGGTTCTAAAATTACTGATGACTTATCAGGTGGTTTATTACAAGACATTACTAAAGGGGCTTCAATTCTGGGGATGTTCATCCTTGGTTCATTGGTTAACCGGTGGGTATCTGTTGGATTCAAACCAACTGTATCAGAAGTTCAGTTAGACAAAGGTGCTTTTATTGACTGGGGCAGCTTGCCATCAGGTGCTGAAGGAATCAAGTCAGCATTAGAACAACAAGCAGCTGGACTTTCACTAAGCGATGTAAAAGTAACAACATTACAAGATAACTTGGACAGCTTAATTCCAGGATTAGCTGGCTTGGGCTTAACACTTCTATGTATGTGGTTGCTTAAGAAGAAAGTTTCACCAATCATCATCATTCTTGGTTTGTTCGTAGTGGGTATCCTTGCTCACCTAGTAGGACTAATGTAAGAAAAACTTAGCCTGGGCAGTGATGCCTAGGCTTTTTATGTCTTTTGCTTAAAAACCTAAAAACCAGTATAATGACTAGTGAAATAAAAGGAGATGGAGTAAAGCAATGGTTCAATCAATCAACACCCAAGTTGACTTAGTCATGAATGCCACTTCTCATATGGGAATGACCGATTATGGGAAAATTATGATTGGCGATAAGGGGTTCGAATTTTTCAATGATCGTGATGCACGTAAATTCATCCAAATTCCTTGGGAGGAAGTAGATCATGTGATTGCTTCTATTATGTTCAAGGGTAAATGGATTCCGCGCTATGCCATTCAAACTAAGAAGAACGGAACCTATACTTTCTCTTCGAAGGAACCTAAAAAAGTCTTGCGGGCGATTCGCGAATATGTTGATCCGAATAACATGGTACAATCCTTAAGCTTTTGGGATGTTGTGAAGCGAGGATTTAAGTCAAGATTTAGCAGATAAACTGGCTATAGTAGTCAGTTTTTTTATTTGCCCAATTGTACATAAAAGACCGTCAAATCAAGATGATACGTATTGTATCAAAGAGAAAAGTTGGATGCTAGAGAAGATAGCTTTCTTTTCTGATAAGCTATTCGGATAATGGAAATAAGGAGTGGGTACTAATGAACATCGGTGACAAAATTAAAGAGCAGCGCTTAAAAAAAGAATGGACCCAGGAGCAGCTGGGTCAGCTGCTGAATGTATCGCGGCCAACCATTTCTAGCTGGGAGGTAGGACGGAACTATCCCGATCTGGAAATGATTGTTGCCATTAGTGATTTATTTGGTATCTCTCTGGATAAGTTATTGAGAGGGGATCGAGAAATGACCAAAGACTATTCTAAAAAACTGCGCTGGAACAAATACTATAAAGTTATTCTAGGCGTGATGGCACTGGTCACCATTTTGGCAGCTGGGTCCTTGGCTAAGCTACGCTGGGATGAACAAAAATACAGAGATAATTTGAGGACTCATTCTTGGAAACAAGAGACCGATTCGCAGTTTCCTGATGAGTACAAATGAGCGAAGGCGGTGTTGCGTTTTACACGTACATTTTACAAACCGGATGGCTGCCTATTCCTTTACAGGAACGTCATCCATGGGTAATTGGCCAAGAAGGCAATTTGGTCGTGCAGGAGAAAGAAAAGAACCAAAGAACGATCACAGTCAATCATGCGAAATTTAATGGTAAAACCTATACCGGAAGTATTGCAGTGGATGATCAGGCCAATATAATAGAAGACAAAGAATGGTCTTCAGACAAGAAACGAGCCATTGAAAGTTTTATAGAAGAGCACAAAAAGGCGTATGTGAGCTTGTTGAAACGTACTTCTGAAAAAAGGGCGGAAATTGTCCAATAGAATGAATGACGTTGACCGAACAGGCTCGACGTCTTTTTTTATGATCATTTATTTCGATTACATAAAGGTATTCAGCATTATTTATTCGCTTTATTAAGAGGAGTTTAGGCATTTTTGACAGAATATAAGATGTTGTCAAAAAATATGTCTGACAAAGTTGGCACAAAGTTCTGTGCCAAAGCTCTATTTACTATTGATTGAAAGCACTTACTGTTACAAGCTACAATATACATGTAAACGAAATCATTCTATTTTATTATTTTGAAGGAGGAAATGAAAATGGAAACTACTGCAAAGAAAAGTGGACTGAAAGCGAAAGTCCAGCGACTGGGCAGCCACTTATCAGGGATGGTCATGCCGAATATCGGGGCCTTTATCGCATGGGGTGTTATCACAGCATTATTTATTGAGGCGGGGTACTTCCCAAATGAACAGCTAGCATCACTTGTTGGCCCGATGCTTACTTTCTTATTGCCATTATTGATTGCTTACACAGGTGGTAGCATGGTACACGGTCAACGTGGTGCGGTTGTTGGGGCAATTGCAGCGATGGGGGTTATCGTAGGGTCAGAAGTTCCAATGTTCATTGGGGCAATGATTATGGGGCCTCTTGGCGGTTGGTGTATTAAGAAATTTGATGACATGTTCCAATCGAGAATTAAAGCCGGTTTTGAAATGCTGGTTAACAACTTCTCATCTGGATTGATTGGCTTTGCGCTAGCAGTATTAGGCTTTTATGCAATTGGACCGGTGGTATCTTCACTTACTGAATTGATGGCGGCTGGAGTAGAAACAATTATCAACATGCGTTTGCTGCCATTAGCAAATATCTTTATTGAACCAGCGAAAATTCTATTCTTAAACAATGCAATTAACCACGGAATTTTGACACCTTTGGGGGCAGATCAAGCCGCTGAAGCAGGGAAATCGATTCTGTTCTTACTAGAAGCAAACCCTGGACCAGGTTTAGGTGTGCTGTTAGCCTTCACTTTGTTTGGTAAAGGATCAGCGAAATCCTCTGCACCAGGTGCGATTATCATTCAATTCTTAGGTGGTATTCATGAGATTTATTTCCCATATGTAATGATGAAACCATTGTTGTTCCTAGCAGTTATCGGCGGTGGGGTTGCCGGAACTTTCACTTTCCAATTACTAGGCGCTGGTTTACGGGCAGCGGCTTCACCAGGATCAATCATTGCAATCTTGGCAATGACGCCCCCGGATAGTATGATTGGCGTTATCGCAGGGGTTGTCGTTGGTGCTGTTGTTTCGTTCTTAATCGCGATGGTTATTATCAAAGCGGACAACAATGAAGAAGACGATTTAGCAGCCACTCAGGCAGCGGTGCAAGAAGCAAAATCAGCAAGTAAAGGTCAAGCTGGTGGTCAAATCGACAACCAAGAAATGTTTGGCAATGTAAACAAAATCATCTTTGCTTGTGATGCTGGTATGGGTTCAAGTGCAATGGGTGCGTCAGTTTTACGCGACAAAGTGAAAAAAGCTGGTATTAATATCCCAGTATCGAACTCAGCGATTAATAATTTATCCGATGATGCAAATGCGTTAGTGGTGACACAAGAAGAATTGTACGATCGGGCAAGTCAAAAAGCACCAAGTGCAACCTTTGTTCAGGTAGAGAACTTTATGAATTCCCCACGTTACGATGAAATCGTGGAACGTTTGTCTGATGGTCCAGCAGCAGGTGCTGATGGAAAAAAGTTGAGTGACGATGTTGTTGAGGGAGTTGCGGATTACGATAGAGTAGACCACATCGTCTTTGCCTACGAAAAAGGAAAAGGTTCTGCTAATATGGGCGCAACCGTTATGAAGAAGGTCTTGAAGGAACAAGGTGTCAATTTGCCAGTGACTGCAGCAATGATCGGGGAATTGAAGGATGAACCTTCAGCTATGATCGTTACTATGCAAACTGAAACAGTTCATGCTGAACAACAAGCACCGAGTGCCGTTCACGTGCCTGTAGCTGACATGGTAACTTCAGAAAAATATGATAAAATTGTTGCTCAGTTAAAAAATAAGTAGTCTTTTTTGCAGAATCGTATTACCCTTAAAGCAGTGAGTATTCACTGCTTTTACCCTTTTACTATTTGGAGGAGGTACTAGTGTACTTTTCGGTTCGAGAAAAAAAGATTTTAGCGCTTTTGTTAGCTTACCCGACTGGAGTCCAGCTGGATCAGCTGCAGCATGAGCTGAACGTCAGTAAACGGACGATTTATCGCGAGGTTTCCAGTATAGAAAAAACGATTAAACCGTTAGATGTTCAAATTATCAAACCCCGTGGTGAAGGATACCGAATCGTGGGGGAGAGTATTAATTTAGACAAACTAAAGGATCAGTTAGAAGAAAATAAGGAAGAGCTTTTTACGGATAATGTCCAAAGGCAAAGTGCGATTGTTACCAGCTTGCTGATGCTGGATGAAGAGGAAACAATTGAAGGACTGTCGATTGATTTTCAAGTCAGTCCTTCGACGATTGTTTCTGATTTGCAGGCGATTGAACAAAGCCTGGAGGATTATCGCTTGCAGCTCTTGCGGCTAAAGGGCCGGGGGATAAAGATTGCTGGCAGAGAAAAAGAAAAACGACAAATTTTAGGTAATCTGATTTTCAATGGGATAAATGAATACGAGTTTTTCCAATTCATTGATCAGTTGAATGAGGAGACAACCGAAGCTGAGACGGACAATTTTTTCCTGAAGCAATTAACCCCGCGAGGGCTATATTTAGCTAAGGATATCCTTTACCATATTCCACAATACTCAGTAAAAGAAGTCACAGACAACCAGCTGCAGCGTATTCTGATTTTGCTGGCTCTCTCAATTGATCGAATTCGTCAAAATAAGTTTGTGGAAGAAGAACAAGACAGCAGTCCAAAACCAGAAAGCATGCAAATTGCCAGTCAGATTATGATTAAAGTTGCTACTTACTGGGGGCATTCAATTCCAGCACAAGAGGTTCGCTTCTTTGCTTATCAGCTGGAGGGAATCAACTATAAGAAACCACAAAATATTTTTATTGATCATTTTGATGTTGAGCTTTCTTATCAGATTAAGGAACTGATTCGTTTGGTTTCAGAAGACAGCGGCTTGGAATTTCGTAAAGATGAGCAATTGTTTAACGATCTGCTTACGCATATGTCGGCGGCTTTGAAAAGAAGCATGACAGTCTTGCCCAATATGGTAAATCCACTGCTGCAGAAAATTCAGGAAAAATACAATACTCTGACTCAAGCAGTAACAAATCAGTTAGCAGTTATTTTTCCGGATCATCAATTTACTCATGATGAGCTGGGCTATGTAGTTATCCACTTTGCTACCTCCTTGGAGCGCAATCCCTCCAGTAAGGGACTATTTGTTTTAGTTCTGTGTTCCAGCGGGATTGGAACTGCCCGGATATTGGAGAGTCGAATTAAGAAATACATGCCGGAAATTCAACAAATTCAAGTAGCAAAAATTTCTGAGATGAATCGCTTGAACTTCAAACAGTATGATTTAATCCTAGCCACCGTTTTTCTACCTGAATTCACGTTACCGTACAAAGTCATTTCACCGTTGCTTTTAGACGAAGAAATTCAGGATTTGCGGACCTATATTCACGACCTGCGTCCGGAAACAGAACGCATGGTAATTGAAGAAACGGTTCAAGAGCCGGGAGAGGATTTCAATAATCTTTATGAAACAATGCGTACAGCGAATCATCTACTAAACCAATTTGAAGTCCGACCCTTTGCAGCGGAGGAAACAATTGAGCTGACTTTGGAAAAGATGATTGGCGAACTAGAAGGATCAGTAGTTACGAATGCTGAGTATGTCACTCAAAAGGTAATCGATCGCTATATCGTTGCGCCAATTGGTGTGCCTAATACCAATTTTGCCTTGTTTCATAGTGCCAATAAGCATGTGCTGGAGCCTTATTTTGCTATTTATGATTTGGACAAAGCCTTTTCGATTTTGGGGATGGATAAAAAGAGCATCAAGCTGACCCGGGTATTGCTGCTGTTGGCACCCGATCCATTGCAGGAAGCACAAAAAGGATTGCTGGGAAAAATCAGCAGTTCAGTTATTGAGAGCGATCTGAACACTGAAATTTATAAGTTTGGTAATCATGAGCTGGTATATCAATTACTCAGTTCACTGTTCATTAAAGAGATTAAAGAGAACTAAGGAGGAATTACAAATGGATTTACAACCAGAAATGATTTTATTGGATCAGTCCTTTGGAGACAAAGAGGAAGCGATTCGCGCATGTGGACGTTTGCTTGTGGAAAATGGATGTGTGGATGAAGAATATATTGAGGCTATGATTGAGCGCAACCAGCTAGTATCTACTTACATGGGAAACTTTATTGCCATCCCTCATGGAACAGATGAAGCAAAACGGTTTGTGAAAAAGAGTGGAATATCCATTGTACAAGCACCAGCAGGCGTACAATTTGGCAATGATGATACTGAAGATGTAGCAATGGTTTTATTTGGAATTGCAGGAGTAGAAAATGAACATTTGGATTTATTGCAAAAAATTGCGATTTTCTGTTCAGATGTTGAAAATGTCGTAAAGCTTGCCGATGCGAAATCAAAAGAAGAAATCATCGGTTATTTGCAGGAGGTTGAATAGAATGCGCGCAACGCACTTTGGTGCCGGCAATATCGGCCGTGGATTTATTGGGGAAATTTTAGCCAAGAATGGCTTTTCGATTGATTTTGTTGATATCAATGCCACAATTATTGATGCTTTAAATGAGCGGAAAGAATACACGATTGAATTGGCTGATGAAAACAAAGAACAAATTCATGTAGGCAATGTGGATGGACTTAACAATCAAACTAATCCTGAAGCAGTGGTAGATTCAGTAGCAGCTGCAGATATTGTGACTACGGCCATTGGTCCCAATGTGTTACCTTTTATTGCTGAACTTATTGCCAAAGGGATTCAAAAACGGAAGGCTGAAAATAGCACAGTGCCAGTAGATGTAATCGCCTGTGAAAATATGATTGGCGGCAGTCAGTTCTTATTCGAGAAAGTTAAGGAGTATTTGACTGATGAAGATATGGCGTATGTTGAAGCCTATGTAGGGTTTCCAAATGCTGCAGTTGATCGGATTGTACCTATTCAACACCATGAAGATCCTTTGTTTGTATCGGTGGAACCTTTCAGCGAGTGGGTAGTGGATCAAACGCAATGCAAAAATAAGGAATTACAGCTGAGTAATGTAACGTATGTTGAGGATCTAGAGCCTTACATTGAGCGAAAGTTATTTTCAGTAAATACGGGGCATGCAACAGTTGCCTACACCGGAGCATATGCCGGCTATCAAACAATTGATGAAGCGATTGGTCATCAAGAGGTCTTAGCTCAATTACGGGCAGTGCTGGAAGAAACCGGCAGCTTGTTAATTGCTAAATGGGGCTTTGATCGTGAGCAGCATCAAGCTTATATCAACAAAATTGTGAGCCGTTTTGAAAATCCGCATATTTCTGACAGTATTGATCGGGTAGCTCGCACGCCAATCCGCAAACTGGGTTACGACGAACGATTTATTCGTCCAATTCGTGAGCTGAAGAAACGTGAATTAGGATACATGCATTTAATTGAAGTTGTAGCAATGATTTTGAAATACCAAGATCCAAAAGATGAGCAAAGTGTTCAGCTTCAAGCAATGTTAAAGGACCAGCCTTTAGAAACAGTGATTGCCAAAGTGACCGGAGTAAATGATGATACTTTAATCACTGAAATTGCAGTAGAATACAACAAGTAGATCCTGATTATTCAGGGTCTTTTTTTAAGTCTTATGAGAATAGTAGAAGAAGCGCTTAGCAATTTCTTAAAATTTGGTCTAGACATTTACATTGCTTCTTTGACCGGATAGTGTTAAAATTGGTGTATACCAAATAGACAAAGGAGCGTTTACAATGGAAGTAATTCGCGTAAAAGATGCCCAAGAAGGCGGAAAAAAAGCATTTGAACTGATCAAAGACGGTATGGCTAATGGTGCAAAAGTATTAGGCTTAGCAACTGGCAGCACTCCTGAAACTTTATATCAAGAAATGACAAGCAGTGACTTAGATTTCTCTAATATGACTTCTGTTAATTTAGACGAATACGTAGGCTTAGGTGGCGAAGATACACAAAGTTATCGCTACTTTATGAACGATCGTTTATTCAACAAAAAACCTTTTAAAGAAACCTTCGTGCCAAATGGCAAAGCAGAAGACTTAGAAGCTGAAGGCAAACACTACGATGACATCATTGCTGAGCATCCAATTGACATTCAAGTATTAGGAATTGGCCGCAATGGACATATTGGGTTTAATGAACCAGGCACACCATTTGATGAAACAACTCATGTAGTTGAATTGACTGAATCAACAATTGAAGCAAACAAACGTTACTTTGATAAAGTTGAAGATGTACCTACTCATGCTTTATCTATGGGTATTGGTTCAATCATGCAAAGTAAAAAGATTTTATTGTTAGCTTTTGGCGAAGCAAAAGCGGATGCAATTAAAGGCATGATCGAAGGTCCAGTCACTGAAGACCTGCCTGCAAGTGCATTGCAAAACCATTCTGATGTAATCGTAATTATCGATGAAGAAGCAGCTAGCAAACTGTAAAAGTTAATAGACAAGCGATAGGTCGGCAAACTCTTTGAGAGTTTGTCGGCTTTTTACTTTAACCAGTATTCTTGGGGCAGAATGAGCCAGTATATTTGTCAGACTATTTTCGCCTGTTTCGTTTGCGGTTCTTGCTCTTGCCTTTCTTTTTTAAAGCTTTTTCGAGGTTCGTATTCTTTTCTGGTTTTGGCTTATTGAACAGCGAATGGGGTTCCTGATATTTTTTTGCATGATCTGAGGGCAATTTTCCTAGCCTCTCTCGGGCAAGCTCAGACTGAGATTTAAAGGCAGGTACTGCATCATTCAGTGATAAATCTTTGTCGAGTGTTGATCCAACAGTGTTGTTTGACGTGTTCGTAGCGTTGTTTGATTTTTTGGGAGGTGCTATAGTCTTTTCTGGTGCGGTATTTTCAGCTGTAGCTTGCTGGACTGGCTGCTGATCAGCATCGCGTGGTTCAAACATTGGATCTTCTTCGTCACGAGTATTAAAATCATGCTCCCGCTCATCCACTGCAAAATACATCTTCACTACTCGAACGAATTTACGGGTACCATCATCCTTTTGTAAAATGGTTACTTCGCCTAAAATATCCAAGACAGCTTTACGATCTTGTGTGGTCAGAGGTCGTACCACATTACCCAGGCTCCAATTGTGCAGCTTGCCGGTTTCATCTTCAAATACTGCTTTTAGAATCCGTTTTTTATCAGTTGTTTGCTCTTTAGAATGGAGAACTGGGCCTAAAGTATCGATGTGTGCTCGCGCTTGCTTGGTCACCTGCAAAAATTCTTGCTGATTCTTAAATAAACGGGAAATAACGATTTGCCACTCTTGTTGACTGAAATAGGGTTGAAAATAAATACATAAATGGCGTACAGAGGTGAGGTCCGCATCACTTGTTAGAAACAGTGAACGAACTAAATTTTTGGCTACGTTGGAGAAATCGTGTTCGCTGAAAAAATTGCGTACTAGAACAATTACTGCTGATTGAATGATATGTAGTGCGTTAGCGTTTTCATCGTAATGTTGATTAAATCGGGCATCTAGGGTTTCCTTTCTTTTTATAGAGAAAAGCTGACGATTTTGTAGTTTTACTGTTGAGTTGGTATTTTTAGACATTGAGACATCTCCTTATAATTCTTTTTGGGTGATCCGCATTTCCCATTCTAAAATTTCTTGCAAAGGATTTCAATAGCTTTTCCCACTAAATATTTGTTTCTTTTTAACAATAATGCCATTTTATTTACCCGTTTGTATTTTAAAAACTTGTTAAAAAGGATGAACATAGGTATCGGTAAAGGATTTTGTAATGTGAAATTACATTTCGCTAAAAACTGTTGTTATTTATCTTTTTTTTTACATTTTATAAGAAAAATGGTTTTTTATATAAACCTGCGCTCGTTTTCTAAAGGCAGGTTTTACAAATCTCTTATTAATAAGAATTTAGTCAAAGCTTTTTATCACTACTTCGCCATCTACGATTGTATCCAGAGGAATTCCTTGCTAAAGTAGAACTATATTAACTGAAACGAGGAAGTCTAATGCGAAGAATTTTATTGCTCGAGGATGATAAAAATTTGAATAGGGGAATTAATCTTTGCTTGACTAAAGAAGGATACGAGGTAGTATCCTGTTTAGATGTCGCCTCAGCTAAAGCGGTGTTTGAACAAAATGAAATTGATTTGATCATTAGCGATATTTCTTTGCCGGATGGGAGTGGTTTGGATTTTTGCCAAGAGATTCGCCGTCAATCTGGCGTGAGGATTGTTATGCTGACTTCCTATAATCAAGAATATGACATTGTTGCTGGCTATGAACACGGAGCAGATGATTATGTTACCAAGCCTTTCAGCCTAATGGTATTGGTTTCTAAGATTAATGCACTGGTAAAACGAATTGCGGAGCCTAACGGACAGCGGCTAATCTCTAATGAACTGAGCCTGTCGTTATCAGAAATGAAAGCTGTTAAAAATAATGAAACTTTACTCCTTAGTAAGACGGAGCTGCAGCTGCTTACGATCTTTATGAAGAACCCTAAACAAATTCTTTCTGTTGATCAGCTGCTAGAACAGATATGGGATACCAAGGGAGACTATATTGACAGCAATATTGTTTCGGTGAATATCAGCCGGTTGAGACAAAAGATCGGTAAAGAGAAGATTAAAACAGTCAGAGGGGTGGGTTATTTATGGGTTTCCGACGTGCAAAAATAATTGGATTCATTCTATCAATCATTATTGTCAGCGTAGGTTTAATCAGCTGGAATTATTTCGAAATGCGGACAGCATTAGAATATGATCGAACAACTGCCTTGGGAAGACTGAGTGAAAATGAAGCCCTTTCTGAAGCTCAATTGATCGAGGCTTTCAATCAAGAGGGCAACAAAACTTATTATGCCAAGGGATCCGAACTAGAAGCAAAGTATGGAATGGACACGCGAGAAACTAAGTATGACTATCTAGTTCAGCCTTTTTTGGTGCGGAATACGCTGATTTTGCTCGTAACTATTTTGTTAGTTCTCCTTTTGTTTTTTTGGAACCTGAGAGAGCAGAAGCTGTTGATGGAAGAATTAGAAAGTTTAGAAAACAAATACCACACTGAAAAAAGCCAGTATTCTATTCTGTTGCAGCGCACTCGACAGGAGGATAGTCAAATTAAATCAAGCATCACTGATATTGCCCATCAGTTAAAAACACCGGTGGCTTCCTTGAAGCTGAGTATGGATATTGCACTATCAGAGGCGTATTCTCCAGCTGAACGTCAGGAATTCAGTGATCAAGCAGTTCTTCAGATCAATAAATTGAATTTGATGCTTGATGGACTAGCAAAAATTTCACAAATGGAAACCGACCTAATTCAGATCAATCCGCAAAAATATTCATTAAGAAAATTAGTTAGTGAAGCAATCAATAGTGTAATCATCAAAGCGCTCGAAAGAGATATCGACATTGAGTTATCGTCGATTGATGAGAGCACTATTTTTGTTGACTACAAATGGACCTTAGAAGCACTTAGCAATGTGTTAGAAAACGCGATTAAGTACTCTCCAGTGCATACGAAGATTCAGGTGAATAGTCAATCGTTAGTCACTTATGTGGTTTTAGAAATCCTTGATGAAGGTCCTGGTATTCCTAAGCAAGAACAAACCTTGATCTATCAGCGTTTTTATCGTGGTGAAAATAGTAATGAGGTGGAGGGATCAGGGGTTGGGTTATATTTAACTAGAAAAATCATCGAAGAGCAAGGCGGGACCATTTTGGTTAAAAACCGAGTAGATCAGGGCGCGAATTTTCAATTAACGCTTCCGTTAGTCTAATAATTTTCCTTTCTTACAATTTTGTAACGTTTCCTGCAAGAGAACTGCAAGGTTCAAACTTTAAACTAAAAGTAAGATAAAGCCAAGAGGGGGAAACAACTATGATCTTAAGAATTAGAGATCTAATGAAGTATTACGACGATGGGGGCAGCATTGTAAAGGCGGTTAACCAGATCAACTTAGATGTGCACAAAGGTGAATTTATTGCGGTTGTTGGGAAATCTGGTTCAGGGAAGAGTACTTTATTGAATTTAATTGGCGGTTTGGATCGTCCGGATTCTGGTGAAGTTTTGGTTGAGGGCAGAAATATTTATCAGATGAAGGATGAGTCATTAGCGATCTTTCGTCGTCAGAAAATTGGCTTTATTTTTCAAAATTATAATTTGATTCCTTCACTAAATATTTGGGAGAATGTTGTTCTGCCAATTGGTTTAGATAATCGTAAGGTGAATGTCCGTTTTATTCAAGATCTATTAACTACAATTGGCTTAGATGATCGCATGAACGCCTTACCAGGGATGCTTTCTGGGGGACAACAGCAGCGGGTAGCCATTGCTCGAGCGATTGCAGCAGAGCCTGCAATTATTTTAGCTGATGAACCGACAGGCAATTTGGACACAAAAACTGAGCTAGAAGTAATGTCTTTGTTGAAAAGTTCAGTAGAAAAATTTGGGCAAACATTGATTATGATTACTCATGACGAAGGGATTGCACAAACGGCTGATCGGATTGTTCATATTGAAGACGGGCGGGTGGTCTAGGATGAAGATGATCAATACTGTCGCTTGGGCTAATACCAAATTTCATCGTAGAAAAAATGTCTTGTCTGGTATGGCAATTATTCTGACATCGGTTCTAGTATTTCTAACTATTACAATGGGGTTAGGATCAGTCAATACGCAAAATGCAGCAGTCAATAAAATTTATCCAACTTGGCATACTATGTATCGGAATGTTTCTGAAGAAGATAAGGATAAAATTGCACAGCATGCAGCTATTGAAACGTATGGGTTGCGACAAGATATCGGCCAAGTCAGTTTGGACGAGGGTTCAGTTATCCTGCTTTATATGGATAAAACGGCTCAACGTTTGAATAAAGTTGAGATTGATAAAGGAAGGGAGCCAAAAAGCGGAAACGAAGCTGTTTTTTCACTGAATACCTTAAAAAAGCTTGGCTATATTCAGGCAAAGTTGGGTGATGCAGTCTCGGTTCCCTTTCAGCCCTATACAAAGGACGGATTAGGATTGGCCGAGTCAACTACTTTCAAAATTGTCGGATTGATGGATGACACCGAGGAAATCAACGCGAAAGATAAGTATTCGATGATGGTTTCCAAGGAGTTTATGGAATCCAATAGTCCGTTAGACCAAAGAAACTATCGCATGATGATTCGATTAGCACCTGAGGAAGCTGCCACTACGACCGAAGTTGAAAAAGAAACCAAAAAAATCGGCCAAAACTTCAATGTCCTCGAAAGTGATGTGGTAGTGAACAAAGAATATCTATTCGCTAACTATGATGATCCAGCCTTTTATAGCGGCATGATAATTATTATAATAATTGTATCAGCAGCAGGGGCATTAACAATCTATAGTATCTATTATGTGTCTTTGATTAGTAAAGTCCAGGAGTTTGGCAAGCTGAAAGCTTTAGGAGCAACAAAGCAACAAGTTCGTCAAATTGTTTTACGGGAAAATCTATTGGTTGCCAGCATCGCTATTCCGATTGGCTTGGCGATTGGGATTATCGCAGCAAAACTATTTTTTGGCAGAATCGTCGAACTCTTGCAGGAAGGTTCAGTATTAACTGCCATGATGCAGCAAGTTGTTCGAAACAATGAGGTTCAATTAATTATTCCTTGGGTAATAGCCCTATCCATTGGGATTGCCTTAATAACTGTTTTGGTGGCATCGTTAAAACCAATGCATTTGGCTAGTAAAATTATGCCGATTGAAGCAATGCGCTATACCGGACAGAATGAAACCCAGCAGAAGAAGCGCAGAGGCTTCCTGAATCTTACTCTTGAACGTTTAACCAAAGCAAATGTATCAAGAAATAAGAAACGAACGGTAATTACCATTGTTTCCTTAGGATTAATCGGGACGCTATTCGTTACTGTATCTACAGTGTTTAATTGTATGCAGCCTGAAGAAATTGCCCATCAGGCGATTGCTGAAGATTTTCGTCTTGGGCTAGAAACCTGGAGTGGAGATCTAATGAACCCAGAACGAGAATGGCAACAGCTTCAGCAAAATAATCCGCTCACATCTGACAAGATCAAAGAGATTGAGCAGATTTCTGGGGTTGAAAGAGTAGATACGCAACGAGTTATTAGCGGAGAACTTGTTTCAATCAAAGAGCCCGATTCAGACAAGCCTTTAGCTGTCTCCATTGCAAGTATTAGAAAAAAGCAAATGAAGGAAGTAGCAAAGCATATCAAAAAGGGCAGTGTTGATTATGAAAAATTGGCAGGAGGGGAGTACTTAATTGCCAGTGACTATATTTTTAAAAATTACCCTGATTTGGCAATGGGGAAACCTATTGATGTGAAAATCTTCGATGGAGATAGAAGCTATATCAAACAAATGACGATTGTTGCGGCTGGCCGCTTACCTGAAAAGATTGATCATAGTGCCAGCTTCATTGCTTCTGATGAAACTATTCAGGCGCTATCCGATAACAATTTGATTAAATTTTTGGATATTAAAGCAGATAGTCAACGAATATCTGAAGTAAAAAAAGAATTGGAGGCTATTAAGGGAGAAAGCGAATTTTACGAACTGGAAAGCTACGAAGATACTTTAAAAACATGGGAGTCAGCTACTATGATGACCGTTGGTGCTGGTTATAGTATCCTTTTAGTTCTAGCAGTTGTAGGCATCATGAATTTGGTAAACACAACTATTGATAGTATTTTAAGTCGTAAAAAGGAACTAGGTGTAATGCAGGCAATCGGCATGTCAAATAAACAAATGAGAAAGATGCTTCAATTGGAAAGTCTGTTTTATGCTGGAGGAATTATCGTCATGTCTGTTGGTATCGGCAGTATTGTTGGCTATTTAATTTACCGCTATGCTGCAGCTAATGCTTTGATGCAAATTCAAAATTATTATTATCCGTTTATTCAGGTAGGGTTACTTATCTTAGTAATAATTGTCGTTCAACTGCTTTTGACACTTGCGACGACAACAATAGTCAACAAAGAACCAGTCATTAAACGAATTCAAGCATCTGAATAGTTGCCAGAAACCGATTATCGCTGCGATCGTCGGTTTTTTTCTTTTATGGTGGTCCTTTTCTATGGCATAATAGGAGAAAACATAGGGAGAAAAATATGCGTTTAGACAAATTTTTAGCTGAAGCTGGTCTTGGCAGCCGCAAGGAAGTGAAACAGCTGATCAAAAAGGGCGTAATAACGGTTAATGCTCAGGTTGAGAAAAAGGATAAGACTCAGGTTGAACCGGAGTCAGATACGATAGCTTATGCTGGAGAGATCCTGCATTATCAAAAATATTACTATTACTTGCTGCATAAACCAGCGGGTACAATCAGTGCAACAGAAGACAAAAAAGATCGTACGGTAATGGATTTATTCAAATCACAGGATTATCGCAATGATTTATTTCCTGTTGGACGTTTAGACAAGGACACTGAAGGTCTTCTTCTCATTACTAATGATGGCCAGCTGGCACATGAATTGCTGTCGCCGAAAAAGCATGTGGACAAGGAATATTTGGCACAAGTAGCAGGAGTGATGGATCGGGCAGATCAGCAACGCTTTCGTGAAGGGATTCCACTGGATGGAGAGCCGACTTTGCCGGCCGAGTTAATGATTGATGCTATTGATGAAGAAAGGCGAACTTCTACCGTGAGAATTATTTTGCAGGAAGG
Organism: Candidatus Enterococcus ferrettii; assembly: GCF_017377655.1. GTDB lineage: Bacteria > Bacillota > Bacilli > Lactobacillales > Enterococcaceae > Enterococcus_A > Enterococcus_A ferrettii. Next base: position 74,267 of record NZ_JAFREL010000070.1, read on the forward strand.
TAAATTTCATCAGGTAAAACGGATGGTGAAGGCCTGTGGTAAAGAAGTAATCTATTTGAAACGTATTCGAATGGGGAGACTGTCTTTACCAAACGATTTGGCAAAGGGTGCGTATCGTGAGCTAAGTCGAGAAGAACTGGCACAACTGAAGAGTTCTGAATAATTGTTCCTTCAGCGAAGTGCTATACTTAAATAGAGGTGATTGGAATGGAAATGGATTTGTCTATCACAGAGATTATGATTCGTTTGCTAATCGCGATGGTGATGGGCGGAGCAATTGGCATTGAGCGGGAATACCGCAATCGTCCGGCAGGTATTCGAACACACATATTGGTTTGTATGGGAGCAACGATTATTGCCTTGATTCAAACGGAAATTGCCAGTTCATCCCTGCGCTATGCGATTGAAAACCCCAGCTTAGCGGGTGTCGTTCGGTCAGATGAAGCGCGCTTAATCGCGCAAGTAGTCAGTGGGGTCGGCTTTCTAGGAGCAGGAACGATTATTGTTACGAATCGGTCGATTACTGGATTAACCACGGCAGCTTCAATTTGGGCGGGGGCTGGATTGGGCTTGGCAATCGGAATGGGCTATTACGACATTGCGCTGGCCAGCTTTGTAGGGATCATGCTAGCTTTGACGGTGGTGAAGAAAATCATCAAGGTTCACGCCATTAAAAAATTAGAGATTCGTTTTGTTCACCGAGAAGAAACGAAGGAATTCATTATGAATTACTTCGAAAGTAAAAAGATTGAAGTGGAAAATGTCGATTTCAATGTGGACTTTCGCAATGATTACCGAATTTATACCAATGTGTACACGATTGATTTGCCAAAAGGGTTATCCTACACCGAGGTCATTGAGGATTTGTCCATGTACAAAAATATTACGAAGCTGCGATTAATCAACGTATAAAAAGACCTTTATGACTGCTACTGTTGCTCGCAGCCATAAAGGTTCTTTTTTAATCCATACCAATCAGGTAATCGTCATCGTTCATCGCTTCCACTTGACCTAACAGATAACCATTCCCAACTTGGGAGAAGAAGTCATGGTTGCTGGTGCCAGTAGAAATACCGTTCATTACGATCGGATTCACATCGTCAGCCGTGTCTGGGAATAATGGGTCCATTCCTAAGTTCATTAACGCTTTATTGGCATTATAACGTAAGAAAGTTTTGACTTCCTCAGTCCAACCAATTTCATCGTACAATTCCTCGGTGTATCGTTCTTCGTTTTCGTACAATTCATAAAGTAAGTTGTACATCCATTCTTTCAAACGTTCTTGCTCTTCTTTGGATTGCTCGTTAAATCCCCGTTGGAATTTGTAGCCGATATAAGTGCCATGAACCGATTCATCACGAATAATTAGTTTAATGATCTCTGCTACGTTAGCCAATTTATTATTGCCTAAATAATACAAAGGTGTATAGAAACCAGAGTAGAATAGGAAGGTTTCCAAAAAGACGCTGGCAATTTTCTTCTCTAACGGTGTGCCATTTTTATAAATTTCATTCACTCGTTCAGCTTTCTTTTGCAGGTACACATTGGTGTTTGTCCATTCAAAGATTTCGTTGATTTCTGCCTTAGTATTTAACGTACTAAAAATAGAAGAATAGCTTTTGGCGTGAACTGATTCCATGAATTGAATATTGTTCAATACTGCTTCTTCATGAGGCGTACGCACATCAGCACGTAATTGTTCCATACCACTTTCTGATTGAACAGTGTCTAAAAGCGTTAGTCCGCCAAATACATAACCAACTACTTTTTTCTCTAAATCAGACAGCTTCCGCCAGTCATCTAAGTCATTGGATAAAGGAATACGGGTATCCAGCCAAAATTGTTCGGTTAGCTTTTCCCACGTTGATTTATCAATGACATCTTCAATTTCATTCCAGTTAATGGCTTTGTAGTAAGTCTCTGCCATGTAGTTTCCTCCTTGATCTTGCTTTAATACTGTCAAACATCACGAACCTGAGTAGATTCGTGATGTCTGGTTGTTGTGTAGTAATAAGTGACTGTCAGCTAGCTCCATATAAAGGAATTGATTTTTCTCTGAAAAATCATTCTGATCGTCGTACGCATACCATCCTGCTAAACTGCTTAGTTTGATAATTGGTTGAGTTCCTGTTGTGTTGCGCAATTACCTAATATACTGCGAAAAGCAGGATTGGCAAAAGCAGGACTGGCAACTAAATTACGCAACTCTCACATTGGTTTGAACCGATTTCTTCGGCATCCTCGGTGAAGGTACGAACGTAATAGATTGATTTACAGCCTTTGTAGAAGGCGTAGTTTCGCAAGATATTCAAATCACGGGTTGTTTGCTTGGTTTCATGTTTCCATTCATACAAGCCTCGTGGAATTTCTGAACGCATAAATAAGGTTAAGCTCATACCTTGGTCAATATGTTGTTGCGCCGTTGCATAGACATCGATCACCTTACGCATATCCATGTCATAAGCAGAAGTGTAGTAAGGCAAGGTTTCATTGTTCAAGTAAGGAGCTGGATAGTAGATTTTACCAATTTTCTTTTCTTGACGTTCTTCGATTAAACGAGTGATTGGGTGTAAGCTGGCACTAGTATCATTGATGTATGAAATTGAACCATTCGGAGCAACAGCTAAACGGTTTTGGTGGTACAAGCCGTCTTTTTGAATGGCTTCTTTTAATACTTGCCAATCTTCTTTTGTTGGAACGAAAATGTCTTTGAAGATTTCTTTGACTTTGTCTGTTTTAGGTAAGAATTCATCTGATAAATACTTATCAAAATAGGTTCCATCTGCATATTTAGATTTTTCAAAGTTATGGAAAACTTGTTTGCGCTCCTTGGCGATTTGGTTGCTTTCCATTAACGTCCAGTAATTTAACAAGGTAAAGTAAATATTAGTGAAATCAATGGATTCTTCTGAGCCGTATACCATCAAATTTTTAGCAAAGAAGCTGTGTAGTCCCATCGCCCCTAAACCAATCGTGTGGTTAAGGTTATTACCATTTTGAATAGAAGGAACCACATCAATATTTGAAGCATCTGTAATATAAGTTAATCCACGAACCATCGTACGAACCGATTGACCAAAGTCTGGACTTTCCATCAAGTTAACGATATTGGTAGAACCTAAGTTACATGAAATATCAGTTCCTAAATCATCATACTCCTGACGATCGTTAATTGCTGAAGGTGTTTGAACCTGCAGAATTTCTGAACAAAGGTTACTCATAACGATTTTGCCATCAACAGGGTTGGCCTTATTCGCTGTATCGATATTAATGATATACGGATAACCAGATTCCTGCTGCAGCTTAGATAATTCATTTTCTAAATCGCGGGCACGAATTTTCTTCTTGCGAATGTTTGGGTTAGCGACCATGTTGTCGTATTCTTTAGTGATATCAACGTAAGAATAGGGAACACCGTATTCACGTTCGATACCGTAAGGACTGAATAAATACATATCCTCATTTTTGCGAGCCAATTCGTAAAATTTATCCGGTACGGTTACCCCTAGGGATAAAGTTTTTACCCGGATTTTTTCGTCCGCATTTTCTTTTTTGGCAGACAAGAAAACCTCAATATCTGGATGGAAAACATCCAAGTAAACAACACCAGCACCTTGACGTTGACCTAGCTGATTAGAGTACGAAAAGCTGTCTTCAAACAATTTCATTACAGGAACGACACCACTGGCAGCCCCATCATAGCCCTTAATTGGCGCGCCCGCTTCACGCAGGTTCGACAGGTTAATTCCAACGCCGCCGCCGATTCGAGACAATTGCAACGCTGAATTGATTGAACGTCCAATACTGTTCATGTCGTCAGTCACTTGGATTAGGAAACAAGATACGAGCTCCCCACGTCTTTTGCGGCCAGCATTCAAAAAGGATGGTGTAGCTGGTTGGTAACGCTGATGAATCATTTCGTCAGCTAAACGTAGAGCCAATTCTTCATCACCATTGGCAAAGTAAAGGGCGTTGTAGGCTACCCGGTCTTCATAGCTCTCTAAATATTCAGTTCCTTCATTGTTTTTCAACGCGTATTGTGAGTAAAACTTGTAAGCCGCCATGAATGATTTGAAGGTGAAGTTTTGTTCATCTAAAAAGGTAAATAACCGATCAATAAATTCTGGGGAATAGTTCGCAATGAATGCTTCTTCTAAATAGTCATTCTCTACCAAATAAGCAATTTTTTCCTGGACAGTCGCGAACTTACGGGTATTTGGCTCCGCGTTTTCTTTAAAGAATGCTTCTAGAGCGTCTTTATCTTTATTCAAAGGGATTTGTCCATTAACTGGACGATTGATTTCATTGTTTAGTTTAAAGTAGCTTACGTCTCCTAAGTCTTTTAGGCTCATATCGTCACATCTTTCCTTATTCATAGTTTTGGACTAATTCTTCAATTGAAAAATTAGTCCACAGATCATAATGCTATTATAAAGAAGAAACTTTGCAATCCTTCGACTGCAAAGCTTCAGGTTAAGCTAATGCTTTTAATTGATCAGGTCTAAAACCGATAATCGCAGATTGGCCACCGAAAATTACTGGGACACTTTGGAATCCTTGGTTCTTCAAGAAATCTAGTGCTTCAGGCTCGTTGTCGATATTCACTTCTTCAAAGGGAATACTATTATCTGATAAATAACGTTTTGTCATTTTGCATTGCATGCAGTTGTCTTTTGAATATACTTTAACCATAAAAAGGCCTCCTTTTTCTTTACATTACCTAGTATAAAAGATATAGGAGAAAAGTCAATTACAAGATACTACATCTTGTGCTGTAAGAAAGTGCATACACAATAGTTTGTGTTTTTTGGAAAACTGTGAAAACTCACCATTACACAGATTTTAGCGTCTTTAAAGAAAGAACAATGTTAGTCAACGTTTTTTTTAGCAAATAAAAAAATTTAGAATAACTTTTTAGCAGAGTTAAAACTATAAAACCAGTGATTTGTCAACTGAAATGCTCAAGATTTTATTGACTTCTAATGACAATAAATGTATTCTAAATGAGAAAGATTATCATTATTAATGAGAGTGAAAAGCAGGTGGAGGAGCCATGACTACATTAGCAGAAATGCCATTAAATCAAGTGGTGCAAATTGAATCCATTCAATTGGATAGTGAATTGAAGCGTCGTATGCAGGATTTAGGGATGACAGTTGGAACGAAGGTAGCTGTAGTGAATCATTCCGGCGACAACAGCATTGTTTTATTACATAATACCCGGGTAGCTTTGGACAAGTCTTTGTTAATGAGTATACTCGTGAAAGAAGTAACAGAAGATCAACAGGCGTGGTCTTCACTGGATCAGTTGGCTGTGGGAGAAGAAGGCCAAATTGTCAATGTTCATGGCAGCGGTGCGGTGAAACGCCGTTTAATGGATATGGGCCTGACTAAAGGAACCAACGTAATGGTTGTGAAGCTGGCTCCTCTAGGTGATCCGATGGAAATTCGGGTTCGCGGATATGAATTAAGCTTGAGAAAAAGTGAATCAGAGATGGTTGTTGTGGCCAAGGAGGCGGAATAAATGGCAGAATTGCATATTGCTTTGGCAGGAAACCCCAATAGTGGGAAAACCAGTACCTTTAATGTACTGACCGGAACCAATCAATTTGTCGGGAATTGGCCAGGTGTAACAGTTGAGCGTAAAGAAGGAAAATACAAAAAACAGCATGACGTAATTATTGATGATCTACCCGGCATTTATTCATTGTCCCCCTATTCTCCAGAAGAAGTGGTAGCTAGGGATTATTTATTGTCAGATATTCCTGATGTCATTTTGAATATTATCGATGGTACGAATTTGGAACGGAACCTCTATTTGACAACGCAATTAATTGAAACAGGAATCCCTGTGGTAGCGGCAGTCAACATGATGGACTTGATCAAAAAAGACGGAAAACAAATTAACTTAGAAAAATTGTCTTATGCATTAGGTGTGCCCGTTATTGGTATCAGTGCTTTGAAAAATTGGGGCGTTGATAAGGCTGTCGAACAAGCGATTGAGCTTGCGAAAAAAGGAACACCTGAAGAAATCAGCTATCCTCATTATGACAAGCGAATTGAAGCTGCTCTTAGTGAGATTACAGCAGTTTTAGGCAACACTGTGTTAGAAAAATATAGTCGCTGGTACAGTGTAAAGCTGTTTGAACGCGATATGCGGGCTCAGGAGCAGTTGACATTAAGCAGTATTCAGCAAAAAGAGATCGAAGAAACCATCAAAATTACTGAGAAAATTTTGGGTGATGATGCGGAAACGATCATTATTAATGAGCGTTATGAATTCATCACCAATTTGCGCACACTATGTATTGTTGATCATGATGAATTCAAATTATCTGTTTCTGATAAAATAGACCGTGTTGTTACCAATCGGTTTTTGGCTTTACCTATTTTTGCTCTTGTCATGTGGCTTGTTTACTATATTTCAATTCAGACAATTGGGGTAATGGGTACTGACTGGGTAAACGATGTTCTTTTTGGTGAGGCAGTGCCTAATTTTGTAGGGAATGCCTTGGCTTCGTGGAATGTGGCAGATTGGATGCAGAGCTTGATTTTGGATGGAATTATTGCTGGTGTTGGGGCAGTCTTAGGGTTCTTACCACAATTAATGGTTCTATTCTTCTGTTTAGCCTTATTAGAAGATTGCGGCTATATGGCTCGGATTGCGTTTGTGATGGACCGGATTTTTCGTAAATTTGGTTTGTCAGGGAAATCATTTATTCCTATGCTGATTGCGACTGGCTGTGGAGTTCCTGGGGTAATGGCCAGCCGAACTATCGAAAATGAAAAAGATCGTCGTATGACAGCGATGTTAACGACCTTTATGCCTTGTTCCGCTAAGTTACCGATTATTGCGTTGGTAGCAGGGGCATTTTTCCCTAACAGTAGTTGGGTTGCTCCATCCGCTTACTTCATTGGAATGGGGGCAATTGTCCTTTCAGGAATTGCTTTGAAGAAAACCAAATTGTTTGCTGGAGATCCAGCACCATTTATTATGGAACTTCCGCTGTATCATGTGCCTAGAATTGGCAATACCTTACGATATACGTATGACCATAGTAAAGCCTTTGTAAAACGCGCTGGAACAATTATCTTTGTTTCCAGTATCATTATCTGGTTTATTTCCAGCTACAACTTCTCATTGCAATCAGTGAATGAAAATGACAGTATGTTAGCCTTCTTAGGTGGTTTGATTGCACCGATCTTTGCGCCTTTAGGCTGGGGTGACTGGCGTGGTGCAGTAGCGGCTATTACTGGTTTAGTTGCGAAGGAAAATGTTATTGGAACCTTTGGTATTTTGTATCGTCATGCAGAAGTAGCTGAAGATGGTGTGGAAATCTGGCAGGCATTAAGAGCAGCTTACACACCTGTTGCTGGATATTCCTTCTTAGTATTCAACCTGCTCTGTGCACCATGTTTTGCAGCGATAGGCGCGATTCATCGGGAGATGGGCGATACGAAGTGGACCTTCAGAGCAATTGGTTATCAGTGCGGCTTGGCTTATGTAGTCAGCTTTATCATTTATCAAATCGGACATGTCGCTTTTGAAGGCGGCACTATTGGCTTGGGAATGATTTTGGCTGTTGCCTTAATTGCAGTAATGGTATACTTCTTAGTAAGAAGACCAGCGAAACGTACGCCGTCAGTTACGATTGAACATATCAAAGAGGTGAAAGAATGGCAACCATAGTTTTATCTGTTTTGATCTTTGGCAGTGCCGGTGTGATTGTGTACCGAAAAATAAAAAACGGCAGCTCCTGCGAGGAATGCAACTGCAGCTGCCCAGTAAAACATGAACAAGAAAAATAAAAAGCAGAGCCGCAGAAGAAAAAATTCTTCTGTGGCTTTTTGGTGAGTTACTATATAATAGTAGAAAAAGCGGGAAGGAGAAAGCCAATGCTTGATAAAAAACGAGTGAGATTTTTCAAAGGCTTCTTATTCCTTCTGATGGTTTTAGCCATTTTCATACTGCCGCAAAATACATCTATTTTTGTTAATGGAATGCTGTTTGTAGTGTATATGCTGCTGTTGGCGATCTTAAATTATCATGCTGAAGAAAACTCTGGTATCTTTAAAAAGCGCCGCGATAACTTGATTTTTGAATTGCTGCTGGTATTCCTCTTGCTGCTAGCTTCTTGGCGGGTTTACTGATCAATCTGCAAATAGATCAACACTTCATTTTTAGCAGGGTCAGTCGTAGTAGGATCGGTCAGGTACATTTCAATTGCGGGGCCAATGACCTGATAGTGCTCTTTTTCGATCCACTGGCTTAATTGCATATAGGCTTGGGTTAACCCTTGATAAAAGCCTGCATAGTACATTCTTGCTGCAGAAACGGGAGTAAGGGTTCGGGTGTCTTCCGTAGCCTCAGAAACCGGAACGGCAAATTCCATATCATAATTTTCGGGCGTGTATTCTGAACTGTGGTAAATAAACAGAGGTGCACCTTCTGGAGACAAGCCCTTCTGAGTTATCAGCTCAAAGACTTCATTTATGAGATCTCCGCTATCCCTAACATTCATCACTCGCCGAAGCGAGAAAATAGTTAATTCCGGCGTTTTGACAATCTCAATATTTTCTTGATGCTCCATAAATAAATCACCCTCAGTTAATGCTGTCAAATCCTTGCCAATTGAAGCTTGCAATGACGAATAATTGGCCAGCTTGGCATCAATTTCTGCTTGTTTTTCCTCTAATAAAGGAGCTAACAGACGATGATCAGCCAAGACCTTTTTTATTTCACTCAATGAGCATTCATAGCTGCGCAATTTTTGAATCAGAAAAACAGTGGCCATTTGGTGGCTTTGATAATAACGATAACCGTTGGAGGGATCGGTAACAGCAGGTTTTAACAAATTAATTTCGTCGTAATAGCGTAAGGTTTTTGTTGTCACCTGAGCGATTTTGGAGAATTGACTAATGGTTAACATAAATTTCCTCATTTCTTACTTGGCCTGCTTTCAACAATCAAAAGGACCAAAAGAATTTGATGTATCCATTATATCATGAGCAAATGCTCTGTTTTGTCATGAAATCAATGGTAAGATTAAAAGAAAAGTGAAGGAGCGGTTTGATGGAATTTGATGTGTTGTTTCTAGGTAGTGGACAGGGAGCATGGAATGGTGCGATTCCGATGGCAAAAGCAGGATTAAAGGTTGGGGTAATTGAAGAGGGCTTGTTTGGCGGTGTTTGTACCAATCGCGGCTGTAATGCCAAAATCACACTGGATCGTCCAGTTGAAATTTTGCGTCAGGTAGAGCAATTGCAAGGACGGGGCTTTGATAGCCTGCCAGCCTTAAATTGGCCTGACTTGATGGCTCATAAGCATGAGGTGATTGACAGTTTAGCAGACAGCAACAAGCAAAAGCTGGAAAATGCCGGAGTGCAAACGATTATTGGTCACGGAACTTTTGTGGACAGCCATACAATTGAGGTAGCCGGTAAAAACTACACTGCTGAAAAAGTGGTAATTGTTAGTGGGCGTTTGCCTCACCGTTTGACTATTCCAGGCAGCGAGTTGTTTCACGACAGTACAGATTTCCTAGTGATGGAGGAAATGCCTGAACGGATGACTCTTATCGGTGGGGGCTATATCGCAATGGAATTTGCTACGGTAGCAAATGCTTTTGGCAGTGATGTTACGGTTATTTTGCGAGGAACCAGTATTCTAAAAGACTTCCACCAGCCATACGTCGAAGAAGTTGTGAAGGATCTAAAACAACGCGGTGTCAAATTTCAAATGAATGTTGCTTTGGAATCCGCTGAGCAAACCGAAAAAGGTATTGTCATGCGTGGAAAAGAAGGCTACCAGCATACAACGGATTATGTGCTGGATGCCACAGGTAGAGTACCGCAAACGCAAAATATGAACTTTGAAGGCATTGGCTTAGCATTCGATGCAGCAAAAGGAATTCCGGTGAATGAGTATTTAGAAACCAATCTTCCTGGTGTCTATGCTACCGGGGATATTTTAGATAAAAAGCAGCTGAAAATTACACCTGTGGCTGCCTATGAATCACAATATTTGGCTCATTTATTTGCAGGAGATACCGATCAGCCGATCGTTTATCCACCGATTGCCTACAATGTTTTTACTTCTCCACGAATTGCTTCGGCAGGCATAACAGTGGAGGAAGCAGAGCAATCTCCAGAAAAATATAAGATTACTGCGGTGGATTATGCTGGCAAGGATTGGTTCCATCAGGTAGGAAATGATGACATCAATAAAATTACTTTCGTCTATGATCAGGAGGACTATATGGTCGGTGTAACAAACGTCGGGAATGATGCGGTGGAAACGGTGGATGGGTTACTGGACGTAATGAATGCCAAACTTAAAGCTCCTGATCAGGAGGAGTTGATTTATATTTTCCCAAGTATTGCTCATTCTTACATGAAATATATTTAAATAAAAACACCTGTTTTTTATAAATCTTTCTTGCTATAATAAAGAAAAGATTTTTAGGAGGTTGTTGTTTGAAGAAAGAACCCTGGATTAAGGTATCTGACATTGTCTTTTTCGCTTGTGCGTTGGTGACAATGCTGTTAGCCCGTCATTTTATTTTCACCCCAATTGAAGTAATTGGCGCTTCTATGAACCCAACATTACAAGATAGTGAACGACTATTTGGTTTGAAGGTGGGAGAAATTAAACGCCTAGACGTTGTATCCTTTGCAGCGCCGGATGTTGAGGATAAGGATTATATCAAACGGGTGATTGGTCTGCCAGGAGAAGAAGTCTTGTATGAGGACGATCAGCTGTACATTGATGGTGAAAAAATTGATGAGCCCTATTTAGCTGAAAACAAGAAGGCACTTCCTGAAGGGTCGTTGTTAACTAACGACTTTGTCTACACGGTTCCTAAAGGGACATATTTTGTAATGGGAGACAACCGTCAGAACTCGAAAGACAGTCGGATGCTGGGGGCAATTGACGAAGAGGAAATTTTCGCCAATGCCAAGGTCGTTTTTTGGCCGATTAATAAAATGGGCACTGTAGATTAATAAAGGAGCAGCAAACCGAACCATTGGTTTGCTGCTCTTTTTTGTGCTTGGATAAAAAATTAGTGATTTAGGTTGCTGCTTTGAACAAAAAATTGGGAATGTTCATAATGGTAAATGGTGCGTGAAAAATCGAAGGGCGCTCCTGAGGATAGATAAAACAGCTCTTCGATAAATAATGCTGGGTCTTCTGCAGATACCCCCAATAGTTCACTGTTTTGCTGATCTACTTTAATAACATGCAAATATTTATCTGAGAAGCCGATGGTCAATTTTAAAGCTGTTTCTAAATAGTTGAAAATTGATCCACCAACAATTTCCAGATTTAAAAAGGGAACAATTGTCATTTTGAAAAAGGATTCCTCGATACAAAGAACTTGTCCGTTAATATAGCGGATTCGTTTTACCCGATACACTTCCTCATTTTCCTGACACAACAAATTTTCCCGGACGGCCAGATCAGGAACAATTTTCTCCAAAGAAAGTACCTTTGCGGTAATGTCAAAATGATCCAAGTTAGTAGTAAAACCCTGGTTCTCAATCATATTGATATATCCTAAACGACTGCGACGACGAACGAAAACACCACTGCCTTGGATTTGATAGATTGCTCCACGGCCTTCAAGAATATTTAACGCCTTCACAATTGTACTTTTACTTACACCATATTTTTTGATTAATTCTTCAAACTTTGGCAATTTGGTTCCTTGCTCTAAATCATTATCGACAATTGTTTGTTCAATATCCGCTGCGATTTCCATATATTTCAGCATATCGTTTCCCCTTTGTGTTATTCTCGCCATTATCATAACACAACTCAAAATAATTATACAGGTCTTGACAAATTGTGCATTCACAATTATTATGTGTAGGTACAATAAAAGACGGAGGTTATAAAATGAGCAAAGTAAGAGATTATTCCAAGCTAGCCCAAGATATTTTGGATATCATCGGTGCAGACAAGATTGCAAACGTTACCCGATGCGCAACACGATTGCGTTTAGTTCTAACAGAGGTACCAGCTGATGCGAAAGAGAGAATTTCCCAGCTGCCTGGGGTTATTTCAGTAGTTATTAATAATGGTCAATTTCAGATCGTGATCGGTACTCATGTAGGCGAGGTCTATGATGCTTTCGCTAAACTGGTAAATGTTGATGCAAATTCAGAAATTGAAGAACCAAAGGGAAGTATCATCAATCGAATTATTGCAACCATGTCTGCGGTGTTCGCGCCATTTATTTATATTTTGGCTGCAGCTGGAATTTTGCAAGGAGCACTTATTCTTATTAATTTAGCTTTTCCAGCTTTTTCAACTACCGATACGTATCGTGTGTTCAGTTTCATTTCGTGGGCACCGTTTACCTTCTTACCTATTTTCATTGCTATTACGGCATCTAAACACTTTAAAGTCAATATGTATATTGCAGTGGCATGTGCGATGGCGTTAGTTTCACCTGATTGGGCAGCCATGGCCGCTGAGATTGCTGGTGGACAAAGTTTAGCCTTCTTTGGTATTCCGTTGTCTGAAACAACCTACACTTCTTCCGTATTACCACCACTTATCTTAGTATGGTTGCTGTCTTACGTAGAAAAAGGGATTGAAAAAATCTTGCCTAGTGTGGTTAAACCATTATTTACCCCATTGCTTTGCTTAGTGATTATGGTTCCAGTAACTATTTTGGTTTTGGGACCGGCGTCATCGATTACCGCTACTGCGATTGCTAACGGCTATAATTTCCTAGTATCGGTTGCTCCGCCATTGGCAGGCGCGATCATCGGTGGTTTTTGGCAGGTAGTGGTTATCTTCGGTGTTCACTGGGGCGTTACCCCAATGGTCTTGGCAAACTTTGAAATGTATGGCCGCGATTCTTTCCAAGCCTTCCAAACAATTGCAGTAGTTGCTCAGGTGGGTGCTGTTCTGGGCGTCTTTTTGAAGGCTAAAAGTAAAGAATTAAAAAATGTTTCTCTTTCAGCATTTATCACTGGAATCTTTGGCATTACTGAGCCAGCTATTTACGGTGTGACACTCCGTTTCAAAAAGCCATTTATTTACGGGTGTATTTCAGGGGGAATTGGCGCGATTGTAGCTAGCTTCTTCCAGCCTTACTACTTTGCTTATGCTGGTCTGCCAGGCTTGTTAACGATTGTCAATGGGATTGACAGCAGTGTACCCACCTCATTTATCGGAATCGTCATTGGTTGTGTAATTGCAATCGTAGGACCTGTTGTATTGACACAAATTTTTGGTTTTGGCGAAACGATAGAAGAAGATGTTAAAATGAGTCAAGAAATTGATAAAGAGGTTTCTGTTCCTAAAACACTGGTTTCTCATTTTATTAGTTCTCCGCTGGAAGGAGAAGCAATTCATTTAACTGAGGTACCTGATGAAGTATTTGCCAGTGGAGCTATGGGCTCAGGAATTGCGATTCAACCTACTGACAATAAAGTTCATGCACCTTTTAATGGTGTGATCACCAGCTTGTTTGCATCAAAACATGCTATCGGTATAACCTCTGACGAAGGAGTAGAAGTGTTAATTCATGTAGGGTTGGATACAGTAAATCTTGAAGGAAAACCCTTTACTTGCTTGGTTGTACAAGACCAAAAGGTGAAAAAAGGCGATGTGTTGATGGAGATTGATTTAGCAGCAATTGAAAAAGCTGGATACTCAACAATCACACCGATCATCGTAACCAACACCTTAACCTATGATTCAGTTGAAGAAGAAAAACTGGGTGCGGTTTGCCCAGATGATGCAGTTTTAAAAATTAATTAGGAGGACAACAAAATGAACGACAACTTTTTATGGGGCGGCGCCTTAGCTGCTCACCAATTCGAAGGCGGTTGGGATGCTGAAGGCAAAGGACCTAGTGTGATTGATGTCATGACTGCAGGTGCTCACGGTGTGCCACGAGAAATTACTGAAACGATTGAAGCGGACAAATTTTATCCCAACCATGAAGCAATTGATTTCTACCACCGCTACAAAGAGGACGTAAAGCTTTTTGCAGAAATGGGACTGAAATGTCTGCGTACCTCAATTGCATGGACGCGTATTTTCCCTAAGGGTGATGAAGAAACGCCAAATGAAGCTGGTTTGAAGTTTTATGATGATTTATTTGATGAGTTATTGGCTCATAACATTGAACCAGTGATTACTCTTTCTCACTTTGAAATGCCGTTACATTTGGCAAGAGAATACGGCGGTTTCCGCAACCGTAAAGTGATTGACTTCTTTGAAAAATTTGCGATTACCTGTTTTGACCGTTACAAGGACAAAGTAAAGTACTGGATGACTTTCAATGAGATCAATAACCAAATGGATACCAACAATCCAATTTTCTTATGGACCAACTCTGGTGTATTGGTTGAAGAAGGTGAAAACAAAAAAGAAGTCATGTACCAAGTTGCCCACAACGAATTGGTTGCTAGTGCAAAAGCGGTGATTGCTGGCAAGAAGATTAATCCTGCGTTTGAAATCGGCTGTATGATTTCTCATGTACCAATTTATCCTTATTCATGTAATCCAGCTGACATTATGGCGGCGGAGGAAGCAATGCATCAGCGTTTCTTCTTTGCGGATGTACATGTTCGTGGCTACTATCCAAAGTATGCTTTAAAAGAATTCGAACGTGAAGGGTATCAAATTGATATTCGTGACGAAGATTTAGCAGTATTAAAAGAAGGAACTGTGGATTACATCGGCTTTAGTTATTACATGTCAACGGTTGTGAAGGCTGATGTGAACAATGACAACTTAGGCAACGTAGTCAACGGTGGGCTGTCGAATAGTGTTGCGAACCCTTATATTGAGAGCAGCGACTGGGGCTGGGCGATCGATCCTGAAGGACTGCGATATACGATGAACCGTCTGTATGATCGTTATCAATTACCATTATTTATTGTCGAAAACGGTTTTGGTGCAATTGATCAATTAGAGGAAGATCAGTCGATTCATGATCAAGATCGGATTGATTATTTAACTAAGCACATCGAAGCTTTGAAAAAGGCTGTTGATTATGATGGGGTTGAGCTGTTAGGCTACACACCTTGGGGCATTATTGATTTAGTTTCATTTACCACTGGCGAAATGAAAAAACGCTACGGAATGATTTATGTCGATCGCGACAATGAGGGCCATGGAACGATGGAACGGTATAAAAAAGATTCCTTTGACTGGTACAAAGAAGTCATTGCATCAAATGGTGAAAAGCTATAGACATATTTACAAAATGGAACTTTCTTTGGAAGGTTCCATTTTTTGCTTTTTAAAGTAAAAATAGGATGCTGCTGCTGAGAATGAAGGTTATCAGACAAAAAGGAGTCATGACTAAACGCTCCTTTTTACTTTCGGTTAAAAAGGCGTTTGAAAAAATCGCAAACAGTAGAAAGACAGTTGCTGCGAGTATAACTATTCTATCTAAGCTCTCCAGCCTAGTTAAGTCCAGAAATCCTCCATAATTCAGATAGCAGATGCCAACACTGCTCCAAACAATCAAAAATAGCACACTGAATACTCTCATAAAATAAGGGAGTATCACATACTTGCCGCCCAGCACATATTCACCTAATGGAAATCCAGCGATTAACAATAGATGCAGCAACGCATTAGCGAAGAAGCCAATCGCTGCAATAAAACAAAAAAATTCCAACATAATTTTTTTACTCCTTTAATGTTTTTTTCAGTATATAATAGATAAAAACTGAGAACAATTACGCACAAATAAGTAAGATACTCACCAGGAGGTAAGCAGATGAGGACAACAAACAATAAGTACTGTATCGTAGAGGATTATGGTTTTGAAAAACTGGAAAAAATCTTATCTGTCATTGGCGGTAAGTGGAAAATACAAATTATTTATCATTTGGGTCAAAAGCACACACTACGATACGGAGAATTGAAAAGACTTTTGCCAGAGATTAGTCACAAAATGTTATCCGCTCAATTAAAAGATCTGGAAAAGAATGGATTAATTCAACGAATCGAATATCCAGAAATTCCACCGCGGGTAGAATACCAATTGACGAAATCCGGTATAGGGTTGATGCCAGTTTACGAAACTGTAAGTATGTGGTGTGAAGAAAATGCTGAAGTGTTTATGGCAGAATAGATAATCAAAGGATTTTTTTACGAGAAAAACTTTGACTTTCACTTTAGATACTTATACAATTATTTTAGACATTTGTCGATAATGGAAAGAGGTGATTTTTTTTTGGGAAACATTAAAAAGCTGCCAGATGCAGAATTTGAAGTAATGAAGGTAATTTGGCATTCAGAGATACCGATTGTTGGCAACACAATTGTAGAAAAGCTGGAGCTGGACACACAAAAGGTTTGGAAGCTGCAGACGGTTCATAAGCTATTGTCTCGTTTGGAGGAACGCGGTTTTTTACAATCTGATAAGAATGGAAAACAGCGTTTTTTTACTCCCTTGGTTGCAGAGGAGGACTACTTGCAGTATGAGGCGCAAAATTTTGTGAAGTCTCATTATCAAGGCTCACTTCTGAATTTGGTAAACGCCATGTACCAAGGGGAAAACTTGGCAGAAAAAGAGTTGGATGAATTGCAGGAGTGGTTAAACGAACGGGGTAAACGGGATGAATAATTTTATGGTAACACTGGTTAGTTGTTCAGTTGGGATGAGTCTTATGATGGCAATGTTTTTGGTTTTGGTGCATTTTTGTCAGCAAAGGTACTCCCCTAGATTTTTTTATTATCTTTCGGTGGTGCTGCTCTTAGGCTTTGCGATTCCGTTTCGGGTGAAGCTGCACCCTTTTTGGGGCGGGAAGACTGTCACCCCTTCAAAAGTTGTTTCTTTCCAAGAGACTATTGCAACAGCGGTGCAGCAAAATACGGTGTTGGAAAGCAGTAGGTGGTTTTCCGTAGTTGAACTAGTATTTATGATCTGGTTGATGGTTGCGGTGACAATCTTGATTTATTATGCAGTACAGCATGTGAAGTTCACCCGGACACTCACACGTTGGATAGAATCGGATGAGCAATTATTTTCTGAGTTAATTATTCCAACGGATTTAAAAATTGCTCGCTGCAAATGTATTGCCAGCCCAATGCTTGTTCAATTGGATCAGCCAACGATCTTGTTACCTAATGAAACCTATTCGCCAGATGAATTGGCGATGATTATTCAGCATGAACAGGTTCATTTCTTGAGAAAGGATTGGCTGTTGAGAGGATTCATGCTTTTTGCCGTAGCACTTCATTGGTTTAATCCGTTCATCTATGCTTTGGCGCGACAGATGACGAAGTGGTGTGAAATTTCTTGTGATGAAAAAGTAACTAAAAATTTGAGTCAGGCTGAACGGTATAAATATGCCAATATAATCCTCAGAACAGTTAGAAGACAATCGAAACAAAGTATGCTGTCAACGTTACTATCCAGCAGCAAGCGTGAAATGAAGCAGCGGCTTTCATTTATTGTTGAGAGCAAAAAAAGTGCGTATAGTCGGAGCTTTTTAGTGGGATGTTTAGTGTTTGTAATTTGTGGAACTACGACTGTTAGCATTCCGGCAAATGGGGCAACAAACTTTGAACCAGACGCTAAAGCAAAAGCTGAAATGAAAGCAGCATTGTCAGAAAAATTCAGCAATGAATTCAAAGACGTTGATTTTGCTGGTATGGAAATAAGCTATGATAAAAAGGGTGAACCGATTGTTAGTGATCCTGCTGCCGAAGTAAAAAATAGCGGTGTTTTTGTAAAAACGAAAAAGCAGCACACTGGTTTCTATTCAGATTCGTCCTGCGACAAGGCTTCTCTGTATTTCCAAGTAAAAAAGGATAGTACTGTTGAAGTAATCGACGGGTCCTATTATTACAAAGTTGCAAAGGTCCAATATGCAGGGAAAACGGGCTATATGAAGAAAAAGAATTTTTCCTTCAAATAAAACTGCTCAATCGAGCTGTTCTTAAAATCATTGTGATCGTAGTTATCTTAATTATTGAATCGATTGCATTGCATACAAAAAACAGGACGCATCAATACGATGGGTCCTGTTGTTGTAATTAATAGGTAGGCATTTTTTCTTCGTAAGCCGTAATGTCAGATTCGTGTTCCAAAGTAATGGCGATATCATCCAAGCCCTTAACCAGTTTGTCTTTCCAAGTCGCATCAATAGGAAATTCATAGCGAGCATTTGGTGTAACAATTGTTTGATTCGGTAAATCAATCGTTACTTCAGCATCTGCTGGCAGTTCGCTTAGTTCTTTACGAACATCTGAGGGCATCCGGATCGGCAACAACCCATTTTTCAGTGCATTCATGTAAAAAATATCACTGTAGCTGCCGGCAATGACTGCATGAAAACCATAATCCTGCAAAGCCCAAGCGGCGTGTTCACGAGAGGACCCTGAACCGAAGTTTTCGCCAGAAACTAAGATGGTCGCTGCTTGACGTTCGGGTGCGTTTAAAATGAAATCTGGATTCGGTGAACGATCTTCCAAGTAGCGCCATTCATCAAACAAGTGCTTGCCGAAGCCTTTTTTATCGACCTGTTTTAAAAAGTTTTTGGGAATAATTTGATCGGTATCAATATTATCCTGCATAAAGGGAACCGTGGTTCCAGTATAAACCGTAAATTTTTCCATTAGATTGCCTCCTTGCGAATGTCAACAAAGGTTCCGTTTAGAGCAGCCAATGCCGCCATTGCTGGACTGCATAGGTGAGTCCGCGCGTCTTTTCCTTGGCGGCCTTTGAAATTACGGTTCGACGTTGATGCACAATGTACGCCTGGTGGTACCCGGTCAGGGTTCATTCCTAGGCACATAGAGCAACCTGGCTCCCGCCACTCAAAGCCGGCCTCTTTAAAGATCTTGTCCAACCCGATTTTTTCTGCTGCCTTGCGCACCGGACGTGAGCCGGGTACCACGATCGCAGTTACATTTTCATTCACTTTTTTACCTTCAATCATACGTGCAGCTTCCTGCAGATCGGAAAGACGTCCATTGGTACAAGAACCAATGAAGACATAGCCAATGTTAATATCGGTTGGTTTTTGACCTGGCTTCAAATCCATGTATTCATAAGCTTTTTTGTATTCTTCTGTTTCAGGCTCTGGGAAGGTACCGTCCACTGGCACACCCATTTCCGGGTTGGTTCCCCAAGTAACAAAGGGCACCAATTCGTTGGCATCCAAAGTTAGCACAGTGTCGTACTTAGCATCTTCGTCGGTATACAATTCTTTCCAGTCGTTAATGGCTGCTTCCATGTTTTTCGGTGCATATTCGCGGCCTTCAACATAAGCAAAAGTTTTTTCATCTGGAGCGATCAAGCCGATTTTTGCGCCGCCTTCAATGGACATGTTACAGATGGTCATTCGTTCTTCCATTGAAAGGGAACGAATCGTATCACCACAGAATTCAGCCGCGTAACCAACACCGAAATCTGTACCATATTTCGCAATCAAGGCCAAAATAATATCTTTTGCATAAACACCCTTCGGCAGTTCGCCAGTCACCTTAACTCCCATATTCTTGGGTTTATTTTGCCACAAACATTGGGTAGCAAAAACGTGTTCCACTTCACTAGTCCCAATTCCAAAAGCTAGAGCACCAAAAGCTCCGTGAGTCGCAGTGTGAGAATCTCCACAGACAATCGTTTTGCCTGGCTGAGTCAATCCTGTTTCCGGACCAACCATATGAACAATGCCTTGCCGGTCGCTGCCGTTATCGCAAAGAGTAACGCCAAATTCCTCACAGTTTTCTCGCAAAGTATCAATTTGCTTTTTCGCTACTAGATCGGTGAAATTGAAAATATCAACTGTTGGAGTATTATGATCCATCGTTGCAAAGGTACGTTCAGGACGCCGCAATTTCCGGCCAGCTTCGCGAATACCTGCAAAGGCTTGAGGAGAAGTTACCTCGTGAATCAAATGTAGATCAATGTAAAGCAGCTGTGGTGCGCCTTCTTCTCCTTGTACCACATGACGGTTCCATAGTTTATCAAAAAGTGTTTGTGCCATTGGTTATGCTCCCTTCATTTCTGTCAGTACGGCTTGAGTGAATTCTTCTGTTGAAGCAGTTCCCCCTAAGTCACCAGTAAGAATGCCTTTCTTCAAGACAGTATCGCACGCTGCTTCAATTGCTTGTGCCGCTTTTTCTTCATTAAATGATTGCCGCAGCATCAAGGCTACAGATAAAATCATTGAGATTGGATTGGCA
This sequence comes from Candidatus Enterococcus ferrettii, assembly GCF_017377655.1. Classification (GTDB taxonomy): domain Bacteria; phylum Bacillota; class Bacilli; order Lactobacillales; family Enterococcaceae; genus Enterococcus_A; species Enterococcus_A ferrettii. The sequence goes on from NZ_JAFREL010000070.1 coordinate 94,443, forward strand.
ATCCCTTTACCTGCGATATCTGGTGCTGAACCGTGAATTGGTTCGTAAAGTGATGGTCCCTCAGAACTATGACTGGCACTTGGCAGTACACCTAGTGAACCAGGTAATACTGAAGCTTCATCACTTAAAATGTCGCCGAATAAGTTTTCAGTAACAATAACATCAAAACTGCTTGGAGCTTGAATCAGCTTCATTGCTGCTGAGTCGACGTATTGATGCTCCAATGTACAATCCGGATATTCTTTCGCCACTTCTTCAGCCACTGAACGCCATAACTTACTAGTAGCCAGTACGTTGGCTTTATCCACCGACGTCACTTTCTTACCGCGTGTTTGTGCAATTTCAAAGCCTTTACGTAAAATCCGTTCGATTTCAAATTTTTGATATCGGTTGGTGTCATAGGCTTCCTCTATACCTAGTTCTCTAGGTTCTCCAAAATAGATACCACTAGTTAACTCCCGAACGATCACCAAATCAGTGCCATTAATAATTTCTGGTTTTAAAGGGGATAGGTGAAGCAAAGCCTCCGACACAGTGACTGGACGGATATTGGCAAAAAGATTTAATGCTTTGCGTAAAGCCAGCAAGCCCTTTTCTGGTGTTTCCGGTCCTTTTTCCCACTTGGGTCCGCCAATTGCACCTAATAAAATTGCATCAGCTTCTTCACAAGACTTCAAGGTAGTTTCAGGTAATGGTTGACCAGTTAAGTCAATTGCAGCTCCGCCGAAAGGTTGTTCTACAATTTCGAAGGTTTCTCCTGTTAAAGTCTCAGCAGCCGCTAAAACCTGTAAGCCGCTGTTCATAATTTCTGGTCCAATGCCGTCACCGGCTAAAGCAACAATTTTTTTCGTCATTTCCTTACTCCTGTTCTTTCATTTGGTTACTTGCTTGGATATACGCTTTAGCCGAAGCCTGCAGTACATCAAAATCAATTCCAATACCACGGAAGTCTTGCTTGGTTGCGGAATCATGTAAAGTCACGCGAACCTCAGCCTGAGCATCCTCACCACCAGTAATTGCTTGGATTTCATATTCGGATAATTCCGGTTCTTGTTGGAACAGCTCATCAATTGAATTATAAATCGCCTGAATACTTCCTGAGCCGATGGTAGAAGCCACTTTTGTTTCTCCAGCTTCATTTATAATAGAAACAATAGCGCCTTGATACCCGCTTGAGCTGTATTGTACCTGTACATTCGCCAACTTGCAGCGTTCACTTTCTTCTCGTGACTGGTCTGTCAAAAGAGCGATCAAGTCCTGATCAGTGATTTGCTTCTTCTTATCTGCCAGGTCTTTGAAACGCTTGAAGGCTGTTTTTGTTTCCTCTTCATTTAACTGGTAGCCCAATTCTTCTACTTTAGTTACAAAAGCATGTCGCCCAGACAATTTGCCTAGTGGTAGAGAGTTTTGGCTGACACCCACCAAAGTTGGTGTAATAATTTCATACGTTTCGGGATTTTTCAGTACGCCATCCTGATGAATACCCGATTCATGAGCATAGGCATTGTCACCGATGATTGCCTTGTTTCTAGGAACTGGGATACCAGATAGTCTTGAGACGAGATCGCTGGTACGTTTCGTTTCATTCAACACAATATTTGATTCGCAGCCATAGAAATCTTTACGGATATGCAAGGCTAGAGCAACCTCTTCTAAAGCAGTGTTCCCCGCACGCTCGCCAATTCCGTTTATCGCACCTTCTACACGGTTTGCCCCATTTTCAATGGCGGCCAAAGCATTTGCCGTTGCCATGCCCAGGTCATCATGACAATGGGAAGAGAAGGTGATTTCCTGATCGCTTTTAATGTTATCAATCAAGTATTTAAAAATGCCGCCATATTCAGTTGGATTAGAATAGCCGACGGTGTCGGGTACATTAATGATCGTAGCCCCAGCGTCAATTGCTGTTTGCACAGCTTCTAGCAAAAAGTCCCTCTCTGTTCGGGAAGCATCCTCAGGTGAGAATTGCACCTTTTCAAAAAGTGTCCGAGCATAACTGACATGTTCCTTAATGGATGCAAGGACCTCAGCTTTGGTCATTTTCAATTTGTATTCCATGTGGACATTACTGGTTGCTAGGAAGGTGTGAATTTGTGGGTCTACCGCATCCTTTAGCGCTTCATAAGCCCGATCAATATCCTTTTTCTGGCAGCGAGCCAAGCCAACCACGGTCATGCGTTTAGCATTTTCAGCGATTCCCTTAACTGCTTCAAAATCTCCTTGAGAGGCGATTGGAAAACCGGCTTCGATAACATCAATGCCCCATTTCTCCAACTGCATAGCAATCTGAATTTTTTCTTTTGTATTAAAATTAACGCCAGGGGTTTGTTCACCATCACGCAGGGTGGTATCAAAAAATTGAATCTTTCTCATTTTCATCCGCTCCTCTTAACAAAAAATAGGTATAAAAAAAGCATTCCATCTAAGAAGAACCATTTTTCTTCTCGATGCAATGCGAATAGGGACTCTCTTTTAATTGCTTAAAGAGTCCCTGTTATAATAATAAGTTGTTGAAGCTGTTGGCTGTATATGTCATGGTATTCACCTATCAATTGTCAGAATTTTTTGTTGATAAAAGCATATAAAAGATTTCAGACAAAGTCAATAGATTTATGAAAAAAAGATTAAAGATGGATGGTTAAAAGATTTTATTTGAAAGAGAAAAAAATCTGAGAAATGAGTGAAACTTTGTGCATACTATTTACAAGCTTTAAATAAAAGGCTTATACTTTGATCAATGGAGTCGTTTACAACTAAAGGAGAGTGGATAAAATGCTGTTATTGTCAAAAAAAGATATTCAACAGGTTTTTACAATGAAGGAGGCAATCGAAGCGGTAAAAGAAGCCTTTTCGTTATTTTCAGCTGGAAAAAGTGAAGTCCCTTTACGTACCCAAATTGTTAGCGAGGATCAATCAGGAACCTTCCTGTTCATGCCAGCTTACGTACCAACTATGAAAGCAGCGGGAATAAAAGTGGTTAATATTTTCCCTAACAACATTGATAAGGGCTTGCCTTCAGCTCCGGCACAGGTCTTATTAATTGATGGAGAGACCGGCTTTGTTACCTCCGTTTTAGATGGAACCTTTGTTACGCAAATGCGAACGGGTGCTGCTTCGGGTACAGCGTTTGATGTGCTGGCGAAAAAAGATGCAAAAAAAGGCGCCTTGATTGGTACTGGAGGACAAGCAGCCTGTCAATTAGAAGCAATGATTTGCGCTCGAGACTTAGATGAAGTGAAGGTCTTTGATATGAATCCTGAGCGAACAGCTGACTTCGTACAGCAAATGAACCAACAGCTAGGCAGCTACGGGACCCAAATTTTAGCAGCTAAAAGCTCCGATGAAGCGATCGAGGATGCAGATGTGATTATCACCGTTACTCCTTCTAAGAAACCTGTTTTTGATGGAAATAAAGTGAAAAAGGGAGCGACAGTCAGCTGTGTGGGAGCTTATCAACACGACATGCAGGAGATGGACCCGGTCATTTTAACTCGCGCAGACAAAATTTATTTTGATTCAGAAGAGGCGGTGCTATCTGAGTCTGGCGATATTCTGATTCCCTTAGAAGAAGGAACAATTACTAAAGAAGATTTCACTGGTGACATTGGAGAAGTAATTTTAGGAAAGTTAGTTGGCCGTGAGAACGATGAAGAAATTATTGTATTTGAAACTGTCGGCATCGGTACACAGGATTTAGTAACTGCTAAAGCTATTTACGATAAAGCGTCTAAAAAGGGTGTTGGAACCGTCTGGGAATAAGTGCTCAAGGAGGAATTCTAATGGCAGAATATGCAAGTATTTTCAATGATGTTCTTGGTCCAGTGATGGTAGGTCCGTCTAGTTCCCATACAGCCGCATCTGTCCGAATTGGTAAAGCGTTGCGTCAAATGGTCAAAGGAAACGTTACTTATTTTCAAGCTGACTTTGATCCGAAAGGTTCTCTGGCGGCCAGTTATATTACTCAATGCTCTGATGTTGGTTTAGTCGGCGGTCTTTTGGGTATGGAACCGACCCATGAAGACCTGCTGCGATCCATTGAGTTAGCTGAAGCGGGTGGGATGACCATCAATTTTCGAATTATCCCTTACGAAGCGGAGCATCCCAATACTTACCGAATGATTATTCGCAGCGATCAGAAGGAAGAAGTAACGGCCACTGCATTATCTGTTGGCGGCGGTATGATTGCTTTTACTGAAATTCAAGGCGAACCAGTGACAATTTCTGGCGGCTTTTATGAAACGCTAATCTATGGAAAATCACCTACCTCAGCAATTTCAGATGTCACAGCCTATGCCGAGGCAAAAGTACCAGGATTTTGCCAAATTGAACAGCGGGTAGCGGACGAGAAGGTCTTTTTAAATATTAAGTCTCATCAGCCGATTACTGAAGAAGTTCTAGCTGGTTTTAAACAATTTTTCCAGATAGACGAAGTAATTGCTTTTGACCCGGTTTTACCAGTGATGTCGCAAAAGGAAAAAAACGTTCCTTTTAAAACAGCAGAAGAAATGCTGCAAATTGCTGAAAGGGATCAGTTGGAGCTATGGCAGTTGGCCACAATGTACGAGAGTGTTCGGGGAAACATTTCTGAGCAGCAAGTATATGACAAGATGGCGGATATTGTTGCTATCATGGGTAAAGGGATCGAAATAGGGCTAAAAGGGACAGAATATGCAGATCGGATACTAGGCTATCAATCCTATAAAGTTGGAGAACACCAAGCGCAAATGATTGGCGGAACGTTGACTGCGGACATTGTCGCTTTCATTACTGCCATGATGGAAGTAAAAAGTTCGATGAACGTCTTTGTTGCTGCACCTACTGCCGGGTCTTGCGGCGCGTTACCAGGAACAGTTTTTGCTGTTGCTAAAGAATACAACAAATCAAACGATGAAATCATAAAAGCAATGCTGGCAGCAGGGATTATTGGTGTCTTCATCGCGGAGTATGCCACTTTTGCCGCGGAGGTTGCCGGTTGTCAGGCTGAGTGCGGCGCAGGATCGGGAATGACCGCAGCTGCCCTAGTACAGCTAATGGGTGGCTCTGCTAGAACAGCGGCCAATGCTGCTTCGATGGCATTGCAAAATATTTTTGGTATGGTTTGTGATCCGGTTGATGTACGAGTTGAGGTTCCTTGTTTAGGAAAAAATATGATGTGCGGCATGAACGCCTTAGGGGCTGCTAACATGGCAATCGCTGGGTTCGATGTGGTCATTCCATTAGATGAGACCATTGATAGCTTTGATAAAGTTGGTCGTATGATTCCACCAGAATTACGCTGCACCGGGTTAGCTGGTTTAGCGCAAACGAAAACCGGACTGGAAATTTCTCGACAGCTTGCTTGCCGTAAAGGCTGCTGCTAAAAAAATAAACGTCACGATTTTTTCGTGACGTTTATTTGTATACAATCCTACAGCGCTACATGAACAAGCTGACAATCCAATTCAGCTGAGTTTTCCTGAATCAGAGTTCGAATTTGTTCCTCCCAAGCTGTTTCAGAACGCCAGGAGATACCGCAGCCGGCCGATAGCTTTCGTGGAATCGGCATCAACCGTCCAGCAATAGTAGCTTCTTTGCATAATGTTGAAAAATACAGAGCGGCATGTTCTGTTTCGAAAGTGACAATCAACCATTTCTTCATTGAGTACTCCTAAGTTTTAACGAGAAGCTCTCGCTCTTTTTTCGCGGTTGGTAAAAGCAATAATAAATAGTAAAACAATACATAAAATGACAGCAATTCGACCAAAGCTGGTTGTTCCTTCCCCTGATGAAGCCAAGCCAAAGTTATGGGCGAAAGCGGCTCCGACCAGCATCCCGATGACTGTAATGCCGGCATCAGAAGAGCCTTGACCAGTTAAAATAAGCTGACGGAGAGGACAGCCGCTTAAAAGAACGCCAGCAAAACCGACAACATACAATCCTAGAATATTCCACAAATGTTCCGTGTGGGCAATCGGCTGGTCTGCAAAGCTCAAATGGAAACTCCCAGTAGTTAAATTATAAATCAAAACGACAACGAATAGTGTAAGCACACCAGTAATTCGATTAAAATTCCTCATCAAAAAGATATCACGAATACTGCCAGAGAAACAAATCGCGGAAAGCTGAGCCAGGCCTCCGAAAACCAAGCCGCCAACTAAAGAAATAATCACAGGTGCATGAAAGCTTCCAGGCCCTTCTGCACTGACTATGAACAAAGTCGGTACTAGTAAAAATAGAACAAATAAAACTAGGAAGAAGCCAGGAATCATGAACCCGCTAGATATTTTCGTTTCTTTAGCTTTGCCTAAAGTGTAGCCTTTTTTTAAGAAAAGACTCCCAGTAAGGACGCCGCCTACAAAACCAATCAATCCAACATAAGCGTTCAGATCACCGCCGCCCATACGTAAAATCATCCGTAAAGGACAGCCTAGGAACATCAAAGCTCCGATCATCATCATAAAGCCTAATAAAAAACGCGTAGCCGTAGAAGAACCGCTTCTAGCAGCAAATTCTTTTCTAGGAATCGCCATCAGCATAGCCCCAAAAATAATACCAATAATTTCAGGTCGTAAATATTGAACTGGAGGAGCCATATGAAGCTTGGCTGATCCAGCAATATCGCGAATAAAGCAGGCAACACAAATGGCCATATTTGCAGGATTACCAAAATATGCTAGTAATACCGCTACTAAACCGAATCCTAAACCAACACCAACATACAATTTTTTACTTTCCATCTCTTATTACTCCTTTTGACTAATTTTTTGTAAAGCATCCAAGGCTTCCCTAATCTCAGTCTCAGTTGTAAAGGAGGAAAAACTGAAGCGCACGACACCTTGTTCCTTTGTTCCAAGGGCTTCATGCATCAGTGGGGCACAGTGGCCGCCAGAACGAGTTGCAATGCCATATTCGTAGGCAAGTAAATCGCTGATTTCAGCTGAATCTCTTTGTCCAATGTTCAATGCAACAATTGGGCAACGCTGTTTATCAGAGAAATCACCATACAAAATGACCTCATCAAGTTTTGCCGCTTCTTGATAAAAGAGGCGTGTCAACGCACTTATTTTTTGATTTAATTTTTCAAGGGTCTCCGCTAAGAGATAATCAACACCGGCTGCTAGGCCAGCGATTCCATGACTGTTTAAGGTTCCCGCTTCCAGTGCAGTTGGAAAGAGTGCTGGGTGCTGTGGATTGAAGGTATCAATCCCGCTGCCTCCAACCTTTAAAGGACGCAAAGAAATACCTGGACGAACATATAAGCCGCCAGTTCCTTGAGGACCGTAAAGCCCTTTGTGGCCTGTGAAGCACAAAAGATCAATTCCCATTTTTTGAACATCAATCGGCAGAATACCTGCGGATTGAGAAGCATCCACTACAAAATAAAGTCCGTAATTTTGACAAACGTCGCGAACTTTGGCTAAATCCATTACATTTCCAGTCACATTTGATGCGTGAGTCACAATAATGGATTTAGTGTTGCATTGAACGGCTTTTTCAAAATCAGTATAGTCTAGTTTTCCCTGTCTGTCGGCAGGAATAACTGTCAGCTCTAAGCCTTTTTCAGACTGCAAACGATAGAGAGGACGCAAAACTGAGTTATGCTCCAACGCAGTAGTAATCACATGATCCTTACCGGTGTGCAACCCATCGATTGCTAAGTTTAAGCTTTCCGTTGCTCCGGAAGTAAAAACCAACTGTTTGGTTAGTTCCCCATTAAAAAGCTGACACAAAACTTGACGCGCATGAAAGAGTACCTCAGAGGATTTTAAGGAGTCCTCATGAACTCCTCGACCAGAGTTGCCAAGTTGCATGAGTGCATCGGTTACTGCCTCGATGACAGCATCTGGTTTTTTCAGTGTAGTAGCGGAGTTGTCCAAATAAATCATCGTTCATTTCTCCTTGTGTGAAAATTTCTTTGCGTGATACAAAGACTAAGTGGGAAACAATGCTTCTTAGAAACTTCTAAGTGAATGTTCACTCACACTCAAGTAAAGGTATCAATAGACTTCTTCATTTTTCCCACCTCCTTATTTTCATCAAAAGACCATCAAATGTTCAAGTGATCACAAGTTAAGTGTAGCTGATTGGTACCGGCAAAGTAAAGGTGAAAAGCAAAAATAACCCCCTCTTTCTAAAAGAAAGAGAAGGTGGTTAGATTCTGGGCAGTAAAGACTTCATCAATGAAAATTGACCATCAATTTGGGCTTCAGTGATATCGCCAATCAGTGCGAGTACACTTAACCCTTCAATGACGAACATAAAATTTTCAGCTAGGGTATCCAAAGATTGTGCAGCTAAGACCCGCTGCTTAATCCCGAGCTCTAGGATCTCGGAAATGGTTTGTTTAGTAGCAGCCATTTGAGCCTGTTGAAACTCTTGGTCTTCTTCCGATTTATGAGTAAAGTAATACTCATACATAGCCCGCAGCATACTATCGTTGATTGTATTTAACAGACGCTCCTTATGGCTGTTAAAATAAGTATCCAGTAGTTCATCAAAAGCTTGATTTTCTTTGATGGCTGAACGGATTGAATCAAATTTACGGCTGTTGCGACGTTTTACGGTCTCGATAAAAATTTCATCTACGGAATCAAAATACAAATAAATTCCACCACGACTGATTCCACAAGCATCAATGATATCCTTCATAGTAACATCAATCAAGCCCTTTTTAGCGAATACTCTGCGAGCACTTTCTAAGATAGCTTCTCGCTTTTGCCGCTTACGTTCCTCATTTGAAATGTTTTTCATAAGTCACCTCAGAAATAAATTAATGACACAAGTGTCATTTTTATGTATAATCAACCCAATGACATGTGTGTCATCAAAATGAATGTATAGGAGTTGCAAATAATGAATACAAAAAATAAAACATATCGCTTAACGATCCGAGCGATCCTAACCGCGTTAATTATTTTGCAGGCGATGGTTCCTTTTTTAGGTTTTATTCCCTTAGGTATTACTGATTTAACCATTATCCATATTACTGTCATTATCGCTGCTGTAGTTTTAGGAACCAAGGATGGGATGTTTATTGGAATGGTTTGGGGAATCTTTACGGTCATCCGAGCATTTACCTCTCCAACCAATCCTTTAGATACATTGGTGTTTACTAATCCAATTGTTTCGGTATTGCCGCGAATTTTAGTGGGATTAGTAGCTGGTCTGCTATTCACTTGGTTGTACAAAAGGTATCACAAGCTAACAATGGCTACGGTAATTGCTGCCGTCTTTGGCTCATTAACTAATACAGTTTTAGTCTTATCGCTTATGGGATTATTATACACTACTGGTGTAGCTGATGCCTATGGGGTAAATCCATCCGGCTTATTTAAAGTCCTTGGAACTTTGATTTTCACCAATGGAATAACTGAAATGATTGGTGCAGGAATTATTACACCTTTAATTGTTCGTGCCCTGTTTTCTGCTACTCACTTAAGTCCAGACAATCGAAATTAGAGTATTCTAATCGTTATTTTATGCTAGGGAGATATGACCGACAGAGAGTAACGATTCTTCATGATTAGAAGATCGCGCTTAAAAAAGCAGGAGGATCAACTGAAGTTGTAGTAGTTTTTAAGGGTTTTCTGTCGATTTCTTTTAGATTTTTAAGGTTGCTTTGCAGATGGTTTTTTCTAAAAAAATGAAAAAGTGAAAGACAATAAAAAACAATCGTTATTTTTAGCTTGTCTGTTTTTTTATTTTTTTAGTGTTGACAAAGGAATTAATCAGGTGGTATTCTTACCTCGGAAATACGAATAACTTGATTTGTTAGGTGAGGCTCCTATACAAACACAGGCTACTGCCCAAAAATGTCGAGAGACGCCAATGGGTAGAACAGGAATTGTCGATTACAAGGCTCTTCTTAAGGTAGCTAAAAGCTCTGCTTTTTACGTTGTATAGTGCCAAAACTCAACGACTAGATCGCAATGAGCTTCTTTTTGATGTGCTTATTTCAGGCCTTTCGCTGAGTTTTTGGCGAAAGGTCTTTTTGCGCATCAAGGAATAATTTATTGAGGAGGAACAATCATGGTAAAACAGTGTTCACATTAACGCGTTGGAACAGTTCAGATTATTGGAAAGGAATTAACCTAAGAAATAATTTGTTGATGGAAAGTGCGGGCAAGCCCCTTATCACTTTTGCTCCAACAGAAGAGAGAAATGATTGGCATTTAGTTGTGCGTGTAGACCATGAAGTTGTAGCAACCTTGCTTCTTCATCCTATAAATGGTCAAATTGCGCAGATCAAACAGGTAGCTGTGTCTCAAAACTGCCAAGGAATGGGCTTAGGAAAAAAACTAATTGCCTATGCGGAAAATGTTGCGCAAAATTTAGGCTTTGAATTAGTCTTTCTGACAGGACGTAAACAAGCTTGGGATTTTTATGAAAAGCTAGGCTATGAAAGCTTTGCAGAAACCTACGTTGATCATGAAGTAGAGTTAAAGATATTTAAGAAGAACCTAGTAGTGACCCAAACAAAGGAGATGAAAACACATGGACGACAGTAGTTCGGAACAACAGAGGTTTTGGAAAGAAAAACGCCCGCTGAAGGCAAAAGACTATTGTCTATTTGTTTTCAGATAGCTCGTTTGTTGACCTTCTTTTCAAAATCTCTTCGGAGGTGAAACATGATGGAACTCATCCTGGAAATTGTGGGCTATTTCTTAGCCGGACTAGCAATTTGGTATGTGATGATCGGAAAGAAGGTACGTATAATGGAAAAGAATATTAAAAATATGTCGTTTGTGAACTATGAGCAAATGGCGAAAAGTACAGCTGAAACAATTATGGAATTATTTAAAACGCCCAGGAGAGGTCTGACAGAAGGACAGGCTGGCCTTTTAAGAGAAGAATACGGAAATAATAAGATTACCTACGGAAAAAAAACTCCCCTTATATTCGAAGTGTTTAAAGCGTATATTACACCATTTACACTCGTTTTAATTGCTTTAGGAATTGTATCATTTATAACCGAATATGTATTAGCTGCGCCTGGAGAAAAAGACTTATTTGGTGTTAGTGTTATTGCTATCATGGTAATTATTAGCGGCAGTATGACGTTGATCCAATCAGTAAGATCCAATCAAGCAGCTGAAAAATTAAAATCATTAGTCACAGTTACAGCGACTGTGAAAAGAAATAATCACTTTGTTGAAATTCCAATGGAAGACATTGTTTGTGGAGATGTGGTGAAGCTTTCTGCAGGGGATATGATCCCGGCAGATATCCGTTTAATCCATGCGAAGGATTTATTCATTTCTCAATCTGCACTGACTGGTGAAAGCTACCCTGTGGAGAAAACGGCTGGCCGAACAACTAATCATCATGATACAGAGACCAGCTATGAGAATTTGGTTTTTATGGGAAGCAATGTGATTAGTGGTACCGCAGAGGGTGTAGTTATTTCTACAGGGAATCGCACATTATTCGGACACGTTGCCCGAGACTTGGCAGCCAAACCAGTTAAAACCAGTTTTGAATTAGGAATTCAAAAAACCTCCTTCCTGCTGATTAAATTTATGTCCTTAATGGCTCCAACTGTCATCATAATCAATGGATTAACTAAAGGTGATTGGATGGAAGCCTGTTTGTTTGGACTTTCGGTTGCCGTGGGATTGACTCCCGAAATGCTGCCAATGATTGTGACAACAAACTTGGTTAAGGGTGCTTCAGCAATGGCCAAAAAAGGAACGATTATTAAGAATTTAAATGCTATTCAAAATTTTGGTGCAATTGATGTTTTGTGTACGGATAAAACGGGAACACTAACTCAAGATAAAATTATTTTGGAATACCATCTTGATTGTGATGGTAAAGAAAATGATCGCGTATTGCGACATGCCTATTTAAACAGCTATTATCAAACTGGTTTAAAAAATCTATTGGACATTGCCATTATTGATGCGTCAAAAGAAACACTTGAAACTGACAAAATTCAGTATCAAAAAGTGGATGAAATTCCTTTTGATTTCGAACGTCGCCGTATGAGCGTCGTGGTAGAAGATAATTTAGGGAAGACGCAAATGATTACCAAGGGTGCTATCGAAGAAATGCTGGCGATTTCCAGCTATGTGGATTTCCATAAAGAAGTTATTCCATTAACTGGAAAGATTCGCGAGGAGATTTTGGCAAAAGTAAAAGAACTGAACGAAGATGGATTGCGCGTATTAGGGGTTGCACAAAAGACAAACCCTAGCGTAGTCGGCGAATTTTCAGTTAAGGATGAACAAGAGATGGTCTTGATTGGTTATCTAGCCTTTTTAGATCCGCCAAAGGAAACGACTAAACAAGCACTGGAAGCGTTGAAGAAACATGGAGTAGGTGTTAAAGTACTTACCGGAGATAATGCGTTAGTGACCGAATCAGTCTGCAAACAAGTAGGTCTTTCTGCTGAAGTATTAATCAGCGGGGAAGAACTTGCCAAGCTTTCAGACGAAAATCTAGCGAGAGTAATTGAAGAATACAATATCTTTGTTAAACTAAATCCACAGCAGAAAGCACGAATTACCCGTCTTTTGAGAGAAAATGGGCACACAGTTGGATTCTTAGGAGATGGGATAAACGATGCACCTGCAATGAAAGCTTCGGATGTCGGTATTTCCGTTGATACAGCAGTGGATATTGCCAAAGAATCTGCTGACGTCATTTTATTAGAAAAAGATTTAATGGTATTAGAACGTGGGATTGTAGCAGGTCGAGAAACCTTTGGGAATATTATGAAGTATATCAAAGCAACTGCCAGCTCAAATTTTGGGAACATGTTTTCAGTATTGGTCGCTAGTACTTTCCTGCCATTTTTACCAATGCTGCCATTGCAATTGCTGATTCTTAACTTAATTTATGATGTTTCTTGCATGTCGATTCCTTGGGATCGGATGGACAAAGAATATTTGGATGAACCAAAACGTTGGGAAGCTTCAAGCATTGGGAAATTTATGGTTTGGCTAGGACCAACGAGTTCTGTTTTTGACATTACTACCTATCTGCTGTTGTACTTCTTTATTTGTCCAGCAGTGGTTGGCGGAAGCTATCATAGCTTATCTCCAGAGCAGCAGGTTGCTTTCATAGCTTTATTCAATGCTGGTTGGTTTGTTGAATCACTATGGACTCAAACCTTAGTTTTGCATGCTTTACGGACCCCAAAAGTACCATTTTTACAAAGCAGAGCATCCTTTATTTTAACTACTGTAACAGGTTTTGGGATTGCTGTGGGCTCGATCCTGCCGGCTACTAGCTTGGGACGCAGTTTCGGTCTTAGTGCTTTACCAGCCAACTACTGGCTATGGTTAATGGTAACGATTGTTTGCTATTTGTTGCTGGTCACAGTGATCAAGCATATCTACATGAATAAATACCAAGAACTATTATAATAGAAGAAACACGAATCAGCGGGCAGCTGATTCGTGTTTTTTGACTTAGAAAGTCGTTGATATAAAAGGAATCTGTAAATAGTATTATTTTAGAAAAACCAGGTGTAGTCTAAATGGTTACTTAATGGTTACTTAGCAGTAGTTGATTAGTGGACCTGTTTTTTTCTTAAGCCGATAAAAGCGGCAGCAGCAACTAGTAAAATTCCCGCAATGGTTAAGAAAATTGTTTTTTGTTCCCCAGTTTTTGGGTACTGTTTTTGTGCAGTAGCTTGCTGATCTACTGTTTGTTCAGCTTTTGTAGGTGTTTCTTTGTTCTGATTAACATTGGTTGCTACATTAGTTGGATGGTCATTTTTTCTAGGCCCATTGTCAATAGGTGCGTTGCCTATCGAAGAAGATTGAATCCAGTTAACCACTCCGGAGAATAGATTGCCGTTTATAGCGGCAATTTTATCTTGAACTGGGGCAAGATGATTGAGGATATGGATCAGTTCTTCTTTTGAAAGATGACTAAGTTCAATAAAACCATTTCCTTTAGGATAAAGAGCCTGAATATAATTGTACAATGGATCAATATTTTGAATGAGTTCATCTGTGGTCTTATACTGACTAGGATTAAAAGCCAAAGCTTTTTCGGCGTCTGCTGCAGAAATCACATTATCTTTGTAAGCTTTACGTAATACTCTTACGTAGCTGCCAAAATCCATACCAGTAATATCATAATTATAACGTTCAAAAATTTTCCATGCAGTTGTTAACTGTTGATCTGTATAGCTGTCCAATTCAACTTGGCTAATTCCATAGGCTGTATCTTTCAATTGATCTCGGATAACTGCGGGAGTATACTCTTTGTTCTCCTCTTCTTTACCTGTTTCAGAATCCTTCGTTTCTTCCTTGACTGGTTCATCAGATTCTTTCGTTTCTGATGATTGAGTAGTGGACTCTTTTGTTTCAACGTTCTCTTTTTTCTCAAGGTCAGTTGTAGAAGAATGGGTTGTTTTATCCTGTTCATCTGAATCAGCTGTATTACTGTCAATTGTTGAACCAGAATCAATCACTTCTTCCGCTGCAGGAACACTTTCAATAGTTTGTTCTTGGGTAGATATAGTTGCATTAGGGACGGACTCGGTAGTTTCAGCGAACGCTGCAATTGGGAAGGTTAATACCAACAAACTGAACAAAACAACTTTTTTCATCTCAATCACTCCTTGTAATCTTTCTGTAATATTATTGTAACACAAGAAATCTTTTTGTAAAGTAATATCTTGTCCTTTTTTCGAAATTTTTTTGTTGGCTAGCTTTTTTTCAATTATTCGCTGTGAAAGAGAAGTGTTTAGTGCAGTAGACCTTACAATTTAATTTTTTAAAATGTAGATGAAGTGGAAGAGAGGACGGGAATTTGGAAAAGTAAAATGACCCTTAAACAGAATGAGAGTTAGTCGACATAAAAAAAGGAAGCACAAATCTTTTAAAGACTTGTGTTTCCTTTTAATCGTTAATTTTAATCCAAAATCTGAACTGCAACGCCTAAAGTGTTAGGTCCTGTGTGTACAGACAAGGCCGGCGAAATCGGTCCAAAATAAATATTTTCCACCTTTGGAAAGGTTTCTTTTAGACGGTTTTTCATCTTAATCGCATTTTCCATCGCATCAGCATGAGCTACCGCCAAATTAAATCGATTGTGACCATTGAGCAAATCTCCAACAATTTGGATCGTTTTATCAAAGCTTTTATTGAGACCGCGAATTTTTGCCACTGTATAGTAGATACCTTCCTCATTACAGGAAATTATTGGCTTTAATTTCAAGGCGCTTCCTAACAAGGAGGCAACTAATCCAATTCGTCCGCCACGCTGTAAATATTCCAATGTATCCACATTAAAAAAAACTTTAGTCTTAGGTAAACAGGCTTCAACACCAGCGATAACTTCATTAAACGATTTTCCTTGTTTAACTAATTCAGCGGCTAGAATGACGGAGAAGCCGGCAGCAATTCCAATGTTTTTGGTATCAATCCCATGAAAAGTTAGGCCTGTGTAATCTTCAGACAACAATCGCAACGCATTGAAGGTTCCGCTTAATCCGCTGGAAATAGTAATGATGACTACATGTGTAAAACCTTGATCCTTGATTTCATCAAAAACTTTTATGATCATTTCACCATTTGGTAACGAAGTTTTTGGTAATTCTTCTTTTAGAAGAGGGAAAATATTATCTGAGCTAACTTCCAAACGGTCTAGTAATTCCTTATCCTTAAAGATAATACGCAATGGAACCATAAAAATCGGTGAGTTGTCTACCACTTCTTGAGGCGTATCTGTTCCAGAGTCTACTAAAATTGCAATTTTTTCTTTAGTCATCCGTTTTCTCCAATTCAATAATTTTTTCTACCAGCAACTTACTCGCAAATGAGGCCGCGGCATTTTCTACCGCTAAGTATCGATAATCTGATTGTCTGACGAGCGTCGGGTCATTTTCTTCAGCTAAAACTAAGCCGGCAACATATCTCAGAGATTCTTCTTGTATTTGACAGAAATTATTATAGGCTTGTTTTGGTTCATCAATGGCTAATTGCATGACGATTAGTTCTTTAATATCTGTAATTGTTAGGACCTGTTTGATCAAGGTAATGGCAATTAAATAAGCCAAATGATTTTTGTTGTAGCGCTTTTTAAGTGGTGGCGGTACCAATTTATGTTTTACATAGTTATTCACCATAGCACTGGAAAGTAGATGGTGCTTTTCTGGTTCAATGATAGGTGATAAGTAACGGTCGATTAAGGTGATTACTTGATCCATGTACAGCTCTAACTCGGGGAGTTCTTCCCAACGAGGTAAACGAACTTCTTTTAGTGCTGCGGACCATTGCTTTAATTCTTCATTTGCTTCCATCTAGGCTTTGCTCCCTTCTAAATTTATTTTAACAAAATCAATAAGATTATACAATATGGTTATCAAAACTAGGTTGAATTATCACATGAATATTTCATAATTTTTTTCTTCTTTCTTCTTGCAATTTTAAATCACCAATGCTAACATATTGAAGTAGCTTATTTGGGCCGTTAGCTCAGTTGGTAGAGCAGCTGACTCTTAATCAGCGGGTCGCGGGTTCGAGCCCCTCACGGCCCATTGGGTGCCAAACCCACGAGAATGGTATTCTGTCGGCGTCTTTGGACGTTTAGAAGATGGAGTACGCATTCTCTTTTTTTGTTTTAGAAGTATGGTATGGTTGTTTTGTCTCCTTTTAATTTCTTAGTAGAAGATAGACTCTTAGGTCACAATGAGCTTTGAAGCTTTTCATGGTTTCGTAAAAGTTTGACAAGAAAAAGCCTGAGAACCTTGAGAGGGTGAAACACTCTTCGAAATAAGGTATAATGGAGAAGCATATAATTTAGATGAAAAAGTTTGAGGTGACTCTTAGTGAAGAAAATTTTAGTTGTAGATGATGAAAAGCCGATTTCTGATATCGTTAAATTTAACCTAACGAAAGAAGGATATGAGGTGTTTACCGCTTATGATGGCGAAGAAGCAATTGAGAAGGTTGAAGAAGTCCAACCGGATTTGATTTTGCTTGATTTAATGTTGCCAAAAAAAGATGGTTTAGAAGTGGCTCGTGAGGTTCGTAAAACTCATGATATGCCAATTATTATGGTAACCGCAAAAGACTCTGAAATTGATAAGGTTTTAGGGCTTGAGTTAGGTGCAGATGATTATGTTACGAAACCTTTCTCTAATCGTGAGCTTGTCGCACGAGTGAAGGCCAACCTGCGCCGAGGCGGCCAAGCACCTAAAGAAGAAGACGATACAACACAAGGAGATTTAACTATTGGTGATCTAACCATCCATCCGGATGCCTATATGGTAACCAAACGCGGAGGAACGATTGAATTGACCCACCGCGAATTTGAATTGCTGCATTATTTAGCTAAACATATTGGTCAAGTAATGACTCGTGAACATTTATTGCAAACGGTTTGGGGCTATGACTATTTTGGCGATGTGCGTACTGTGGATGTAACTGTTCGTCGCTTGAGAGAAAAGATTGAAGATAACCCTAGTCATCCAAACTATTTAGTGACTAGAAGAGGTGTAGGTTATTACCTGCGCAACCCTGAACAGGAGTAATGAACTAAATGAAAAATAAAGTCCGTTTTTTTCAATCAGTAAATTTCAAGATTGCTTTTTCATTTATCTTGATTCTATTGATTTCGATTGAAATTATTGGGGCATACTTTATTCGTGGATTAGAAAAAGAAACAGTCAATAACTTTACGAAAGATATGAATCAGCGGGTCTCTTATTTGGCGAACTCATTAGGGACTACAATGTCTCAAGGTTCGGATAACAATGCTCTGCAACGTTTATTGGAAAACAATAATGCTTCTGATATTCAGGAGATGTGGATTGTTGATGATAAGGGAATTGTACTGGCAACTAACGACGTAGGCCGCAAAGATTCTATCGTAGGGAAAAAGAACGAATACAGCGATATTGACGACTTAACTATGAAGCAATTTGTTGCACTCGATGATAATAATAAACGGGTATATATTAATGTTCAACCAATTCAGTCCCCGACAGGCGATTCAGCCGTGCTGGGGGCTCTTTATGTTAAAAGTAACATTGAACAGAAGTATACCGAAATCAGCGATACAGCAATCATTTTTTTCACCGCCTCCTTAATCGCGGGCGTTATTTCAATGGTTGTTGCTTTGCTAGTTGCCCGTTCCATCACCAAGCCGATTGAGGAAATGCGGCAGCAGGCTATAAAGATTGCTCAAGGAGATTACTCTGATAAAGTTGAGGTCCATGGGCATGACGAACTGAGTCAGCTTGCGGAAACCTTCAATAAGTTGTCTGACCGGATCGAGGACGCTCAAGATACAATGGAGGCTGAACGGAATCGTTTGGACAGCGTTTTGACCCACATGACAGATGGTGTAATTGCAACGGATCGTCGTGGGAAGGTCATTACTATTAATGAGATGGCTTTGTCACTGCTAGATGTCAAAAATGAAGATGCAATCGGTGAGTCAATTTTGACCCTTTTAGACTTAGAGGAAGAATATACCTTGCGTAAGTTGTTGGAAGCGCAGGAAGAATTACTATTGGACCGCTCGAAATCGGATCAAGAAGAAGATCGGATGATTTTGAGAGCGGACTTCGCTATGATTCGTCGTGAGTCCGGATTTATCAGTGGGTTAGTTGTTGTATTGCACGATGTAACTGAACAAGAAAAAACTGCTGAAGAACGTCGACAATTCGTTTCTAACGTGTCACATGAACTACGTACACCATTAACAAGTGTACGCAGTTACTTAGAGGCGCTTGATGAAGGTGCCTGGGAAGATAAAGAGGTTGCTCCAGAATTTATTCAGGTAACTTTAGGTGAAACGGATCGCATGATACGAATGATTAATGACCTGTTAAACTTGTCTAGAATGGATTCGGGTAATCAGCAGCTGGATTTAGAGTTTGTTAATTTCAATGAACTAGCAGATTATGTGTTAGATCGCTTTGATATGATGGTTAATAATCAGAACAAAAAATATACGATTGTTCGAGATTTTACAGAGCGTGATTTATGGGTAGAGGTTGATACTGATAAAATTATGCAAGTGATTGATAATATCATGAACAATGCTATCAAATATTCACCAGATGGCGGAAAGATTACGGTCCACCTGCTGGAGACCCATAATAATGTGGTACTAAGTGTTACAGATGAAGGCTTAGGAATTCCGAAAAAAGATTTGGAAAAAGTCTTTGAACGATTCTATCGTGTGGACAAGGCGCGGGCCCGGAAACAAGGTGGAACGGGACTAGGATTGGCTATATCTAAAGAAGTAATTAAAGCCCATAAAGGAACCATTTGGGTCGATAGTATTGAGGGCAAAGGTTCAACCTTCTCCTTCTCCCTACCTTATGAACCGTACGAGGAGGATTGGTGGGAATGAGATTTTCTGAAAAAGTTATGCGTGGACTTCTGATTTGCCTGATTTTACTAAGCTTATTTTTCACCTATTCTATTTGGGTGAGCCCAGCTGGTAGAACTCCTGATGTTAATTCCAATACACAGGTAGTTAATAATGAACAAAACTATACCAAAGCAACCGATGCGTTTTTACCTTTAAGAGGCATTTGGGATTTAGATGGAAAACATTTCCAAACAAATAGTGAGAATCTATTGGCTACGCTTCAAGCTCGGTTGACTGAGAGTAACTATGGACAATTAGAAATTGTTGCCAATACGGAAGAGGAAATTGCAAATTATTACCAATTGGCGAATGGTGTTGAACTAAATTATGAGGGGCCTTTTTCATTAGCTGAATATGTTAAAGTTTTCGATATTCCCTTAAATTTAAATGGGCTTGATGACGAAGAAAGTATTCTTTTCGGCAAAATTCAGTTAGACTTCGATCGACAAAAAATTCGGTTTTTAAATTATCAAAAACACATTGTTTACGAAGCCTCTATTTCAACTGATTTTGATAAAATCGAAGCAATTTATCGAGAAAACGAAGAACGCTTTTTAGCAATGACGCCAGAGAATCAATTGGTGCCACGTTTATTGCAAACTGAAGGAAATGTCCACCTGAAAAAGTACAGTTATATTTTGACGACACAATCCTATTCATTATTCCGGAACGCCTTTTTTCAAGATCCAGAACAGGCTAAAGGAGAAGAGGAGGAAGATAAATCGCGTTCTTTCGTTAGTGGACATGAAGAGTTAACCATGAATGAAGTTGATCGATTAGTAAGTTTTTCAGGAGAGTTACCTGAGGAGTTAAAGGATCAAAGCCTATATACTCAGACTTTCAGTTATGTTAGTCGCTTGGGTACTGCGGTTGGAAATCTACGGTATTTTGACCGACAAAACAATCAGGTAAACTATCGGATCTTTGTGGAAGGCTATCCCATTTTCAGTCAGACCTCTAAAGGGAAAATGAGCGTCAATATTGAACCTAATAACCAATCCAATCAGGTCAAAATCCAAACCAGTATGGACACTGTTCAGGTACCCATACCTGCAGAAGAAGAGGTTGAATTACCAAGTTCTACCACAATAGCGGAAACTTTATCCTACGGTGGATACGATCTTAATTTAGTGCAAAGCTATATTATTGGCTATAACTGGCAAGATGTGGATAGTGTCGGTCGAGTAGTAGCTTTAACTCCAGAATGGTATATAAAATACGATAATAAGTGGTATACACTGGTGAACGGAAACTTAGTAGAAACGGAGGCGAACTAAGTGGATTTTCGCAAAATCGAATGGATTTTCTTTATTGCCTTTTTTGGAATTAATATTTTCTTGTTCAGTATTTATTGGAGCGGCCGCCACGAACAAAGCTTAGTGACGAACTCTGATCAACGAGAAGATATCTCGCAGCGCCTGCAAAATGACGACATTCATTACAAAGGAACTATTTCCGATCAGCATTTTGAGGGGTACTATTTAAGTGCTGAACAAGATGATTTATTTGGACTTTTAGATGAGGAAGTTAACGCTTCTGTTCGTAGTTCTTCATATGTATCTGATAAAGTTTTAACAAGTACGCCTTTGGAAAATATTAAATTTGACTTAAAAGAGACAAAGAAGAGCTTCAATGAAGTAATGCGAGACCCTCAGTTTATTTTAGCTGGGGATCAATATATGTACGTTTCCAGCATCTCGAAAAAAGATGATGAAGGCTCTAAAATAGTGGGTGCTCAATCCTATGAAGATATTCCTTTTATTGATGAAACTTCGCGGGTAACCTTAAGTGTTGAAGCCTCGAGTGATGAAACGTCACACATAACGGGATATACTCAAACTTTGCTAAAGGATATTGAACCTTTACGAGAAAAAATGAGCTTATACTCGGAAAAAGAAATCCTGAACACGTTGTATATCAACAATAACATTCCGCCAGGTTCAACTATTCAAGAAATCTATTTAGGCTATTTTCGAACACTGGAGGTACGAGAAAAAAACGTATATGTACCTGTTTGGTTCGTACGAATTGAAAATGCCGATAAAGTTGTTCAAATAGAAAAAGTGAATGCAATCAGTAATCAGGTTATTTCTAATAATTCGGTATCAAAGGTGGAAAATCCATAAAAAGGGTTGTATACTAAGAGAAGTTTTTACAAAGAGAGGACAATCACTTATGTTGGAAATGAATCACGCCTTTCAAATCAGTGTTTTAGCCAGCGGCAGCACCGGGAATTCCTTATATCTAGAAAGTGCTGAAAAGAAAGTTTTAGTAGATGCTGGATTAAGCGGGAAGAAAATAACCTCATTACTAGCGGAAGTGAATCGTAAGCCAGAAGATTTAGATGCTATCCTAGTAACCCATGAGCATCGTGATCATATCCATGGTGTAGGGGTTCTAGCAAGAAAATATAAAGTACCTGTATATGCAAATGAGAAAACGTGGGATGCGATGGCACCTTTAATCGGAAATGTTGCTCTGGAGCAACGACAAATTTTTGAAATGGGTAAAGTCTTAACCTTTGGTGACATGGATATCGAAAGTTTTGGCGTTTCCCATGATGCTGCAGCTCCCCAATTTTATCGTTTTTATAAAGACGGTCGTTCTTTCGTCATGTTAACGGATACGGGATATGCTAGTGATCATGTGAGAGGAACGATTCGCAACGCTGATGCCTATTTGGTAGAGAGCAACCATGATCTAGAAATGTTGCGTATGGGGCCTTATCCTTGGAGCCTGAAACAACGCATTCTAGGAGATCGCGGACACTTATCCAATGAAGACGGAGCTTTAGTAATGACTGATATTATTGGCGATAATACCAAACGAATATATCTAGGACATTTAAGTAAGGAAAACAACATGAAAGAATTGGCACATATGACAATGGAAGAGACGCTGACTCGTTACGATTTAGGAGTCAACTATCAATTCAATATTTATGATACCGATCCTGAGTGTTCAACTGAGTTGTTCGCAATTTAATCTAAAAGCCAGAGAAAATGATACTTACTCATTTTCTCTGGCTTTTTTTGGCGATAACAACTTTTTTAGGAATGAACTTTTGTTCAATGAATTCTATCAATTTCTCGTTTATACAGCTAAGTGATAAAATAAAAGAAGCAAGATAAAAAGAGGAGGAATCAGATTGAAGAAAATTATTAACCAGCCAAAGAACGTTGTCGAGGAAATGGTTGCTGGACTAGTAAGTGCATACCCGGACTATGTAAAGCAAATTCCAGAAACATTAGTGATAGCGCGTACAGATGATTTTGATCAAGTTGCTCTAGTTAGTGGAGGTGGAAGTGGGCATGAACCTTCTCATGCTGGATTTGTAGGAGATGGTATGCTGAGTGCAGCAGTTTGCGGGCAGGTCTTTACTTCGCCAACACCAGACCAAATTTTTGAGGCGATAAAGGGTACAAATAAAGGCAAGGGAACATTACTGATTGTAAAGAATTATTCTGGAGATGTCATGAATTTTGATATGGCAAAAGAAATGGCTGACATGGAGGAGATTGAAGTCGCATCTGTATTAGTAGATGATGATATTGCTGTAGAAAATAGCACCTACACACAAGGGCGACGAGGGGTAGCTGGAACTGTTTTGGTTCACAAAATTTTGGGAGCTTTAGCAAGGCAAGGTAAGGAGCTCAACGACTTGGCTGAATATGGCAAAGAGTTAGTTTCCGACATTAAAACTATTGGAATCGCTTTATCTGGAGCGACTGTGCCAGAGGTTGGTAAACCTGGCTTTGTTTTAGCCGACGATGAGATGGAATATGGTGTGGGAATCCACGGTGAGCCTGGATATCGTCGGGAAAAAATTAAAACCTCTAGCAAAATGGCGGAAGAAGTAGTGGGCAAGTTGAAAGCAGAATTTAATTGGCAATCTGGTGAGAGTTATGGACTATTCGTCAATGGTATGGGGGCAACACCTCTAATGGAATTGTTCATTTACTTCAATGATGTCAAAGCGTTATTGGCAGCTGATGGAATTAAAGTAGATTTCTCTAAGGTAGGTAATTATATGACTTCTTTGGATATGTCTGGGGCTTCAGTAACGATGATTAAATTGGATGATGAACGTCTGCGCTTGCTAAACGAACCTGTCCATACGATATCTTGGTAATAGCTGGAATTCAATTGAAAGGAAAGTAGGAGGATGAAGATGTTTACGCCGGATAACCTGAGGACTGCTTTACAAGTGTTCAATGGAAAAATTCAAGCGAAGAAAGACTATTTGAGTGAATTAGATACGCCAATTGGTGATGGCGATCATGGAAATAATATGGGGCGTGGAATGGATGCAGTAATGGCCGCAAACCTAGAAGGTGATTTGCCAGCTATTTTTAAAGCTGCCGCAATGGCTCTCATTAGTAAAGTTGGAGGTGCTTCAGGGCCGTTATATGGAACAGCTATGATGGAAATGATGAAGGCCAGTAAAACTTCGGCTGATCCAGTCACATTGTTAACCGCTGCAGCAGAAGGAATCGCAAAACGCGGTAATTCAACAGTAGGTGAAAAAACGATGTTGGATTTGTGGTTTCCTGCCGTTGACTTGCTAAAAGAAGACCATTTGACGGAAGCGAAGCTGCAGGAGTTAGCTGAGAAAACCAGAGAGTTAAAAGCTGCTAAAGGCCGAGCTTCATATGTAGGAGAGCGTTCAATTGGTCACATTGACCCTGGAGCGATGTCCTCAGCCTATCTTTTTGAATCATTTTTAGAGGCAGGTGTATTTGATGACTAAAGGTATTTTGTTAGTGTCCCATACAGTTGAAATGCCCGAGGGTCTCAAACGTTTGCTAAGTGAAGTAGCTAAAGGAGTATCAATCACGACTGCTGGTGGTTTAGAGGATGGTTCAATAGGAACATCAATGGAAAAAATTATCCGAGCTATTGAAGAAAATGAGGCCGCAGAGTTATTTGCCTTTTATGATTTAGGAAGTGCTAAAATGAATCTAGAAATGGCGATAGAAATGACTGACAAAAAAATTGAGCTTTTTGACGCAGCCTTTGTAGAAGGTGCGTATACTGCTAGTGCGTTGCTAATAGCGGGAGCGCCTGAAGCGGAGATTAGAGCACAGTTGCAGAATTTGGTAATTAAGTAAACGAAACGACCGAGCCATTTGACTGCTCGGTCGTTTTCCTATGTTAAAGACTGACAACGCTAAAATGTTGATTCCCATGTTGATTCTTCAAGGCTTCATCCACCATGGCAATCGCATAGTCCGCCATACTAATGTCACTTTGTCCCTCGGCGTTTTTTTTCAAACGATTATCACTTAACTGGTAGTTTCCTGTTCGAGAACCGTCGGGAACAAAATTAGCAGCCGGGCTTAAGTAACTCCACTGCAAATCTTTGGCCTTTGGTAATTCTAAATAGGCTTGATACATATTATAAGCTGTTGGGTAATATGGAGCATTTGGATCGGAAACATCAATCATCCGTTTGGTTCTTTCGTCATCTAAATAAAGAGAAGAAGCACCACCAACAACTAATAAACGAGTAGCTGTTCCTGATAAGATATCGATCAGGTGTTGTAAAGAACTTTGATGCAGCTCCTCTTTTCCCATGGGAGGACGAAAAGCATCAATGACCACGTCGAACTTAGATAAATCATCTTGTGTTAAGTCATACAAATCTTTCTTTAAGTAAGGAACATCCACCACTAACTTCTCAGGATGACGAACAATTGCCGTTACGTCAATCTGTCGTTCTAAAGCTTCATTTAGAATCAAAGATCCGGCATGACCAGTGGCACCAATAATTGCTAATTTCATAAAAAATTCCTCCTAACTAAACTAATTTTAGTGTAGGAGGAAACGTGCAAAAAGGCAAAAGTTAGGCTTTCAGCTAGTTTGCTGTATAGCTAACTGAGCTAAAATGACAATTAAGTTCATGCCTACATGAGTAAGCATGGATGTCCAAATTTTTCCTGTATGTTGGAATAACCAGCAAAAGAAAAGACCTAATCCACCATATAATAAGTAATGGCCATCCTGATGAGCAAAGGCAAATAGAAGAGAACTGATTATTGCCGGAACAAGAAAACCGTAACGTTGATTCAAACTGCCAAAAATTGCCCTGCGAAAGACTAGTTCTTCCATAATAGGGCCAGCAATTGTAGTAGCAATAATAAATACTGAATTTTCTTTGATTAACTGAACAATGTTTTGAGTATTTTGAGAAGCCACCGATTGATTTGTTAGTCGGGTTTCAATCTGCAGTAAAACCATCTGTAAAAGCATAGATAAGAAGATACCTGACAAACCAAAAATAATTGCGGTTTTCCAGCTTCTACTATTTTTTTCAATACTTAATGTTTGGCTTTTCCTCCAATAAAATAGTAGTAAAACAGCACCGACAATATAGGAATAGGTAGTAATTTGAATTAATTGTTGTACATCTGAACCAATTAATGGTGCAAAAACGAGTGGTGAAAACAAGACAAGTCCGTAAGTAAAAATAGTCAGAAAAAGATATTTTTTAGTTGTCATAGCCAGTCCTTTCTAATTAGTAGATTTGTTAGCAATTATAGCACAGATGAAGAAAAAGTCTGGTTTAGAAAATTTAAAAAAAAGAGACGGTATGACTTGCAAAAGAAAGTAAAAATGGGTATGATAATAACTGTAAGTTAGCACTCTAAAGTTGCGAGTGCTAATAACTTTAACATCATTACTATTTTGGAGGGATTTATCGTGTTAAAACCATTAGGTGATCGCGTCATTCTTGAAGTCGCTCAAGAAGAAGAAAAAACAGTAGGCGGCATTGTTTTAGCCTCTGCTGCCAAAGAAAAGCCACAAACAGCAAAAGTTGTTGCAGTAGGCGAAGGCAACGTGTTAGATAACGGTGAAAAAAGTCCAATGCCCGTAGCGGTTGGCGACACAGTAATGTTTGAAAAATATTCTGGTACAGAAGTAAAATATGACGGAACAGAATACTTAATTCTTTCTGCCAAAGATATTATGGCTATTGTAGAATAAAAAAATGAGGTGGAGAAATAATGACAAAAGAAATTAAATTTTCAGAAGATGCACGCGCAGCTATGCTACGTGGGGTTGATAAATTAGCTGATACAGTAAAAGTAACTTTAGGACCAAAGGGTCGCAACGTTGTATTAGAAAAATCATATGGTTCACCACTAATTACTAATGATGGTGTTACTATTGCTAAAGATATTGAATTAGAAGATCATTTTGAAAACATGGGAGCAAAACTTGTATCTGAAGTTGCTTCTAAAACAAATGATATTGCTGGTGACGGTACAACGACTGCGACTGTATTGACGCAAGCAATTGTCCGCGAAGGCTTGAAGAATGTTACCGCTGGTGCAAATCCAATGGGCATTCGCCGCGGAATTGAATTAGCAACAAAAACGGCAGTTGAAGAATTACACAGCATTTCTAAAGAGGTTGATTCTAAAGATGCGATTGCTCAAGTAGCTGCTGTTTCTTCTGGCAGCGAAGAAGTAGGAAAGTTAATCGCTGAAGCAATGGAAAGAGTTGGCAACGACGGTGTAATCACTATTGAGGAATCTAAAGGAATCGATACAGAATTAGATGTTGTTGAAGGTATGCAATTTGACCGTGGTTACCTGTCTCAATACATGGTAACTGACAACGATAAAATGGAAGCTGCTCTGGAAAATCCTTATATCTTGATTACTGACAAAAAAATCTCTAATATCCAAGATATCTTGCCACTGCTAGAACAAGTATTGCAACAATCACGTTCATTGTTGATTATTGCTGATGATGTGGATGGAGAAGCTCTACCTACTTTAGTATTGAACAAAATTCGTGGAACATTTAACGTTGTAGCGGTTAAAGCTCCTGGCTTTGGCGATCGTCGTAAGGCAATGTTGGAAGATATTGCAGTTCTTACTGGTGCTACTGTTATTACTGAAGATCTTGGTTTAGAATTGAAAGATGCAACAGTGGAAAACTTAGGATCTGCTGGCAAAGTAGTTGTTGATAAAGACAATACAACAATCGTTGAAGGTGCTGGCAACAGAGAAAAATTACAAGAACGTGTAGAATTAATTAAACGTCAAATTGATGAAACAACTTCTGATTTTGATCGTGAAAAACTACAAGAACGTTTGGCTAAATTAGCTGGTGGTGTAGCAGTTGTTAAAGTTGGTGCTGCTACTGAAACTGAACTAAAAGAATTGAAACTACGTATTGAAGATGCCTTGAACTCTACACGTGCAGCGGTTGAAGAAGGAATCGTTTCAGGTGGAGGAACAGCGTTAGTAAACGTAATCAAGAAAGTTGCTGAACTGGAAGCGGAGGGCGATGCTGCCACCGGAATTAATATTGTAGTTCGTGCGCTAGAAGAACCAGTTCGTCAAATCGCTGAAAATGCTGGATACGAAGGATCAGTGGTTATCGACAAATTGAAAAATGCTGACCAAGGTGTTGGTTTTAATGCAGCAACTGGCGAATGGGTAAACATGGTCGAAACAGGTATCGTTGACCCAACAAAAGTAACTCGCTCAGCATTACAAAATGCAGCGTCTGTATCTGCTTTGCTATTAACAACTGAAGCAGTTGTTGCCGATAAACCTTCCGAAAATGGACCTGCTGCTCCAGCAATGGATCCATCAATGATGGGCGGCATGATGTAAGCAAGAATATTTCAGGGACCTTGTTAAAACAAGGTCTCTTTTTTTTATTAAAAATAGAATTTCTTACTACAATAAGTTGCGATAAATGATAAAATTTAGTTAAGAAATTTGCTGGTATTTAAAAGGCGTCATTCTATTTTTATTCTTCTATCGGTTAATTTACAGATCAAAAAGTGTAAGCGCTAACCTTGATCCTTGATTGATAAACGTTTTTTATAGATATAATCCAAATAAAGTATTAGATTTTATAGTTTCTCTCTCTTACAATAGTCATGAAACAGTGGGACTATTTTTCTCAAAAGTAGTATCTATGTAAGTTAAGCATCAACAGAGAATGTGAATCAAATACGGCATAGCTAAATGAAGTATTTGTTTAAAATTTGCGGTATTAAAAGTAATGGGTTTATTTTATTATACAATGCTCACAGAATAACAAACTTTCGATAAAGGAGGCTGTTTTTTGCCATTGGAAACTCGTGTACTGGAAATGATGGGTACAGTAATTACCTTATCGATTGAGCATTCCGAAGCCCAATTGCTTTTAGAGCATGCACAAAAAATGTTGGAAGATTTTCAGCAGCGTTTTAGTGCAAACCAAGAGGATTCAGAGTTAATGAAGGTTAATGCACAAGCAGGTATAAAACCCGTGAAAGTTCCAACAGATTTGTTCAATTTGATCAAAAAAGGCCGTGACATGGGAATTTCTTCACATTCCAAGCTGAATATTGCTATTGGACCGTTAATAAAACTTTGGCATATCGGCTTCAATGACGCTCGAGTACCAACTGTACAAGAGATTGAAGAAAAATTAGCACTTGTTCATCTGGAAGATATCGAATTGAATGAAGCAGATCAAACGGTATTTCTGAGACAAAAAGGGATGGAGATTGATTTAGGAGCCCTAGCGAAAGGATACTTTGCTGATCAACTCAAAAATTATTTTCAAACCAAAGGTGTTCAATCAGGAATCATTGATTTAGGCGGGAATGTTTTGACTATCGGAGAATCCACGAAAAATCCAGAAGGAGTTTGGCAGATTGGAATCCAAAATCCGATGGAGGAACGAGGGAATCTGGTTGCAGTCATAAAAAGTAAAGATCAATCTGTTGTAACCTCTGGAATTTATGAACGAGTACTGAAATCAGGGGAGAAGAAATACCACCACATTTTTGACTCGGTAACAGGCTATCCTGTAGACAATGATATTGCCAGTTTAACTATTGTTTCAGATCAATCCCTTGATGGTGAGTTTTGGACAACGATATTATTTCATGAATCGCCAGGTAAAGCACTTAATTGGCTTAATCAAATGCCTCAGATTGAAGGAATGGTTATTAGCCGCACAAATGAACTATTTGTTTCAGACAAACTGAAACCCCATGTCGTTTTATTGGAATAAAATTTTTACTTAACTGGAAAAATTAAATTAATAGATTTACTAGGAGGAAAAACAACAATGGCAAGAAGTTTATTCGATGCAGTCACTTTAAATTCAGGTGCTACATTCAAAAATCGTTTATTCATGTCACCGATGACTACTCAATCAGCATTTTATGATGGTGAGGTCACACAACAAATTATTGATTACTACAAATTCCGTTCGGGAGAGGCAGCAGCAATTATCGTAGAAAGCTGCTTTGTCGAGGATAAAGGCCGCGGCTTCCCCGGAGCAGTCGGCGTAGATACAGATAAAAAAATTGCTGGCTTGTCTGAATTAGCTTCAGCAATTAAGGATAAAGGTTCGCAAGCAATCATGCAGATTTATCATGCAGGTCGGATGGCATGGCCTGAATTAAATGGTGGCGCAGTTCCTGTTTCAGCGAGTCCAGTAGCAGCTTTGCGACCTGGAGCGCCAGTACCAAGAGAAATGACCGAAGAGCAGATCGAAGAAATGATTACACTATTCGGAGATGCAACTCGTCGAGCGATTGAAGCTGGATTTGACGGTGTTGAAATCCATGGAGCAAACACATTCTTGCTACAACAATTCTTTTCTCCACATTCGAATCGCCGCCAGGATAAATGGGGAGGAAGCCGTGAAAAACGCGCTCTTTTCTCAATGGAGGTAATGAAGGAAGTACAACGTGTTATCAAAGAGCAAGGTGCTGAAAACTTTATCGTAGGGTACCGTTTTTCTCCAGAAGAGCTTGAAGAACCTGGGATTCGTTTTGAAGATACCATGTATCTATTGAATACACTAGCTACATTAAAACCTGACTATTTCCATTTTTCAATGGGTGCTTATACACGTCCATCAATTGTTGAATCAAATGATCCAGAACCATTGATTACCAAATATCTTGCGCAACGTTCACCTGAGCTGGCTGACGTTCCAATTATGGGTGTTGGTGGAATTTTGCAACGCAAAGATGCAGATGATGCATTGCAATTAGGCTATGACCTGCTAGCGGTTGGTAAAGGTTTCTTAGTAGAACCTACCTGGGTGCAAATGATTAAAGACGATCAAGCGGTGCCAGAATATGCCCATATTGCTAAACAAAAAGAGCTTCTAATTCCGACACCACTTTGGGATTTCATGGATTCCATGGTAATGGTAAAAGATCCAGAAGAGGAAAAGCGCAAATACGAACGCTTGAAAGAACTGCAAAAGATGAAGCTGGAGTTCAAGCCAGGCACTTATACAGTTGCTGCAAAAGGGCACAACAGTGAGATTGAAATGAAAGTTACTTTCTCTAAGGAACGGATTGAAAGCATTGCGATTGATTCAGGTGAAGAATCAGAGGGATTGTCTGACCAAGTATTTGAGCGTTTGCCACAACAAATTATTGAAGGCCAAACCTTGAATGTTGATGTTATCTCGGGAGCTTCAGCTTCAAGCCAAGGGGTTATCGACGGTATTGCTGAGGCAGTTGAATTGGCTGGAGCAAGCTCAGAAGTCTTAATGGCCCGACCAAAACCAACAGTACAGTGGTCGAAAGAAGTGGTTGAAGAAACAGCCGATGTAGTTATTGTAGGTTCTGG
Organism: Candidatus Enterococcus ferrettii; assembly: GCF_017377655.1. Classification (GTDB taxonomy): domain Bacteria; phylum Bacillota; class Bacilli; order Lactobacillales; family Enterococcaceae; genus Enterococcus_A; species Enterococcus_A ferrettii. Next base: position 125,384 of record NZ_JAFREL010000070.1, read on the forward strand.
AGCAGCTGGAATATCTGCCGCACTACGGGCAGATCAATTAGGATTAAAAACAATTTTACTAGAAAAAATGAGTTTTGTCGGGGGTGCTATTTCAATTAGTGGTGGGAACCAAGTAGTGATGGGTTCTAAACTGCAGGCTGAAGCAGGTGTTACTGATGATACCGCAGAGTTAATGGTGGAAGACTTCCTAAAAAATGGTAGTGGTAAGAATGTTCCTGAGTTAGTGAATTTGTTGGCTCAAAATGTTGGACAAGCAACTGATTGGGTTCATGAATATATGGGTGTAGAATATGACATGAAGGGCGGTCTGCATGTACTAGCTGAGTATCGTAAAAATCGTGAGCTTGCTTATGAAGATGGCGGACACGGTTTTGCAGCAAGTGCTCGTAAGGCATTAGACAGCAGCAATGTAACCATTTATTTACAAACAAAAGCTGAAGAATTAATTGCTGATGAATCCGGCAAAATTATTGGACTTAAAGCAATTGAAGAAACTGGGAAAACTCATAACATTACTGCTGAAGCAGTCATCCTAACAACAGGCGGCTACGGAAATAATCCTAACCTGTTAAGCAAAGAGTTGAACAAAGTATTGTTCTACGGAACTAAATCATCTACAGGTGATGGGCTGCTAATGGCGACTGCACCAGGCATCGATGCAGATACTCGTCTAATGGAATACGGCAAAATTTATCCAAATGGAGTCGAAGTATCTAAAGGATATGCTAAATCCACAATAGGCGGAAATATCGCTGTATTGAAGGAAAATGGCTTGTTAGTCAACATTGATGGTAAGCGTGTAGTCAATGAACGTGCCAGCAACAAGGAAGTATTAGAGAAATTGCTAGAGCAAAACCCTCAAATGCTTTACATTTTGTTGGATCAAGAGCATTTTGAAAAATTCAGTGATGCGGTTGCCGAGGGTGGAATTGCCCGTGAAGATCTAGAACGCTGGATTTCCAATAATGGTATGGGAAATCCGAAAGCTTTCCGAGCTGAGTCTTTAAATGAACTAGCAGCTAAAGCAGGTATGCCAGGTAACAGCTTGGCAGAGACAGTTGCTCTTTATAACGAATATGTTGCTAAAGGTGAAGATGAGGAGTTTGGTCGTCAACCTGAATTCCTGCAAAAACCTGTAGGCGATGGTCCTTACTATTTGATTGAACAAAAACCACGTTTCGCAACCACGATGGGTGGACTTGTTGCAAATGATCATCTAGAAGTAATCAATAAATCAGGAGAACCAATCCAAGGACTTTATGCTGCTGGAGAAGTAGTCGGTGGTGTAATGGGAACAGATTCACCTTCTGGAGCAAATAATGCATGGGCATTAACTTCAGGCAAATTAGCAGCTGAAAATGCTGGTAAAAAAGTAGCTGAATAAACGATCTATGAAGTCACAGAATTTTTTATCTGTGGCTTTTTTTAATGCTTTTGTGGTTTCGCGATATAATATAGAAGAAATTTGAATAAGAATTAGAGAGATTTAGCCTTTTTTTCATGAAATTTTAGCGATTGGTCAATTCAGTGAATCAATTTATTCACATTCTTGTGATACAATAGAGTAGCAAAAAGGAGTGTGAACGATGAAATTAATTGAAACCCCAATTACCAGTAATGTAAATCTTGAAGCTATGTACCCAGAATTATCCAAGCTGACATTTGCTAAACAGCAAGCCGTTAAGCTATATAAATTGTATGCTTATGACCGTACAAAAATTATTTATTTGGACCGCTTTGATACCATCACTTTGCTGCTGTTAAATCGTCAGCGAAAAATAAAACATGACGAGGTGGATACGATCATCCACCGCATTCTGAAAGTTGATCGTAAGGATGTCACCGTCAATGTAGGTTATAAAAAACAGATCATGGAAATGGGGATTCGTCCTCGCCACAACTACAAGGATATTATTTTGATTGAACAAAACGTGAAATAGAATTTGTGATAAAAGAGGAAAAGCCGTACGCTTTTCCTTTTTTTTGATATAATAGAACCATTGAAATTACTAAAAGGAGCATGATTATGAAAAAGCTATATGAGGATGACAGTTTAACGCTTCATACAGATTTGTATCAAATCAATATGATGAAAACATATTGGGAAACCGGGCGGGCAGATTTACATGCTGTCTTTGAGTGCTACTTCCGCACAATGCCCTTTGAAAACGGGTATGTCATCTTTGCGGGATTGGAACGTTTAGTAAAATACTTAGAAGAACTGACCTTTAGTGAAAGTGATCTTGCTTATTTAGCTGAAGTAGAAGAATACCCACTTGAATTTATTGATTATTTGCGCGACTTTAAATTTGCTTGTACTGTCCGTTCAGCAGTAGAAGGTGAATTGGTCTTTAACAACGAACCAATTATTCAAGTAGAAGGACCATTGCTCCACTGCCAGTTAGTGGAAACAGCATTATTAAACATTGTTAATTTCCAGACCTTGATTGCCACCAAAGCGGCTAGAATTAAATCAGTAATTGGTGATGATCCTTTACTAGAATTTGGTACACGGCGAGCACAAGAGATGGACGCGGCTATTTGGGGAACTCGAGCAGCTTATATTGGTGGGGCAGATGCCACCAGCAATGTTCGGGCTGGAAAAATCTTTGGTATTCCTGACAGCGGAACGCATGCCCATTCATTAGTCCAATCTTATGGAAATGACTATGAAGCATTTTTGGCTTATGCTCAAACCCATAGAGAGTGCGTTTTCTTAGTAGATACGTATGATACGCTAAACTCTGGCGTACCAAATGCGATTCGAGTTGCACGCGAAATGGGGGATAAAATCAATTTCATGGGTGTACGGATTGACAGTGGTGACATGGCATACATTTCTAAAAGAGTTCGCCAGCAGCTGGATGAAGCGGGCTTCCCGGATGCCAAAATCTATGCTTCTAATGATTTAGACGAAAGTACGATTCAGAATTTGAAGATGCAGCATGCGAAAATTGATGTTTGGGGTGTAGGAACAAAATTAATAACGGCTTACGATCAACCTGCCTTAGGTGCAGTCTTCAAGATAGTATCAATTGAAGATGGAGAAGGCAAAATGATTGATACCATTAAGCTATCGAGTAATGCTGAGAAAGTAACAACGCCTGGGAAAAAACAAGTCTGGCGAATTACTCGTAATTCTGATGGGAAATCTGAAGGTGATTATGTTACTTTGTGGGATGAAGATCCTCGTGAAGCAGAAGAAATTTTTATGTTCCATCCAGTTTATACGTATATTAATAAGACGGTTCGCAATTTTACTGCTCGACCTATTTTAAAAGATATTTTTATAGAGGGTAAGCGGGTTTATCAGGTACCGACAATTGAAGAAGTGAAGCAAACGGCTAAAGACAATTTGGATTCTTTATGGGAAGAGTATAAGCGTGATTTAAATCCTCAGAAGTATCCAGTTGACTTGTCTCAAGATTGCTGGGATCATAAGAACAGAATCATGGATGAAGTTCGAAAATCTATAGCAAAAATGAAGGAGCGATACAATGACACTGCAAAATGAGATCATCAAGGAATTAGGTGTAAAACCAACGATTGATCCGAAAGCTGAAATTTTGCGCAGCATTGACTTTTTGAAAGAGTACTTAAAAACCTATCCCTTCTTAAAAACATTCGTTTTAGGAATTAGCGGTGGTCAAGACTCGTCATTAGCAGGCCGCCTTGCGCAATTAGCAATGGAGCAAATGCGTGAGGAAACAGGAGACGACAGCTACCAGTTTGTCGCTGTCCGCTTACCTTATGGCGAACAGTTCGACGAAGCAGATGCACAGCGTGCTCTTGATTTTATTCAACCAGATATAAGTTTACGAGTAAATATAAAACCTGCTGTAGATGCTCAAGTAGCAGCATTAGAAGAGGCAGGAATATCCGTTAGTGATTTTAACAAAGGAAACATTAAAGCACGGCAGCGGATGATTACTCAGTATGGAATTGCTGGTGGAAAAAGCGGTGCAGTAATTGGTACAGATCATGCGGCTGAGAATATTACCGGCTTCTTTACTAAGTTTGGTGATGGCGGTGCAGATATTTTACCGTTATTCCGCCTGAACAAGCGTCAAGGTAAAATGCTTTTGAAAGAATTAGGCGCTGACGAAGCTATTTATATGAAGGTTCCAACAGCTGATCTGGAGGATGGCAAACCTTTAGTTGCTGACGAAGTTGCTCTAGGTGTAACTTATGATGACATTGATGACTATGTAGAGGGCAAAGAAATCAACGAAGAAGCTCGTGAAACCATTGAAAATTGGTGGAATAAAACCGAACACAAACGTCATTTACCGATCACGGTTTTTGATGATTTTTGGAAACGATAATTTGAGAAAACTGGAAGAACCTACTTCCAGTTTCTTTTTTTAAAGGGATGAAAGAGATGTATAAGATTCAATTATTGGCTGATTTTGATCAAAATCAGCTCAAACCATTGGACAAGAAGCATTTTGAGATAGCTAAGGAGGCGGCAGACGCATTAATGATCCGCAGTGGCGAGATTGAGGCCAATGCTCTAACAAATTCATTGTTGGCTATTGCTCGAGCTGGTGTGGGAGTAAATACAATTGATGTTGAGGCGGCTACTCAAAATGGGACGATTGTCATGAACACACCCGGCCAAAATGCTAATGCGGTAAAGGAATTAGTTTTGGCTAGCTTATTTCTAACCGCTCGACCTATTTTTCAAGCTGCTGAGATGGTTGAGGGTTTAGAAAGCAACGACCTGCTAACCACAGCTGAAGAAAAACGGGCTGATTTCATTGGTCAAGAATTGCAAGGAAAAACGGTTGGACTTTTAGGGATTGGAGCAATTGGTTCTTTAGTGGCAGAAGCCTGCTATGAATTAGGAATGGATGTCTTAGGTTATGCCCGCAATGATCCTGAAAGTGAAATTATGCGTTTTGCTTCCTTAGAAACCATTTTAGATGAAGCTGATTTTATTGTAGTATTGCTGCCATTGTCAGAGAACACTGAACATTTGCTTTCCAAGAAAGAATTTCAGCGGATGAAATCAACCGCGTATGTCTTAAATTTTGGTCGGGGAGAAATTGTTGACAGTCTGGCTGTTTTGGAGGCAATAGAAAAGGAACAGCTGGCAGGGTATATTACCGATTTTCCAGAAAATGAACTACAGGGGCAGAAAAAAATCCTGCAGCTTCCCCATATCGGCGGTACCACTGAAGAAGCGCTAAGCGATAGTGGAGCTGCTGCTGCTAAAGCACTGAAAGCTTTTTTGTTATATGGTACGGTGAAGGACTCAGTCAATTTTCCTGCAGCTAAATTGCCATTTAGAGGGGAACATCGTTTTACGTTCTTTTATGAAAATCAACCAAAAATGTGGCAAAAAATCATCGAAGCAGTATCGAACTTGCAGCTTGAAATTGTGGATATGATCAGTAACCGTAAAGGAGAGTTTATTTACGTTATTATGGATGTGGAGGCAGCCGACAAAGAGAAGCTAACGCGAGCAGCTGAAGCGCTGCAGCAACTTGAGGCGATGAAGCGCATACGGGTACTAACTCAGCCACATCAGTAGGACCATCTTTACTTTTAGTTGATTTCTCGCTAAAATAACCAATGATTGATTAGTAGGAGTTGACTAACATAAATAAATTACGAGAACATAAAAAAGTATTGAAGACAGTTGCAGTAATCGCAGGTATCATTTTGCTGATTATTGGTTCTAATCTATTTTTACAATTAGCCCAAAATGGTTTTTCTTTTGATCTGGCTTTTAAATTTGCTTTTTCTTGGCATACTGAAAAATTTTTCTTAGGCTGTCTAGTATTGTTGATTTTATACATGTTTCTAACTAGTGTAATGGGATCTTTTCTATTTGGTAGTTTGTTCTATACTTTTCTGATTCTTGGAATAGGAATTGCTGATTTTCTAAAAATGAAATACCGTACAGAACCCATCTATCCAGATGATTTAAAAATGATTAAGGAATTTGGCATGATTCGGGATATTGTCGGTTGGCCATTGTTTCTTGGGTTTATTTTATTGCTTCTATTGGGAATTGCGATTACTGGTTTTAGCATTTATAGAAGTCGAAAACTGTCAAAGAAAAAGCAGCTCATTCGGTTAGCAGCGCTAGTCATCAGCAGCTTCGGACTGATGTATGTCAGTCATTTTAATAACCCAAATAACTTGCTTCGCAAAGCCTACAATAAGACAGCGCTGTGGATCCCTTATAGTCAAGAAATGAATTATTATAATACCGGCTTTATGGGGGGCTTTTTGTACAATTTGCGAGTGGAGCCAATGGATGAGCCAGAAGGCTATTCCCAAGCAGCCATTAAGAAGATCACGGAAAAATATACTTCAGAAGTACCAACAGAAGAATCTGCTGAAACACCGAATATTGTTTATATCATGAACGAAAGCTTTTCAGATCCTAGCCGTTTGAAAGGGATTCGAATTAATGGCGGAGATCCTTTGGCTGATTATCGTACAATAGCAAATAATACTTATAGTGGTCAGATGCTTTCCCAAAACTATGGTGGAGGAACAGCCAATATTGAATTTGAAGCTCTTACCAGTTTTTCGATGGAACTGTTTAATCCGCAAATGACAACGCCGTATACGATGCTAGTGCCTAAAATGGATCAATTGCCTTCTTTGGTTTCGCTGTTAAAAGAACGCAATTATGAAACAACAGCGATTCATCCCTACAATACTTCAATGTATAAGCGAAAAGATGTCTATGAAGTTATGGGCTTTGATCAGTTTTTAGATGAAGACACCATGAAGCATACAGAAACGCAGGAAAACAATCCATATATTTCTGACGCGTCAGCCTATGAAGAAATCTGGGATCTGTTGGCTAAAGGCGATCCGCAGTTCATCCATTTAGTAACCATGCAGACTCATTTGCCTTACAATGGAAAATACAGTAAAACTGATTTTCAGGCCTATGGCAATAATACATCGTCTGTTAACAATTATTTGCAAGATATTTATTATGCCAGTAAATCCTTACGGAACTTTCTGGAAAAACTAGATAGTTTAGATCAACGGACACTGGTAGTATTCTGGGGAGACCATCTACCTGGAATTTACAGTGATGAAATCCAACAAGCAAACGCTGGACATGCTTTGCATGAAACGGAGTTTTTCCTGTATGACAATCACCATCAATTGAAAAACCAAGATCAAAAGAATGTTATTACCAGTCCCTTTTACTTTACGCCAGATTTGCTTCGTCAAGCAGGTGTTCAGACAACTGGATTTCACCAATTGCTGCTAGCTTTACAGAAGGAAATTCCAGCTTTTGAGAAAGGCATGTATTATCAAAATGGCCAATGGGGAGAAAGCGTTCGGTTAAATAAAAAACAGGAAACTATCTATCAGGATTATCAAATGATCCAATACGATATTACGACCGGCAAACAGTATAGTCTGCAGGAAAATTTTTTTGAGGAGTAAATATGAGTTTTAAGAAAAAAGATAATCAACATTACTATAATCCAATGCGTCGGGCGATCCTGAATCATCAAATGATTGAGGCTGGTGACAAGGTAGCTGTCGGTATGAGCGGCGGCAAGGATAGTACCTCTTTGTTTTATTTATTGGATCAAATTCGTCGTCAAGGTCGTCTGGGCTTTGACTTCGAATTGGTTCCAATTTGTTTGGATATGGGATTTGAGGGGTGCGACATTTCTCCTTTAAAAGAATTTGTAGAAAAATTGGGCTATCAGTTAGAGATTGTTCCCACCAATATTGCTAAGGTAGTTTTCGATATCAGGCAAGAACGCTCGCCATGTTCTTTGTGTGCCAAATTACGTCGAGGTATTCTTTATAATCGTGCCAAGGAGCTAGGTTGCCAAAAAGTAGCTTTAGGTCACCATTTGGACGATGCCATTGAAACGTATTTCATGAATTTTCTTTTTCATGGTCGGTTGAACAGCTTTGAGCCAAAAAGCTATTTAACTAAAACGGGTGTGACTCTAATTCGTCCGTTGATTTATATTGAAGAAAAACAGATTATACGTTTTGTTACGCGGGAAGAATTACCAGTTGTGTTCAATCCTTGTCCAGTAGATAAACAAACGAAACGGGAAGAAATGAAACACTTAGTCACAACACTTTCTCAAGACTATCGTGACATCCGTGAAAAGTTTATTATGGGAATGGAACAGGGAACGGAACAAGATTTTTGGACAAAAAGTTTGGATGAAAGCCTTTTATCTTAAAAGAATCCTTTGCGACCGATTGAATTCTAGTATTTCCTCATGGTATAATTCTTCTTGTATTATTCATGAGGGAGTAACTAGCAGCTGAAGCTGTGGCAACGCCACCAGCAAGAAAGAAATTTCTGGTGTTGTCTTAAATAGTGAGACTTATGTATGTTCTTTAAGCATACACAAGTCTATTTTTTTTCCTTTTTCTTAGGAAGTAGAGTAGACTTGGTGGTGCAGAATAACAAAGGAGGAAGAACATGTCAGAGGAGAAAAAGCAACAATTATCGCATCCTTTTTATGCTGAAGAAACTGAAACAGTTTTAGAAAAGATGCAGTCAACACAGGAAGGTCTGTCTTCAAGTGAGGCGCAAAAAAGAATCAATGAATTTGGCCCAAATGAACTAGATGAAGGTGAAAAAAAGAGCATGATTGCTCGCTTCTTCGAGCAGTTTAAAGACATGATGATTATTGTGTTGATATTCGCGGCGATTATTTCAGCCGTGGTTTCCCATGAAGTCGTGGATTCAATCATTATTTTAGCAGTTGTCATTATTAATGCGGTTATGGGTGTGCTGCAAGAATCTAAGGCTGAACAAGCGATTGAAGCATTGCGGGAAATGTCTACGCCTAATGCCAATGTGTTGCGAGATAATCATGTAAAATCAATTAAATCAACAGAATTAGTACCTGGCGACATCGTAATGCTGGAAGCTGGTGATGTAGTTCCTGCTGATTTGCGTTTATTAGAAGCTGCTTCATTAAAGATTGAGGAAGCAGCGTTAACTGGGGAATCTGTTCCAGTGGAAAAAGAAATGGTTGTCATTGATGAGCAGGATGTAGGTATTGGTGACCGAGTAAACATGGCTTTTTCGAATAGTAATGTTACTTATGGACGTGGTCGGGGCGTTGTCGTTAGCACCGGTATGAGTACTGAGGTTGGTAAGATTGCTGGGATGCTTGCTCAAGCAGATGAAACTGAAACACCATTGAAAAATAATCTGAATCAGCTGGGTAAATTCTTGACGATTGCAATTATTGTAATTGCTGCAATTATGTTTGTAGTTGGTATTGCAATTAACGGAACTTCTTGGGATGAAATGTTCTTAACATCAATTTCTCTGGCTGTAGCGGCTATTCCAGAAGGCTTGCCAGCGATTGTAACAATTATTCTGGCTTTAGGTACTCAAGTTATGGCGAAGCGTAATTCTGTCATCCGTAAATTGCCAGCAGTTGAAACACTGGGTTCTACGGATATCATTGCTTCAGATAAAACGGGAACCCTGACATTAAACCAAATGACGGTTGAAAAGCTTTACGTGAACAATCAGCAAATTGGTGCCAAAGAAGAGATACCAAATGATTTAATGGCAGTAAAAGTCATGAACTTTGCCAATGATACAAAATTCAGTCAAGAAGGCGGCTTGATTGGTGATCCAACAGAAACGGCTTTAGTACAATTTGGACTTGATAAAGGCTTTGATGTACGTCAGGAAGTACAAAAAGAGACCCGGGTGGCTGAACTGCCTTTTGATTCAGATCGCAAGCTTATGAGTACTATCCATGAACAAGCTGACGGTAAATACTTGGTGGCAGTTAAGGGTGCACCAGATGTTTTATTGAACCGTACAAATAAAGTTTTATTAGATGACACTGTTGTTCCGATGACTGACAAAGAAAAAAGTGATATTTTAGCTAATAATACCGATATGGCACAACAAGCTCTACGTGTTTTAGGAATGGCATATAAATTAGTAGATGCGATTCCAGCAGAAATGGAATCAGAAATTGTTGAGAATGATCTGATTTTTGCCGGACTTGTGGGAATGATTGATCCTGAACGGGCAGAAGCAGCTGAAGCAGTACGTGTAGCCAAAGAAGCGGGCGTTCGTCCAATTATGATTACTGGAGATCATAAAGACACGGCAGAAGCAATTGCGGTTCGTTTAGGTATTGTTGATAAAGGAGACGATGATGCAGTATTAACCGGCGCTCAGCTTAACGAGATGAGTGACGAGGAATTTGCTCAAAAAGTTTCTGAGTACTCTGTATACGCTCGTGTTTCTCCTGAACACAAAGTACGTATTGTAAAGGCTTGGCAAAAAGAAGGTAAAGTCGTTGCCATGACAGGTGACGGAGTAAATGATGCTCCTGCTTTGAAGCAAGCAGATATTGGTATTGGAATGGGTATCACAGGTACTGAAGTATCTAAGGGTGCTTCTGATATGGTATTAGCTGATGACAACTTTGCGACAATTGTTGTTGCTGTTGAAGAAGGTCGTAAGGTCTTTTCTAATATCCAAAAATCAGTTCAATATCTATTAGCTGCTAACTTAGGTGAAGTGCTGACACTATTCTTAGCTACATTATTTGGCTGGGATACTTTATTGCCAATTCACCTACTATGGATCAACTTAGTAACAGATACTTTCCCAGCGATTGCTCTAGGCATGGAGCCTGCTGAGAAAGATTTAATGTCCCATAAACCGCGTGGTCGAAACTCTAATCTTTTCTCAGGCGGTGTATTATCTAGTATTATCTACCAAGGTATTCTAGAAGGTGCTACAGTGTTGTTTGTTTATTGGTCAGCCATTCAATGGCCTGTTCATAGCACGTACGATGCGATTCATTCAGATGCCTTAACGATGGCTTTTGCTACTTTAGGTTTAATGCAGTTGTTCCATGCTTTTAACGTAAAATCAGTTCATCAATCGATTTTCAAGGTGGGACCGTTCCGCAATCGTACGTTCAACTGGGCGATCTTGCTGTCCTTTGCTTTAATGATGGTAATCATTATTGTTCCTGGATTAAATGATGTATTCCGGGTAGCCCATCTTGATTTATATCAATGGGGAATTGTTTTAGGCGCATCCTTTGCGATTATTCCAATTGTAGAAATTGTGAAGTTCTTTCAACGCAAAGCGATGAATTAAGGTATAATAGTTAATAGAAAGCTGTCGCTTCTGCGGCAGCTTTTTCAAAGAATTCATTTGTAAGAGGAGAGATAGTATGCGTCCGAACGTAGGATTTTATGCACGTGAAATCAACGAAATCATAAAAAATACTGAAGAGATGGGTGAAAAGCTTCATCCAAACTATGAAAAAATTCGTAAGGCAATTGATCAGAAAAAAGAACTTGATCCTAAGAAAGTTTCTGAAATTCATGAACTATTTTTGGAAGGAACTGAATTTTATCAATTGAACCTTAAAAAAATTCAATTGTTGAAGCCACCTGCAAAAGTAATGGGAAATCACAAAAGTTTTGAAAAAGCCTATGTAGATTATGTAGCAGGCTGTAAAGAAATGACAGATAGTTTAGTGCCTGAAATCAACGTTAAGGCCTTTAATGCTGCCGAGCAGAAGCAGGATTTTGCGACAGATACGATCTATAAAACGATCCAAAAAATTACGAACCTTTTACTAAAATAAGAAAAATGGGTAATAAAACGAGTGTTTTCTAATTTTAATATAACTACATTTTAAATACAGAAGAGGCTGTTTAGGTTATATTATATTCATAACCTAAACAACCTTTTCTTTTCATTACGTAAGTATTTTCTCCTTAAAATATTTACTCCTTTTCCACCGATCCCCAGTCGGTGGTTTTTTTGTATTTGAAAAAAAGCCATGGAAACTGATCAATCAATTTTCCACGGCTTTTTCATTAGTTTTCTATATTGCGTACGTAGTTTTCAAAGTAATCATTTAAATCGTTTTTTAGCTTTTGGTAATCTTCTTCGGAATATTCTTTGTCTTCGACTTTTCCAGTGAATCGTGGGATCTTCAAGTCTTTACTAAGACGTTCCAAAACTTCTTCTTTAGTCATCATTTAAACTCCATTCTAGTCAAAGTAGACACAAACACATTCGGGAGCATAGATATCCTTTTGCAGCAATTCTAAAAGTCCTGTTTCTGGATCACGGCGATATAGAGTCAGATTGTCAGTATTTTGATTACCACAGACAAGATATTGATTTTCTTGATCTAAATTGAAATCACGAGGTCCGTCACCTTCAGTAGAAATGAATTGAATAGCTTCCAGTGTTTGACCATCTTCAGAGATACTGTAAACCGCAATAGAATTATGCCCTCGATTTGAAGCGTACAAGAACTTTCCGTCGTTTGAAATGCGAATAGCTGCACCAGCACTTTCGCCATCAAAGCCTTCAGGCAAGGTAGAAAGTGTTTGAAGAGCCTTAAAACTGCCGTCTTCACGATTATAAGCTAGAACAGTAACCGTATTATCCAATTCACCAAAAAGATAAGCTAAATCCTTCTTAGGATGAAAAACAATGTGGCGCGGGCCGCTGCCAGTTTGGCTAATATAAGTAGATAGTTCAGTTAATTGACCTTCTTGATCAACATCATAGGTATAAACGCGATCAGTACCCAGATCACATACTACTAAACGTTTATCTGGTGTTAAATCAGTATAATGAACATGAGCTGTATTTTGGTTTTTATGAGGACCGGTTTCTTCATCGTGGAAGACAGAAGCAGCTGCAGTCAGTGAACCATCTTTTTCAATACGATAAACGTTAACCTCACCTTTATGATAATTGGCTCCGTAAAGTAATTGACGATCTTCGTCTACCCCGACATAACATAACGGTGCACCGTCTTCAGTTACAGCATTTAGGAAGTTAATTTGCTTGTCATAGCTGGAGGCCCCACCCTTTTCGTCTCTGGTCGTTACGGAATAGAGATTACCTGCTTGACTCTTTGTTAGATAAGTAGGACTGACTTCTTCGGTTACGAGTTTTAAATTATCTAGCGTTTCCTTTTGCGTATCCAGCTGAATTTGATAAATGCCTTTGCTTTTATTTCGAGTATAAGTTCCTAAAAGAATTGTTTTAATCATAGTGTCCTCCTTTATTTGATGTCTATATTTTACCAGTATGTAAGGGACTTGGATAGCTACAAGTTTATGATATAATTAAAAAAGAAACTAGAAAAGAGCGTGAATGATGACAAAAACAGAGATTATTCAAATTGGAGAACAAGCAATCAATGAAGAACCCCTTCTGATTCTTTTTGGGGAATCCGTCACACCTGAACTGGCGATCCATTCGATCGTTCAGCGTAAGGAAGAAGGCCAATCCATTGATTTAAACGTTGGCAGTGAAATTCGCTTTGGGGATCAAGTATACCATGTAACAGCACTTGGACATTTAGCCAATCAAAACTTAAACGAAATTGGTCATGCGACTTTATTCTTTAAGAAAAGTGAGAACGAAAGCGCGAATGGTATATATTTGGAACCAGAAGTTTTACCAAATATTGAAGCAGGAATGGAAATTAGCTTCTTGTAGGAGTGAATAGTTTGGATAAAAAGAAATTTTCAGAAAAAACTTCTTGGTTTTGGAAGTGGTTTTTAAATAATCAAGTAGTAGTCGGCTTGGTTGTTGTCTTGCTCTTACTTTTGATTTTGCTGGTATTTACCAAAGTTTCCTATTTATTTGAACCCGTCGGACAGTTTTTTGCTATTGTAGGATTGCCGATGGTGTTAGCGGGGATTCTTTTTTATTTGATGAATCCAGTTGTGAACTATTTAGAAAAAAAGGGTATAAAAAGACAATACGGTATTATCCTGCTGTTCATTTTTGTTCTACTCTTGTTGATCTGGGGAATTGTGGTAATTGTGCCTGAGATTAGAGAGCAGATCCAATCTCTGGTTAAAAGTTTCCCTGGCTACATTAATACAATTGGTGAAAAGGCGGATCAGCTTTTCAAAGATCCTTCTTTCCGCTCAGTTCAGGATTATATTGAGAATAGTGCACAAAAGATATTAGAGTCAATTACTGACTTGACTCAAAACCTTTCCCGGGTTACTTTGCAGGGATTAGGCAGCGTAGTATCTATAGTAACTAACATCGTAATTGCTTTGTTTACAGCACCGATCATTTTGTTCTTTTTATTAAAAGACGGCAAGCGTTTGGGACCTTATTTGGTTTCCTTTCTGCCTAACAGAATGCGCCGTCCGACGTATCATGTACTGAGCGAAATGAATCAACAGCTGGCTTCTTATATTCGTGGACAGCTGACAGTTGCTTTTGCAGTAGCAGTAATGTTTATGATCGGGTTTTCTATCGTTGGATTGAATTATGGCATTCTATTAGGGGTGTTAGCAGGTTTTCTAAATCTGATTCCTTATTTAGGATCGTTCTTGGCTATGGTTCCTGTTATATTCATTGCCATTGTTACCGGACCAGTTATGCTGGTAAAAGTAATTATTGTATTTGCGATTGAACAGACAATTGAAGGTAGAATCGTTTCGCCTTTAGTTTTGGGGAGTCAGTTGGAAATTCATCCGGTAACGATTATGTTTGTCTTGCTAACAGCTGGGAAGATTTTTGGATTGGCAGGGATTATTTTAGGGATTCCGTTTTATGCAGTAGCTAAAGTTATTGCGACACATGTTTTTGAATGGTATAAGAGTGTTTCAACGCTATACAAAGATGAAGAAGCGGTAGAAGAACCCGCTGATTCTTAAGAAAAAAGGTCACTAGAGCCACTCCTAAGAGTTGGTTCTAATGACCTTTTTTATTTCAATCAGCCTTCAGCTGAGAATTATTAAAAGTTTTTAGCAATTTCAACGGCTTTTTCTTTTGCTGCATCAACTATAGCAGTCCGTTGATTAGGATCATAATCTGCTCCTTCGATATAAACAGATGAGAAATCAGTAATTCCAACAAATTTCAGCATTTCTCTTACATACATTGCTGAAAAATCTTTCCCATCATAAACACCGCCACTTGATTGGATATGCATTGCCTTTTTACCTTCTGTTAATCCAACAGGGCCTTCAACTGTATATTTAAAGGTTTTGCCTGCTACATTGACAGTATCAAACCATGCTTTTAAACGAGTTGGAATATTCAAGTTCCATAATGCGTTAGCAATAACAATTTTGTCGCTAGCTAGAAATTGTTCAGTAAAATCATTGAATAAACGAACCTTTTCTTGTTGATCAGAACTTAAATCAGTGAATTCCTTGCCTTGACTCAATTCCTTCCAGGCTATTAATAAATCTTGATCGATTTCTGGTAAATTTACTTGGAATAAATCAACAATCTCAACAACGTCCTCCGGATGTTTTGATTGATAAGTTGAAATAAATGCATCTAACACAGTAAGTGTTTGTGAATCATCGTTTGTGAGCGGGTGCGCTTTCACAACTAATACTTTTGCCATTAATATACTCCCTTTCTTTCAGTGTATCTTAATACTATCGGAAAACTTCAAAATTCTCAATTTATTTGCTTACAAAAAGTACTAATAAAATGTAATACACCTGAAATATCTTATAGAACAGATATTTCAGGTGTATTAGTGTTTTTTTAACTTGCTAGATAGTGACAAAAAGCAGTTGCTCCACCAATAACATTGACCACATGATAGCCTCTTTTTTCCAAGAAGCTGGTCATAGTATCTGAATCATCACCAAATTGGCTGAACAGATAATAAGTTTTTGCTTTATCCAATTCAGTAAATTGATTTACTAATTGTGTTAAAGGAATCCTTTCAACCCGAGTAAAACTTGTTAAATCCGTTGTATCATAAATAGCTGGATCTCTGAGATCAAGGATATGGACGTTCTGCTTATTTGCGAGTGCTAAAAATTCTTGGATCGTAATTGAGTGATTCATATTAACACCTCTACTTTATTTAATATAATTTCCGATAGTAATATAGATATCATGTGAAAACAAGTACTATTAGAAACTTCTTTAAATAGAATAAGCATCTTTAAATAAAGATTCACAATTTCGACAAATATGACAGTTAAAACGAAAAAATGATACAAAAAAAGAACCAGAAAGACTCTGGTTCTAAATACTCATGACAGTTCTGATTGGTTAATCGTCCAACGAGAGAAAGGTGTACCTGGCAAAATCAGCAAAACAAACATGATAATTGGTCCCAAAATAGGAATGATATAAAGCAAAATCCACCAGTTGCTTTTGTTAGTGTCATGCAACCTTCTTGCACGGACAGTAAAGTTTGCTAACCAAATTAGAAACGAAAGAACTAAAAAGATCAATACACGGATATTTAATTCTTTGACTGATTCGGTTGTAAAATCATAATATCTTGTCAGGTTGGTTAACCAGCTATACAAGAATAAAACTAAATAGTTGGCTAGTTGTGGCCACCAGTATTGGCTTCGTGTAGCACGGGCGTTCATAACAGTAATGTTTTTCCAATATTCTTTGTAGGCTTGAATCATCGTTCTCACTCCTCATCATTAGTCTCTCTTTAAACAAAAAATTAGTCAAATGATTGGCTTATAATACGGAAATCTGGAAATGACTCTAATATTTAGAT
Organism: Candidatus Enterococcus ferrettii; assembly: GCF_017377655.1. Lineage (GTDB taxonomy): Bacteria > Bacillota > Bacilli > Lactobacillales > Enterococcaceae > Enterococcus_A > Enterococcus_A ferrettii. The sequence goes on from NZ_JAFREL010000070.1 coordinate 141,892, forward strand.
ACAAACGTTAAATGGTTTTTATTCATCTAATGTGCTTTATGACTTTTTCAATGATTTTGTTCAAGAGCCAATGAGTAAAAAGGTTTTGCGCGAATCAGTAAGATAGTCATTTTTTTAAGGGCACGACTTGATTGATCATAGAAGGGGAGCAACTTTTGAGTAATCCTCCTTTTTGAGAGGCTATCACTTGCGGTATTTACGTGCTATAGGTAAAATTAATATGAATATGGAGGGATTAATAAAATGGGGAAATTCAATTTGGGTGATCTGGCACTTAAAACCATTGCGGTTAGAGTGAAAGATCGTGATTTGATGATTCATTTTTACCGGGATATTATAGGATTTCATTTATTGCGGGAAGAAAATGAATTAGCAATTTTAGGCTATAAGGAGCCAATGACAGAATTACTTTGGTTAGAAGAAAGTCCACGAGCAAATGATCATAAAGGTGAAATAAAAAAAATGCAGCGCTTTTCATTGGCAGTGCCCAATGAAGAAGAGTTGGCCAATGTGGTGTATCGTGCAAGAAAAAATGATTACCTGATTAATGACGCTTTAAAGACAGAAAAAGAAAAAGGTATTCTATTAACAGATCCAGAAGGAAATGAGATCGAAGTTTTTTATGCGCCAGATGAAAAAAGCTCAACTGAGCAAGCAAATAGTTTCAATTTGGACGCATTAGCAGCAAAATCGACAGAAAAAGAAAAGATTCATCAATCTTATTTTGGTCGTGTCCATTTAAACGTAAGCGATTTAGGAAAAGAAGAAGCTTTTTTATCTGACATTTTAGGGTTAAAGGTTCAGGAAGAAGCTGGGCATTTAAGAGTATTAGATCGTGGAGATTTTCATGTTGGCTTAACGCAAGCCAGTGGTGGGACGATTGATGAACCTACAGACAAAGTCTTGGGCTTAGATTTCTTGCAATTTATCATTACGGAAGATGATCTGCTAGCGCTTGTAGAACATTTAAATGAAAATGACAAAGAATTCTTTGTGGACCAGAAACAATCATTGATTACCATTTACGACTCAGTTGGCATCGAATGGTGGTTCGTTTTAAAATAGTAAGTTTGCCGCGTGGAAACGCGGTTTTTTTGATAGGAGAAAGCAATGTATCCTGAGACAACCAAAAAAATTAAAGAAAAAATGAAGTTAAAAGCATTCCCCGGGGCCGTTTATTCCTTTATTGAGGGGGAAGAGAGCAGCACCTCGACAATCGGATTGGCTCAAATTGAGCCTGTTTGTCGGCCGATGAAAGAAAATGCGGTGTTTGATGTAGCCTCATTAACCAAGGTTATCTGTACAACGACTATGATGTTAAAGTTATGGGAGCAAGGGGAATTTGAATGGGATCAAACACTGCAGTCTTTACTACCGTCTTTTCAAGATCCGCACATTACATTGAGACATTTGTTAACCCATACCTCAGACATTCAAACGTATATTCCCAACCGTGATCAATTGAATGCTCAAGAATTACGGGTTTCTTACCTGACTTTACGATCTGGAGAAAACCTTGGGAAGCAAGTAAAATATACGGATGCTGGGACAATTCTTTTAGGATTTCTCTTGGAGCACTTGTATCAAGAAAATGTAGTGGACATTTTTCAAAAAGAAATATTGAAACCACTGGCTATGGAGAACAGCTATTTCTTACCTGAAGTCATCGATGATCGATTTGTACCCACTGAAAAAATTGCTGCCGATAAAATACTTCAAGGTGTAACCCACGATCCTAAGGCTAGGGTTTTGGCAGAGCATGCTGGAAATGCGGGTTTGTTCACTAATATGGAAGATTTGAAGAAATTTACCCAAATGTATTTGAATTTTGGCAGTGTTAACGGTAAGATTTACTTGCACGAAAGTACCATCACTTTTTTATTGTCTGACCGAACTCCATCAGGTAAAAAAGAGCGAAGTATTGGTTGGGATTTAAAAGCTAGTCCTTTGGATCAGCAGCCGCTACTTTTTCATACAGGCTATACGGGGACATTTATGTTGATTGATTCGTTGAAGCAATCTGCTTTTCTCTTTTTATCTAATCGGGTACATCCGCAAGACTATCGAAGTGAATACTTACGTCATCGAGATGATATATTAGCAACTTATTTAGCAGAACGTGCAGGACTATACCAAAAATAGAGGAGTAATTGATGTGGAACCATTATTTTTAAAACCTGTGTTTCAAGAAAAAATTTGGGGAGGCAATCAGCTTCATACGGTTTTCGGTTTTGATTTACCGAACAACAGTATTGGTGAGGATTGGGCAATTAGTGGCCATCCCCATGGAGTAAGTGTTGTAGAAAACGGCCCGTATGAAGGTTGGAAATTAGATAAACTGTGGGCAGAACACCGTGAGTTGTTCGGGAATTCTTCGGGAGAGGTATTTCCTTTGTTGACTAAAATTTTGGATGCTGAAGATGATTTGTCTGTACAGGTTCATCCTGATGATGCTTATGGATTAAAGCATGAGGGTGAATTAGGGAAAACTGAATGTTGGTACATTATTGATGCTAAACCAGGTGCTGAAATTGTGTATGGTCATAATGCTAAAACCCGTCAAGAATTAGCTGAATGGATCAAAGAAGGTCAATTTGAACGTTTATTACGTCGGGTACCAGTGAAAAAAGGAGACTTTTTCTACGTGCCTAGTGGAACGATTCATGCGATTGGTCGCGGGATTATGATTCTGGAAACACAACAAAGCTCCGATACTACTTATCGTGTTTATGACTATGATCGAAAGGATGACCATGGTAAAAAGCGTGAATTGCACATTCAACAATCAATTGATGTCACTACAGTTCCCGCAATTAGCCCTGAACTACAAGTTAAAGAGGATAAGCACGGCAATTCTTCGATCATCAATTATTTGGAGACAGAATTCTTCAATGTGTATGAATGGGATGTTGCAGGCCACCTTTCAGTAGCTAAGAAAGGTTTATATACTTTAATGACAGTGGTAGAGGGATATGGCAATTTAATCATTGATGAACAAAGCTATGAGTTACAGCCAGGAACTAGTTGTATCCTTCCATCAGCCATTCAAAAGTGGGCGTTAGAAGGCGAGTTAAAAGTTATCGCTTCTACACCTGGTAAATAGAAAAACAGCTTGATCCGTGAGATTGTGGATCAAGCTGTTTTTTATTCTGAAGGAAGCTCAGGAAGAACTACCGTTTCGCCGTACTTATTTTTTAAAGCAGTATGTAAAAGTCTTACTGCTAAAGCTTTATTACGAGAAAGAATCGGTCCGTGGAAGTAAGTACCATAAACATTTTTGTAAATGACTCCTTCACCTTCATCTTCACCGTTATTCCCTTGACCCTGCACAACTTTGCCTAAAGGGCGTTCACCTTCACCTAAGAACGTTCGGCCATTATGGTTTTCAAAGCCATAGTAGGTTTCATCGAATTCTTCATTATGAATAATAATGTCCCCGATAAAACGATTATTATCCTGACTTAATGTATAATGATCCAATGCACCTATTCCGTCAATTTTTTCACCATTAGCACCGATATAATAATGGCCGAGTAATTGATATCCTCCACAAACAGCCAAAATAACTCCATCGTTTTCAATATATTCAGTTAGTGCTGCTTTCTTTTCTTGAATGTCTTTAGAGACAATCACTTGTTCATAGTCTTGACCACCACCGATAAAGACTAAATCATATTTTTGAAAGTCAAAGCTTTGATGGATGCTGACAATTTCTGTGGTTAATTCAATACCCATTTGTTTAGCATAATACTGAAGCATCAATAAATTACCATTATCACCATAAGTGTTCAAAAGATTTCCGTATAAATGTGCCATTGTTAATTGATAATTAGCCACGATCCATTCCTCCATCGATATAGCCTTTTTGCGCTAGTTCCTTACGCAATTGTAATACAGCAGTATAAGTAGCTAAGATGTAAACATGTTCTGTTGGAACGGTTTTAATTGCTTCAATTACATCAGAAAGATTATCCTTTTCTGATAAGCGTTCTGGCGGAATACCTGCAACCTTTAACCGAAGTGCCATATCTTTGTGACGATCGCCACCAGCAATTACTGCGGGAATATTCATATCTGCGAAAGCTTCGTGATTACCATCCCAAATCCAGCTGACGTCAATGCCATCAGCATAGTTAGCGTTTAGTAGAGAAACTAATGAGAACGGATAAGGGGCTAAGCCTATCATATCAATTACCTGATTTAAACCAACCGGATTTTTGACTAAAACTAGCGTGCATTTTTTGCCGTTAATTGAAAATTCTTCTTGGCGACCAAAGACTTTTTCATCATAGCCCAATCCTTGTCTAATCTTTTCGGGAGCAATACTGAAATGCTCTGCTACAGCGGTTGCGGCTAGAGCATTGTAAACATTGTACATTCCGCCAACTTCAATCTTGTATTCCTGATCATCAATGACAAAGCTTGAAGAAGTATTGTCCATATCTAACATCTTAGTTAGTTTGTAGTCTAGCTCGGGACGATGGAAACCGCAGTTAGGACAGAAATATTTACCTAGATTTGCGTAGGTAATCATTTGATAGCGTAAGATATGTTGGCATCTGGGGCACAATAGTCCATCTGTATTATAATGCGCTTCTTGTTCCTCATCAGGTAAATGATCAAACCCATAATACTTTCTTGGATTTACAGTATCCAGTGAATTAAATATAGGCGAATCACCGTTACAAATAATTGGTGCATTCGGAGATTTTGCGGCTCCTTCAACAATCATTTTGTAGGTAGTATAAATTTCCCCATAACGGTCCATTTGATCACGGAAAATATTTGTGAACAAGAACAATTCCGGTTTAATATATTCGGTTACTTTACTTAAGCTGGCTTCATCAATTTCAAGGACCGCAAATTTCTTAGACCCTTTTTTTCCTTTGGCTTGAAGGAAAGTAGAGACAATTCCTTGAGCCATGTTTGCGCCAGTAGGATTAGTCAATACCTGATCAAATTCTTGTTTTAAAATATTAACTGTCAATGCCGTTGTTAAGGTTTTTCCATTGGTACCAGTCACTACGACAACGCTGTAGTCTTTTGCTAATGTATCTAAAATATGTGGATCCAACTTTAAGGCCAATTGACCTGGATAACTTGAACCGCCTTTAAAAAAAGTTTTTAATACCCACTGGGAGGTCTTGCCGGCCGCAATTGCCAGATGACTTCGTAACCCCATTGTACATCCTCCATGTCTTTGAACAAATTTAGTTTATCTTATCATACTTGAAAAAAAAGTTTAAATAGCTTTTCTTATTCTTAACTTTTCTACAAAAAAGGCAGGAGCAAGCTCCTACCCAATAATAATCTTTTCTTCTGGATATTCATACCCTAAGTCACGAGTTTCTTTTGGAACAAATAACAATAAAGTGTACAGCATACCGATCCGTCCAATGAACATCAAGATAGCAATCATAATCTTTCCGGTTGCCGATAAATCATCAGTGATGCCTAAGGAAAGACCTGTCGTTCCAAATGCCGAAGTTACCTCTACAATAATGGAAATTAAGGAGTGTTCTTCTGTGGCTGTCAGAAACAAAATACTGAAAAAGCACATTCCCATGGAAAGCATGAAGACCACCACCGATTTCCGAACATCATTTTGAGGAATTCGTCGATTGAAAATATTGATATCTTCTTCATTTTTCAAGAATGAGTATAGATACAATCCAATAATAGCAATCGTTGTGGTTCGAATTCCGCCGCCGACTGAGCTGGGAGAAGCACCAATAAACATCAACATAGAGAAAATGATTAGGGTAGTGTTCTGAAACTGATTCAAATCGTGAATCTGTAAACCCGCATTTCGGGTAGTCATGGAATAGAAGGCAGAGTTCAACCACTGATCGCCAAAAGAGAGCTGACCAAAGCTGTGATTTTTTTCCAGCAGCCAAATAATGATTGTTCCACCAACAAACAAAATGATAAATGCCAAAAGTGCAATTTTGGAAAACAAACTAAATCGGAAAGGAATCTTTGAACTTGAACGACGGTGATTAATCCAGCCATGAAAGTCCATCAATACTGGAAAACCAATTCCGCCAATAAAAATAAGGAACATAATGACAATTAAGAATAAATGGTCATTTGCTAACGGGATAATTGAGTATCCTGTAACATCAAATCCAGAATTAGTTACGGCAGAGATGGATTGATAAAATCCATAAAAGATCGCTTCACTAATTTTCGTATAATAGCCCATCATATAAAAATAGACAGAAAAAAGGGTTCCAAAAATCAATTCTGTACATAAAATCATGGTCAAGGTAATTTTGATTAACAAAACTACTCCGCTTAAGCGCGGCTGATTCATGTCAGTCATAATCAATTGCCGCTGTTTCAGAGAGATTCTCCGTTTGGAGACAATAAAAAAGAAGGTACTAATCATCATAATACCCAATCCACCTACGTGGAATAAGACCTCCAGCATGACCACGCCAGCTTCATTAAACACAGAATTAATATCGAAAGTAGTCAGGCCGGTGACTGAGACAGTCGAAATAGCCATAAATACCATATCCAAAAATGGAACATGGGCATCTGGCAACCGAAAAACGGGTAAATAGAAAAGAAGTAAAGACAACAGGGTCATGATCAAATAGTAGAAAACAATAATTTGAATCGATGAGAACCGATTGTCCAATTTGCGTAAACTTCGTTTTAAAAAGTTTAGTCGACGTGAAAAATTCATGGGGACAATTGACTCCTTCTATCAATAATTATCACTAGTATATCATGCTTGCAAATAGAAGAAAGAAGAATTCCTCAGTTCTTAGATGAAGGATCAATATCTTTACTAAAATGCCAAAAATCACGAAAAATTTCTTCTTCTTTTAGAGAATAAGGAGAGAATAGAAAATATGACTGTAAAAAATACTGCTTTTCAGCTATAATACGATAGGAATGAAGTGAAAGGTGACAAGAGATGGCACAGCTTTTTTTTAAATACGGCGCAATGAACAGTGGGAAGACCATAGAAATTTTAAAGGTTGCTCACAATTATGAAGAACAAAATAAACCGGTTGTATTGATGACCAGTGGATTGGATACACGGGACGGTGTCGGCATGATTGCTAGCCGAATTGGCCTAAAGCGTCCAGCAACTCCGATTTTTACTGAAACCAATGTTTATCAATACATTAAGGAATTGGACTATAAACCTTACTGTATTTTAGTTGATGAATCACAGTTTTTGCAAAAGCACCATGTATTGGAATTTGCTCAAGTTGTTGATGAATTGGGAATACCGGTAATGGCTTTTGGGCTAAAAAATGATTTTCGAAATGAATTGTTCGAAGGTTCGAAGTATTTATTATTGTATGCAGATAAATTAGAAGAATTAAAAACGATTTGCTGGTTTTGTCACAAAAAAGCCACAATGAATTTGCATTTTATTGATGGCAAACCAGTTTATGAAGGTGATCAAGTGCAGATTGGCGGCAATGAGGCTTATTATCCAGTTTGCCGCAATCACTACCTGCACCCGGAAATTAAGGAGGAAGAATAGATGTACGATCAGTTACAGAGCATGGAAGATCGTTATGAGGAGCTTGGGGAATTATTAAGTGATCCTGAGGTTGTTACAGATACCCAACGTTTTATGAAGCTTTCTAAAGAGGAAGCGAGTATTCGTGAAACAGTTGAAACTTACCGTCGCTACAAAAAAGTAATCGAGGGAATCAGCGAAGCAGAAGAACTACTGGGCGAAAACTTAGAAGCCGATATGGCTGAGATGGCAAAAGAAGAACTGTCTGAGCTAAAGAAAGAAAAAGAAGTTTTAGAAGAAGATATTAAAATTTTACTGCTGCCTAAGGATCCAAATGATGACAAAAATATCATCATGGAAATTCGTGGAGCAGCTGGTGGCGATGAAGCAGCCCTTTTCGCTGGTGATTTGTTCAATATGTACCAGCGCTATGCAGAAGCACAAGGCTGGAAAACTGAAGTAATGGATGCCAATGTTACTGGTATCGGTGGTTACAAAGAAGTAATTATGATGATTACCGGGGACAATGTCTTCTCTAAATTGAAATATGAAAGTGGCGCTCACCGTGTACAACGGGTACCTTCAACTGAATCACAAGGACGGATTCATACATCTACAGCGACCGTTGTTGTTATGCCAGAAGCAGAAGAAGTTGAAATTGACATTGCTGAAAAAGACATTCGCACAGATATTTACCACGCTTCTGGTGCCGGTGGACAGCACGTCAATAAGACAGCTTCAGCTGTACGTCTAACCCATATTCCAACAGGCGTAGTTGTAGCAATGCAAGACGAACGCTCACAGCTGAAAAACCGTGAAAAGGCGATGAAAGTCTTGCGTGCGCGGGTATACGATAAAATTTCACAGGAAGCACAATCTGAATATGATGCAAGTCGTAAATCAGCAGTGGGTACTGGAGATCGTTCTGAACGTATCCGGACCTATAATTTTCCACAGAACCGGGTAACGGATCACCGGATTGGCTTGACTATTCAAAAGTTAGACCAAATCTTAACCGGAAAGCTTGATGAAATCATTGATGCATTGATCCTATATGATCAAACGAAGAAACTGGAAGAGATGCAAAATGGTTAAAACCTACGTAGAAGTCCTATCAAGGGCTTCTTCTTTTTTAGAAGAGTCCGGCTTAGAAGGTTATGCTATCGAATATCTTTTCTTGGAGCGTAAAGGCTGGAGCAAAACGCAGTGGCTTTTGCATATGCGAGAAGCAATCTCTGCTGAAGAAGAGATGCTTATTCAGGCGGATACTCGGTTGCTGCGTGACCATGTTCCTGCTCAATATATCTTAGGTTACAGTGATTTTTTAGGCCATCGATTCAAAGTGACCAAGAATACCTTGATTCCCCGACCGGAAACCGAAGAGCTAGTCATGCTATGTCTAGAACGAAATCGGCAGCGAGACAATTTGAAAATAGTAGATATTGGTACTGGAACTGGGGCTATTGCAATTAGTTTGAAGCTGGCAAGACCAGATTGGCAGGTTCGAGCTGTTGATATATCTGAAGAAGCATTAAATACGGCTAAAGAAAATGCGGATCATCTAGGAGCGAATATCGTATATGAGAGAAGTGATGTTCTATCGGCGATAGATGAACCTCAAGACATAATAATCAGTAACCCACCCTATATTGGTCAGTCTGAATGGTCATTGATGGATGAAAGTGTTCGAACCTACGAGCCTAAAAAAGCATTATTTGCTGAGAATGATGGTCTGGCTATCTATCAAAAAATTGCTGAAGAAGCTCCGATAGTTTTAAAACCGGAGGGAATGCTGTTAATGGAAATTGGATTTAAACAAGGACCGGTGGTAAAAGAAATGATGCAAAAGGCTTTTCCAAGTAAGCTGGTTGAGGTAAAAAAAGATTTAGCAAGGAATGATCGGATAGTCGTTGTTTCCTAAAGGAGGATCATGTGGAAAAAAAATTTTTTAAAAGGATAATTCATAAAAAAACACTGATTTACCAAGTAATCGAGCAGCCGAAAAGTTATCAACAGAGTTATACACACTTGACAAAACTCATTTCCACAGTTCGTGGATAGTCATAATAGAACGCTTGATAGAGTAGGAAAAAAGAAAAAGGGAGCTGTGGATAAACTGTGGAAACAAAAATATTTCAATCAGAAGAATTGGACTATGCAGCAAAACTGTTGAAGAACGGGGAATTAGTAGCTTTTCCAACAGAAACGGTCTATGGATTGGGAGCTGATGCGCTTTTGCCGGAATCTGTCAAGCAGGTATTTCAGGTCAAGGGACGTCCCAGTGATAATCCTTTGATTGTTCATGTTGCTGATTTTGAGATGACAAAACCATTTGTGGAAAAGTATCATCCTCTGACCGAAAAAATTGTACAGTATTTTTGGCCAGGTCCATTAACTTTAATTTTTCCAATTAAAAAAAACAGTCTGAGTCCTATAGTAACTGGCGGTTTATCCACAGCTGCCTTTCGGATGCCCGACAATAAAAAAACACTCGAATTGATCCAAAAGACTGAAGCACCACTGGTGGGGCCTAGTGCAAATACCTCTGGTAAACCTAGTCCTACAACTGCAGAGCATGTTTTTCATGACCTAAAAGGGAAAATAGCTGGGATTTTAGATGACGGTGCAACACAAATTGGTGTGGAATCCACCGTACTGGACTTAAGTGGAGAAACCCCAGTCATTTTACGTCCAGGAGCTGTTACCAAGGAAAAATTGGAGAAAGTGCTCCAAACAAAAATATTCCTAGATAAACATCTAGTCAAGGAAAGCGAGACGCCTAAAGCACCGGGCATGAAGTATAAACACTATGCGCCAGATACTCCAGTCTTAATGGTTGGAGACGAAGATTGGGACCAAGCAATTAAATGGGGACAAAAAAATCGAAAAAGAATGGCATTACTGGCAGGACCCTCAATTGCAGCTAAATATCAGGTTGCTGACCGTTATGTATTTATGGATGATACTGTTGAAGCAGCAACTCACGGGTTATATAGTGGGTTGCGGGCGCTAGATGAAGCTGATGGCAGTGATGTGATTTTGGCTCAGGTTTTTACGGAAAACGAATTAGGTGCAGCATACATGAATCGGCTGAAAAAAGCCGCTGCTCAAAATTATTTTGACAAAAATTAGCCAAAACATTCGATTATGTAGTAATCTTTTCGTATACTAGATACAACAATCAGGAAAGGTGAGGATGGATTTGAATTATCAAGCATTAGATCCCGATTTATGGGAAGCCATAGAGAAAGAAACGCAAAGGCAGCAAAACAATTTGGAGCTGATTGCTTCTGAGAACATTGTTTCTGGAGCGGTTCGTGCAGCACAAGGCAGTATTTTAACGAATAAGTATGCAGAAGGTTATCCTGGACGTCGATATTACGGAGGCTGCGAATTTGTTGATATCGTGGAAAATCTAGCGATTGATCGGGCTAAAGAGTTATTTGGAGCAAAATTTGCTAATGTTCAACCACATTCTGGTTCACAGGCGAATCAAGCTGCTTACCTTTCGTTGATCGAAGCTGGTGATACTGTTTTGGGAATGGATTTGGCAGCTGGCGGACACTTAACACATGGCTCTCCTGTAAACTTTAGCGGGAAAACTTATCATTTTGTTGCTTATGGTGTCGATCCATCAACTGAAGTTATTGATTATGAAGTTGTGCGTATTTTAGCGCGTAAACATCAGCCTAAACTGATTATTGCAGGTGCAAGTGCTTATAGCCGGACGATTGATTTTGCTCGTTTTCGTGAAATTGCCGACGAGGTAGGAGCAAAATTAATGGTTGATATGGCGCATATTGCTGGTCTAGTAGCTGCTGGATTGCATCCAAGTCCTGTTCCTTATGCTGACGTGGTAACGACGACGACACACAAAACTTTGCGCGGTCCAAGAGGCGGATTGATTTTGACCAATGATGAAGATTTGGCTAAAAAAATCAATAGTGCAGTCTTCCCTGGTATTCAAGGTGGACCATTAGAACACGTAATAGCTGCTAAAGCGATTGCTTTGAAAGAAGCTATGTCAGATGATTTCAAAGACTATTCAAAACAAGTTTTGGAAAATATTCAAGCGATGGTGAAGGTCTTTAACCAGGCACCAGAAAGTCGTGTAATTTCTGGTGGCAGTGATAACCATCTAATTTTAGTAGATGTTACTGAGTTTGAAATGACTGGTAAAGAGGCAGAACACTTGCTGGATTCGGTTCATATTACTGTTAATAAAAACTCGATTCCATTCGAAACGAAGAGTCCTTTCCAAACAAGTGGTATTCGTATCGGCACACCAGCCATTACCAGCCGTGGATTCAAAGAAGAAGACGTAAAGAAAATTGCTGAGCTCATTGTTGAAACCTTGCGTTCAAAAGGTGACGAAAGCCGTTTGGATGCAGTAAAAGCAACTGTTTTGGAGTTAACTGATAAACATCCAATTATTGACTAGCATTATGACTAGTTTTTAAGCAAAGATTACCTTATAATAAGAGTAAATTATAGATGAGGAGCTATTCATTATGGGAAAGTTTCAAGTAATTGATCATCCATTAATTCAACACAAATTAACTATTATCCGGGACAAGGAATGTGGAACAAAGGTATTTCGTGAGGTAGTTGGTGAAATTGCCAATTTAATGGCTTATGAAGTATCACGCGATATGCCTTTAGAGGATATTGAAATTGAAACACCAATTGAAAAATCAGTTCAAAAAACATTGTCAGGTAAAAAAGTAGCCATTGTTCCGATTCTGCGTGCTGGAATTGGGATGGTTGATGGAATTCTAGAATTGATTCCTGCTGCTAAAGTTGGCCATATCGGTATGTTTCGTGATGAAGAAACATTGGAGCCTCATGAATATTTCTTCAAAATGCCTGATGATATTGACAGTCGTCAATTATTCATTGTTGACCCAATGCTGGCAACTGGCGGGTCAGCCATCATGGCGATTGATTCTTTGAAAAAACGTGGAGCTTCAAATATGAAGTTTGTTTGTTTAGTAGCAGCTCCAGAAGGTGTGAAAGCATTGCAAGAAGCGCATCCTGATGTGGATATTTATACTGCTTCCTTAGACGATCATTTAAACGAACACGGCTATATCGTTCCTGGTTTGGGCGATGCGGGTGACAGGTTATTTGGCACTAAATAAAAAAATTCAGTGATCCTTAAAGGATCACTGAATTTTTTTCATTTGTTTATAGTTAATTACTACAACCCCATTGGAGTGATTGATTAATTCACCATTTTTGGCATTTTCATCTAACTCCACTACAGCAGCGTTTTTTAGCTGCTTTGTAATAACACCCGTTTGAGGTTGATTGCGAATAGTGAACATTACGTGTGTCTCAACAGGAAAATCTTTTCCTGCTTCTGAAGGGTCAATCTGCGTTATCATTTTACCAAATGTTGCCATGTAAAAAATTCCCCCTTTTCTTGTACCCCTTAATTATACCACTTTTTTTAGAAATTTTCATGTAACCGCTTTTCGAAGAAGTTTGGGCTTTACATTTTGTTAAAAGTTTTCTATAATTTCAGTTGTATTCATTGAGCCAGCTTAGCTCAGTTGGTAGAGCAGCGCACTCGTAACGCGCAGGTCACAGGTTCGATCCCTGCAGCTGGCATATGCGGAAAACGCCGTCATATTAGTCTTTTCGCTTGAATAATGACGACGGTTTTCTATGGTTTTTCACAAAAGAATAAATAGTTGTTGCGTAGTTGCTTCAATCAAAATTAGTCGATAATCCTTTTTACGGGGTTATCGACTTTGTTTACGCCATTGTTTAACTAATTAGAGAGGACTTTACTAATGAAAGTGATGCTAAGTAAACCGGCTATTTATCGATTAGTTATTTTGGCCTATATGATTGCTATGACCGTTTTTGCTAATCCATTTTCATTTATGTCTTTAAATATTTTTTTAGCATGGCTGCCAATTGAATTTGGCAATTTAGTAATACGTATGCATACAAAATGGAAATATTTTTTGGGAGGCTTTTGGCTCCTATTTTTTCCCAATATCCCTTATTTATTGACTGATTTGCTGCACTTAGAAGTATTAAATATCTATCAAAGTGGAGGCTTATTTCAAAATATTCCTAAGGATTGGCTGCTGTTTCTTTTGCTAGTTTTGCCGATCTTAATTATGGTCACTGTGGGTACGAGTCAGGCTATGCAGGTGATAAACCAATTATCAAACGGTAAAAAATATTTTTGGTTTTATCTGACTATTTTAGCAGCCTTGACGGCAATTGCTATTTACATCGGACGATTTGACCGTATCCATTCTGTAGATTTAATCATCCATCCCTTGTCGACATTGAATTTATTGTTAGGGAACTGGGGAACAGGAAAGCTGCAATTTGTTCTTGTATTTATGATAATCCAGCTGGTGATTTGGCTATTACTGAAGGAAGTTATACAAAGCAAAAAAGAAGACTAAATTTTTTACAAAGTCAGCTGAGCTGACTTTTATTTATGACAAGAAGCGTCTATAATAAGCAAGTATATTGTTGGAAAAGGGATGAGATATGGATACGCTAAAAAGAAATAAAGACAATCGTATTGATTACGGAGTTATCTTACCGGTTTTCCTACTTTGTCTAGTTGGTTTACTTTCCCTCTATGTGGCGTTGACACACGACCCGAGAGATCCAAATATTTTTCGCGGCATCGCTATGCAAGGTTTATGGTATGCATTGGGTGCTTTAGTAGTAGTAATTATTATGCATTTGGATGCAAAGTGGTTATGGCGGATAACGCCGTTCTTGTATGTTATTGGTTTAGCAGTAATGTTGGCATTGCTGCGATATTATGATCCAGAGTTGGCAAACTCAACTGGCTCAAAAAACTGGTTTAGAGTTGGTACAATGACCTTCCAGCCTTCTGAATTGATGAAGGTTGCCTATATTTTAATGATGGCACTGATTATTACTCAACACAATTTGAAAAACCACCTTCGTACATTGAAGACTGATCTTTTTTTAATCGGTAAGCTGTTCTTAGTCACCATTCCTGTACTAGTGCTAGTAATGATGCAAAAAGACTTCGGGACGATGCTGGTTTTCTTAGCGATTTTTGCAGGAATGTTTTTAATGTCCGGCATTTCTTGGTTGATTGTGGTTCCAAGTATTTTAATCGTAGCTGTCTTAGGAACGTCCATCATTTTATTAGTAACAACGGATTTTGGTCGAGAATTGTTGACGCATGTTGGATTCAAAAGCTATCAATTTGCCCGGATTGATTCCTGGTTGGATCCGTTTCATGATCCGCAGGGGCAAAGTTTTCAATTGGCTCATGCTCTGATGGCCATTGGCTCCGGTGGAATGTTTGGAACAGGCTACAATGTGAGCAACGTTTATGTGCCAGTTCGTGAATCGGATATGATTTTTAGTGTCATTGGCGAGAACTTTGGTTTTATTGGTGGAGCATTTGTGATTCTATTGTATTTCATATTGATTTATCGCATGATTCGTGTATGCTTTGATATGAATAATGAATTCTACGCTTATATCGCAACAGGTATTATTATGATGATTCTGTTCCACGTATTTGAAAATATTGGTGCGAATATAGGATTGCTGCCTTTAACAGGTATCCCGTTGCCGTTTATCAGCCAAGGAGGCTCATCTATTTTAGGTAATATGATGGGAATTGGTCTGATTTTGTCAATGCGCTATCAAACTGCGAAGAAGCTGGAAAATAGGAGGACTCGTCGTGTATAAGTTTTATGAATATGCTAAATGTTCAACTTGTAAGAAGGCCAAAGCATGGTTGACTCAGCAAGATGTTGATTTTGAAGTAATTGATTTGATTACGCAGACTCCTTCAGCGGAAGAACTTGAAGTTTTGATTGAAGCATCAGATCTGCCTTTACGTCGCTTTTTTAATACAAGTGGTATGAAATATCGTGAACTAAATCTTAAGGATCAAATAAATGACTTGACGATTCAAGAAGCAAGTCGTATATTGTCTAGCGACGGCATGTTGATCAAACGGCCGATGATTGTCAAAGACGGAAAGTTTTTGATTAATGGTTTCAATGAAGACGTATATGAAGGAGTATTTAAATAAAATGACACATTTAAAGAAAAAAGATGGATTATGGGTTTTGCACAATGATAAGGATTTTTGTATGGGATTAACAAAAGAAGTGCAAGATGAATTAGGCGAAGTTTCATTTGTCTCTTTTCCAAAAATTGGTCAAACGGTAAAAGCTGGCGAACCATTTTTAGAAGTTGAAGCTGAAAAAGCAGTAAGTGAATTCAAAAGTCCGGTAACAGGTGTAGTTTCTTCGATCAATGAAAGGGCTGAAAAGGATCCCGCTGCATTGAGTACAGAAGATGAATTGGATGCTTGGGTACTATCTTTCAGACAAGTAGATATTGAAGAATTCGAAACACTTTAAGAAAAACAGCAAAATGAATTGACAGACAAATTTCAAATTTGTTATAATCCTCTCATATCATATGAGAAAGCAATGAAAAGAAGAGTACATCTGATAAGCGTTTTAAGAGAGTCCCACCAAGCTGAGAAGGGATAACGAGAATGAGATGGAAGATGGTCTTTGAGCAGAATTGACGAGCAGCAGTGAGTCAGTTACGGGAGTGCCCGTTATAGCACCACAGTATGCGGATGAGCACATTCAAGTACTGGATGAGGTAATTGTCGTGAGGCTATTACAAACATAGGTGGTAACACGAAAGTTGAGCTTTCGTCCTAAGTGTACACAGGTACATTTAAGACGGAAGCTTTTTTATTTTTTCAAAGGGGGAAGAAACGATGGCATTAATCGAATTACGCCAGGTTAAAAAAACCTTTTCTGGCAAGGCGGGAGAAATATACGCTGTAAATGGTGTTGATCTAACAGTGGAACCACGAGACGTTTATGGCATTGTTGGTTATTCAGGTGCTGGCAAGAGTACTTTGGTACGATTATTAAATGGGTTAGAAAACGCAACAAAAGGTGAAGTGACGATCAAGGGCGAAGATGTAGCGAAGCTGCAGGGAGCAGATTTGCGTAATTTCCGTAAGAAGGTTGGGATGATTTTTCAACATTTTAATTTGTTGTGGTCTCGAACTGTAAGAGAAAATATCCAATTGCCCTTAGAATTAGCTGGTGTAGCGAAAGAACAAAGAAAACAAAAATCTGAAGAGTTGTTGAAGCTGGTGGGACTTGAAGGTCGAGGAGATGCTTATCCTGCTCAGTTATCTGGGGGGCAAAAACAGCGTGTAGGGATAGCTCGAGCTTTAGCTAATGATCCCGACATCTTACTTTGTGATGAAGCAACCAGTGCGTTAGATCCGCAAACAACAGAAGAAGTTTTAGATTTACTAGCAGATATCAATGAAAAATTAGGGTTAACAATTGTGCTGATTACGCATGAAATGAATGTTATTCGAAAGATTTGTAATAAAGTTGCTGTAATGGAACAAGGAAAAATTGTTGAAGAAGGTTTGGTTAAGGATGTCTTCCGGCATCCGCAACAGGAAGTAACCAAACTGTTTGTTCAACAAGAGCTAGAACCAAAGGCTGATTCTACAGAGTTAGTTAAAGAATTTCTCAAAGAAAATCCCCAAGGTACTTTAGTTACTTTACACTTTGTGGAAAATAATGCTGGAGAACCAGTGGTTTCTCAAGCTATTCGAAAATTTCAAGTGGATATAAGTATTGTTTATGGGAATATTGAACGCGCTGATGGTAATTCGTTTGGTACATTAACTGTTCAAGTGACAGGTGACGAAAAAGAAGTTGACCAAGCGCTAGCATTTATTCGCAGCCAACAGGTAGATGTGGAGGTGATTCATCGTGGATAAAAGTTTTAGTGAAACTTATTTGAATTTTGATCAGCTTGATCCAGAAACATTCCGTCAAGCCATTATCGATACATTGTTTATGACAATCACTTCTATGATATTAGTATTCATTATTGGTTTGCTCTTAGGATTAGCTCTCTATACACTGGGCAGAAATAAAACGAACGGGAAAAGTTTGTTATACGGGATTGTTTCTATTATCGGTAATATTTTTCGATCCACACCATTTATGATCTTAATGGTACTGATTATTCCATTTACCAAATTGTTAGTCGGGACAATGCTAGGTGCCAAGGCAGCAATTCCAGCGCTAGTTCTTTCAGCAGCACCGTTTTATGCTCGCTTAGTAGAAATTGCTTTTCGTGAAGTGGATAGTGGTGTGCTGGAAGCTGCAGACTCAATGGGAGCTAGCTACTTGGAAATTATTTATAAAGTGCTTATTCCAGAAAGCTTGCCTGCCTTGATTTCAGGGATCACAGTTACAACCATTACCATGATCGGTTTCACTGCTATGGCCGGTGCGATTGGTGCAGGTGGGTTAGGTGCGTTAGCGTGGCAAGAAGGGTATCAACGAGGCAACTATACCGTAACTCTTTTAGCGACAGTTATCATATTAATTATTGTGTTTATCGTTCAAGGAGTTGGCGACTTCTTAGCGAAGAAAACGGATAAACGATAAAAATATTGGAGGAAAATGAAATGAAAAAGAAATTATTAGGTTTAGCAGCAATTGCGTTAGTGACAGTTGGTTTAGCAGCTTGTGGTGGTGGAAGCAATAATACAACGGATGGCAGTAACGGAAGCGATAAGAGCAACAAAACATTAGTTGTAGGAGCATCACCGACTCCTCATGCAGAAATTTTAGAACATGTTAAGCCGCTATTGGAAAAAGAAGGAATTGATTTGGAAATAAAGAAATTCGATGACTATATTTTACCTAACAAGTCATTAGCTGAAGGTGAATTAGACGCCAACTACTTCCAGCACAGGCCTTTCTATGAAAAAGCAGTAGCAGAAAATGATTATGATTTTGCCGATGTAGGAGCGATTCATATTGAACCAATGGGCTTGTACTCTAAAAAAATTACTGACATCAAAGATTTGAAAGATGGATCGACAGTTATTTGTTCAAATTCTGAATCTGATTGGGGCCGTGTTATTTCTATTTTGGAAGCAGCTGATTTAGTTACAGTGAAGGATGGAGTAGACATCGAGACCGCAACTTTTGATGATATTAAGGATAATCCTAAAAATCTAAAATTTAATCATGAAGTAAACCCAGAATTATTAGCCTCTACCTACAACAATGACGAAGGGGATTTAGTTGCAATCAATGCCAACTTTGCATATGGTGCGGGTCTAAATCCAATTAAGGATTCTGTTTTATTGGAAAGTGACAATTCACCATATGTAAACATTATTGCTACTCGTTCAGAAGATAAAGATGACGAACGTATCCAAAAATTATTGGAAGTTCTGCATAGTAAAGATGTACAGGATTGGATTCTTGAAAAATGGGATGGTTCCGTAAAACCAGTAAATAATTAAGAGACAAAGTGATTAAGCACCCTTGGCAAGTTAGAGTGATCTAACAGTCAAGGGTGTTTTTTTATTTGGCCTGTAAAAATCATTTCATCTTTTTATTTGTTTAAAAAAACAAAACATAAATGAATGATATCGTTCATTGGATTTGAGCTAAAAGAGCTGTAAAAGACTTGTTTACCTAAAAACAGTCAAAGCATTGAACGATTTAAATAGCGATGCTATAGTAATCACAGATAAAAGAAACCGTTAACATAACTAGTGGGGAGGTAGTTTTAATGGATCTATCTAGCATGATGATGAATGATTTAGTTATTTTTGATGAGTCAATTCGTTCAAAGGAAGACTTGTTTGAGCGAATTGGACAAGTGTTAGAAAAGAATGGTCGGGCCACTAAGGCTAAAAAGATTGTAAAGGATTTATACAACCGAGAGGCTGAAATGTCAACTGGAATCGAGGATGGGTTTGGAATTCCGCATGCCAAAAGCAAGCATGTTTTAAAACCGACTGTGTGTTTCATTCACGGGGGTAGCATGACAGATTACCGTGGGCTTGATGATCAGCCCATTGAATGTGTATTTGCTATTTTGGTTCCTAAAAAGGATTCTACCATGCATTTAGATATTTTGAGTAATTTGTCACGAAAACTGATGAATAAGGAGTTTAGAAACCGATTGAAGGCTGCTGCTGACTCAAAAGAAATTGTGAGCATCATCGAGAACAAAGCTAAAACTGCTTATTAAATTAGTCAAGAAAAACAATTTAAATAATTCTATGGGAAATTCTAACTAAAAAGTTTACGCACTTGAAAATACACATTGTTTAGAAAGAAAAGCTTAGCAAAGAAGCACGATAGAATAGCTACTACAGTTCAATAGTGCTTGGTGTAAGGGACTTAATCACTATCTTGTTGCTATTTAGCTATAGGGGAAGCTCAAAAGGGATTTGTCA
This sequence comes from Candidatus Enterococcus ferrettii, assembly GCF_017377655.1. Lineage (GTDB taxonomy): Bacteria > Bacillota > Bacilli > Lactobacillales > Enterococcaceae > Enterococcus_A > Enterococcus_A ferrettii. The sequence goes on from NZ_JAFREL010000070.1 coordinate 161,679, forward strand.
TTATCGAATTTTAAAGGGATTCTATTAGATTGATTCTGCATTACCATAAGAAAATGGGAGGAATTATTATGAAAATCGTAGGAATTACCGCTTGTCCCACAGGAATCGCCCATACGTATATGTCAGCGGAAAAGTTAGAATTAACCGCTGTTAGTTTGGGGCATCGGGCGAAGTTTGAAACTCAAGGAGCCAAAGTTGAGAATGAATTGACAAAAGCGGAAATTGAAGACGCAGATGCCATTATTGTTGCTGTTGATAAGAATATTGATATGTCTAGATTTGTTGGTAGAGAGGTCAAACGAGTTTCAACTGGCAGAGCCATCAAAGAGCCGGAGATAGTTATCGAAGAAGCGTTAAGCAATCAAGGAACCATACGGATCTCTTCAACGGAAAAAGTCGAAGCCAACCAACAAAAAGCCGGAATTTATAATCACTTTATGAATGGTGTCAATTATATGCTGCCATTTGTCATTGCAGGCGGAATTATTATTGCTCTAAGTTTTGCATTTGGCATTACTGCTTCAGATCCTAAGTCAGCTGATTATAATGTGCTGGCAGGTGCGCTTTCAACTATCGGTGGAGGCGCAGCATTTGCCATGATGGTACCTGCATTAGGAGCCGGAATTGCAAGCTCGATAGCTGGAAAGCCGGGGTTTGCTCCAGGGATTGTCGCTGGTTTACTTGCAGCAAACGGTGGTTCGGGCTTTTTAGGTGGGATGATTGGTGGACTATTAGCTGGTTATGTAACTAACCTTATAGCTAACAAGGTTTCCGTTAAAAAACAGTTTGCAGCTATCTATCAACTAATTGTTGTTCCATTAGTTTCTATCCTAGTAATCGGATTAGCAATGGTATTTCTAATTGATCAGCCTATTGCTTGGGTTTTGAATGGATTGACTGCTTGGTTAAATGGACTTGGTAATACTTCTGGACTACTGTTTGGTCTGTTAATTGGTGTTATGATGGCCGCAGACATGGGAGGTCCGATTAACAAGTCTATCTCAACCTTTTCAATTGGCCTAATGTCGGCGGGGGTTAATGCACCGATCGCTGCTTGTATGGCAGCAGGAATGACACCACCTTTAGGATTGGCCTTAGCGACGATTATATTCAAGGACAAATTTACTAAAGAAGAACGGACCTCTGGACAATCATGCTGGATATTGGGTGCTTCTTATATTACCGAAGGAGCAATTCCCTTTGCAGTAGCCGACCCTTTTCGTGTCATTCCAAGTCTTATGCTAGGCTCAGCTACGGCTGCGGGTATTTCCATGTCTGCTGGTGTAACTTCAATGGCTCCTCATGGCGGTATTTGGGTAATGCTGATTCCTAATGTAATGAATAATCTGCCGATGTACTTTTTGGCTTTGGTGGCAGGAACAGTCGTAACTGCTTTATCAATCGGATTGTTAAAGAAAACTGTACCAATGGAAGAACCAGAAGAAAAATTAACTAACGAGGTGGAAGTGTAATGTTGTATACAATGAAGGATTTACTAGCTGTTGCCCTAGAAAATAAGTTTGCAGTACCTGCATTTAACATTTGTAGTTACGATATGATGAAGGCGATTATGGAAGAAGCTGAGGTTCAAAATGCGCCAGTTATCTTAGAAATTCATCCTGACGAAATCGCTTATTTAAATAATGAATTCGTAGCCGCAGTTCGAGAGTATGCACACAACAGCAGTGTTCCTGTAGTAATTCATATGGACCATGGCGGTACTATCAAGGATGTTATGCGAGCGATCCGTAATGGATACACCTCAGTGATGATTGATGCTTCAGCTCAATCATATGAGGACAACTCAGCTATAACTAAACAAGTCGTCGATTTGGCGCATAGTGTAAACGTCTCGGTAGAAGCGGAGCTTGGAACAATTGGTAACAATGGTTCAGCGGAAGGTGGTTCAGCCAATATTATTTACACTGATCCGGATCAGGCGGAGACCTTTGTAAGAGAAACAGGAATTGACACATTGGCTGTTGCAATTGGGACGGCTCACGGACTTTACCCCAAAAATATGACACCTAAGCTGAATATTGAATTGCTTAAAGAGTTAAACAAACGAATTGAGATTCCTTTTGTTCTTCATGGTGGTTCAGGAAATCCAGATTCGGAAGTAAGTGAAGCTGTAAAATATGGAGTAGCTAAAGTAAATTTAAGTTCGGATTTAAAAAGTGTTTTCTTTGACGCTTTGCGAGAAATTCTAACAGAGAATCCTTATATGCTGGAACCAGGAGATGTTTTCCCAGAAGCAAATGAAAAAGTAAAAGCTGTTGTACGCCATAAAATGGCCGTGCTTCAAACCATTGGCAAAGCTGATTTGTATTAACGAATCTTTCTATCGACAACCCTTTATTTAAAATAAAAAGGGTTGTCTTTTTTTTTCACTTAACGCTAAAATTGAAATAACCACTATGATGAAGGAGAAATATTCTATGCTAAGTGTTATTGAAGATCGGCAGCAGCAGATTGTCAATTACTTAAAGGTGAATCAATTTGCTCGTGTGGCTGATTTGATTGAACTAGTTAATTACAGCGAGGCTACCGTTAAGAGAGATTTGATTATGCTGGAAAAGACTGGTTTAATCCGCCGCACTCGTGGCGGAGCTATGCTCGTGGATAATAAAAAAATTGATGTGCCATACTTGATGAAAGTGACACATCTTGATGAGGAGAATAATAAGCAGTACATTGCAAACGTTGCGGAAACATTAATCAAGGATGATATGGTTATCTTTTTAGATTCTAGCACCACATGCCTGCATCTAATTAAAAATTTAAGCAAATTTGATGGGTTACAAATTATTACTAATGGCGTACTTACTGCGGTCATGTTAAGCGAGTTTACTTCAGCTCATGTTTCTATATTAGGCGGATCAATTGTACCTAAACGAGCAACAATCAATGGATCAAAGGCTTATAATGATAGCCTAACTTATAATGCTGATCTGGCCTTTATTGGCTGTCGCGGCTTGGATTTTGAACATGGAGTTACGGAAACGCATGAAGGTGAGGCGCAAATGAAGAAAGCCTTCCGCCGACAAGCAAATCAGTTAATAGTATTAGCAACTTCTGATAAGTTAGATCACAAATACATGTATCAGGGAATTGCTTGTCATGAGATTGATTATCTGATTACAGATCAGCCAATAACAGGGGAAAAAATAGAGAAACTGGCTAATCATCATATAAAGTGTTTGTATTGAGTAATTTACTGAATAAATTAGGCGAGATCTGATTTTTTGACTAAACCAAGAATAATTCTAAATAAACAGTAGTTTTCTTTAGAAAAGTGCTGAATTCATTTGAATTACATTCTCAATTAGTCTAAAATATGTGAGAACGAAAAAATATTTTGGAGGGAAATTCATGTCTGTTTTAGAGATTAAAGATTTGCATGTATCCATTGAAGATAAAGAGATTTTAAAAGGCGTAAACTTAACTATGAAAACGGGAGAAATCCATGCGATTATGGGACCAAATGGAACGGGAAAATCAACCCTTTCTGCGGCGATCATGGGAAATCCCAATTATGAAGTTACTCAAGGAGAAATCTTATTTGATGGAACCAACGTATTAGATTTAGAAGTTGATGAGCGTGCTCGATTAGGCCTGTTTTTGGCAATGCAATACCCAAGTGAGATTCCTGGTATTAGTAACGCAGAATTTATGCGAGCAGCTATGAACGCAGGTCGCAAAGAGGAAGACAAGATTTCAGTAATGAATTTCTTAAAAAAATTAGACGAGAAAATGGCCTTATTGAATATGCCGGAAGAAATGGCGGAGCGTTACTTGAATGAAGGATTTTCTGGTGGAGAAAAGAAACGGAATGAAATTCTTCAATTATTGATGATTGAACCAACCTTTGCTATTTTAGATGAAATTGATTCGGGATTAGATATTGATGCCTTGAAAGTTGTCTCAAAAGGAATTAATGCTATGCGTGGAGATAATTTCGGAGCGTTAATCATCACTCACTATCAACGTTTGTTAAATTATATTGTGCCTGATGTGGTTCATATCATGATGGATGGACGGGTAGTCTTAACTGGTAACTCGGAATTGGCTAAACGTTTAGAATCTGAGGGTTATGCTGGTATCTCAGCTGAATTAGGTATTGATTACAAAGAAGAAGTGTAGGAGGCAAGATAAATGACAAAATGGATGGATTATCTTGATGCCGTGAAGACTTATTCCGCTTCATGGGAAGAACCTCAATGGATGACTGATTTTAGACTTTCAGCTTTGGAAAAAATTGAAGAACTGCCGCTTCCTGTGATTGAAAAAGTGAAATTTGCCCGTTGGCATTTATATAATGTAAAACCGGAACGTCAATTAGAAACTGGAGCTGTTCCAGGATTCGATCAAATGCCGGACAATCCGATGGTGGCTCAAATCGGAGATGATACTGTCTTTGAACAGATTTCTCCAGAGTTAGCAGAAAAAGGAGTCATTTTTACTGATCTAATGACTGCTGTAAAAGAGTATCCGGAGCTAGTAAAAGAATATTATATGCAAAAAGCGGTACCAATGGATGAAAATTCATTGACAGCTTTACATGCAGCTTTTATGAATAATGGTGTTTTCCTGTATGTTCCTAAAAACGTAGTGATTGAACAAGCCATAGAGTCTTTGTTTATCCATAACGGCAATGACAATACTCACTTCTTTAAGCACATATTGATTGTTGCTGAAGAAAACAGTGAGTTCTCTTACTTAGAACGATTTGATTCTCAAGGTGCTGATGCTAAAAAGTTATCAGGTAATGTTGTAGTGGAGGTTATTGCTAAGCCAGGTGCAAGAATTAAGTTTTCTGCAATCGATACTTTAGGCAATAACATAGCTACCTACATGAATCGTCGCGGTTATTTAATGCGTGATTCTATGATTGATTGGGCGATAGGTATTATGAATGACGGCAATGTAATAGCTGACTTTGATTCTGATCTGGTTGGTGATGGCGCACACTCCGAAGTGAAAATTGTTGCTATTAGTACAGGCAAGCAAATTCAAGGGATTGACACACGTGTGACCAATAAAGCACCGCATACAATCGGACACATTTTGCAACATGGCGTGATTTTGGAAAAATCTACGTTAACCTTTAATGGAATCGGGCATATTTTGCGAGGAGCCAAAGGAGCAGATGCACAGCAAGAAAGTCGGGTATTAATGCTGTCTACTAAATCGCGCGGAGATGCTAATCCAATCTTATTAATTGAAGAAAACGAGGTAACTGCTGGACATGCTGCAAGTGTTGGACGAGTTGATCCTGAGGAGCTCTTCTATTTAATGAGTCGCGGGTTGGCTAAAGATGAAGCAGAGCGTTTAGTTATTCGCGGATTTTTAGGACCTGTATTAACTGCCATTCCTGTAAAAGCTGCTCAAGACCAACTGATCGATATGATCGAAGGGAAGTTGAAAAAATAATGATCAATTTTTCGGAGTTGCGGGAAGATTTCCCCATTCTTTTTCAAGAAGTGAACGATGAACCGTTGGTGTACCTTGACAATGCAGCTACGACACAAAAACCTAAGCAAGTATTAGATGCTTTACGCTATTATTATGAAAATGATAATGCCAATGTACATCGCGGTGTTCATACACTAGCAGAACGAGCAACTGTAAAGTACGAAGGTGCCCGTGAAAAAGTCCGCGCATTTATCAACGCCAACGAATCGGCTGAAGTATTGTTTACACGAGGTACAACAACTGGACTAAACTGGTTATCTCGGAGCTACGGAGATGCATTTGTCAATGAAGGCGATGAAATTGTTATCTCCTTCATGGAGCATCACTCGAATATTATTCCATGGCAGCAGCTGGCTGATCGTAAGGGAGCGAAGTTACGCTATCTTTCTATGAATCAAGAAGGCTTTATTGATATGGAAGAAGCTAAGCAAGTGATCAATGATAAGACAGCGATTGTGTCAATTGCTCATGTTTCCAATGTTTTAGGAGTAGTAAATCCGATTAATGAGTTAGCTAAGCTGGCTCATGACAATGGCGCAGTAATGATAGTAGATGGTGCGCAGTCTAGTCCACACATGAAGGTGGATGTACAAGCATTAGATTGCGATTTCTTTGCTTTTAGTGGACATAAGATGTGCGGACCGACTGGAATTGGTGTATTATATGGCAAAAGACCGCTTTTGGAGCAAATGGAACCGATCGAGTTCGGCGGAGAAATGATTGATTTTGTCAACTTATATGATAGTACGTGGAAAGAACTGCCTTGGAAATTTGAAGCAGGTACACCGAACATCGCCGGAGCAATTGCTCTAGGTGCAGCAATCGACTATTTAACTGCTGTTGGTATGGAGAATATTCATCAGTATGAACAGAATTTAGTTGCATATGTATTACCTAAATTGCAATCGATTGATGGTTTGACGGTTTACGGCCCTCAAGATGTGGAAAATCATACAGGCGTTCTATCCTTTAATTTAGAAGGAGTACATCCTCATGATCTAGCAACTGCCCTGGATATGGAGGGAGTTGCAGTGCGTGCAGGTCATCATTGTGCACAACCGTTGATGAAATATTTGGATCTTCCTGCGACTGCACGGGCTAGTTTTTATTTCTATAATACGAAAGCTGATGCGGATCGTTTGATTTCTGCTTTGGAAGCCACAAAGGAGTTTTTCAAAAATGGCGCTATCTAGATTAGACAATTTGTATCGTCAAGTTATTTTGGATCATTCTTCTCGTCCTCATCATTTTGGAAAGTTGAATGAATCTACCCGTACGATTGAAATGAACAATCCAACCTGTGGTGATATCATTGAATTGGAATTGTCGGTAAAAGACGGTGTGATTGATGACATTGCATTTTCTGGCAGTGGTTGTTCAATTAGCACAGCCAGTGCATCAATGATGACAGATGCGGTGATTGGAAAAAGTGTTGAAGAAGCAGAACATCTGGCTGTCAGCTTTGCCCAAATGGTTCAAGGCAACCAATTATCTGATGAAGACAGTAATGCGCTGGGAGAAGCTGCAATGCTTAGCGGAGTTGCTAAGTTTCCGGCACGTATTAAATGTTCTACCTTAGCCTGGAAGGCATTAGGAAAAGCTTTAACAGATGATGAGGGAAAAGCAACAGCTGGTCAATTTCATAAAGAATAGGAGCGGGAACTATGACTGTACCTGAACTGCAAGATGAGTATCAATTTGGCTTCCACGATGATGTAAAACCTGTCTTTACGACTGGGGAAGGCTTGTCTGAAGAAGTTATTCGCGAAATCTCCCGCGTTAAAGGGGAACCAGAATGGATGTTGGAGTTTCGTTTGAAATCTCTTGAAACATTCTATAAATTAAATATGCCTGATTATGGTCCGGATTTAACTGATTTGGACTTTAACAAGATTAATTATTATATTAAATCCAGTAATAAACCGGCTCGTGACTGGGAGGATGTTCCTGAAGAGATTAAAACAACCTTTGAGCGTTTAGGTATTCCTGAAGCAGAACGTGCATATTTAGCGGGAGCTTCTGCTCAATATGAGTCAGAAGTTGTCTATCATAATATGAAGGATGAGTTTGAAAAATTAGGAATCGTTTTTACGGATACTGATTCTGCCTTGAAGGAGTATCCAGAACTATTTAAGGAATACTTTGGAACCTTAGTGCCGCCATCTGATAATAAGTTGGCAGCTCTAAACTCTGCGGCTTGGTCAGGTGGAACCTTTATCTATGTACCAAAAGGTGTTCAAACGGATATTCCAATTCAATCATACTTCCGGATTAATGCTGCTAACACCGGGCAATTTGAGCGTACGCTGATTATTGTCGATGAAGGTGCCAGTATTAACTACGTAGAGGGCTGTACGGCCCCTACCTACTCATCAGACAGCTTGCATGCTGCTGTAGTAGAAGTGTTTGTAAAAAAGGATGGTTATTGCCGCTATACAACAATTCAAAACTGGTCTAACAATGTTTATAGTTTGGAAACTAAACGAGGCCAAGCTCAAGAAAATGCTACAATGGAGTGGGTAGATGGTAATTTAGGTTCTAAGGTTACAATGAAGTACCCAAGTGTCTATATGAATGGTAGAGGTGCTCGTGGTACAATGCTGTCGATCGCTGTGGCTGGTAAAAACATTGTTTTGGATAATGGCGCTCGCATGATTCATAATGCGCCAAACACGTCGAGTACAATTGTTTCTAAATCAATCGCTAAGGACGGTGGGGCAGTAGACTATCGCGGAACTGTTCGTTTTACTCGTGATAGCGAAGGGTCATTCAGCCATATTGAGTGTGATACGATTATTATGGATGATATTTCTCGTTCAGATACGATACCTTATAACGAAATTATGAATGGTAATGTTTCTCTTGAACACGAAGCAAAGGTTTCGAAGATTTCAGAAGAACAATTATATTATTTAATGAGTCGTGGTATTTCAGAGCAAGAAGCAACAGAAATGATCGTTATGGGATTTGTTGAGCCCTTTACTAAAGAGTTACCGATGGAATATGCAGTAGAATTAAACCGGTTGATCCAATTTGAAATGGAAGGCAGTGTTGGCTAAAGCCTTTTTTAGCACTAGAAACGTTGATTTATCAATGTTTCTAGTGCTTCTTTTTTTCGTAAAAGCAAACTAACTACAAAACTAACTACAACAGCGATTAAAATAAATATTTCTCTTTTTCAATGAATTGTGCGAATTGATCTGCACTGCGTTCTTCACGTTCAGGATAGAAGTAGTTATAGACCTGACGAGTCATTTTAGAATCTTTATGACCAACTCGGTACATAATATCCTCTAAGTTCATATCAGCCATTGCGCAAAGAGAGACATGTGTTTTTCTAAATTCATGAAGTGTAATTCGTTTTAAGTTGTACTTAGTCGCTATGACATCATACCAGTCATTTGGCTGACCGGGGCGACAAAAAAGATTATCTTTATTAGGGAAGACTAGCTGATGCTTATTCGTTGCTCTAATTCCCAAAACCTTAAACTCAAACTGCTGTCTAGTTCGCCATTCCTGTAACATAGCCATCGTTTCTAAATCAATTGAAATAGTCCTTTTACCGGCATTTGTTTTGGCGCTTTGACTGGCTACTTTAGTTTTTTTAGATTTTGGATCGTACTCAACTTCTGCCAATGTTTTACTGATTGTTAATTTGTTGTTATCAAAATTAATATCGTTCCATTCTAAGGCAAGTATTTCAGATTTTCTTGCACCAGTGTAGGCTAAAATACGAAAATAGGTTTCGATTTTCATATTGCCATGTTTTTTACAAGACTCCAAGAAAATAGCTAATTCTTTTGGTGTATAAACAGTCATTGTTTCTGTAGCGACTAAATGTTCATCAATTTCTTGACGTTTGATTGGTTCAGTTTTACGCATGGGATTTTCAAGAATCAATTCCTGTTGAACACCATATTGTAAAATTTGAGCAACAGCCCTGCGGAAATAATAAGCTTGCTTATAACCATCTCTTATCCAGCGACGATTGACTTGAGTACAAAATCGGACTGAAATGTCTTTAAGCATTTTATTTCCGAAGTATTCAAGTGCATGATCTTCAATCGCTCTTCTTGTTATCATGATAGTAGATGGTTTTACTTTTAAACGATATTGTTCAATAAATTCTTCATAAAGCTCTTTAAACGTAATATTACCATTCATCTTTAACTTATTTTTATCAAAATCAAGTTGTAACTGTCGATAAGTTTGCTGGGCTTCTTTTTTTGTTTGGAAACCACTTCTAGTAGTGCGTACTTCTTCACCAAATTCCGTTTTTCCAAGGTAACATTGGAATTTCCAAAGCTTTTGATTATACTTAGTGTATTGTTTAAAAGATACTGACATATAAAATCTTCCTTCCTAATTCATTATTTGGATTAGGATATTTTGTTGTTTGTAAGATTTTAATATTCGTTTTTATTCCCTATTTATGTTCAGCGCTTTTTAATTGATTTAAAACGTTCTTTAAGTCTTCTAGGTCATATAAATGTTGTCTCCCGATAATAACCGCTTCTAAACCGTTTAGATGAAGCATTTTTAACGTGTCGAAACCAATATGCAGCTCTTTCATTAAGGTTTGTTGGTTCACATATCTACCAAGAATCAAAGGTACTTTATCAGGAGTATTCATAGGCAATTTCCTTTCTGAGACTAATAGAATATTCAAAATTAATCAATAAAATTTTATTCAACCTTTCTTTCAGATATAGTATATGTTTCAAGGGATGCGAGCTAGAAGCAAATACTGTATATTGATTATAAGACTTCCAGCTCCCATTTCCTAGAAAAATATTGATGAGTTAAAATCTTACTTCTTACAAATATCGTTTTGATTTTATAAATTGGATAAATAGAAATATGTGTTTAAGCTTCAATATCTTAAATAGTTATCTGTAAATTTGTCTCTTTTCTTCTATCAAATTATCTTTTGTCAAAAGATATCATAGGAGTTTCACCTCTCCCCAGTTTATGGCGAGCTTTACAGAAGTATCATTATATTCTTTGCATGTCGTGGCAGTAGGTGACAAGTCTACTTTGCTTGAAAAAAATCGCTCGCAATAAAATACACGGTCATGGCGCTTTTCAAGCGTTGCTCAATACAAAGAAAACGTATTTGATAGAAGATTATTCAATTATCAAAGAACAATGTTTCTATAAGTAAATTGGAAAAAGAAGAAATAAAAGCAACATAATTCTGATTTTTTTCAAAAAAGATAGAAAAGAGACAGGCAAAGTAGCCTGTCTCTCTAATTTAACCAAGGTATTTTTCTGGATCAAAATTGCGGACTATTTTTATAAAAGTTTCAGTTAAGTTTTGAAAGCAATCTTCATCCAAATAGCCTTGTCTGGATGCTTCTTTAATTAGCAAGGGCTTGAAATCTTTAAGTAACAATTCCATAGCTTGTTCATCCCCTTTTTTGGCTTGTTCAATTAGTGGTAAGAAATTTTTCATTATATCCCCCCTTCCTTAATGTTAGGTGAAAGAAGGAAGGGGGAGCACGATTGTTACACCATTGATTATCTTTTTAAAAATACCTCAAGTTTTTTTAATAATCTTTTTCTGAATATAGAGACTCCTTGACGGCTGATATCAAAAATTCGGGCAATTTCACTATCTGTTTTACATTGAATATATTTTTCATAAAGTAGTTTTTTTTCTTTGAAGTTTAGTTGTTCAATAGCCCTAGATAGCGCTTCGTTCTCAGCGAAACTTTCTAGATTCATAATTTCAGATTCTGAGATAAAATCAAGAGATAAATAAGATTCGGATATACTGCTTCTCATAATATCTTCTAATGAATCAGTTGGAAAGTAGGTATGAGAATATTTTTGTTTCTTTTTTAGGCAAGCACTGGCAGAATTTTTAATAGATTGCTGTACATAACTAACAAATAAATAGTTAACTTCAACTTCTGATTTCATGATTGAATCATCCTTTACTAATTATTTAATTTATACTGCCAGTAACCTCGAGTCACTTTCTCGACGTTTATAGAAGAATCTGAATTCATTCTTGGTAAAATATTGTTCGTCAAATTTGAGTAGTTGATAGATAGTTGAAAATCATTAATCAATTTTTCATATATTTGTTTATTACTTAGTGGCACACCATGACTTTTAAGAAGATGAGAAATTTGTAATGCTATTTTTGAGTAAGGAAGGTAGGATTTTCCTTCTTTTTTTGCTAATAAGTACTTAGCGTTCTCAATATCTTCTTTTTTAATATGATTTTGTCTCATTGTCGAATATTCATTATTTTCGTGAACATTCGTGTTAGTTTGACTAAGCTCATTTAATCGCTCTTTTAAGTCAAAATATTGTTCAGTTAGTTGTCGTCTTTCAGTCATAATTGCTTGCATAAGATGGTAAATGACTTTTTTTTCTTCTGAAATATTCATGTTTTCTCCTTTCAAATTAGGTATTCAACAATAAATTGAAATACCTAATGGAAAAAGCAACAAATATTATATATTGACAACACATAGATTCTCATCTATATTATACATAGATGTCCGTCTATATGAAAGGGTGAGGCGTATTGAAATGAAAAGACTTAGTTGATATCAAAAAAGTATAAAAATAAACAGTAGTCTTAAGGGAGACAATCTCCTTATTTTTTTGAGCATCACATAGATGTGCATCTATGTGGTTGAGGAAGGGATAAAATGAAATCATTAGTTTTATTTGAGTCAGAGATGTGTTGTGGTATCAAGATGACAGGAGCAGAAGTAAATAAAAATCTATTATATTTGAGCCCAACATTACAGAAAATTCAACGAGAAACAAATTACGAAGTGGAGCGTCATAGCTTAACAATTGAACCAAATGTATTTTTGGAAAATGAGGAAGTCAAATCATTAATAGATAAAAATGGCATTAGTGTCTTACCGATAACCATTGTGGATGGAGAGGTAAAAAAGTTTGGTGCCTATCCCTCATTAAAAGAATTTGAAAATTTTACAGGTGTAAATGAATAAAAATTTAGGAGGAAATATCATGGAAATGTATCAACCAGAGGCAATTCATTTAACGAAATATCTATTTTTCACAGGTAAAGGAGGCGTTGGGAAAACTTCTACAGCTAGTGCTACAGCAACTTATCTAGCTGACAAAGGGAAACAAGTCATGTTGGTTAGTACCGACCCAGCAAGCAATTTGCAGGATGTCTTTGAATTAGAACTCTCAAATAAAGGGACTAAAATTCCTAATGTAGAAGGTTTAGTTGTCGCCAACTTTGACCCTGTGGAGGCGGCTAATGACTATAAAGAAAGTATTGTAGGACCTTATCGTGGTAAATTGCCAGATTCAGTTTTGGAAAATATGGAAGAACAATTGTCAGGCTCTTGTACTGTAGAGATAGCCTCATTTAATGAATTTGCCAATTTTTTAACGGATAAAGAAGCCTCTACAAAATTTGATCATATTATTTTTGATACTGCCCCAACAGGTCATACTCTGAGAATGCTTCAATTACCTTCTGCTTGGAATAATTATTTAGATGAGAATGAGACCGCAACTGCTCCTTTAGGACAATTATCAGGTGCTGTAGACAAAAAAGAAATGTATGATCTAGCTGTTAAAACCTTAATTGACGGTCAGAAAACGACGTTGATGTTGGTAACGAGACCGCAAAAAACGTCTTTATTAGAAGCAGATAGAGCGTCAAAAGAATTGGAAGAAATGGGGATTAAAAATCAAGCATTAATTATTAATGGGGTACTGGAAGAAGCAACAGATAAAGTCTCTGAGGAATTTTATGCTATTCAACAGGAAGCATTAAAACAGATGCCAGCAAGTTTAGCTAAGTATCCAGAATATTTTGTACCATTACGTCCATATAATTTAACTGGAATTGAAAATATTAGAAAATTATTGAATGAACATCAAGAAGAACTATTGACGGGATCAATTAAACCAAAAGAATTTCCCCACTTACAAGCCATTGTGGATAATTTATATAAAACGGATAAAAAAGTTATTTTTACAATGGGTAAAGGTGGCGTAGGGAAGACGACGATAGCCGCAGCAATTGCAATGGCATTAGCGGATAAAGGGAAAAAAGTTCATTTAGCAACGACTGATCCAGCAGCACATCTTCAATTTGTTATTTCAGAAACTGACAAAATTAGCGTGAGTCATATTGATGAAGAAAAAGAACTAGCAGATTATCAGTCTGAGATATTAACAAAAGCTCGTGAAACAATGTCAGAAGAAGATGTGGCATATGTTGAAGAAGACTTACGTTCCCCTTGCACACAAGAGATTGCTGTTTTTAGAAAGTTTGCGGAAATAGTTGAAGGAGCAGATAGTGATGTTGTTGTGATTGATACCGCACCAACAGGTCATACACTATTGCTATTAGATTCAACACAAAGCTACCACAAAGAGATTGAACGTTCTTCTGGAGATATACCCGAGTCTGTTCAAAAGCTACTGCCTAAGTTACAAAATGGGGATGAAACAGAAGTAGTAATGGTCACATTACCCGAAGCAACACCTGTTTATGAATCAATTCGATTAAAAGATGACTTGGAGAGAGCGGGAATCGCTCGTACTTGGTGGGTAGTGAACAATAGCATGCTTTCTAGCGGAACAACGAACCCAATGCTTTTAGCAAGAGCACAAAATGAAGAAGTTTGGATTGATAAGGTAGCAGAGCTGTCTAACAATCATTACGCAGTGATTGAATGGAAAGCTGAGGATATTTCAGGAGATGCTTTAAGAGATATTTTATAATTTACGAGATAACTCATATTTTACTCATTGACAAAACATAGATAAAGTTCTATATTAAATATAGATGAACATCTATATGGAGGTGAGAATATGGATTATTTAGGATTATCAAAAATTATGAAGGCAATTGCAGAGCCTAATAGACTTCAAATATTAGATATGATTTCAACTGGTGAAAAGTGTGCATGTGATATTTTGGATAATTTTGATTTTACTCAGCCGACACTATCACATCATATGAAGGTTTTAATTGAGGCGGGAGTAGTAACCGCACGTAAGGAAGGCAAATGGCAATATTATTCTCTGGTAACAGAGAACATTGAAGAATTTCAAGAATTAATACATCAGATATTGAATATAAAACAAAAAGAAGGAGTTATGTAAAATGAGTAAAGTATCGTTGTATGAACCAGCAATGTGTTGTGACACAGGAGTTTGTGGTCCCGGAGTAGATACAGAATTGCTTCGAGTTTCCTCTATTATTCAAACATTGGAAAAAGCCGATGGTGTAGAAGTAGAGCGTTTTAATTTAACAGGTAATCCTGCGGCATTCATAGAAAATGAAAAAATTGGGGAGTTGTTACAGTCTAAAGGAGCCGACATACTACCAGTTGTTTTATTAGATGGTGAAATTGTGAAAATGGCTGGTTATCCGTCAAATGAGGAGTTTAGTGTCTATACTGGTGTTAATTTCTCAGAGGATAAGAAAGAAGAACAATCAAATAGTTGCTGCTCTCCATCATCTGGATGTTGCTAAACGAAGAAACTAAAGCTTATGAGAAGAAATTCTCATAGGCTTTTTTATTAAGTGAGACAGAATCTATTGACAATAGATAGATGAACATCTATATTATATATAGAAGAACTTCTATGTATGGAGGGATGAAAGATGGATTATGAATTAACAGCAAAAGTTTTTAAAGCATTAGGAGACCCAAAAAGAGTTCAAATTGTGGATATGCTCTCTTGTGGTGAGCGTTGTGCATGTGATTTATTAGAGCATTTTGAATTTACGCAACCAACGCTTTCCCATCACATGAAAGTGTTAATGAATGCAGGGATTGTTCAAGCCAGAAAATCAGGGACATGGCACAACTATTCATTGAATGCGGAGAATATGAAAGTATTATCTGGTGTTATTCAAACAATAATTCAAAACACAGATGACTGTATTTGTCATACGATTGATAATGCTGCATGTTCTTGTGAGGGTAAAGGGAGAGTAACAGCTACAAAGAAAGTAACAACTGCTTAGAATGATGATGTTAAATTTAAAGGAGGAAACCAAACATGAAATTGTACCAACCAGATCAGCTACCATTAACAAAGTATCTATTTTTTACAGGAAAGGGAGGTGTTGGTAAAACAACGACTGCTTGTGGCACTGCTACTTATTTAGCAGATAGTGGGAAAAAAGTTATGTTAGTCAGTACCGATCCAGCAAGTAATTTACAAGATGTTTTTCAAACAGAATTAACAAATAAAGGGAAAGAAATTCCAGAAGTTCCGGGATTAACTGTAGCAAATTTTGATCCAGTAACAGCAGCTGATGACTATAAAGAAAGTGTTGTAGGACCATTTAGAGGGAAACTACCTGATTCTGCTTTAGCGAATATGGAGGAACAATTATCTGGTTCTTGTACAGTAGAGATTGCTGCCTTCAATGAATTTTCTGGTTTTTTAACTGATCCAGAAGCAGAGAAAAAGTATGACTATATTATTTTTGATACCGCACCAACAGGTCACACGTTAAGGATGTTACAGTTACCGTCTGCATGGAGTAATTTTATGGATGAAAATACAACAGGAGCTTCATGCTTAGGTCAATTATCTGGTTTAGGTGATAAAAAGGAAATTTATGAGCATGCTGTAGCCACATTAGCTGATGGAGCAAAAACAACTTTAATGCTTGTAACTAGACCACAAAAGGCACCACTTTTAGAAGCAGATCGAGCTTCTAAAGAATTACAAGAGATAGGCATTGAAAATCAAGTTTTATTAGTGAATGGCGTCTTAGAGGAAGCAACAGATAAAGTATCTCAATTGATTTATGATGGACAACAAGAAGCGTTGGCACAAATGCCAGATAGTTTGAAAGCTTTTCCTGAGTACAGTATTCCTTTACGTTCTTACAATGTGACTGGTGTTGAAAATCTACGCCAATTGTTGAAATCCAATCAAGGTGAATTTTTAACTGAAATAGTCACACCAAGAGCATTTCCTAGATTGAAAGACATCGTGAATGAGTTGCATCAATCTGGTAAAAAAGTGATTTTTACAATGGGTAAAGGTGGCGTTGGGAAAACGACTATTGCTGCGGCAATTGCCACTGGTTTAGCAGATAAAGGCAAGAAAGTTCATTTGGCTACAACCGATCCAGCTGCTCATTTACAATTTGTGATTTCTGAATCCGATCAAATCAAGGTGAGTCATATCGATGAGGACAAGGAATTAGCAGATTATACAGAAGAAGTATTAAGCAAGGCTCGTGAAACGATGTCACCAGATGATGTTGCTTATGTAGAAGAAGATTTACGTTCGCCTTGTACACAAGAAATCGCTGTATTCAGAGCTTTTGCAGAGATTGTGGATGATGCCGATTGTGATGTGGTAGTTATTGATACCGCACCAACAGGACATACATTACTATTACTTGATTCTACCCAAAGCTACCATAAAGAAGTAGAGCGGACATCTGGTGAAGTACCAGAATCAGTGAAACGTCTCTTACCTCGTTTGCAAGATGGAAAAGAAACCGAAGTGGTCATGGTCACTTTACCTGAAACAACACCTGTTTATGAATCTATGCGACTACAGGAAGACTTGGATCGAGCAGGCATTGCTCATACATGGTGGGTCGTGAATAACAGTATGTTAACAAGTGGTACAACAAATCCAATGTTATTAGCCCGAGCACAAAATGAAAATACATGGATTGATAAAGTAGCAGAATTATCTAATAATCATTATGGGGTTGTAGAATGGCATGCAGAAGAAATCTCTGGAGAAGCACTACACAATATATTGAATTAGAAGCATTTTATTTTTTTTATTGATAGATAGAAATTTTTCTATCTATCATGCACTTATTTGAATTTTATGATGGAGGAAGATGATGATGGAAAAAGAAGAACAAAAAGGATTGGGAATATTTGAAAAATATTTAACGCTTTGGGTGGCTTTGTGTATGGTTACGGGTGTTTTAATTGGGAAATATTTGCCAGCTGTTCCAGCAACTTTAGGGAAATTCGAGTATTATCAAGTATCTATTCCAACAGCAATCTTAATTTGGTTGATGATCTATCCGATGATGTTGAAAATAGATTTTACTAGTATTGTCAATGCAGCTAAAAAACCTAAAGGTCTGATTGTAACCTGTACAGTGAATTGGTTAATTAAGCCATTTACGATGTATGCCATTTCAGCATTTTTCTTTTTCGTTGTATTTAAAGGGATTATCCCAAATGATTTAGCCAAAGAATATGTTGCAGGAGCAGTATTGTTAGGTGCGGCACCCTGTACTGCAATGGTCTTTGTTTGGAGTTACTTAACCAAAGGAGATCCAGCTTATACATTAGTTCAAGTTGCGATTAATGATTTAATTATTTTAGTGTTGTATGCGCCAATCGTTGCTATTTTATTAGGTGTTGGAAATGTAGCTGTTCCAATTAATACATTGATTTTGTCGACTGTTTTATTCGTAGTGATTCCACTTCTTTTAGGTGTTGTCACTCGAACATTCATCATAAAAAATAAAGGACTTCATTATTTTGAAACAGTATTTCTAAAAAAATTTGATAAGGTTACGATTATTGGGCTTCTCTTAACGCTAGTGATTATTTTTTCTTTTCAAGGTGAAAGAATCTTGAATAATCCACTGCACATTCTTTTGATTGCAATTCCGCTAACCATTCAAACACTATTTATTTTTGCTATTGCGTATACATGGGCTCGCTTTTGGAAGTTGCCTCATTCGATTGCTGCTCCGGCAGGCATGGTTGGAGCTAGTAATTTCTTTGAATTATCTGTAGCAGTAGCCATCTCACTATTTGGTTTACAGTCAGGGGCAACATTAGCAACAGTAGTGGGCGTATTGGTTGAAGTACCAGTCATGTTGCTATTAGTTAAAGTTGCGAATAGTACAGTTGGATGGTTTCAAAAAAATGAGTTACCTCAATCGTTAAGAAGCTAGTTTAAGAAGACTAAATTTATTACTTGGAGATGTTGATTGTGGCAGGTGTAACAAAAAAATTATCATTATTGGATCGTTATTTAACCCTCTGGATTTTTCTTGCAATGGGCTTTGGTATTGGATTAGGTTATTTTGTACCAGAGGTTGTGACAGGAATAAATAAACTGGAAGTTGGAACAACTTCTATACCTATTGCGATAGGCTTGATATTAATGATGTATCCACCGTTAGCTAAGGTGAAATATGAAGAGATGTGGCGTGTCTTTAAAGATTGGAAGGTTTTATTATTATCACTTTTCCAAAACTGGATTGTCGGTCCCATTTTAATGTTTATTTTAGCTGTTGTCTTTTTACATGATTATCCTGAATATATGGTGGGGTTAATTATGATTGGTCTGGCTCGTTGTATTGCAATGGTAATTGTGTGGAGTAACTTAGCTCAAGCGGACAATGAGTATACGGCAGGATTAGTGGCGTTCAATTCCATTTTTCAAATTATCTTTTATTCAGTGTTTGCCTATATTTTTGTGACAGTTATTCCGGGATGGTTAGGCTTAGAAACGCATGATGTTTCAATTGGAATGGGTGAGATTGCAACAAGTGTTTTCATTTATTTAGGTATTCCTTTCATTGCAGGCTTTTTATCTCGTTGGATTCTAATAAAGAAAAAAGGAAAGAAATGGTATGAAGAAAAATTCATTCCTAAAATTAGTCCAATTACATTGGTTGCCTTATTATTTACAATTGTTGTGATGTTCTCCGTTAAAGGAGAAAAAGTCATTGAACTTCCAATGGATGTAGTAAGGATTGCCATTCCATTACTCATTTATTTTGTCCTTATGTTCTTTGTTTCATTCTTTATTTCTAAACGTATGGGAACCAGTTATCCAATTGCAGCTTCATTATCGTTTACCGCAGCGAGCAATAATTTTGAATTAGCAATTGCGGTAGCAGTTGGCGTATTTGGTATTAATTCAGGGGAAGCCTTTGCAGCAGTAATTGGTCCACTAGTGGAAGTTCCGGTTTTGATTGGTTTAGTAAATGTAGCATTGAAATTTAAGCAAAAATATTTTAAGCAAACTTAAAAAAGGAATGAGGCATCTTTATGAAAATTGTGATTATTGGTTCAGTAGCAGCTGGGACAAGTGTGGCTGCAAAGGCTAGACGAAATACAGAGGAAGCAGAGATTGTTGTCTACGACCAAGACAAGGATATTTCCTATTCAATTTGCGGGATTCCTTATTATATAGGAGATGAAGTTGAAGAGTTAGATAAGTTGACCCCTAGAAATGCTGCATGGTTTAAAAAGCGTTATAATGTAGATATTTTTACAGAGCATCGAGTGACAGCTATTCATCCTGAAACTCAAACGCTTGAGGTTGAGAATCTTCAAACAAAGGAGAAGAAAACCGAATCCTATGATGAATTGGTTTTAGCAACAGGATCCAAACCGATTGTGCCAGAGATTTTTAAAGCACAGCAAGCTAATAGAAATCTTTTTCATGTTCGTACTATTCAAGATGCTGCTGCCATTCACTCATTTATTGAAAAAGAAAAGCCACAACAAGCTACTATTATTGGTGCAGGCTTTATTGGATTAGAAATGGCAGAGCAATTGGTTCATAAAGGAATAGAGGTAACTATTATTCAACGTGGCAATCAAGTCATGAAACAAATGGATGCTGATATGGCTTATCGTGTCCAAAAGGAGCTTGAAAAGAATCATGTTAAGCTCCAACTGAATACAACAATCACAAAAGTAATAGAGAAGGATGGCTATATTACTGAATTAGCAACCAATCAAGAGCAAACAATCAAATCGGATTTAGTCATTCTTGCAGCTGGTGTTACTCCGAATACTTCACTTATTCAATCGACAACTATTCAATTGGGAAAATCTGGTGCGATTAAAGTGAATAAGAAAATGCAGACAACGGTACCACATATTTATGCGGTAGGAGATGTTGCTGAGAGCTATTCTGTCATTACAGATAAACCAATATATCGTCCACTTGGATCAACTGCTAATAAGATGGGTAGAATTGCTGGTGATATCATCACAGGAGGAACACTGGAACATCGTGGTATTTTAGGAACTGGTATTGTTCGAGTTTTTGATTTAGCGGTTGCATATACTGGTTTAACAGAAAAAGAAGCTAAATTAGAAGGATTAGAGACAGCTATTCTTTATAATATTAAGCCAGATCATGCGGACTACTTAGGTGGAAAAGAGCTGACAATCAAAGCTTTAGCAGATAAAAGTAGCGGGAGAATTCTTGGAGCTCAGATTATTGGAGAGCAAGGTGTAGATAAACGAATTGACGTAATTGCCACTGCAATTTCATTTGGTGCAGTAGCAGAAGATTTGTTCCATTTAGACCTTGCTTATGCACCACCATTTGCGACAACGAAAGACCCCGTTCTTTATACTGGAATGGCGTTAGATAATGCAATAAGCAATGGAACACCTTTAATGACCCCAACTGAATTGATTGAGCGACAAGCAAGTGGAGAACAACTGCAAATTATTGATACTCGTTCCAAAAAACAATATGAAATTTCTTGTGTTAAAGGGGCTATCCATATTCCATTAGCAGAAATACGTGATAGAGTGGCGGAGCTAGATAAAAATGTAACAACAATCACGTATTGTAATAAGGGCGTAACTGGAAATGCTGCTCAAAATATCCTGTTAAACGAAGGATTTAAAGAAGTCTATAATTTATCTGGAGGAAATAAAAATTACCAGATAATTGCCCAAATGCTCGCCTCTAACTGATTTAATGATGAAGGGATTAAATAGATGACAGAAGAAAAAAGAGCGCTGGCAAGACTTGCTGGTATCTTGGGAGCTTTCCTCGCTGCCAAACTATTAAACTATCAAATAAATGTTAGTATATTTGTAAATTTTGTTATAATTGTTGTGGTTCTATATGTTTTAGCTAAAAAAAGAGAATCTAAAGCTAAAGAAGACAGAAAATAGTTTGTCGCAAATGCAGTTGCACCTTGACTGCATTTGTTTTTTGACAAAAGAAATATGAGTAAGGAGGTAATGAGTAAATGAGCTATGCACTAGATTTAAAAGGCTTAAAAAAAGTATATGCGACCGGTGTTGAGGCGCTGCGTGGTATTGATTTAACTGTAGAAGAAGGAGATTTTTATGCACTGCTAGGTCCAAACGGTGCTGGAAAATCAACAACAATTGGAATTATTACCTCACTTGTTAATAAGACTGCTGGTCAAGTAAAGGTTTTTGATTATGATATTGATAATGATTTAGAGCGAGCAAAGCAACAGATTGGTCTTGTGCCGCAGGAATTTAATTTTAATCCGTTTGAAACGGTTCAACAAATTGTAGTAAATCAAGCAGGATATTATGGTGTCTCAAGAAAAGAGGCACTGAAACGTAGTGAAAAGTATTTGAAGCAGTCCAATTTATGGGAGAAAAGAAACGTTCGTGCCCGTATGTTATCTGGAGGGATGAAACGAAGACTTATGATAGCTCGAGCATTAATGCACGAGCCACGTCTGCTAATTCTTGATGAACCAACTGCTGGAGTGGACATTGAGCTTAGAAGAGAAATGTGGGCATTTTTAAAAGAGTTAAATGAAAGTGGCACAACAATCATTCTTACAACTCATTATTTAGAAGAAGCAGAGATGCTTTGTCGTAACATTGGAATTATTCAATCAGGTGAGCTAATTGAGAATACAAGTATGAAAGCACTTCTATCAAAACTACAATATGAGACTTTCATTTTTGATTTAGATAGCTACGACAAAAAGCCTGTGATAAAAGGTTATAAGCACTTTTTTGAAGATGATCTAACACTTGCTATAGAAGTTGAACGAAATCAGGGAGTTAATAATATTTTTGAGCAGCTCAATCAGCAAAATATCAAGGTTCTTTCTATGCGCAATAAATCAAATAGATTGGAAGAGTTGTTCTTAAAAATTACCGAAGACAAACATCAAAAGGAGGAGAAAAATGTTTAGTATCTACTTTACAGCACTTAAAAGCTTAGCAGTTAAGGAAACCAACCGTTACCTACGGATATGGGTACAAACTTTAGTGCCTCCTGTTATTACGACCTCATTATATTTTGTTATTTTTGGAAAAATGATTGGTGGTCGTATTGGTGATATGGGCGGCTTCTCCTATATGGAATTTATTGTACCAGGTTTAATTATGATGTCTGCAATCACAAGTTCTTACGCAAATGTTTCTTCATCTTTCTTTTCTCAAAAATTCCAAAAGAATATTGAAGAGCTATTAGTTGCACCTGTACCCACACATGTTATTATTTGGGGATTTGTTATTGGTGGACTGGGTAGGAGTATCTTAGTTGGGACATTGGTTACAGTCATTTCTCTATTTTTTGTTCCACTTCATGTTTATTCATGGTTTATTGTGGTGATTACATTATTGATGACTGCAATTTTATTTTCATTAGCAGGCTTAATTAATGGTGTTTTTGCACAATCTTATGATGATGTTTCAATTGTACCAACATTTGTTTTACAGCCATTAACTTATTTAGGTGGTGTATTTTACGCCATTTCAATGCTACCACCTTTTTGGCAAGGAGTTTCAAAAGTCAATCCTATCGTTTATATGATTTCTGGGTTCAGATACGGTTTTCTTGGGACAACTGATGTGCCACTCGTCATTTCTATAACGATTCTAATTCTTTTTATTATCATCCTTTATTCTGTTTGTTGGTATCTTGTTGATAAAGGGAAAGGGCTGAGAAGCTAGTAAAGAAGGAATATCAAAGGTTGAGAGAGTAAAAATTAGATTATTAAACAGTAAAAAGATAGAAACTTATTTGTATTTCAATAATAAGCTTCTATCTTTTTTAATTTTAATGTCATCAAACGAATTAATTGAACAACAAATGATTGGAACAGGATTCAAATATTGAAACTTTTTCTAAGAAATTGCATATAGCGAAAATGACAAAGCTTGCTGTCTGTATAAGTTAGTATCGGAACAAGGGAGCGTTCATAGACAATTGTATGGAATCAACATTGACATAATAAATTTGAAAGGCTACAATACAGTTGAGTGATTGCTCAATTGAAAGGGTGAGAAATATGAATAAACAAGAATTGATCTGTGATTGCGATGTTATACATAAAGAAGTTGTAGAGAAAGTGAAAGAAGTGATGCCTGAAAAACAAGCAATAACTAATTTAACTAGTTTATATAAGGCATTTGCAGATAAAACTAGATTGGAAATACTGTATGCATTACACGAGAGTGAAATGTGTGTTTGTGATTTGGCTGTGTTGCTGAATATGACGAAATCGGCAATTTCTCATCAATTAAAAACTTTAAGGCTCGCTAATCTGGTAAAAAACAGACGTGAGGGTAAGATTGTGTATTATTCACTTACTGACAAACATGTGTATGAAATTTTCGAACAAAGTTTCAAGCATGTAGCAGAATGAATCTGGAGGTCCCGATATGAAGAAAGAGTATATTTTAGAGGGGTTAACTTGTGCAAACTGCGCAGGGAAAATTGAGAATGACGTTAAGAAAATAAGCGGTATAGAAAATGTGACACTTAACTTAATGAATACGACGTTAGCATTTGATAAGAAAGATGACAACGGTCTTGATGAAGAAATCGAAAAAATCGTGCATACGTACGAACCAGAAGTTGGTGTTTTTCCTAAACAGGAATATAAAAAAGAACCAACAAAAAATTTGAGTCTTAAAGATAATAAGATTTTTCTTCGACTAGTAGTTGGTGCAATTATACTTATATTTGCAGTTATAGCCAACATGCAAGACGGTATAAATGATTGGTTGAAGTTAGCGTTATTCTTAATCAGTTATGCAATTCTTGGTGGAGATGTATTGTTAAAAGCAATTCGTAATATTTTTAAGGGCCAAGTATTTGATGAAAACTTCTTAATGAGTATTGCAACGATTGGAGCCTTTATCATTGGAGAAACCGCAGAAGCAGTTGCTGTTATGCTTTTTTATCAAATTGGTGAATTGTTTCAAGATATTGCCGTTAAGCGTTCTAAAAAATCAATTACAGATTTAATGGATATTCGACCAGATTATGCTAACTTGAAAGTTGGAAACGACATCAAGAAAGTAAAACCTGAAACAATAAAGATTGGTGATATCATTATTGTTAAGGCTGGCGAAAAAGTATCTCTTGATGGAATTGTCGTTGCTGGCGAATCCCTGTTAGATACAAAAGCATTAACAGGTGAATCGGTCCCACGAAAAACAAAAACTGGAGATAACGTATTGTCTGGTTGTATCAATCAGAGTGGTGTCTTAACGATTGAAGTTACAAAAACATTTGGTGAATCAACGGTGGCAAAGATTATTGATCTTGTTGAAAATGCTAGTAGTAAAAAAGCCCCCACTGAAAACTTTATCACAAAATTTTCAAGATACTATACTCCAGTAGTGGTAATTGTTGCAACCCTATTAGCAGTCATTCCTCCCCTATTCTTTGGTGGTGAGTGGTCTGATTGGGTAAATAGAGGGCTAATCTTTCTTGTAATCTCTTGTCCATGTGCATTGGTTGTTTCAATCCCGCTAGGTTTCTTTGGTGGAATTGGTGGTGCTTCT
Organism: Candidatus Enterococcus ferrettii; assembly: GCF_017377655.1. Lineage (GTDB taxonomy): Bacteria > Bacillota > Bacilli > Lactobacillales > Enterococcaceae > Enterococcus_A > Enterococcus_A ferrettii. The sequence continues at coordinate 186,686 of NZ_JAFREL010000070.1, forward strand.
AAACATGGTATTCTAGTAAAAGGCAGTAATTTTCTTGAAGCCTTAAACAATGTTGATACAATTGTATTTGATAAAACAGGAACACTAACAGAGGGAGTATTTGAAGTCACTTCTATTAATACAAGCAATGGTTTTACAGAAGAGCAATTAATAGAGTATGGAGCAAAAGCAGAAACACTGTCTAATCACCCAATTGCTATGTCAATTAAGAAAGCTTATGGTAAAGAGATTGAACACAGTGAACTTGATTCTTATCAAGAAATTGCAGGACATGGAATTAGTGTATTGATTAAAGAAAAACCTGTTCTTGCAGGAAATGAAAAATTAATGAAACAGCATAATATTGAGTATATGTCGAACAGCGAAACAGGAACGGTTGTTTATATTGCTATTGATAATGTATTTGCTGGTTCAATTGTGATTTCAGATAAAATTAAAAAGGATAGTTTTGAAGCCATTCAATCACTTAAGAGTAAAGGTGTTCAAAAGACAGTCATGCTAACAGGTGATAATAAAGTGATTGCTCAAAATATTGCTAAAGAATTGTCATTAGATGAAGTTTATTCAGAATTACTTCCAACAGACAAAGTGGATATTTTAGAAAGACTTGAAAATGAGGAAGTTGACAAAGGAAAACTAGCCTTTGTCGGTGATGGAATCAATGATGCTCCCGTATTAGCAAGAGCAGATATCGGAATTGCTATGGGCGGTTTAGGGTCAGATGCTGCTATTGAGGCAGCAGATATTGTCTTAATGACCGATGAACCTTCTAAAATAGCAAAAGCCATTGATATTTCAAGTTTTACAAAGAAAATAGTATGGCAAAATATTATTTTTGCATTAGGTGTTAAAGCCATCTTTTTAACTCTTGGTGCATTCGGAATTGCAACAATGTGGGAAGCTGTATTTGCTGATGTTGGTGTATCTGTATTGGCGATTTTAAATGCTACACGTGTCATAAGATATAAATAATCAGAAGCAGATATTGTAAAAAGTACAATACCTGCTTCTTTATCTGAATAGTGTAAAGAATAATTTTTTAGTTGATTTTACAAAATTAAGCTGCGACAAATATAGTTGTGCGAACTAAAAACTCTTTCTCAAGTATTTTTAGTTTTAAAATTTATGGTGTTCCATACCCTATAATATAAGGGCTATTTTTTTCATAACTTAGTTTAGCAATCTTGTCTCCTGAATTACCTTCAATTGTATAAACAACTTCATTTTCTACTTTCTCCACGATTCCTACATGGTCGCTGACAGAATCACCATCCCAATCAAAAAAAATGATATTGCCACTTTTAGGCAAATTACCTTTCCCTAGCCATTGGTTTTTAGCTTTAAAATTTTCAATACCTGTTGGGCAATAAGCAAACCGTTCCATTTTAACACCAGCTTTTTCAGCATTATAAGAAACAAAAATGGCGCACCATTCAACACGTCCGTTGAAGCCATACCATTGCCAATACTTCATCCCTCCATCATGTGTTCCTTCATCCAATTCTTTAAGTGCTGAGTTTACAATAGCCGAATTTCCTTGACTATTATTGCCGGAAGTAGAAGTGGTGTACTGTTTAACAATTTGAGCGTAAAACATATTGCCATACGCATAACGATAATCATAGCCTAAGTTAACAGCTATAGGATTAGTGTAAGTAACTGTTTTTCCACCTGCTTGATTTTTTGAGAATTGAATCGCATTATCCAGAGAGTAGCTCTTACCTGAATGACTTAGAAAGCCACCTCCAAAATTATATGATTGTACAATATTTAAAACATCGTATTCTCGGTGTCCTTTCCACATATCTGCAAAATATTTTACGCCAACTTCAATGGATTCATTTGGATCTTGAATTGAATTAGGTGGCTTTCCTTGGCTTTCGGAACATTGCATTACATCGGGATATTTTTCTGAATTTCCCCCTGATTCTGCCATAATGATTCCTAATAAATAAGGAACCGCTTCGGAAATCTCATTTTTAGCAGCTTCTTTTGTGACTTTATCTTTCCAACGAAGCACTGCTTCTGGAAGGTTTTGTCCTTCTTCCGAGCCAGAGTTGGTAGTTGAAGAGTCACTTCCAGCAATGAGCATGAAAAATATAAAAAAGAAACCTGCCAGTAATAAAAGAGATAACTTACGTGGTTTCATAGGGCTGTTCCTCTTCTAATTCTGGAGTGCTATAGGCTTCCTGTCTTAAATGACTAATTTCTTTTTCAAGTTGCTTTGCTTCATGTTGTGTTACTGGAGATGGAGAAGGTGATGAAGGGGTTTCTTCTAGAGAAACATGTTCTATAGTTTCTGTTATCTCTTTATTCTCAACAACTTGTTCCACAGAAGTTTCAATTTCTTCCGCTAAAGGACTTGGTGCAATTAATGTATCATCAACTTCTTCCATTGGTAATACAGTTTCCGTTATAAAAGGTTCTGTACTTGTTTCAAAGTCTGATACGTTTTTAACAGGATAGTTTGGCAATTCTGCTGAATCTTTTACACCAACAGTATTTATAGGGAGCGTTTCTTCTTTGGATGTCATTGGATATTCATCAAAAGCTGTTGCCGTTTTATCAAGAGAAGTTTCTTCTTCACCAGCTTGCACTAATAAATTATCCTGTAGTTCGTTTTGACGATAAGCGTGATCCAATTCTACTCCAGAACGAAGGTAATCATTTTCTGCGGCTTGTGTTTTATAGGCTTGTTCAGCATAGCGATTTTGCTGATCTTCTTTTTGTGCTCGTTGCTGCTGCCTTTCTTGAAGAGCTTGTTTTGGATTGAAAGAAAAGTCTTTTAACTCTGCTTTTCCTTTGATAAGTGAGCGAACGATTTGTCCTTTATTCTTCCAAATGAATAGACCTAATAAAACTTTTACGAACAGTCCAACAATCATTGTGACAATGTTTGTTACAACAAAAAAGGAATCTAGCAAATTTAGAATAGAGAACAAGAGACCAAAACCGAATCCAATCCCTATTTTTGAAGCAAACAGTGTTCCTAGTAACATGAATCCATTTTTTAACAGATGGTGCATGTTTGGAATCAAAGCTAAAAATAGTAGTGAGGGGAAGAGAAACAGAATTCCGTAAATTAATAGCTGGATTAAAATATTTGCAACCCCAATGATTAGTACCGCTGTTCCAATCACAATCAGCATAATAAATGTATTTAGTAAAACAGCTACTTTTTCGGTCATACGATCAGAGGTGAGATAAGAATTTTTTTCGGAGTCTTTTTTTATTTTATCTGCAATTTCGTCTGTCTTTTTTTGATTAAATGTTTCGCCACTTTTAACAAGATAGGATTCAAATTGCTCTTTTGATAAGTCAGTTTTCCCAAAATTGAGTAAAGCATAAGGTTTAATAACAAATTCATCAAAAATAAGATTTCGGATATTGCTTGTTCCATCTAATTGTTGGTTTGATCCGAGTAAGTTCTCTGAAATATTGCCATTGCCTTTTGTCAAACTACCACTTGTTAAATCAACTAATTGTCCTTGAACATTTTGAGATAGTATATTCACTTCTTGGATTTTGTTAGCACCATCCGAAAAGAAGGTCATACTTCCAACATAGATTAAAGTAAAAACACCAAATCGAATTAATGCTTTGCTGATTCCTTTTTCAAAAAAATCTTTCACTGAAATAACAATCACGAACGTAAAAAGGAGAATTCCTACAACACTGAATAACTTATTGTAAATAGCACCAGTAGTAGAGAATAAATCCGGTAATACTCCTTCTAATAAATTTAAACTAAAGAGTTTGTCTATCACATAATCTAATGCCAGAACAAGGTATTTGATTAAGCCAAAGGCAATATTGAGCAACGCATTTAGCACACTTTGTAAATTTTCATTGATGCTAAACCAGCCGCCTTTTTCAAAAAAGGATTGGAAACTGTCAATATCAAATAAATCTTTTAGTAACATAGCAGCTCCTTTCTAAGTGCTAAAGGTCGTTTCCACATCTGCACTTGTATTTTTTTTGACCGTTTGCAGCATTTGATGGATTTCTTCATAAGGACAGTAGACAAGCATTTTGCCAACACGTCCTCGTAAATCTAAATAAAGGCAATGATATTTTGGTAGATTTTTTAACCACTCAATATTCTCATTAGTGATTTCTAATCCTAAATGACGAAGAATATCTTCTCGTTCATCTTTGTCATCGTATGCAAAAATTCGTCCAAAGTTTCCTGTATCATCTTCTTCGGCTGTATCTTTAACAGATTGAGTGACAATAATCAGGGTATTGTTAAAACTTCGACCAACTCTGCGCATGGATTTGATAATCGCACGACCGTTTTTAGAAGAATTAAAAATCCAACTTTCATCAAATAGAACAACAGTGCTTTCCTCTCGGTCACGTAAGCCGAAAAGTTCACAGAATTTTCCAATAGACATCATCAACATGACCGATTTTCTTTGGGTAGCACTGTAATCATTGCTAAGTGTTTCTGCACGAGGCATTTCTAACCCCAAAACTTCTAAGATAGTCACCTTATTCGTAAGATTTAGTCCTTCATTTTCGCCATAACTAAAAGCTAATTCTAAAATAGAACCTTGTACTGATTTCTTGATTAAGCTGGCTGTATCTCGTACCTCCTCATGTGGACTTTCCAGCATGAAGTCAACTACATGAAGTAAGCCTATTCGTTCACCTTGATCTCTTCTTTTTAATACAGTTTCGATTCCTTCTAGCATTGCCAATCTTGATTTTTTCTCTCTAGCACTAGTAAAATCATAAAGCTCTTCAAATAAGTCTTGCGCCATGTCTTTTGCAGCTACTCGATTAGGAATAAAACAGAAGGGATCAAGAACGCCTTTGTTACTGGTTTTATTTGGATCAAGTCTCACTTGGTGGAAGTGCTGTTGAATGAAAGCACAAGTGTCGGGATACTTTTCTTGATAAAGTGGATGATTGATAACCTCCATAATCCAATCGAAGAACTCAGATTTAGGATCAACGTACAATCCTTTTCCATTCATTAAAACTGAAAGGAAGAAAATAAACTTTGCCAAGTAGGATTTTCCGTTTCCAGTGGGTCCAGTGATGGCAATGTGCGGGCTATTGGCTTTTTTATCAGCGATATCATTTTGGTTCCCAATAGATGGATTAAAGAAAATGGGTTTTCGACTCGTTTTTGCCACTTCTTTTGGTGTTAAGTTTCGAGTGTTTTTCAATTCCGAGACCATACCAATAGGAATTCCTACGTTATCACCAATCCGATTTTCAACACTCAATAACATTTCACTAATTCCTTCAACTGTGGTGTAGTGAAGCCAATTTTTTTCAGAACCTAGTTTGTTACCAGCTAAAAATTGATGGAAGAGAAATACTTGATCGGCTAAGCCTTTGACTATTTCAACATTTCGAGATTGGCATAAAGAAATGACGGTACGAATCCGACTACGACATTCCTCTGGTGTTTGTCCAAAGACACCAAAAAGTCCCAGCCATTTAATGACAGGGACTCTTAAGTCTATTTTATTGTTTAAGTCGGTCAAAGCATAACGATTAAAGCGACTGGATTTCATTTCGGAATCGCCCATAGAAACCGTTTCTTTTGCACTATTTTTTAATCGCTTGGCAGCACGAGAAGACTTTCCTTTTAATCCTCTACCACCTTTTAAGGGTTCAAAATGCCCTTTGAGTCGGAATTCTACTGGAAAGGGGAGACTTTGCACCACTTCTGCTATATGATTGAATGCCAAGTTGGGGGCGAATTTATGAATAGGAAGCAGAGCAATGTAGCTAGTTCCTTCTGAGCTTCTTAACTTTAATAAGCCTTGTTCTTCTGTAGGATCAAGAATAGTATCTGTTAATGAATAGCTGCTATTTTCAACAAAATCAAGATCAAAGGAAGTCTTCATTCCACGTACATAGGGATAACGGCAGGCTTGTAGCACTTCTTGTTCAGTAAGTCTACGCCCATTAACCGTTCCAACAAGTTGAAAAATTTCTGATTCTATTGAACGGTATCGTTTTAAAAAATCTTCATCAACAGTTAGGTGATAGTGGTTCAAGGATAATAACTTTCCTGCGTAATAGTCAACGACTTCCATCGCTTTTCCTTTTACAGTTGTTGCAGAAGATAAACTAGAAAGTTTAACCCCAATATAAAATTTTTCCGTTGTGAGAACTCGAAGTTGATTTTCTAATTCGGAAAGTGTTCGATCAACTAAACTATCGCCCATTGATTTTGCTTGTTCATCAAAATTTTCGGAGAAAGCTGCTAGCCGCTCACTAAGATTGTAAGAATGCGGATTTAGAAATAGTTCAAAGTCCTCAAAACGGCGTAAGCTTTGTAAAAATTGATTCCATTTTTGTTTATGCTTTTCTTGAATTTCTTTATTTTGACCAATAACATAGTCGCTAGGACAAGTAAAATATGCCCAAACTTCATTTTCTGTAGTAAGCAATAAATTATGATAAACCTTATGAAATGGCTGTTTAAACTTCATTTTTTTCCACCTTTCTATAATAATCTAGTGATTCGTTTACGAATGGATTGCTTGATTAATGAATGATATTGTTCCTTTAATTTAGGAATTTCTGACATCGGGATAACTCCGTCTGCAAATTGCCGAAAGAGTATTTTCTTCATTAGCAATACTTCATCATCTGTTTCAAACAATTCATAGAAACCTTCTTCTCTTGCCTTTAAGGATTCAAATTCATGGATTAGTTCTGGAACAACACTATCTTTTATTACTTGTTTCAATTGGTCAACATCTAATGTATTCATTTTTGCTTCTCCTTCTTTTTTTATGGAAAGCTGTTCAACGGTACAGCGATCATAAATTACTTTTTCTTGTTTAAATGAGTGAAGTTGCTCATGATACAGTGATTTATGCCCAAATACAAAGGTCAGAAGATAGAGAAAATAATCTTTCAAAAAAATATCCGCTCTCTTTCCATCCGGCTCAACTCGGTTAAATAGTTGTACTAATCCATAAGGAATAGCTAGAGAAACTATGACGACTAATTGATTCATTCCAAAAAGTATCAAGAGAGCACTAAACACAATCGCAAAACTGACTGTTGCAACAGTGAAATCCTGTGCATAAACAACAAAAGGTAAGTGGACATTTTTGGCAATTTCTCTGATCATATAGGGTGCATTGAAGGGCTCTCTATAGTCTAATATCTGTTTTTCTATATTCATGACTATAACCCAAAGTAGCTTTTTAGATTAGAAAGTGAATTAAGAACGCCTGTAGGGTCTTTGATAACAGCGTAAATGATACCGCCAAAAAAGAGGATTGCAAAACCTTGAATCCATTTTGAATTTAGAAATTCTTTGATGACTAAATAAACAACAACTACACCAAAAATTGGTGCAATCCAGTCATTCAAGATATAGTTACTGGCTTCCTTAGCGTTTGCATCAGCATAAGCGACAGGAGATAGAGCGAAAAAGAATAAAAGGCTACTGAATAGTGTTGTGAGTTTGACAGTTAGTAGTTGTCTTTGCTGAGGAGAGCATACTATTTTCTTTTGTTTCATTTAAATTCCTCCTAAATAATGATGAATGGTTTCAATAAAATAAGTGTTTTCTCGTTGCTTCAACAATAAAGTCATGGTTTCCTTGTGACCTATTTTTGTTTCACCATCAATAACATCAAATGTAACAAAAGCAAAGAGTTGTTTGTCTTTGAAGAAGGGTTTAATTTGGCTATTACTTATCTGATAATTACCTGTTAGAATTTCTGGTTCTTTCATCATAAATGCCATATCTTCCAATGAAGCAGATACATATTTATCAAGGAATGACTGGATGAAACTGACAACCATTTTTTCTTCTTTGGTATCCACTTGTTGGTACTGAGAAATATCAGGCATTTTTAGTTGCCCATTTTTTGAAGTTAGTGAAGGCTCAAGAGTAAAATAAGGATAGGCAGTCACTTTAAACGATTGATTTTTTAATTGTATAAAAGGGATATTTAACAACACACGATTTTCAATTTTTTCGTAGTCAATATATTTTTCTTTGGTGACTACTTCTTTATTACCTTCTTTTTTCTTTACATCACGTTCTTTTGTAACTGGAGCATTGATTTCATAAGCAATACGGTATTGAGCCACCAATTGTCCATTTTCACTGATTAGATTATAAAAATCAGAAGAGAGTAGTTTTCGTTCAGTCCCCGTATTCTTTTCTTCATCTAGGGTAATCATGAAATAGGTCTCTTGGAGTGAATTAAAACGTTTTTCAAATGCTTGCTGCTCGGTAGGAATATTAATGTAAGCTGTAATGAAAGGCTGTAGAAACTGTTTATACAATTCTGATGTAACAGCTGTATTTGTCTTTTTTGCTAATTCTTTGTGAATCGTTTCAGTTAATGTGGTTTGTTCTTTGCGAATAAGACTTTGCATTTGGGTAGATTTAACAAAGGCAAAGGGACCACTGCTGATTAACAAAAGCGTTAGGATTAGAAAGAAGGTACGAGTCGTTCGGATACTAGCGGCTTTTTCTTCTTTTGGTAAAGCTGGGGGATGATTCTTTTTCTCTTTGATAAATTTCATTGAATTACTCCTTTGTGATTATTAAAAAAGGGAACCCCTTTACCAAATAAAGGAGTTCCTTTGCAGAAAGTTGCGTACCATAAATTTTTAAACGACTAGACTGAGAATTGAATAGATAGGTAGCTTTGTAAAAATCATACGAATAACCAAGATAAACACCGGAATCGCTATAACGTTCTAGTCCTTCAATATAAAGACTGGTGTGTTTAGAAAGAATTCGTTCAAAACAGACTTCTTTTTTAGGAATAAAAACCAGATTTTCTCGTTGAGTTAGTTTTTTTACAGTGAGAAATTGCCGAGCTTGTCTTTCGGGAATTTGTCCTTCTAAATAGAAAAAGCCATATTTTTTGAGTTCTTCTTTGAGATATTTCTGATTCATGACAATACCTCAATAATAGTATTGTCGTTTGCTTGATAGAGGCGTCCATCTTGGCGTAAATCTTCACCAATTCCCCCATAGTCAACATTCCACTTGATTAAATCAGGAACACCAGATAAATAGCCAAGATCATCCACTAATTGTTCTGCATAGTCTTTATAAGAATAACAGTCAGAGTAGACTTGAATTTCATCAATTTGTTCAAATGCATCTAAAATATCGCTGAAAAATCCGTACTCTACAAGTTCACCTAAATAGTGAATGGCTGGGTGTCCACTATGCTCATCCAGTTGTTCTGCTACTTCATTCATTTCACTAAAATTTTCATAGTGAGAAAGGGTAAATGGTGCCATGTAGTCTGTTATTAAATGTTCCTGCCCATCGTCCAATTCGATTTTTTCTTTGACCTCTTCCCAATCAATAGGTAGTTCAAACCATCGCCCTTTATGGGTATGAAGATTTTCGATATATAATTCAATCATTTTTTTCACCTCTCAATTAAATAAAAATTGTGCTAATAGCTGTTCGACTTCATCTTGTGTAACAGTTACAGAAGAGGGAGTAGCTGCTTGAGTTTCTTCTTGTAGCAATAATTCTTTTATTGTTGTTGTAAGTTTTGACAGCTCTTCTTGATCTTTTTCTTTTAGCTCTGCTTGCTGAATTCTAGACATTAACTCATTTTTGCCAAACGTTTGATCCATAATCCAAATTTTCTTTAGCGTAGGAGCAAGATAGTTTGAGAGCCAGCGTAACGCTTTATCATAATTTGGTTTTTCACCCTTCATGGTCAACCGTAATTCTTGCATGCTTTCAATGACCATGCGCCAATTTTGACTGTAATGAGTGCGCAGTCCATTTGAGTCGCAATCATATACTTTGATGGCAGTATCAATTAATTCTTTGACGATCCATTCAATTGTTTCTCCTGTAGAAAGTAAATATTCAACAAAGAGATAAGCTTTTTCGTCAGCCAAACGGATTTCATAACGATTTTTAATGCCATATTTCTGACGAGCCATTTCAACAGATATTTCTTCTTTTTTTGCCAATTCGTAATCTTTTTGGTAAAAGTTTAAATAAAACGGCGATTGTCTGGAACCAAAATAAAGAGAGAGTCCTTTGTTGAGCTGTTGTCCATTCTTCACAACAATTCCTCCTGTAAAATCAAAATTGCGAAAAGTGGTATCGACTAATCCTTGTTCAACTTTTTCTTTCAATTCAAATAAATCATAATTGGGATAAAGAAGAGAGAGATGTTCATCCAGAGCCAAATCAATTCGTGTAATTTTGGTGTCAATTATTAGACCTTCACCAAAAATATTCGATTGATAAAGCCGCCAAAAGAATGTCGTCCAAGTTTCTTCTTGTTCTTCTAGTACCAATTCATATTCTCGACAGCCTTGTCCACGCAGTTCAATCATCACTCCCATATCTAGGTTTTCTGGATTTGAGAAAACAAAGATGTCACTAAAACAATAGCTTTCTGTATAATGATTAAAGCCATAGTTTTTGTAAATGAATACATCTGGATTCATTTGTAATATTTTCTCAATTACTTGAGAAGGGGAGTGGATTTTGAATCGAACACGAAGAAAATCAATTTTTGCTTCCATGGGTAGAAAGCCACCGTCCAAATGGAATGTTTTGCGTATTTTTTCTATGGATTTTTTTGTGATCGTTCGTTTACCAGTTTCAATCATGGAAAGGTATGATTTACTCCAATCAAGCTTTTCAGCAAATTGCTGTTGTGTTAATTGAAGTCGCTTTCGTAAAATTTTTATTTCTTGATTATTCATGGGTCACCTGCCTTATGTTCACAAAATAAATGAAAATTGTTTACAGCTTTATTCTTAAAGAAAAGCTTTATTAATAAGGGATTTTGATAACTATTTTGTCTTTCTTGTAAAAAGTTACCCCCATGTTATTAAGCGGGGGGTAACAGGTTAGAGCGAGCGTTGCTCGCCCTAACCACGCACAGTCATAGTCAGGAAACCTGCCTATTCCTTTTCGTTCTACCGCCACACACCAAAGTGTGCGGCTTTCACAAGGAAACCTTGTTCATAAAACGAAGCGGTTAGTATCAGCTTCTTCCATCCGCTGAGGCAACGAAAAAAGGGCAACGAAAGATAAAACTTTTCCTTTCCCTTTTTTCATTGATATAGTGGGGGGATCTCACTCTAGCTTTTTCCGTGAAAGTCCAAATGCTGAATGTGCTTCATTAATTTCCTCAGTAGTCATTTCTTGTAAAAGCTCTTTTATATTTAACGTTTGCATAGAACCAATTTGTTGAAGAGCTGCTAGAAAGTCATATTTTCTAGGAACAAGAGGGGCATAGAATTCACGAGGAACTCCTGAGCCACTATCGCAGTAGCCTCTGCCTTTAATTCGTTTATTGATGAACGCTTTTCCTTTTTGATCCGATCCAAAAGTCATGTAATAGCCCTGTTCTGATAGCTTTCCCAAGCTAACTCGAAATAAAAGATTATCACGTACACCGCCACCAAAGTTATCTGCATCAGGACGTTGGGTTGCTAAAATGAGAAAAACACCTGCTTGTCGTGCTTTTAGAACAAGTTCCTTTACATATCGCAGAATTTCGTCCTGTTCTTTATAGGTTAAGGTGCCAAAAAAGGCTGCCCACTCATCAACAATAATAAAGTAGGGAGGAATACCATAGTATGCAAAGTTTTTCCCTGTTGTATAGTTAGGGAGAGCCTTCATATAAACATAACGTCGATTCATTTCTTCTACAGCATTCTTTAAACATTTCGTAATCCATTTTGTTCCGTAAAATACGTGATTTTTGAATAAATGTAGACTTTCTAAATCTTTTAAATCTGCTTCTTTTGGATCACATACATCAACCGTTCCAATCTGAATGAGCGCATGAATTAAGGTGAGCAGAAAGTAGGACTTGCCACCCCCTGTGCCTCCAGTTACTAACATGTGAGGCACTTCGGCATAGTCCCATATAACGCCATCCATGAGTTTGACTTGTCCATTTGTTACGATACAATCTTCAATTCCAATCCGCTTACTGATCACATCAATCATTAATAAATAGGTGGTGAAGCCCATTTCCTTTTGTTCCTCAATGAAGTCAGCAATGTACATTTCTTCAAAAGTTTTTGCAATTTTTTGAAAGCGATCATGCCATTTCATGCCATCTGTGGGAACCGTTAAATAAAGAATTTCCTTGGTATTACGGTAATAAACTTTTGGAAAAACCATTTTTTCAGTAGCCTGTTCTTTTGATTTCCGTTCCTTCTTCTCATACAATCCATTGCTTTTCAAGAGACGAGCTAACATTTGTCGTTGGTAAACTCGATAGAAGAAACCACCCTTTAAAAAAGAAACTCTGCGAATCATGACCAAAACTAACAACGGCAAGAAGAGTATTAAAAAAAGCCCTCCAATGGGAACTAAGAGGGCAATCCAATCAATTATTTGTCTTTGTTGCATCATCTGTATTAGCGGATAGATAAAAAGGTAGCTGTAGTAACCAGCAAATAATAGAAAAGGAAACCAAGCTAGTAGAAGGTAGGTACGATAAACAGATAGATGTAGAGGACGAATTCTACGTCCACGATAATGAAAGAATGTGTTCATAGTTGCCTCCATTCAATTAGTTTTTCAGATTTTGGTCCCCTTTAGCTTGCTTTACATTAACTGATTCTACTTTTTTTAGGGATTCTGCTCGGATTTTGAAGGCTTGCTCTGACTGAATCGAATCGTTATAACCAGTATAAGAAGAAAGCCAAGCAAGTGCAGTGACTTCTCCTGTAAGCTCTACTTCATCATCATAAGAGAACGCTGTAGTATCAACAGTTTCTGGAACAGTAATATCAATTTGGTCATTTTTAGCTTCGGAATAGACAGTAATGCGTTGTTCACGAACAAAATCTGTTCGGTTACCTTCTGTATCTGTTTCATAAATTTTTTGGCTATTCAAATAGAATAATTTTCCAAATGTTCTACGTGTATCAAAATCTTTCACAATGTTATCTTCAAATTTTAAACTCATCATTTTTCTCCTTTTCTAGTTCAGTGTCAGCAGTTGTTTAGCGAAAATTTGTAATTCAAGTGATCGACTAACTGTTCCAATATTATTTCGTTTGGCACTAGGAACAAGTGTAACTTCACGCAGCTCGACTTCTTTACGACCTTCAAAACGTAGGGAGTTTCGTAAATTTGGAACGATGATTTCAAAGTCAGGATGAAGAGCAGAGGAGGCTGTAAAAATGCGACAAGGGATTCTTTTTCCCTCTACATAAATTTCTCGTTCTTCTTTAACGGTTGCTTTGATTTTATTTCCTAATTGATTGTCCTTTAAGACAATGCTTGTGACACGATTGGACATCTTTTTTCCTTCTTTCTTTTTTATAATAAAAAAGAGACATAGAACTGCCTCCGTTTTTTCTAATTATCGTTGTGATGCTTTTTCTTTTTGTTGTAAAGGTAATAGCCAGCAACTCCAGCTAACAATAAGCTCCCTAAAATAATTCCTGCAAAAGAAACAACTTCACCAGTTTGTGGTAAGCTTCCTGTTACAGAAGTTTCTTTTTTACTTGGAATCATTTCATTTGTCATGTTACATTTGACAACCTCACCATCTTCTTGAATTTCAAACTTAATCGGCGTTTCGTCTATTTGATAGCCAGTAGGGGCTTTATATTCTTGGAAATAGTAAACTCCTCGTGGTAAGTTTTCAAAACTAAAACGACCTTGATGATCCGTCTTTCCTTCAATGATGATTTTTTTATCTTTATCAAGAATACGAACGCCTGTATCTGGTAGCTCTTTTCCATTGGAAACATCCGTTTTGGTTAGTTCAGCAATCCCTTTGACTAAATGATTTTTAATCTCCAGCAGTAGAAGTGGCTCTTGATTGGTTTGTGGTTCCTCAACTGGGGTAGTTTCATTCGTTAATGGCTTGTTTTGATTTTCTTCTTTCTTCTCTTCATTAAGGATTTCACTAAGTAAAGTTCCTTTACTGTCATAGGCTTGAATTCCTTTTAGAGTAGAGACGATTTGATAGGTCTCAGGAGATAGAACATACTGTTCAGAAGCTGATTGTTTTTCTTTCAAATAGAATGTTCCCACAGGGATATTGGTAAAGGTAGCAAGAGATTGTTCATCTACAGTGACTGTTTGAATCACTTCTTTTTCCTCATTTTCTAAAGTGAAAATAGTGCCTTTTCCATTCCCTGTAAAAGCAAAATCATAGCCATTTTTTTCTTTTAAAGTGGCTTCTTCATTTACTTTTTTTAGTGAGAATTGGTTGAAGTGAAGCTTATTTAGAAGTGGTACAGATTCATCCTCCAAGTTTTCTTTAGCAGCATAAATATCGATTACTTTTTCGGATTCGTGGTCAGCTGCTGTAAACTCAAATTCATGACGGCTAGTATCAATATCATGAATTTCACCAGCATCTAATTCTTGAAAGTAATATTTTCCTTCCATTAATTGTTGCCTAGGGAACGTAAGTCCACCATCTTTTACTGTGCCAAAACCTAGTAGAGAATCAGCATGCAGCACTGTTTTATCTGTCATTGTAAATGCTTGATTAGTAAACAGACCGAATATTTTGTCGTTGGCTTTGATCTCTTCTATAATTGGTTTATTTTCTTTCCACTCCTGAATCTGCTCTTCGTTTTTATGGAGAGTGATCTTTAGTTGTTGAAAATCGTTTTTTGCTTCAATAGATTGAGATACAAGTTCAACGTTTTGTCCTTCATAGGTGAATTCAAAAGGAAGCGGAGTGGTATTCATCAAATAGCCAGCAGGCGCAGCTGTTTCAATGGCTTCATATTTTCCGAGATAAAGTTTTGGCATATTCATTAGTTCACCATTGTTATCTGTTTGAACAGTGGCAACTACACTTTCTTTTTTTGCATGAACATAGTTGCCTACTTTAATATCTTCACGAGCTTTGATGGTGAAAGTTACATCCGCCAGAGGAACATAATCGAAAGTGATTTCATGTAGCTTTCCATATTTTGAATCTTTGGTTGTAACACTAGAAGCTTTTTGCCCTGTTTTCTTTAGGTGAAGCAATCCTTGTTGGGCTTTATTTCCAAACACCACTTCAATTGTTTTATTGGGTTCAATCGTAATTTCTTTAGATTCGCCTTTATTTACAAAGCCATTGTTGGCAGTTACTTCGGTGATTTTTATTTTGGTACCAGCTTTTAAGTCATTTATTTGAGCTAAACCATTCGTATCAGTGACAATTTCTTTGGATTGTCCGTTAAACTCAAATTTCATTTTTGTATTGGGGACAGGCTGTCCGGTATCCTCATCTACTTTTTTCAATTTGACATTACCGTTTAAATTGACTTTGATATTTAGCTGAAAGGATCCGGCATTAGATAATTTGAAAGTAGCTACTTTTTGTTCATTGGGTTTGTTGAAAACAAAACTTGTACCAACATCATTCGCATTTGCGATATTGTACTGTAATTTTCCTGTTTCTTTCGATGAACTGGTTGCGGTTAACTTCAATTGGTTTCCGGATTTATTTAGTTGTAGATTAGCGGAATTGCTAGCTAGATTGCCATACTTACTTAAAACACCGTTTGTATCATTAAGTGTGATTGTATCGCCAACATTTAACGTGATCGTCTGATTATTGAATGAAGGTTTTGTATTGTGCGCATTCACTTTTGCTAGAATTTCATTTTTCCGATTTTGATAGTTGGGAAGGGTGGTAGACAGTAGCTGATCGCCAAACGACTCCCAAATCATATTTTGAGTGATTCCATAGTTTTCACTTGTAGGATTCGTTTTATAGCCATAATAGGCAATCAGAGACAAGCGGTCTTTTTCAGCAATAGTGAGTTCAGATGGATCAAAACCAGAACCGCCGTTTAAAATGGTACCATGTTCAATACAAAAGGCAGGCTCACCCTCTGCTTTAATCATGTGAACACCATCATCTGTCCAATGAAGACCAGCAGGGTTCGCTAAATACCAAGTAGAAACGTAATCAGCAATTCTTGTGTAGTTGACGGTAGCAGCAAGAGCAGTGATAGGAGTAACAAAAAAACTAGCCATAATTACTATCAATCCCAGATAGTTGGCTAGTTTGTGCTTTTTATATTTAGTTGTCATTGTTTCTTTTCCTCCTTGAGTTATTTTTGTTTTTTAGGTTACGAGAGGGACTTCTGATTAGTGGGGACAAGGGTTTTTGTTCAACTCCTTTAAGATAATTATTTTGAGGTAATTTCCTTCATTATGTGTCACTGGTGTACTTGAATAACAATAAAGGTCATAAGCGGGTATTTTCATAATGAATTATTTGAACAAAAAAAGACGTTCAGATTTATGAACGTCAGTGATATTTTTATTATTCCCAAATATCTGTAAGTTGGACAGTATCACTTTTTGGGCGAAGTGAAATATCTGAAATGAAATCAATAGATACAGTGATTGGCATAGTTATTGCTGTTCCAGAGATTATACATACACCTTGAGAAAGTATTGGTAACATAGATTTTGAAATTCTATCCAATGTGGAGATAGAATTGTCAATTATCTGTAAATCTTTTTCATTTACAAGCTTATGGAGAAAGAAGTTATGAACTTGAGAAAGAATGGTAGGAGATATATCTGCTGGACGTTGACTAGAAATTGTTAGAAAGAATGAAAATTTTCTACCTTCTTTTATTATCTCTTCAAAAAGTTCTAATCGGTAGTCTTTCCAACCTTCTTGTTCCCTCACTGATTGACTAGAAAGAATATTATGTGCTTCATCTACAATTAAATGAAAACTTTTATCATTGATAACATTATCTCTTTTGTGTTTGTCAAAGTACATTTTAGTGATAAGCAATGATACTATTTTTTTTGCCTCTTGATTCAACGATTTTAATGAAACAATTTGTAAAAATGGTTGAAAAGGTAGTTCATCTACAAGCTTTATATAGTTTTTAATATTCCCAATTCGTGTCTCTATTCTTTTTATAAGTGGTTCAATATGTTCGGGGATTATACTTCCATACATTAATTCAGAAACCAGTTGAAGTTTACATCTAATTTCAAATTCATCTATCAAATCAAATTCCAAAGATTCAATGTAAGCTTTCACATCAGAAATTTTAAGACTTTCTACATGATGAGAATCAATTGTCCCATTAAAATATAGTTGAGGACTTTCTAAGTAGAAATAACCATTTGTAGAATTCACCTGAACTCTTTTTAATATTTCAATATGACATGCAATGCCAGGGAAAGACTCTTCTAATAAGTTTATTAACCTATTAAAAACATCTTTATTTGGCTCACCATTTAATATGGTCATTAGTTGATAGACAATCCAGCGAGCTAACGATTCACTTCCTGTCCCATATTTATTAATGCTCTTAATGACTCTACTTAAAAATGGTTTTTGCGTTTGCTGTGTTGCTTGAAATAGAATTGATAAAATTTCTTCATTTAAAAAATTACTTTTTTGAATTGGAAATTTTTGACTATCATTGGACTTTGAAGAATCCAAAATATGAGTTATCTTATTTACCTTATCATTTAGAATTCCAAATGAAAAAGGTTGGGTATATTCATCATTAAAATCTAAGATCAAAAATTTACTATTACTTTTCATTTTTGGTAGGTTCCCTAAACGAAACAGTTCGTAGTACAATTTATGGAGTGTATTAGATTTTCCACTACCTGTATTCCCAAAAATTCCTATGTGAGAAGCAAAAAATAAATTAACTGGAAGATTTATAGTATTTTGTTCAATAAGGCTCTTTCCGATTGAAACAAGGTGTCGTTCATTTTCAGAATAATTGTTAATATAAATCAAATTTATGTCATTATCGTTAGGTATGATACAAGAATTACCTATCATTGGCAGGTAGGAAGAGCCACTGTGAAAAATATTATTTTTAATATAGCCCACAACTTGAACCTCTAAAATTCTTTTTATTGAATGTTTAGAAAATCTATTATCAAAATTCATACTATGTTTGCTTGTATTTGCAATATCCCATATTGTTTCAGAATTGATTCTAGCTACTATTCTAACAAAACCTTGTTCTATTATAATAAAACTATTTACACTTATGTTTTTTACTATCTCACCGTTATTTATAAAGCTCGAATGATTAGTATTATCATAAGTAGCAATTTTATTTGTGAATCCATTGGCTTCAACAACTATTCCAATCTCTAAATCACTCAAAAAGATCATCTCCTTCATCTGTTAAATTAGAAAAATGTTTCTCGTTGAAAGTGTTGGTTATATCAGTTTCAAGTAAGCGATTAAGAGAGTTGAAATCTAAAGTGGCAATTTTATTTATTGAATTATTTTTAATAAAAGAAACCTCTTTGCTATATATAGTGACTTCTTCTTTATCGTATATAATATTACTTGCCAATAAGTCTTCATCCTCAGTTTCTTCTTTATAAGTTTCGATATCTACTGTTTTAATAATAAAATCACTTGGAGTGACAAATTTGATATTATTAGGAATAGTATTTGAAGTGAAGTTGAAATTTGAAATAATTTCATTTTTACTTTTATCAGAAAAGCATAAGATAATAACTAACAAATTTGGATTGTTTAGTGATCTTTGAACTATTTCTGTAATGTGTTCATCATAGAAAGAAAACCCAAAAACAATTAACGTAGACTGTTCCTTTTCTAGTTCGTAACTTAATAAACGTAGCAAGTTAAAATAATATTCATTTACTAATGTTGATTCAAACTTCTTTTTAGTAGGATAAACAATCTGTATTTTTTCAAGTTTGTTGACTATCTCACTTAATTCTTCAGAAAAATGATTACCTATCAAATTAATATCTTCTTTTATATTTTCAGAATTCTCTTCATTTATCAATTCAAATAAGTCATCGATAGTTGGTAACCAGTTTTTTAAATCTTCTGAATCAGATGTGAATGCTTCTATGTCATCGAACAATGAATCAATTAATGAATTTAATTCTTGTATAATACTAATTGAAGAGCTAACTTGAATTCTCTTTTTGTTATCATTAGAATAGTAGGTTTGCCAGTTAACTGAGCCGTGACATTTTATCAAATTTATCGTTGGCATCTCATTTGAATAGTTATCAAATACGCCGGAGTATAATAAAGTCTTATTAAAATTATCAGTTTGTAGAATCTTTTTTGTATATCCATTAGTTCCATCATTAAAATGAACTCTAGGATTATCTTCTAAAATATCATCAATTGCTGCTTCTATAAAAAGATCATAGTTTGTAGTTATGATATTGGTCCGTTTAGGTGAAACACGGCTATTCCGAACTTTCATATATTCAAGAATATTGTGAATGAATCTTTTATATTCTATTAAGATTGAAAACATCATCTCTTTATTCTCATCATTACTGATTACTTGATCTTGCAAGTGTTCCACTAAATATATATTATTAGCAATAGAAGCATCGTAAAATAGTGCTTTGATTAACCTTTTCCCATCTTCATTAATATTCTCATTTGTTAAGACGTTCTCTAAATTACCTAATGATGAGAAAAAGGGTGACGAAGCACCAGCTCCTATCAAAAATGAAATATTTTTCTCCATAAGAACAGTTGATAACAGCTCATTTATTTTTTGATTCATATGCTATCCCTCCATCAGTTAATGTATATATACATTATCCAATAGATTCAGATAACATACAATAACATATTGATAGATAAAGAATAGTTTATCTGGTTGCCTATATTTGATGGATAGAAAAACAGACTCATAATATAAATGAGTCTGCATCATATTTTTAGTATTCTTTCTAGCTCGCAATTGCCTTACTAAAAGTTTTCAAAATATCCATATTTTTTCTAGTTGAAACGGTTTGAAACTAAATCAAAACTAACTACAATTGACAAAAATTACCAGAATTTCACAGCATTCGCTGAAAAAGTAGAATGCTGTTGCATCAACGATTAGCGCCTGTCAGAAGCTCCAGAAAAAGCTAGCCTTTTGCTGGAAGGGTCAGTCGGATAATACAAAAATAAAAGCTCGAAGCGTTTGATTCAAGACGTTTCGAGCTTCTTTTGGATTAACTTTTCAAAAAAAGGGAACAAGAGAGGAATTGTATTGTTACATTGGTGCTTAAAATGAGCTTTTTCAGGGTGGAGTTGATTTTTAGAAGGATGGGAACTTTTCATTTGGTAACATATACTAAGGATATTAGAGTGTACACCTTAAATTGCATCAAAAGAAAGGATAGAGTTATGAATAAACAGCTAAAAAGAAAATCCAAACTATCGTTAGTTAAATATCCGTAAAAAAGAGAGTTTTAAAGTAGACTTTACAACTACGGTAGTTAGGATTTAACTATTTTTCGACCTGCGGTATGAAGTATTCATTACTGTTAATAAGACACAAATTTTTCATACCAATAATCTTTAGAAACTTGGTATTGCTCAATGTTTTTAATTTCATCTGACATATTTTCTCGCAAGAAACCATACCAAAAAATTGAAGCAAAATTACTATACATTTCAAATTGTTCGTCGTCAACCTCTTCGTCTGTAAAAATATCTCTCACAGCCTCTAGTAAAGAGAAAGCATTGGACTTTGCAAAGAACATTTGTGGGAAACGTTCAATTACCTGCGCTAAGAAGGCAGTCATTTGCTCACTATAAATAAACTCGTTCAGTGTTTCGTCCTGAGCCAGTAGTCTGCGTGCGAACCCTTCTGGAGTTTCAAGGGGTTGTTTTTGTGCTGGATAAAATGGCGGATCTTCCTTATCTGCTTCCTCAACCCAATCAGGATGCTCGCCTAATTCTTCCCCTAAATTCTGCTCCAACCTTTCGAAAACATCATCAATATCTTCGCCAATCTGGTCATGCAGGAAGCTGGTATACCATAAAATAGAATCCTTAGCTGCTTCTTCTGCAGACTCTTTTCTTAAAGCTCCTAAAATAATCTGATCAGGTTCGCTAACAATTGGTGGAGTAGAAATATAGTTTTCGCCAATCGGAACGATCAGAGCCAATACCCGTAACTGCTTTGCCGCCAAACCTTTCAGATTTAATGTTTTGAAATTTTTGATTAAATATTTTTGCTGATCTCTTTCATCCATAAAATAGAACGTGTCATCCTCTTTTATTACAGAAAAAAAGCTAAGTATGAACTGCTTTGGCCATTGCCTGATAGTTTCCAGCTGATCTGAAAAGAGCTCTTGAAACCAATCCATACTTTGCTTAAATGCGGATGGATCATATTTTAATAAATGATAAGTTTCCAGCAAGTGTTGATATTTACCCATGTCATGCAGCAGCTGTTCTTGGCCGACATGATAGTTAACGGGTTCAATTAATTCTAACAAGTAACGTTCAAGAAAATTCATTAATTGCTCATCAGATTTATCGAAATGTGTGATATGGTAACGGTGATACAAACAGTCTAAGGCAAGGAAATAAGGGTTCTCTCCCTTTTTAATTAGCGTCTTAGTTTCCTTTTTTAAGTGGAATAAAGGAGATTCTTTTAAAAACTGTGCTTTTAACTGTTTTTTTTTCTTCGCTTTCATTGCTAATCTCGCCCTCCGTATAAATAGTAAATCCTACATTTTATATCTATAGTTTACCTTGTATTAAGTAAATAAGATAGTAGATTTTAGTGGATTCATTAGGTATTTTAAACTAAGAAAGCGTTTACTCTCAGTTTTTTTAAACAAAAATTATTTTATGCAGCATTTTTTGCGTTGTAATCAAATATTTTTTTAATTTATTAAGCATGTTATTGAAAGTTTTTTATCATTAGCTAATCATCACACAATTACTATATGTTAGGGGGATTTCAACAAAAATAATCACATAAAGACATAATATAATTTTTAACAAACTTGATAATAAAGTTAAAGAAAGATTAATTTTTAAAGTAAATATTTGATAAAAAAACATCGAAGTTGTCGGCGGGTAAGCCAAGGACTCCGATGCTTAAATTAGAAATACTTTTGCCGATATTGATCAATCGCTTGACGAGTATTAAAGATCTTTTTAGCGTATTTTTGATTTCTGCTAATGTATAAATAGAACAATAAATCAATAGTAATGAATTGTGCAATAATCGAATTGGTTGCCGCACTCCGAATTTCAGCTTCCATAGGTCTTGAAGTCTGCAAATGGATATCAGCTAATTTTGATAAACGATTTTGACCAAATTGTGTCAAAGCAATAATTGGTATATCTAAGCTTTTCGCTGTTTCAGCGAGTGCGATTAATTCAGGTGTTTTTCCTGAATTTGAAATTAGAAACAGAACGCTTTGTTTCGCGTTAGTAACTAATTGCGGCAAGAGTAAGTTGTAGTCGGTTTCGTAAACAATGTTTTTACCAAGACGCGTCCATTTTTGCGTAATATCATCTGCGGCTAGGCGAGAAGCACCAACACCTGAGACGAAACAAAAATTGGTGGACTCAAGTAAGTGACAAGCTTCATTGAAAATTTTCTCATTGAAGAGCTCTGATGTTTCACTAATCGTAAATTGCGCGTTGTTTGCTAACTTGTTTTTCAATGTTTGAAAGGGTTCGTTAGGACCGACATCGCTGTAACCAGTAATTTCTACTGCTTGTCTTGTTTCCGCTGAAAGACTGATTTTAAAAGCTGTTAAGCTATTAAACCCCATTTTTTTTGAAAAACGTACAACCGTTGGTGCGCTAGATCCAGCACCGGCAGCAATTTCACTCGCTGTCATAGTAGGAATAGTTTCCTTGTTGTCGCAGATGAAACGATAAATTTTCTTTTCAGCAGCAGACATATCCTTCTTCATGCTGTCCATATGGGAAAGAACACTCATAGCCTACCTCTTTTCCGTTTTTTCTTTATTATATCATTTTTTTTGAAGAACAACTCCCCAAATTTTAATGAATTGTGACTAATAGCTATAATTTTTTGCCTTTTGTTCTGTCGTTTGTTTTGAATCGGTCGCTAAAACCACAAACATGAGGGGGATTTTCCTTTTATAAATGCAAATAAAGAATTTCAGGTATTACTCGAAAACGTAGAGGAGGTCCAGTGGTTCCAAGGCCTGTGTTTACTATTAGCAATGAGTGTTCAGATAAATGGTAGATTCCTGCCCAATATTTTTTCGACCCGTGATTTTGATATGGCAGCCCGGGTAAGCGGAGTTGACCGCCATGACTGTGTCCAGCTAAGATTAAATCGAAGGAGGATAATGCTTTGATTTCATCTACTTGGTCAGGTTCATGAATTAATAAGATTGAAAAATCAGCTGGTAAAGGAGTGATTGAGTAATCAGGAATACCTCCTTGATTATCTTCGATCCCAGACAGACTGATCGTTTCTATTACCTGAGTTTGATTGTCCAAAAGGGTAAAACCACCTTTGACCAAAATGTCTTGTACTTGTTGCTGGCCTTCAGATTGATAATCATGGTTTCCTAATATAGCGAATTTACCTTTAACTGCTTGTAAAGCAGCTAGCTGCTTAATTATCTCGGAACAATCTCTTTTTCGCCAATAACGAAAGTCCTCCACCAAGTCGCCAGTAAAAATAATTACCTCTGGTACCTGCAAGTTGATTGCAGCGACAATTTTCGAAAAACGTTTCGGAGAATAAAAACGCGAAAAATGAATATCACTAATATGAGCAATCGTGAAAGAGCCTGTATGGCCTTCTTCGATTTTTATATGGTTTTCCTTTTTTAAACTAAAATGCTTTTCTTTTAGACGAAACGTTTCATAGCTCGCGTATAATACAAAAATCACTATACTTAATAGAATGATTTGCATAGTTGTTCCTTCTCTCTATTTGTGCAGTATAGCGAAAAAAGACTGAAGGCCACAAGTTGCGCCTTCAGCTTTTTATTGATTCTTAGGATTTTCAATGACTGTTTCCCTTTGAATCAATTGATGTGGAACAACCAACTGAACTCCATTGCTTGGTTTGTTGTCAAGTTGCTCCATTAATTTCTGAGTTCCTAGTCGTCCTAAATCAGTAATATCGATATCGATGGTTGTTAGATAAGGATGTACTAAGGTTGCAAAAATAGAATTATTGAAGCTGATGATGGATAGATCATCGGGTACCTGATAGCCGTAAAAATTAGCTAATTGAATAATTCGCAGAGCAAAGATGTCATCAATAACGACCAGGGCTGTTGCATTAGTTTGTTCAATAATTTCAGGAAAAGCTGCGTAGTCTTCTGGTTTAGTCAACGTGATCGGCGAATGCGTTGGTAGACTAGCTAGCATGAGAGCCTCCTGATATCCGAAATAACGTTCGAAGAAAACGATTTGCTGGTTTACATTTGAAGCAAACAAAATATTTTTATGTCCTTTTGATAATAAAAATTCTGTGGCTTGTTTGCCAAGCAGTTGATTGTCATTATCGACGTAAATAATCTCAGCTTCCTTTTCTGCCGGGCGTCCAATCAAAGTGAAAGGAACACTATTTTCATACAGATACTGTGTTATTGGATCGTCCTTCTCAGAATAGGTTAAGATAAATCCGTCAACTTGTTTTTGCCGATGCATTCTTATGACGTTCTCCAATAAACTTTCTGCTGTTGTAGCTGAAGCCACTGCGGTGGTCACTTGAAATTCATGTGCAGTTTCGTTAATAGCATTAATCAGCTCCAAGTATAATGGGTTTCCGATTCGTTCGTTGGAATCTAAAGGCGGCAGGATTACGCCTAAAGAATTTGCTCGTTGCTTTCCCAAATTTCGAGCAGTTATATTTGGGAAATAGCCCATTTCGTCCATAATATATCGAATTTTCTTTTTTGTTTCATTGGAAATGCTTGGGTGATCATTGATTACGCGTGAAACGGTAGAAGGAGAGACTCCTGCCTTTTTTGCAACATCTTTTACGGTAACAGTCATTTTTGTTTTTCTCTCCTTTCTGTTCGCTGCTTAATTCTTCCAGCAGTTGGTTAAAAATTCCAATGTTAATTCTCTAGTAGAAGCTACAAGTGGAATATCATAGCCCAGTTGTTCAGGTTGTCCTATACCAATAGGTAATGCTCCGCTGGCTTTAATAGCAGTAATGCCAGCCTGTGCATCTTCAATTCCAATGCATTCATTTGGCGATAATCCGACAATTTCAGCAGCTTCTATAAAAATATCTGGTGCCGGTTTACCAGCTTGTAGTTTAGCTGGATCCGCAACCCCATCAAAATAATCTGTTAAGGCCATCTGTTTTAGTAGAAAGGGTCCGTTTTTGCTAGCGGATGCCAAAGAAATTTTAATCCCGGCTTGCCTTAGATTTTCTAATAAGTCTAAAATACCAGGATAGACATCCTTTGGCGAGACTTTTTGAATCATTTTGACATAATTTTCATTTTTACGAGCAGCCAATTCTGCTAGTTCCTCCGTAGTATAAGTGGAAGATTTGCCGCCATGTTCAAGCATACGGTTAAGAGAATCTTCCCGACTGACACCCTTTAATTGTTCATTGAACTGACGATCAATAGAAATACCTATTTCAGAGCCTAATTTCTTCCAAGCTTGGTAATGATATTCTGCTGTATCAGTAATTACGCCATCTAAATCAAAGAGTACACCTTTAAACATGCTTCTCCTCCTTATTCAAAGGAACAGTAATTTCTGAACCTAGTTCAACCGTTTGGTTATAAATGTGCACCTTAACTGGGGAGCCTTCTTTCAAGCTTAATGATACTTCATCTTCATTGACAGCTACAGCAATCAAACGTCCGCGATAATTGATGTGGAAAGAATATTGTTTCCATTTGCTTGGTAAAAAGGGAGCAAAGCTTAAAGCATTATCGAATGTTTTCATTTGAGCGAAACCTTGTACGATTGCTAACCAACTGCCCGTCATAGAAGTAATATGCAAGCCATCTTGAGTGTCGTTATTGTAATTATCCAAGTCTAAGCGAGCAGTACGTTGATACATTTCAACCGATTTTTCTTCTTTTCCTAGTTCTGCAGCTAAAACGGCATGAACAGAAGGAGATAAAGAGGATTCATGGACAGTCATCGGTTCGTAAAATTCAAAGTTTCGCTTTTTTTCTTCTAAACTAAATTGATTGTTAAAGAAATAGATACCCTGCAGAACATCAGCTTGCTTAATGAAGCAAGAACGTAAAATTTTATCCCACGACCATTTTTGGTTTAGTGGTCGATCCTCAGAAGAAAGATCACTTGCCGGCATTAAGTCTTTGTCTAAGAAGGTATCATGCTGAACGAATACACCCAGCTCCTTGTCTTCCGGTAAGTAAATCTTCTCAATAATATCCCGCCATTTCGCTTGTTCTTCAGCGGTAATAGTTACTGAAACATGGCCTTGATAAAGTAAATAGTTTTCTAAAGTATATTTCAAGATCCATGCAGCAATAGTATTTGTGTACCAGTTATTGTTGACATTGTTTTCATATTCGTTAGGACCAGTTACACCATGAATCATATATTTTTGGTTGCGTTTAGAATAGTGAACGCGATCTGCCCAAAAACGAGCAATTTCGGTAAGTACTTCTAGTCCTTCATGCTTCAGATAGCTGTCATCACCTGTATAATTTGTGTAATTGTAGATCGCATAAGCAATTGCTCCATTACGATGAATTTCTTCAAAGGTGATTTCCCATTCATTATGGCACTCAATTCCTGTAAATGTAACCATGGGATACAGTGCCCCTTTTAAACCCTGTTTTTGAGCATTTATTTTTGCTTGTGGTAATTGATTGTGGCGGTACTTTAACAGATTCTTGGAAACTTCTGGTTTGGCTAATGCTAGGTACATTGGGACTGCATAAGCTTCGGTATCCCAATAGGTTGCACCGCCATATTTTTCACCAGTGAAGCCTTTAGGTCCGATATTTAACCGTTCGTCATCCCCATAATAAGTAGAGAAGAGTTGAAAAATATTGTAGCGAATCCCTTGTTGAGCCTCATCATCGCCTTCGATCAAAACATCGGCTAGTTCCCAACGTTTGGCCCATGCAGCACTTTGCTCTTTGTATAATTCTTCGTAAGATTGAGCATAATCAGCTAACAATCCCACTGCTGCCTCTCGTTGTTCAACTTCAGGAAGATCACGGCTGGTCACGATAACAACTCGTTTTTCAACTTGCCCGGTTTCGCCAGCAGTTAAGCTCCATCTAAACTGCTCGGAAACTATCAATTGATCATCATGCTGAACACTTGCTTCAAGATTTCCGCTATGTTTCATGGCGGCAGTAATTGAGAACTGTTCAATTCCAAAGTTGTTTGGAATAGTTTGCGTTGTTAGAAAGCTGATATCCTCTTTATGACCGCGTTCCTTTTCGATCCAGAACATTTCTTCATAATTACTGTCCTCGTTTTGGACGTTGTTATCTAAGCTGGAAACCACCTGTATGTCTGCTTTTCCGGATAGGCACTCAGCAGTAAGTTTGATTACGGCCAATTCCTTTTTAACGATACTTAAGAAACGTTCAAAGGAGAAGCGAACTTTAGCATCACCTAATACTACAGTGAAAGAACGGGACAAAACCCCATTTTGCATATTTAGTTCTAAATCGAAATCTATCATTCCTTGTTTAGCTAAATCAACCTCGATCTCATTGATAAAAATTTTCATCTGTAAAAAGTCGATCGCGTTGATTACTTTTCCGAAATAATCGGGGTAACCATTTTTCCACCAACCGACTCGAGTTTTATCAGGGTACCAGATACCAGCTAAATAAGTACCTTTGTGATGATCTCCGCTGTAAGTCTCCTCAAAGTTTCCTCGCATACCCATATACCCGTTACCAATGCTAGTAAGAGATTCTTGTAGGCGTCGGTTTTGTTTATCTAATGTGGTTGTGCGGATTTTCCAAGGATCAATGTCAAATAATCGTTGAATTTGGTTCATGTGTATCCTCCTTATGTTTTCTTTTCTTTAATAATAAACGCAATCGGTTGCGTTAGTCAAGGAAAAGCGTGAATCTTGACATATACCATCAAAAAGGTAAATAATTAATTTATCTGAAAGAGTTTACAAAAAAACGGATGCGGTATATAATACGAAACAGCGCAACCGATTGCATTAATATTTTTTTA
Organism: Candidatus Enterococcus ferrettii; assembly: GCF_017377655.1. Taxonomy (GTDB): domain Bacteria; phylum Bacillota; class Bacilli; order Lactobacillales; family Enterococcaceae; genus Enterococcus_A; species Enterococcus_A ferrettii. Next base: position 214,564 of record NZ_JAFREL010000070.1, read on the forward strand.
AAGGAGAGGTACTATGAAAGGGATCAAAGGTATTTTTAGTTTCGAGTTTTGGCAAAAATTTGGTAAGGCATTAATGGTAGTTATTGCGGTAATGCCTGCTGCTGGACTGATGATCAGTATAGGGAAGTCATTACCGATGATCAGTGAGAATTTGGGTTGGCTTATAACAACGGGTAGTGTAATTGAGAATATTGGTTGGGCAGTTATAGGAAACCTGCATTTATTATTCGCTTTGGCAATTGGTGGAAGTTGGGCGAAGGAAAAGGCTGGTGGGGCATTTGCCGCGGGTCTAGCATTTATTTTAATTAACCGCATCACTGGTGCCATTTTTGGTGTAACAAGTGAAATGTTAGCGAATCCTGAAGCCATTACTCATACTCTTTTGGGTCAGGAAATTGTGGTAGACGGTTATTTCACAAGCGTATTGGAAGCTCCAGCACTAAACATGGGAGTTTTCGTCGGAATTATTGCAGGATTTGTCGGTGCAACAGCCTATAATAAGTACTACAATTTCAGAAAGCTTCCAGAAGTATTGACATTCTTCAATGGGAAACGATTTGTTCCATTCGTAGTCATTTTGCGGTCAGTAATTGTTTCTTTGATTTTAGCTTTGATTTGGCCAGTTATTCAGACTGGAATTAATGAATTTGGTAAATGGATTGCTGAGTCGCAAGATACTGCACCAATTCTCGCACCATTCCTATTTGGTACTTTGGAGCGTTTGCTTTTGCCATTTGGTTTACACCATATGTTAACTATTCCAATTAACTATACGGCTCTTGGCGGAACTTACGAAATCTTGACAGGTGCTCAAGCAGGTCAACAAGTATTTGGTCAAGATCCATTGTGGCTAGCATGGGCGACAGACTTGGTAAACTTACGTGGTGCTGGAGATACAGCGCAATACGCACAGGTTTTAGAACAGTGGACCCCTGCGCGCTTCAAGGTGGGGCAAATGATCGGTTCATCAGGTATTCTAATGGGATTGACTGTTGCCATGTATCGCAATGTTGACAAAGACAAGGTGAAACAATACAAATCTATGTATATCTCGGCAGCAGCTGCAGTATTTTTAACTGGTGTGACTGAACCATTAGAATATATGTTTATGTTTGTGGCTGCACCACTGTATGCTGTTTATTCAGTTATTCAAGGAGCTGCGTTTGCAATGGCTGATGTCATTAACTTGCGGGTTCATTCATTTGGCAATATTGAATTGCTAACACGTTTACCAATGGGATTAAATGCCGGAATTGGCGGTGATTTCTTAAACTTTGTTATTGTTACCATCGTTTTTGGAGTGTTCACTTATTTTGTTGCGAACTTTATGATTAAGAAGTTTAATTATGCAACTCCAGGAAGAAACGGCAACTATGAAAATGATGGGGCAGAGGAGGCAGTATCAAGTAATGGTGAAACGGCGGCTGCCAACTCTCAAATTGTCCAAATCATCAACCTGTTGGGCGGACCAAAAAATATTTCAGATGTAGATGCTTGTATGACACGTTTACGTGTTTCGGTGAATGACAATCAAAAGGTTGGCAGTGAGGCACAATGGAAAAAGGCTGGCGCCATGGGATTATTAGTTAAGGATAATGGCGTACAGGCAGTTTACGGACCAAAAGCAGATATTCTTAAATCAGATATTCAAGATTTATTAGATTCAGGCACAGAAATTCCTACAATTGCGGTAATTGAGGCAGCTTCAGAAACTATTGAAAAACCGAGAGCGAACTTTTCTGGAAAAACTACGCAGTTAGTTGCACCTGCCAAGGGAGAACTGATTGCTATTGATCAGGTTGAAGATGATGTATTTTCGCAAAAAATGATGGGTGAAGGCTTTGCAGTCATCCCAGAAGATGGAGAGATCGTTAGTCCATTATTCGGAAAAATAACCTCAGTTTTCCCGACAAAACATGCGATCGGCATAGAAACAGCGGAGGGTATTGAAGTATTATTACACATGGGAATTGATACAGTGGATTTAAACGGCGGTCCGTTCAAGATTTCCGTTGTTGAAGGTCAAACTGTTGAAGCAGGGACACCTGTTGCTCAAGTTGATTTGACTAAAATTAAAAAAGCTGGAAAAATGACCACAATGATTGTTATCTTTACCAATGGAGATAAAATAGAGAAATATCACTTTGATAAAATCGGAAAAGTGAAAAAAGGTGAAGCGATTGGCAGTATAGATAGTTAAAAGGACGGCTCTAATATGAAAGTATTGACATTAAACACACACAGCTATATGGAAGAAAATGTTGAACAACAAATCGAGGTACTGGCGCAAGCAATCCTAAATAATGGGTATCAACTTGTCGGTTTACAAGAAGTGAATCAGCGTCGAGACAGTACTGAAGCGGTTTTGGATGGATATTTTCAGTCTGTAAAAAATCAAAAAGCAGTTAAGAAAGATAACTTTATGCTTCTGTTAATTCAGCGCTTAAAAGAGCTGGGCTGTCATTATTATTGGAGTTGGGTCTATAACCATATTGGATATGATATATATCATGAAGGAGTAGGGCTTTTGTCAAAAAGCCCACTCACTTCATATGCTCTTACTGTTTCTGAAAATACTGACCCCAAAGATTATCGTACAAGAAATGTCCTAATATGTTGTACAAAATATCAAGAAAGAAATTTCGTTGTTGTTAACGGACATTTTTCGTGGTGGCTTTCTTCATCAGAAGGTTTTGCCTATGAATGGAAAACGTTGGAGAAGAAATTAGTAAATTGGCTTTCTTTTCCGATTTTAGTTATGGGAGACTTCAATAATTCTGATAATAGGTCTAATCAAGGGTATCAATTAGTAAAGGATAGCTCTTTTAGGTTTCTTGATAGTTATGAGGAAGCTGAAATTAGGCAAGGAAGAGGAACTGTTGAGAAAGCAATTGATGGCTGGCAAGATAATCAAAAAAGTATTAGGATAGATTATATTTTCAGTCAGGCACAACTAAAGGCGCAGACTTATCGGACTTTATTTAACGGCAAACAATTGCCGCAAATAAGCGATCACTTAGGAATAGAAGTAGATTTTAACTGGTCTTAAATAGATGGGCCAGTTTTTTTGTGAAAATAACTAGACCAAGCTGTTGACATTTCCGCTGTATATGATATGATACAAAACGTTGCTGCAAAAAGAAAATTTCACGAAAATATTCGTAAATCTTTTTGTTGACAAACACTTTGATAAAAGATATGATATGAAAGTTGCTGATTGACAATTTCATTTTTTCAGAAAAAAGATGAAAAAATTCTTGACTATCTGTAAAGCAACTGATATGATATAAAAGTTGCTGAAGCGACGAGCTTTCACAATGTATTATCAAAAGTAGACCTTTGAAAACTG
>NZ_JAFREL010000071.1:0-5905 GCF_017377655.1 Candidatus Enterococcus ferrettii
ACCATTCCGTTCTTTCGGTCGTTTGCGGACTATTCTAAATTTAATTTTCTTTGCTGAATCATAGCCCACGCAGTGAATTTTCGAATAATGATAGTAAACTCACTATCATCTAAGTCCGCACCGTTTTCACCTTCAAGCCAATCCTCAAGTGCAAATGTAAAAGGATATTCCTGATCTTTTTTATGATGTTCATACCTGCTTTTCAAAAAATCTAAATGGTATTGTTGAGGTTCTGTTAAATTATCTTTATCCATATATTTTTACCCCTTCCATTCCGTACTATCTTCCTTGATCGAACTAAGCGCAGTTTTGCGCTCAGTGATGATACAAGGCATTCAATACACGTATTTTTCATGTTTAGCTTTTAGATCATTTTTGCTTGAATCAATATACAGCAATGTTGTTTCGGCACTACTGTGACCAAGCAGTTCTTTTATATCTATTAACTTCATTCCGTGATTGCTGGCATCAGTTGCAGTTGTTCTTCTGAATTTGTGTGGATACGCCTTTTCTACTCCAGCTTTTCTAGCAATAGTCTTAATCATTTTTTGTATCCCGCTTGTACTCATCTGCGAGCCGATCCCATCTCCACCGCAGATTATGGGCCCAAACTTATGTGGGAATTTTTCTAGATAGGCATCTATGAACATTTTTGCCCTAGAGTGGATGAAAACTATTCGCTCTTTGTTTCCCTTGCCAATCACTGATATCTTGCCACCATCCACATCGTAGTTTTCCATTTTTAGCGTGACTAATTCAGCTACACGACAAGCTGTGCTTAATAGTAATTCTAAGACCATCATTTTCTTAACATCGTCACAGGCTGCTCTCAAAAGCTCAACTTCCTGTTGGGTAAATGATTCTAATAGTCTTTTTTTAACCTTTATTTTTTCCACTCTTTTTCCAGGATCTGAATCGATAAAATCCTCTTCGTAAAGCCATTTAAAAAATCTTGTGATTACTCCTCTTTCATGATCAAGAGTTGAATTGGCAATCTTGTCTATTAGTGTTCGATGTGCAATGTACGTCCTTATATCGCCCGTTGAAATTTCTTTGAATGGTTTCGCAATGAATCGGTTGAATTTATCAATGTTGTACATATAAAGTTGGATTGAGCGGTCCGATAGTCCTCTAAGTTTTAAACTAATGAAAAACTGCTTGTATGCTGCTATGTCAGATGTCTCATCGTAGATGATTACCTCGTTCCGAGATTCCTCCAGCTGTAGTTTTGACAGGTTGAAAGTCATATTAATCTTTAGCTTTCTTAATTGATCGCCGTTAAATTCTGACTCCAGATCAGAAACTACTTTATTTATGAACTTTTCTTTTATGTCGATTTAGTACGCTCACTCCTTCTTCGATTTTTCGGAATATCATACTTACGCAACCAGACTCTTAAGGTGGTATCTGATACCCCGAACTCTTTTGCAGCACCTCTCACTCCATATTTTTTATAGGATTCTTCAACTTTGGTTCTTTCAGGAAGGTGAAGTTTTATTGAGTTTTCAACACCATATTTCCTTCGAACATACGCAAAGACTTTTCCATCTATTGGGTAAATTCGCTTAATCTCTGCTAATTTCCACTTCTCTTCCAGCATAGTTAAAATGTCTTTCTCCATGCCAGGTCTTTTATCCAAATATCTTTGAATTCTCTCGTCATGATCCGCTGGTTCTGGTTCTTCGCCATGCAATATATCCATGAGTTTCTGATGCCGCTTAACTTTCTCAGGCAACTGATCCCAATTAGGGTCATAGGTCAGTTTTAATAGCTCTGTCCAAGCCCACTTCTGTTCTTTTGTTTTCATGACAACCTCCTAAAACGGCAGATCGTCATCGGCAATATCAATTGATCCGCTGCTAAACGGATCAGCGTTATTCTCGAAGTCAGGAATAGTATTATCTGGTTGTGCATTGCTTCCTGCTGAGGTTCCGTTCTGGCGTTGTTCATTTGCAGCACGAGACTCAAGTAGCTGAAAGTTATCCGCTACTACTTCAGTTACATATACTCGTTGACCTTGCTGATTTTCATAGTTTCGAGTTTGAATTCGACCTGTGACACCTAATAAGGTGCCTTTACGCGCATAATTTGCTAGTGCCTCTGCTGATTTACGCCAGATCACACAATTGATAAAGTCTGCATCGCGGTTGCCACTTTGGTTTGTGAAGTTACGATTCACTGCTAAAGTAAAAGTTGCTGCCGCAGTCCCATTTGCTGTATATCTCAAGTCGGGGTCCTTAGTAAGCCGCCCGACTAAAACTGTATTGTTAATCATTTATTTCCCTCCTGTTTTGCTATGAGTTGTTTAATCTCCATAACATCTTGATCTGATAGTTTTTTCTTTGATGCATATTCCTCCATCGTTAAATCTGGATTGAACTTCTTCTCTTTCTGGAAATACATTGCCAACATACGAGTGTGATTCTCATTCCTAGGCTTTTTATTTCCGTACGAAGCCCTAGTATTTGTTTTAAGAGCTTTGGAATTGCTTTCCGCATCTTTCCTATCCCAATTACGAATAGTCGCTAGGTAGTTCTTATAAGTTTTTCCTGATGATGCACAGTAAGAAGACACTTTCTCGATTCTTTGTTCCCAGTCGTTCGGAAATTCTTCCTTTAGTTTTGCAAGTTGATCATCAGTAAACCCAACATTTTTATATTCGCCTAGTTTGTGATTAAAAGCAGGAGCCTTCTTTTTTTTAGAAGGTGTATTTTTATCTAACTCTATCTCTAACTCTTTCTCTAACTCTATCTCTAACTCTAGGCGACCTTTTCCAGACAATTTCTGGACATTGTCATCTTTTGATCTTTGCAGCCTCTTCTGTCTTGCATATTCAGTCTCTGAACCCACCATTTCACCTAGCTGATTCAGGTATATCTCTCCGCTATCCATGATTTGTATCAAGCCGATTTTGTTAAACAAGTCCATGGCTACCTTTACAGTATCTAATTTTGAGTTTGTTAGTTTTGCTAGAGATTCAGGGTCATAAGGTATCATCAAATTTCCTACATTTCTTACTAGCAAGCCTTCTGTTTTCAACGATTTAAGACATAACTTCAGATAAAACAAACAGTATTCCTTGCCGTTAGGTTGTTCTTCCAGCCATTCGATGGTATCTTCTTCAAAAAAATTTTCTTTCAATTTAAGCCAGTAATATCTTTTTTTTTGCTTATCCGACACATCATCCCTCCTCAATCGGAACCTCTACTTCATAAACGAACTTGGCTTTTCTTTGTCCGTTTACAATCGATTCTTGTTTAGTTTTTGTTACTGATATATCACTCTTATTACCTTGAGTTCCGATAAATGCGTAAGTCATAACTTCTAAGAAGACTTTGTCCTTGGAAGAAAGTCTTCGGCGGAGAGACCACCACTCGCGTTCAAAGTCTTCTTTGCTGCTCATATTATCCCCCTTCAACAGCTCGATTAAATAACTGTTCCGTTTCATACTTTTCATCAAACTTCATGATTTGAGCATTCGTCATGATGCCGATTTTTATCAAGGCATCTTTATCTAAATACACAGCAGTAATCTGATACTTGTTTAGAAATTCCGTTTGCCCTAAATCGTGAGCTATATTGTGGTGAACCCAACATAAACTCGCGAAAGGAAATAGGCGGTGATCAACATTCTTACGGTGTCTATTTCCCACTGCTGTTACATGGTGTATTTGAGCGTGCGGCCGCCCGCAAACAGCACACTTTCTGTACTTGCAGCAATAATAGAAAAAACTATTCTGTTCTAGTAAATATGAGTATCTTTTTTTAAGCTCTACACCTTCCTTAACAACAAACTGAATCAGTTTTGTTATCCAAATATTCCCCTCGTCCATCGTCGCAAGCTCGTGACTGAAAGCTTCGTCTTGGTCGTACTCGTAATCATACTTCAGGATGCTTTCTACATGTTCTGGATCGTCTACCCACCAATTTGCTATGTCCCTGATTAAAACGTGAGAGAGGGCATTTTGTTTAGCTGAGAGCGGCTCGTTGTCTATAGGTTTAACTTTGACTAGATTGTCCTTGCCTCTGGCTAACATTTTCAAATATTCAGCGTTGATTTCTTCTTCAAATTCGATAGTCATCCGATTGCCTTCATGGCTTATAATTTTGCATAAATGAAACATCTACATCACTTCTCTTGTTTTGCATTCTCGTGCTCTTCTAGTTGCTGTTTCAGCCAGCCTACGCCACGTTTGAGCATTCCTAAGTCACCCTTAGTCCATTTAGAGTCATCAGCAGGAATTTTAGCAGTATCTGCTAATTGAAGGACCATCCAATCAATATCCTTTTCATACTGATCAGCAATAACTTGCAAGGCCTTAAGAAATAACTTCTTACTTCGATCACTCGCAGGCTCCAACATTGTTATATCCTCTGGCATATCCTCACCAGTGAAAATATAGAGACCTAAACCAAACATGGCTAAATTTTTAACTAAGCAGCGCATAATTGCTTTGTTGATGTAAAACATCGTTGCCGCTTCACATGTCTTCTCTGTATAATTACCAGTCCATTTATTGTCTTTGTATTCTTTCACGTTGTACTTGTAAGGCTCGTTCTTCATCGCCTTATTTGAACTATCCATTACTGGCAGCCACATTTCTCGTGTTACTCCATCAATAGTGATTGTCGTAAACACCATGTATCCTGCCGCTGGATCGAAAACATACGGCCGCTTAGTTTCGGTGTCTCTGTATATCGTATAATCGATTTCGCTAACTCTTTTGCTAACTTCGGCCCAAGCCCAAGCCCAGGAAAGATAGGTGAGTTTGTTTCTTTTCTCCGAAACATCTTTTACATCGATTTGATATAAAAGATTAAAAAGCTTATTGTCCTCACGTTCAAAAACTTCTTTACTCAAATCTACTCCTCCATTTCCTGCAGGTTCATGTCGTAGTATTCTGGAATACCAACTGACTCAATTTTATTTATCAGCACATCGCCAAGATAATAGTTCACTTCTTTTAGTAGTTCGATGTCTTCATCTACCGTCAGACTGATCATATTTAGCAGTTTTTCAAGCTTTTTCTTAGCTTTATATGAATTAACCTCGGTTTCGCTAAACCGTCTTAAATCCTCTTTCTGAACGATATAATCACCAACGTATACTTCTTGACCGAGAAACAGACGTTGGCTGAAATAGTCCGTTTGGTCAGATTCAATCTGGTTGGGCTCATAGTCCATTGGGGAACTCAATTTATACTGATCAATAGCATTCTCTAAACTGCTCATGCTTATTTCCCCTTTCTGTGGTATAATTTAGAAAATTATTTTTGTACGTGCGACTTACTACTTGGCGGTGGAAGTCGCTTTTTTCATTGCTTCTATATGTTGCTTAGATAAAATTATGGATTTGGTGTGGTGCCACCAACGGTCGGCGCATATTTTTCCGATTCGTAACATTTCTATACGTTCGTTTTTCATAGAATTCAATCCTCTTACTTTGTTATAATGATTTAAAAACGGTGGTGCTCCGTAATGATAATTTTTCTGCAAATCATAACTCCTATAATATCTTTGTTGTCTGTGCTTATTTCATTCTTTCTAGGCAGATGGTCTAAATCAAAGGATGCTCAACGGGATTCAAGATTTTGAACGGTATACTAAATACTATGTGCCTTTATTCTCTATGTTAGTTAGGTTTAGTTATCCCAAAACGACCATGTATCAAATGCTCATGAGGCACCAATTAAAAGTCACTCATTTTTTGGGAAACAATGTTCTTCATATGTCCGCAGAAGAAGCTTCGATGTATAAAGATATCTATTATCTATCTTTACGTTCAGTCGAGTTCTCAACAGGGAATTATCCTGAAAACGAACACTATGTTGAAGAATTAGAGATAGTCTTTGAAAAGTTTATTTCTATCTCCGAAAAGAAAGCCACAACCATAGCAACCAGATTA
>NZ_JAFREL010000071.1:6005-34816 GCF_017377655.1 Candidatus Enterococcus ferrettii
TTATTAACTGTGTTAAACATTGAACTACTTCAAAAGGCTGCTCAGCGAGATAGCCTGCTACTTTTTCAAACATCTTTTTCAGCTCCTCTTATCGCCGTTTGATGCCTTTGATAACATTAGTAATGAATCTAATTAGAGTTTTTAGGAATTCGACTACCCCCAAAGCGAATATAACGTTCGTTAGTGATTTAAAGAAAAACTGAAACACTATATGCCCTCCTTAAGCTAGTCGTTATCGATTGGCTTTTTTTCTCGTTTATACAGGTTTCCACCGCATTCACACACGAACATCAATAGTGCTGTGATAACTCCAGCCCTAATATCTATCGCTGTTAATGCAACCATTCCTAAATTAGTTATCAAATTAAAAGCTGTTGATTTTTTGACTGGTAGCATTTCACCTGTCCTCCTATTCGTCTTCTAACAAGTCCATTTGATCAATAATGGTCATCGTGGCAGTTGAAGGCATCCAATTGTTAATGAACTTCACTACTTCATCAAACTGCTTGGCTTTGATACGATTTCTTGCAGCTGCGCCAGTAATTCGCTTAATGCTGCTATTGAGGTCTTTAAACAGTTCTGTTTTTGCCTTAGAGTTCAAATGCTGCTGAGTACAGATAATTCGTATCTTATTTCTTACCATTGTTGAAATTGTTCGATAGTCCGGCTCTGTAAGCAGCTGGTTATCTTTTAGATACTCAACATCTGACTCGACTGCTTCTACACGATCAGCAACTTCTTCTTGAAACTCAAACATAAGCCTCAGTTTTTCTCTCGGTGAATCCGACAACTTCAATTGTTGCTTTTTTATATGCTCTTCCATTTTGTTAAAGGATCGAATGTATTTTAATTTGAACTCATCTGCCTTACTTCCAGTAAAACCAAATGCTATAAATGAAAACCCATCTCGGTTCATGTAATACATTCTCTGACTTCGACTCCGAGAATCTTTGTATTCACCTTCAACAAACATATTTTGATAATGAGCGGAAATTTCCGCCGATTGAATTTTGTTATCAATTGCTTCGAGAACATCTTTGTGCTTTTTATCAAAAGCTTCTGCCACTTGTAAGCTAGTAGTTACTGCTTGTCTATCTCTTAATATGACTAAACTGGTCATTTTAATTCCCCTTTCAAATTAATTGTTATCCACATTTTTTTAGAACTTCCTCAGGAGGTATCTTTTTTACAAGATATTTGTTAGCTTCTTTCCACCTGAGAAACCACAAAAAAGTAGGATAATGAATAAAAGTAGTAGAATGCCCTGGTTTTATTATTCCTTCTGCAAAATCTTGAATATCCAACATTTCTTTGCAAAAGCCATCCAACGTTGATTTAGACATACCTTTGAATTTTTCTAGCAGCATTTTTTGTCGATACCAATCTTCAACATTCACTTCATTTTCAGCTGCTTCAATTAATTCTTTTAAAGTTGGTTTCACCATAATTAAGCTCCTTTCTGTTCTTCATCGCCTAGTCGCGTTTCCGCGACAAAGTCTCCAAAAAAAATTTCTATTGCTTCTTGTGTAGTTAATGGAATTTCACTTACCATCATCTTGACTTCACTAACTGAAAAATCTCCACCATTCTTCATTCTGCGGTAGAATGTGCTTCTATCAATTCCAATTGAGTCTGCTACTGCATGTTGTGTAGTACCTCGTTCTACTATTAACCCTTTCAACTTCGATGTATTTATCATGGTCGGCCTCCTTCCTGTCGCGTTATTGCGACTTTGTATATTAAATATACCTCAGAGTTATTCATCCGTCAAACAAAAAGTCGCATTTACGCCTAACTATTTTGTTGCATTTTTGCATCATTACTAGTATAATTTCCCTAAACACTTATGGAGGTAAAAAAATGAATGTTGGTGAAAGAATTAAGCAACGCAGGAAAGAGCTCAACATAAGCGCTGATGATATCGCAAAGAAACTTGGGATATCCAGATCAACCGTCTTCAGATACGAAAAAGGTGATATTGAAAAAGTTCCGCTTGATATTATTGAAAAGATTTCTATACCATTAAGGACTACACCGTCTTACTTAATGGGTTGGTCAGATGCTCCTGATTCCAATACAGGTTCATTAGCCAAAGATATGTCAACTATATTTGGAATGCTTAATCATCAAAATCAACAAAATGTTTATGAATATGCTGTTGAGAAGTTAAATGTGCAAACCGAAAAGAGAAAAACTAAAGTGACTTCTTTCAATAAAAATATTAAGAATCCTATTATTACCTTCGCTGCACACTCTGAAAATTCTGATAAAGTCTATACTGACGAGGAAAAGAATAAACTATTTAATGATTTAGAAGAAGTAGCTAGAAAACACGATATAGAACTTTTTGATGATTAGTGGACTTTAACAACTTGATAATAACTATAGGCAATTGTAAATCAGATTGATTTGGAGAAGGTAATATGAATGATTATGAGGATTTATTAGATGATGTTTACAAGGAGGTCCCTGTATTAGAAATGGATTTATCCGAACATGAGGATAAAGCTTTCTATTACAGAAATGCTATATTTATTGACCGTAACCTCCCTGCAATAAAAAAGAGAGAACATCTATATGAAGAATATGCACACTTTCTTTATACGGTTGGAGATATCTCGAACCAAGATAGAACGGACAACAGAAAACAAGAAACTTTGGCAAGAAATAGAGCCATGTCAATGTCTATCAACTTGGAGAGCATCATTGACAGCTATAATCAGGGATTAAGAGAATATTGGGAAGTAGCGGAATATTTAGGCTTCTCAGTCGCTTATGTCTACAAATCAGTCCAAGAAATAAAGAAAATATATGGCTTGATAATTGAATACAAAAATTATGTTTTGAAATTCGTAAATGATTACACAATAAGCGTCGATAAAAAATGAACGCGTCCCCTCCCGCCAAGAAGTAAGATGCGTTCAAAAATCCCCTGCAAGGTACAGGTTATTTGCTGTGCCTATTATATCAATAATAGGAGTTGAAGACAATGTGGAACGAACCTACTAAAGACGGAAAATTTAAATTTATTGAGCGATACAAGGATCCATATACTGAAAAGATCAAAAGAAAGTCAACTATTATGAGTAGTGATTCAGCACAGGCTTGGAAGAAAGCCCAAAAGATATTAGATAAGAAAATAAGCGAGGCTCTTAATGAGCGTCCCAATACAAGGACCTCATTTCATAAGGTGTATAAAGAGTGGTATAAAATTCACGAAAAGACTCTTCGTCCATCTTCAAAATCGAGCTACCAATCTGTTAGCAAACTCATTCTTGACTATATTGATGAAGAGGTCATCATTTCGAACATCGATGCACACTACTTACAAACATTTCTCAGTAGTTTGGAGTATTCTCACCAATATTGTCTTCATTTGAAATCACTACTTAATCTAATGTTCCAATATGCTTTAAAAATGAACTATATTACTCAGAACCCTTTGCTTAATGTTACCATACACAGAAAGCCTAAAACATTGGAAGAAATCAATAAAATTAATCAAAAGTATTTAGAACGAAAAGAAGCCGAACTATTAATTAAAGAGCTATATCGGAGGCCATCATCATACAGAACCGGAAGATTATCAGAATTTCTATTCCTGACTGGAGCAAGAATAGGTGAAGCCGTCATCCTAACAGAAAACGATTTTGACTTTGAGAATAAAACAGTGCACATAAGCGGGACTATAGATTATACCAACGGATACAAGAAAGCAAGGAAGGGGCCACCCAAAACTACAAAATCAAATAGGATTATTGACTTGACTGATCGCACTATACTGTTAGTAAAAAAATCAATCGAAGAGAACAAATTGAATCAACTCAGCAAAGAGAATTACCCTAAAACCGACTATATTTTCACATCTAAAAATGGTGTCCCGATGCAAGTAAATTCATTCAATTTGACACTTAAGCGAGCAGGCAAACGTGTCCATCTGGATAATAAGGATTTATCATCACATATTTTTAGACATACACACGTTTCACTACTTGCTGAAAAGAACATTCCTTTAAAGGCGATAATGGATCGGGTTGGTCATGAGGACGCAGATACGACAAATAGAATATACACTCATGTCACTAGTAAAATGAAGACTAGTATTGTTATTCAATTGGAGGAGAGCGGATTGTAAGAAATAAATTCTGCCCCTTTTCTGCCCCTTTACTTCCAGTATTGCAAACAAAAACCGTTAGAGTCCTAGAGCCCTAACGGTTTTTTAACTGTCATTATTTGACAGCATCTTTTAATGCTTTACCTGGTTTGAACGCAGGTACTTTGCTTGCTGGGATTTCGATTTCTTCTCCAGTTTGTGGGTTACGTCCTTTACGAGCCGCACGTTCACGAACTTCAAAGTTACCAAAACCGATCAATTGAACTTTTTCGCCTTCTGCTAATGCGTCTTGGATTGTTGCAAAGACTGCGTCAACAGCTGCGGTTGCGTCTTTTTTAGTTAAATCAGTAGCAGTTGCAACTTTTTCGATCAATTCCGCTTTGTTTGCCATGAATGAATTCACCTCCTGAGAAATGAGTCTGATGTTTATACATCATTAATCTAACAGCTGAGTGGTCCAGCTATTAGTGTTGAAATATTGATTTGGTCAATATTCTTTTATAACGATAGCATATGAACCTTGTGATAGCAAGGTTTTTAGCAATTTATGACACAAAATTCATTCTTTTATAGTCGAAAAAGAAAAATAATTGTCAGGTCAAAAAAAGTATGGTAAAATGTCCTACTTTCGGCGACGCGGCAAGATTTTGATCGGTGTTCCTTCAAAACCAAATGCTTTACGAACCTGATTTTCTAAAAAACGAGCATAAGAGAAATGCATTAACTCTTCTTCATTAACAAAAACTACAAAAGTTGGTGGCTTAACCGCTACTTGTGTAGCATAGAAAATTTTCAATCGTTTCCCTTTATCCGTTGGTGTTGGGTTAATCGCTACTGCATCCATGATGATGTCGTTTAGAACTGCTGATGGAACTCGTAGATTTTGATTCATGCTGACATCTTCAATCATTTCCGGCAACTTATTCAAGCGCTGCTTAGTAGCAGCTGACACAAAGATGATTGGTGCATAATCCAAATAAGCAAATTCTTCGCGAATCTCTTCTTCGAATTTCTTCATGGTGTGAGTATCTTTTTCGACTAGATCCCATTTATTTACCACGATGATGATGCCGCGACCTGCTTCATGGGCATAGCCGGCAATTCGCTTATCCTGCTCACGAATTCCTTCTTCACCATTTAAAATCACTAAAACGACATCTGAACGGTCAATTGCACGCATTGCACGCATAACACTGTATTTCTCAGTATTTTCATATACTTTGCCCCGTTTACGCATACCAGCTGTATCTATCATGGTAAATTCTTGACCGGAGTCCCCAACAAAGTGGGTATCAATCGCATCACGAGTGGTCCCTTCAATATCAGAAACAATTACTCTGTCTTCACCTAAAATAGCGTTAATTAATGACGATTTACCTACATTTGGACGACCAATTAAACTGAATTTGATGCTCTCATCGTCTTCCTCTTCGACATCATCTGGGAAATGCTTCACTGCTTCATCTAAGACATCCCCTAGGCCTAAGCCATGACTTCCCGAAACTGGGAAAGGTTCTCCTAATCCTAGCGAATAGAATTCATAAATTTCACTGCGCATCTCAGGGTTGTCTACTTTGTTGACAGCTAAAATGATTGGCTTTTTACTTCGATATAGAATTTTTGCTACGGATTCATCGGCATCAGTTACACCTTCACGACCGCTGGTAATAAAAATGATGACATCCGCTTCATCAATCGCAATTTGCGCTTGATGTTTGATCTGTTCCATAAATGGTTCATCGATCATATCGATCCCACCAGTATCAATGATGGAAAATTCATGACTTAACCATTCACCTTTTGCGTAAATACGGTCACGAGTTACGCCTGGTGTATCTTCAACGATTGAAATCCGCTCTCCAGCGATTCGATTAAAAATCGTTGATTTACCGACATTGGGACGACCAACAATAGCAATAGTTGGATTTGACATGGTTGTACTCCTTATTTATAGTTTATTGTGAAATTTTTTCACTTGAATGCCATTTCGCTTATTTGCGATACTCACTTGTTTAAATGGAAATTCTATCAAATTCACTTTACTCTTGTGCGTATACCTATTCTACTAACTAATTCAACTATCTAGCGAAGTAGAACTGGCAATTCTCCTTAGTTTAACGAAAGAACTCCCCTCTTGCAAGAGAAGGGAGTTTAAATTTCGATGAATTTAGGCTTTTTTCAAACAAAAAGACGCACAATTTGTACGTCTTCCTTTATTATTCGTTAGAATCTTCATCTGAACTTTCGTTCAAGGCGTCCCCTAAAATATCTCCCATCGTAAATCCGGTGCTTTCTTCCGGCATTTCATAGGAAGTATTTTCTGGTTCTGCTTTTTCTTCTTCTGGTTTTTCTTCCAGTGCCTTAATCGATAAAGCTACTCTATGGTCATCTGGATGAACTTCTAAAACCTTCACTTGTACTGTGTCCCCTTCATGCAATACTTCATGAGGAGTGGCAATATGCTTATGAGAGATTTGAGAAATGTGAACTAACCCTTCGACACCTGGGAATATCTCCACAAATGCACCAAAGCTGGTCAAACGCTTAACAGTACCTTCTAATACTGTACCTGTAGCTGCCTTTTCTTCAATCCCACTCCAAGGTCCAGGTAAGTTAGCTTTGATTGAAAGAGAAATACGTTCTTTATCAGGATCAACTGATAATACTTGTACATCCACTTCTTCACCAACAGAGAGTACATCTGAAGGTTTACCGACATGGCTATGAGAAATTTCGGAAACGTGCACTAACCCGTCAATACCACCAAGATCAATAAATGCTCCAAAATCGGTTAAACGTGCAACTTTACCGGTAATTACGTCACCTTCATGCAAGCCAGCAAGAACTTCTTGTTTCTTCTCAGCTTTTTCTGCTTCTACAACCGCTTTATGTGAAAGGATCAAACGATTCTCAGAAGGTTCAATTTCAATGATTTTGAAAGCCAATGTTTTGTTGACATATTCAGAGAAATCATCCACAAAATGATCATCAATCATTGATGCAGGGACGAATCCGCGTACACCAACGTCCACTACCAAACCACCTTTAACACTGCTGGTGACCGGTGCTTCAATGATTTTTCCGGCTTCATAATCTTTCTCAATATCTTCCCAAACCTTCTTAGCATCCAAACGACGTTTAGAAAGAAGATAGCTGCCGTTCTCTTTGTCTTTTCCAATAGAGGAAATGACAACTAAATCAAGGACATCGCCAACCTTAACTTCTTCACTAATATCCTCGACAGGTAGAGTGGAAAGTTCTTTCGCGGGAACAACCCCTTCAACTCCTGCGCCTTCAATACCGATGATGACTTGCTTATCCTCTAAGGCAAGAACCTCACCTCTGACGATATCACCGACTTTTACTTCTTGGACGCTTTCCATTGCTGCTTCCATGGAAACATTTTCGTTATCCATTTGATTCTGTTCTAATTCTGTCATGACGTTTGTCCTCCTAACCAACAATTCATACGTAAATAGACTACAGTTTCTATTTTAGAATATTACACATAAAAAATAAAGCGATTTCTTCTCTTTTTCGCAAAAAGAGTACAAAAATCGCTTTATTCCATGATTTTTCACGTAATTTCGAAACCTTTTTCCAAAATGACCTCTTGAATCTTCGCAACTACCTGATCAATAGACATTCCAGTAGTATCGATTTTAACTGCATCCTCTGCCTGAACGAGTGGTGAAACAGTGCGATGAGAATCGAGATAATCGCGATGTGCAATCGCTTCTTTCAAGGAATCAAAATCAGTAGTCATTCCTTTAGATAAATTTTCTTTATAGCGGCGTTGTGCCCGTTCCTCGACACTCGCAACCAAGAATATCTTCACTTCTGCATTAGGCAGTACAGTTGTACCAATGTCACGTCCATCCATTACTACTCCACCAGCTGATCCTAATTCCTGTTGAATATGTACCAGTTGCTCACGGACCTTCCCATGAGCAGAGACTTCTGAGACAGCTGAAGTGACATCAGACTGGCGAATTTCTTCAGTTACATTCTGATTATTCACAAACACCAACTGACCATTAGCAGTTTGTTCAAAGGATATCGGATATTTTTTTATCAATTGAACTAGCGCAGTTTCCCGGTCAAAGGGGACATTGTGCTGGATAGCTAAATAAGTAACCGCTCGGTACATTGCGCCCGTATCTACATAAATGAAATGAAAATCTTTTGCTAAAAGCTTCGCTACGGTACTCTTGCCTGAAGAGGCTGGACCATCAATAGCAATAGCGATTTTTTCCACACGCTTCTTCCTTTCCAAAAAATCAGCCGCAATCAGTTGATCACGGCTGAATATTCATCCTTATTGAATGCGCAGTTCTTCACCAGGATTAATTGCTGGATAGAAGGTATCACCAGTAATTGTGATGCCGTTTAATTCTGCAAGTGTTTCAACTGGTACACCTGTTCGGTTAGCAATTTGCTGCAAACCTTCACCTGCTTGCACCGTTGCAGTTGAGCCACTAGGTGTTTGCGGTTGTTGTTGCGGTTGTTGGTTTTGTTGTTGTTGAGCCTGTTGCTGTTGCTGTGCTTGTTGCTGTTGTTGTTGCTGTGCTTCTTGAGCAGCTTGTTGTTCTTGCTGACGTCGTTGCGCCTCTTGAGCAGCTTGTTGCTGCTGGGCAGCTGTATCTTCTGAGCTCTCTGAAGTGCTCGAAGATTCTTTAGTACTTGACTCAGTTGACTCTACAGTTGATGAAGAAGACACTTGTGTCGTACTTTCAGGAGAGGCCGCTGGTTTTCCAGTATCACGAGTGATCCAGAAATAGGCACCTGCTGGAATTGAAATCAACAATAATAGCAAAATAACTAGAATTGTTAAGAAGCGAGTGTTCCCGCCTTTATTTTGTTGCTGACGAGACTGACGTGATGCGTACTCTTCCTCTTCTGTTTCATAAATATGCTGATCCCAAGGCTCGTTATTTGTTTCTCTGTTGCGATCTCTTCTACTCACTTTATCTTACCTCCTAATTGCTGTCGCCAAGTATTATACCATAGCATGCAAAAAAGTGGCTCACTATTTCAATCTTTCATCGTTTTTTTAAATAATTTTAGTAATATCACCGACCATTCTTCTGAGAAAACTATTGGCTCTGGTGATTCTTCAGATGTTTTTATAAGAGCTCCATCGTTGTCACAGCAGTCGTTTGGCTGATTTCCTAACTCCTGTCCGAAGTAATTAACCAAGTATTTTCTTCGACAGCCTGTCAACTGAATGTAGGTGAGCATTTTTTGTAATTGGATTTTTCTAATCTTTTCTCTTTGTTCTAAAAGATCAATCAGTTCCTGAGATTGATTAGGAAAAAGCTTTTCCCACTTTTGAATTAAAGGATTATCCAACACTAAATCAGCAGTCTGTTTTTTTATTTCAAACAACCGACGACTGTCGACGCTTTGTTGATGAAGAAACTGATGAATATACTCATCCCCTTCATTATAAAGCAATATCGCCTGACTGAATCGTCCATCTCGACCGGCACGGCCAATCTCCTGCAAATAGTCCTCTGGTGAAGATGGTAAATCGTAGTGAATTACAAAACGAATATCATTTTTGTTCACCCCCATGCCAAATGCATTGGTAGCGATCAAAATTCTTAGTTCCCCAGCAATAAATTGCTGCTGCAGCATGCGTCGTTCTTGACCGGTCAAGCCACCATGATAATAGGCAATTCTCTCCCGGTTTTTCAAACGTTCGTACAGTTCCTCCACATGCTTACGAGTAGCACAATATATAATTCCGGCTCCTGAAAGCTTAGGCAGCAATTCTAGCAGTCGTTCCTGCTTCTCACCAGTTTCCACAAATAGACTTATATTAGGGCGGTCAACCGAATAAACGATTTCCTTAACCGTTTGTGAGAAGAGCAGTTGTTGAATATCCTGTCTTACCTCAGGGGTGGCCGTGGCTGTTAACGCTAAAATCAGCGGCTGTTTTAGAAATCGGATGCCTTCACTTAGCTTCAAATACTCTGGTCGAAAATCAACACCCCATTGAGAAACACAGTGAGCTTCGTCCACTACAATAAAAGCTATTTTTATCCTTCCTAAAGCTTGTTGAGTATTGTCAGATAAAAACATTTCCGGACTCATAAAAATAAATTTGTATGTGGAAAGATGTTCCAAGACATATTGCTTTTCTGACATAGAAAGTAAACTGTTTAGGGCGACTGTTTTTCTCTCCCCTAATTGCTGCAGCTGAGTCACCTGATCCTCCATTAATGATATTAGCGGAGAAATCACAATAACCGTTCCTTCAAATAAATAACCGGGGAGTTGGTAACAAAGAGATTTTCCTGTACCAGTTGGCAGCATTCCCAACACAGATTCCCCGACTAAAAGAGCATCAATAATTTCTTTTTGACCTGGCCGAAATGAGGGATAGCCAAAGCGCTCAATCAGCAGCTGTTTTGCGTTCATAATCCTGCTCCTTTAAAAATAAAATCTGAGACAAACGGAAATTTAAATAAGGTATTTCCGCAAACTCTTGATAACGCCACATCAACATTTCACTTTCAGAAGCGGGTGCAATCAATTGAAAATCAGAAAATGGAAAATCCTCTGCCATCAAAGCCCATTCGATGAAATGATCATTCAAAGTTCCCTGTTTCAAGTTACGTTGTTTCCCAATCTCCTCAATCGAGAGACCTCTCAAATATAGATTACGGGTTTTCAGCATACTTTGATTATAGTTTAATTGATCCAACTGCTTCAGCAGTCGACGAAAATTAGGCTGTTGCAATGCTTGGTGGAGAAAGGCATCGATTGCATTTTGATAATATAGTCGATCCCACGGAACCTCCTGCCATTCTGCTGGTAGAAGTTGGAAAGCCACCCGACCGAACTGTTCATGTCCGCTAAACTGATTAGCTAGGAAATTAGCTTGATATTTATTTAATGATGCAAAAATATGTTGCAGTTCTCTAGGAAAAGCTATCAAAAAATCTTTTCCAGATTGACGTACCCACTTTTTTGTTTGGTATAAGAAAGAGGGGCGGGAATCTAAAGGAATGTATTCATTTTTCTGGTAAGTCAAATAGCTCGCAACTTGGACACCCAATAAACTCAGCTGCCACATTCGCTCCCGCTCACGTCCATAGCGCAATCCATTTAGATCAACTAGCTGGGTTACTTTTGAAGTCTGCAATTGGAGCTGTCCAGCTTCAGTTAGCTGGCCGAAACCTTCAATTTGTTCAATCATTTTTTTGCGGATTAACTGGTCAACTAATTGATTAAACTGCTTTTCATCCAGCTCAGAAAAACTGTCAAAAAACGACAGGTTACGATAGAAAAATCCATGGAGCAATACTGAGCTGGTTCGCTTGCCAATTAATAAATGATATAAGGTGGAGATACGCAACTTGTGTCCCGTGTGAAATAAAGCTAAAATAAAGTCTGTCATAAAAAAACTCCTAGAAGGTGAAAGTTATGAAATGCGAGATTCTGCCAGAGCGCTGCATTGCCTGTGGTCTGTGTCAGGCACTGGCACCGCAAGTTTTTGATTATACAGATGAAGGCATCGTGACCTTCATCGATGAGCCTCACGCACTGCAAGAATTTATTCCTGAAAAGGAACAGTCTGAGGTAGTTCAGTCAGCCAAACGCTGTCCCGCCCATGCCATTCTTCTGCATAATCCACTATAACATACGTAAAAGAAAAAAGATTTGACGAAATAATTTGTCAACTATTTGTTAACTTTTTACCCGTCTAACTTTATTTTGAACGCGTAAAAAAGGCCCTCCATAATTGGTGGGCCTGGTAATTGCTATATTGAACTGTGATGATGGGTGGTTATAGTTTTCTTACTCAGCCACGGCAATAGTTTAGCATGCAGGATCAGAAAAGCACCGCTGACTACCATACCTTTAATCAGGTTGAACGGAACAATTCCCACTAATACATATTTTCCCAAGCTCATACCCAGCATTTCACCAGCGGACAAACCAAACGCTTTTAAATAAAGCGGGGTAATCACAAAGTAATTGGCAATACTCATAAAAATAGTCATTGCCAAAATACCTAATCCAATTCCGATAGCTTTTTTACGAGCCGTTTGTTGTCTAAACAAGTAAAAAATCGGCAAGGTAAACATACTGGACGCTAGGAAACTAGCTAAATCACCAATTAAATTATCAATCGAAAAGCCTGTTGTTACTAGATGAAGCA
This sequence comes from Candidatus Enterococcus ferrettii, assembly GCF_017377655.1. Taxonomy (GTDB): domain Bacteria; phylum Bacillota; class Bacilli; order Lactobacillales; family Enterococcaceae; genus Enterococcus_A; species Enterococcus_A ferrettii. The sequence continues at coordinate 18,293 of NZ_JAFREL010000071.1, forward strand.
ATGAGCGAACAAATGCTGTCGCAACACCGGCCAGTGGACCAAAGATAAACATATTGATCAAGACTGGAATATCACTGAAATCCAGTTTTAAAAAGGGAAATATCGGGATAATTGGTAAGGCAATAAATTGCAGAATCAATCCCATGGATGCGGCCACCGCTACGGCTGTCATTTTTTGTAACTTTACGTTCTTCACTAACAATTCCTCCTGTTTGGAATCATCTTCATCGAAGCTAATCAGGCTGTCTGTACGTAAAAAAACTCTATGCTTCAGAAAAAGCATAGAGTTACTTGAATACATTCATACCCAAATAAGCCTATCTTCTTTATCCAGACTGTACTGTCGGTCTCGGATTTTCACCGAGTCAGCTGCTTGCGCAGTTCGTGGACTATCACCACCGGTCGGGATTTTCACCCTGCCCCTGAAGACGAACCTAAAATTATTATTTATTTTTATATCTTAACTATAGCAATTTTACTAACAAAAAACAAGTAACCCGCTTTTATTGTGAACTATTGCGCAGTCCATTAATTTCCTTCGCATTCAAACGACGGTATTCCCCAGGACGGAGGCCCTTCAAAGTTAGGTCACCATAACGCTCTCGTTTCAACTTTTGTACTGGTAGACCGACTGCTGCTAACATATTTTTCACCTGATGGTTCCGGCCTTCATGAATGGTCAACTCGACGATGCTAGTCCCAGCTTTGCGATCTGTGGATAAAATCTCAAAGCGGGCAGGCGCCGTTTTTCGTCCTTCAATCCTGACACCTTTGGTTAATGGATACAAGGTTTTATTGTCCGCAAAACCTTTCACCTTAGCAACATATACTTTGTCTACCTGATGTTTTGGATGAGACAAGCGTTGAGAAAAATCGCCATCATTAGTTAACAGTAAGATTCCTGATGTATCATAATCCAAGCGTCCTACTGGGTAGATACGTTCAGGAACGCCGATGAAATAGTCAGTCACCACTTTACGATCTTTGTCATCTGAGACAGCCGAAATAACGCCTCGTGGTTTGTAAAACAAATAATAGACAGGCTCTTCTTGGTAAATCGGCACTCCATCCACTTCAATCCGTTCTTTTTTGGAAACTTTCGTGCCTAGTTCTGTTACCACTTCACCATTTACATGTACACGACCTTCAGTAATTAAATTCTCTGCTTTACGACGTGAGGCTATCCCCGCGTGAGCAATAACTTTTTGCAATCTTTCCATTTAACTTTCATCCTTTTCTTTAAAACGATCATAGAATAAATCCAGTGTTTCTTCATCATCTGATAGATCGGTCTCCATTTGTTGAACATCTGGCAACTCGGTTAAATCTTTCAAACCAAAATAATCCATAAAATATGTGGTTGTTCCATAAAGAATTGCCCGACCTGGTCCTTCAACTCGACCTTTTTCCTCGATTAGCTGGCGAGAAACCAGTGTCTGAACTGCACCACTAGATTGAACCCCCCGTAATTCATCAATCTCCCCTCGAGTAATCGGCTGTTTATAGGCAATGATGGACAAAGTTTCTAGGGCTGCCTGACTTAAGCGATTTGCTAAAGGTGAACGAGCAAATTCTTTTAATAAAGGGGCAAAATGTTTCTTGGTCGTTAAAACGAAATGATTCCCTACCTCTAAAACAGTGAAGGCTGACGTTGCATCAGTTTCATATTTTTCTCGCAAACTTGTAAGGGACTGATAAATTTCAGCAGTTGACCGTTCCAGTGTAAAAGCTATCTCCTCCAGCTCGATACCCTCTTCCCCTACTACAAACAGCAGGGCTTCAATTTGACTTAGTTGATTCATTTTGCTGCTCCTTTAGTAATAACTATTGGTCCATAGGTATCTATTTGGCTCACTACTGCGATACCGTTTTTCATCAATTCCAATAAAGCCATGAAGGTAGTAATCATTTCATCCTTGGTATAACGTGAAAAAAGGCTATCCAATGATAGGCTTTCTTGGGTATTCATTGCTTCGATACGAGCATGTATCTGCTTCACTTTATCTTCAATCGTAACAGAATCGCTGCTGACAGTCGTTTCAATTGGTTGATTATTCTTTTTACGTTGCAAAACATCATGTAAAGCCAAGAATAAATCAATCGTGTTTAGCTGATTGTCTGGTAAAGGAGGTAGCTCTTCTTCGTAATCAGATAAATCCATCGGTGCCTTAGTATAAAAGAGACTTCGTTCAGCCTCTTTTTCAGAAAGTACGGAAGCCGCGTATTTATATTTACGATACTCTAAAAGTTGTTGAACCAGCGCATCTCGCGGATCTTCCCCGACTTCTTCTTCGTAGTCATAGTCTAACTCTGCTTTGGGCAGCAGCATCTGACTCTTGATCGACATTAAGGTCGCGGCCATCACTAAATACTCCCCAGCCAATTCCAACTCCAAGGTTTTCATAGCGTGAATAAAATCCATGTATTGTTCGGTTACTTTAGCAATTGGAATATCGTAAATATCCAACTCCAATTGCTTAATTAAATGCAGCAGCAGATCTAGCGGACCTTCAAAAACATCCAACTTCAAATTAATTTGTTCCATCTAAATTTCCTGTCTTTCTTTTCCACTTGGCCAGATAGGCAGCGGTGGCAGTCGTTCCGATTATATGGTATTCAGGGTAATGCTCCTGCAACTGATCCAGCATCACAAAGCCCAGTCCCTCCCCTCGATAGGAAGGATTCAGACTGATGTCATGGAGAATAATCTCTTGGTTGTTCAACTGCTCAATGCCTAATACGCCCTGAACATTATTAGTCGCCTCATCGTAATAATAGCAATATAACTGATATGGCTCGCCTTCTTCATAATGCTCAATTTCTTTCAATCTCGGATGTTCTTCTTTCAAATACTTATGAAAGCTCAATAGTCCCATTGCAATTTTTCGCTGGTTTTTTCGATAATGAGTAATCATCTTCTTCCTCCAATCAAGCTCGTGGGAAAAACTCTTTATAAACTTCAGTCATACGTCTTTTCGTAATGTGCGTATAAATTTGAGTTGTCGAGATGTCAGCATGGCCAAGCAATTCTTGAACCGTTCGCAAGTCCGCCCCATTTTCCAGCAAATGTGTTGCAAAGCTGTGGCGCAATGTGTGGGGCGTAACGTCTTTGGTAATACCGGCTTTGATGACAATTTGCTTTAAATTCTTCCAGATTCCTTGACGTGAGAGTCCTTTCCCGTGATTGTTTACAAATAAATGGGGTTCATTTTGATTCTTCTTGGTTAATAGGGGCCGAGCTTCATTTATGTAACGCTCCAGCCAATGAATCGCATAATCACCTAACGGAACAATTCGTTCTTTATCCCCTTTACCAATTGTCTGTAAAAGGCCCATCTCGAGGTGAATATCTCCTAACTTTAAGCCAATCAATTCACTAACCCGCAAGCCAGTAGCATACATCACTTCCAAAATAGCACGGTCACGGATTCCTAGGGTCGTGCTAGTATCCGGCGCAGCGATTAGACGTTCCACTTCAGCCAACGACAAAGTCTGAGGCAGCTTCTGAGCCTTCTTAGGACTTTCAATGTGCTGCATAGGATCATGATCTGTATAGCGTTCTTGACGTAAGAATTGATGGAACCGACGCAAACTGGAAATCATTCTGGTGATTGTGGTGGAAGCTTTGCCTTCCTGAGAAAGTAACGCTAAAAAATCCACAACAGTGTAGCGATCGACATCCTGCCAGTTCTTGACATCCTTTTCATTCAAAAATAGGAGATATTGTTTCAAATCTCGTTCGTAGCTGGCCCGAGTGTTTAAAGACAAGCCCCGCTCGATCGTCAAATAATGCAAATATTCTTTGATTTGTTCATCCATTTCCTCACCACTTTCGCTTTATCATACCAAAAAGTCCCTTGAATGGATAGTCTCGTCTCACTATCTTTTCAAGGGACCTGTGATGGCTGTATTTGCCGAAGTATCTATTTATGAATTCTGCTCATTTTTTATTTGGCAAGCTTGGCAAATGCCATGAAAGGTTAACCGGTGATCCTTCACTTGGAAACGAAAGCGAGCTTCAACAATTTGTTCCACGTCACCTAACAAATCTTCTTCAATTTCTTCGATATTCCCACACTCTAAACACAATAAGTGGTGATGGAAATGCTCAGCACCTTCCTTGCGTAAATCATATCGGGCTAAGCCATCATCAAAGCTAACCTTGTCCACGATATGCAGATCCGTTAAAATTTCCAAGGTGCGATAAACAGTAGCTAAGCCAATTTCCGGACTTTTCCGTTTTACAAGAAAGTAAATTTCCTCCGCAGATAAATGATCTTTCTCATTTTCCAGCAATACCAGCAAGGTAGCTTCCCGCTGAGGCGTCAACTTAAAACCAGAGTCATGCAATTGTTTTTTTGTCTTTTGTAGCGCTAACGCTGCATTCATAGGAATACCTCACTTAATTATAATTATTATAAACTGGAATGTCAGTTTTTATTAGTCTGATAAGAATCATTATAATTTATCTGTGTAAGTTTCGCAAGTGATTCTCAATTAGTTTTTTAACCGAATTTCTCCAGTCTCCTGAATAATTAGTTTTTCCTTCAATAGATGACCAATTGCTCGCTTAAATTGTCCTTTACTGATGCCAAAGGTTTGCATGATTTCTTCCGGAGCCGATTTATCCCATAATGGCAGGCGATGATCGTCTTTACGCTGCAGCATGGTCAAAATCATGGCTGCATCATCATTAATTACTTCGTGAGCCCGAGGCTTCAAAGACATATTTAGAGCACCGTCGGGACGAAGACCAATTACACGGGCTTCTACAGCTTCACCGAGACGAGGTTCTAAGTAGCGTTCAGAAGGGTGGATAAAACCGATATAAAAATCTTCAGTTAGCAAGTATGACCCTGCTACTTTTAAGCGATAGATGATCCCCTTTTTGTCTTCGTTTTGCATTTCTATGGATCCTTTGCGGCTCAAAGAATGAAAAATTGTCTCATCAGCTAAGGTTCCCCACATGCGTTCCTTTTCATCTACCCGTAACGTGATCATTAAATAGTCACCTTTTTTAGGCCAAAGCTCTTTCATTGATGGCAATTCATCCAAAGAAACTACCACATCCTTGTCAGGTAAACCAATATCGACAAAAGCTCCCAAATCTCTACGTACATTAGTCACTTCGCCAAAAGCATAGTTACCTATACGGATTTTCGGCAGTATTGTTGTAAAAACAGCTTCTTTTTTCTGATTAATATAGCCGAAGCCTTCAATCGCATCACCAATTTTATGCTCCTGATCGGTGACTAAACGGAAGGTTACTCCATTTTTTTGGACAAAATAGGTTTCTTCATTTTCATCCATAATCAGTGCTGTAAAAACTTGTCCGATTAATTCATTCATATCTGTTCTCCTTTTTCATGCTCAGTTTTAATTCATAATTTGCTTAAGTTCACAGATAAAGCCAGGGAAATCCTTCCCCGGCTTTACTCATCTAGTTTCCGCCATTCCCCTTAAACCAACCTGTTTTACAGTTAATTGTAACGACATACATTGGCAAATCGGACGGACTTAAATTTTTAGTTAACGACGCTTGATTGGTAGTAGCATATAAATTGTAATAGCCTTCGCCGTTCTCAATACGAGCCGGTTCTACATAATAACCGCCTTCTGTGATATATCCTCGGCTTAGACAGGTTTGTATTACCTTTTCTTTAACTCCAGGATTCCATCCCCAGGCAGCATTGCTTAAATCAGCTGTCTGGTCTGAATCAGATCCAACGATTGGTTGGTTAGGACCTCCAGAATTGGTCGTAGACTTTTGACGCTCTTGAGCAGCTTTTTCCTGCTCGGCTTTTTCTTGAGCAGCTTTTTCAGCAGCTAGCCGTTCTTCTTCAGCTTTTTTCTCTTTTTCAGTAAGAGTGTCATCTACCTTCTTCAAATCAGCTTTTTGAGTTTCCACTAATGTTTGGTTTGTTACTGCATTCAGTGCATCATTAGCTGAATTGTATTGTTCTCTGGTCACGCCTTCTAATACGCTACCGTCTTGAATTACTTGGCTAAGGGCTTTTTTAGCTTCTTCAATTTTTTCATATTGATCTTTGGCTTGTGAAATTGCCTGATTCAGCAAATCGTTGAAGCTTTGATCGCCGGTATTGACGGCCAAATCTACCGGCTGATCCGCCTTCAATTGTAAATTGTCCGCTACTTTATCACCATCAATCGCTGGAGAAGTAAATAGTAGATTCACTTCCTGGATGCTATTCATTTTGTCTAACAGACGTTCATAGGAAGTGTCCAACTCCTTGTAACGAGAGCTGTCCTTATGTTTAGCAATTTCTTCAGCTAACTTGCTGGTGTTTTGACCTATCTTGTCTGCTCTTATAAAAACTTGCTTGTCATCGGTATAAAACTCCTGAATCGTCTCTTCCAGCGTATCAATCTCTTTGTTTTCCTTTTTCACAGCAGCAACTCTTTGTGCTTCGGCTTCTTTCTCAGTATGATAATAGTAGCCTCCACCAATCCCCAGTAATGCTACAGCCGCTAAAGTGATGTACCATTTTTTGTGACTCTTTTTAGGCGGCTCATTGTCCCCTGAATAGGCGTTTCCACCGCCAAAATTTGGTTCTTGCGGTTTTGCTTCTGTCTCCGAAGCTTGTTCGTTTTCTTCTGAAGAGGTGTTTTCCGCCAAAACAGGTACCACCGTTTCTGGTTCAGTAGGTAAAATTTTATCGACAGTTGGGGATTCTGCAACAACTGGTTCAACAGCTTCTGACTTGATCGCTTCTTCCGAAGTTTCTAGACTTTCTGCTGCTTGCTGCCCATCAGGCTCGTTTTTTTCAGCTTCTGTTTTTTCTTCTTTGTTGGGTTCAACATCTCTTCTAGGAATGTATTCCCCTTTATGTTCGCGAATATATTGTGCCAAAATTGGATTTGTATCGTCCGCATTATCTTCGTTTTGGGTTTTCACGTTTTCTTCCAGGTCGTCTGCTTTATCCTCGGCAAACATTTCCCGAACAGATTCAACTGACAGCTGAGACAACTCAGACCATTCAATCTCATCATTTTTATCTTCAGGCAAAGTATCATCTACTGACACTAAGGAAAAACCACAATTGGGACAAGTTGCTAATCCGTCGACAGGTTCAAATCGGCAGTTAGGACATTTATGCAATTGAAATCGGCTCCTTTTCTCAATCTTACGCCTTAATCTACCACAACTTCCCCTTAGTTCCAATAACTTCACAGCTATTTTAAATAAAAAAATAAAAAAAAGCTTTTGTCAGAGTGACAAAAGCTTTACAAGATGCTTATTCCAAGAAATCCTTCAATTGTTTAGAACGTGATGGGTGGCGAAGTTTCCGTAATGCTTTAGCTTCGATTTGACGAATACGCTCCCGTGTTACGCCAAATACTTTCCCCACTTCTTCTAAAGTACGTGTACGTCCATCGTCTAAACCAAAACGCAGACGCAAAACGTTTTCTTCTCGGTCAGTTAGAGTATCTAGAACATCTTCAAGCTGTTCCTTCAACATTTCAGAGGCTGCATGCTCAGCAGGACTGGTCGCTTCCTGGTCCTCGATGAAATCACCTAAATGAGAATCATCTTCTTCACCAATTGGTGTTTCCAATGAAACCGGTTCTTGAGCAATCTTAAGAATTTCGCGAACTTTTTCAGTTGGCAGGTCCATTTCTGCCCCGATCTCTTCCGGCGTTGGTTCACGACCTAAATCTTGCAATAATTGACGTTGTACCCGAATTAATTTATTGATGGTTTCAACCATATGAACTGGAATACGGATAGTCCGTGCTTGGTCAGCGATCGCTCGAGTAATTGCTTGACGAATCCACCAAGTTGCATAAGTTGAAAATTTAAATCCTTTACGGTAATCGAACTTCTCTACAGCCTTCATTAATCCCATGTTACCTTCTTGGATTAAATCCAGGAATTGCATACCGCGACCAACATAACGTTTCGCAATACTAACTACCAAACGCAGGTTGGCTTCAGCCAAACGTTGCTTTGCCTCTTGATCTCCTTGTTCGATCAATAAAGCTAATTGAACCTCTTCTTCGGCAGTAAGCAACGGTACACGACCGATTTCCTTTAAATACATACGTACAGGGTCATTAATTTTTACACCGGTAGGGGCAGATAAATCTTCCGCTTCTGCAGCTTTGGCTGTTTTTTCATTTTGCTTTAAGCTGGCTTTAGAAGGTTCACCATTTTCGTCTACTACACTAATTCCGGCATCTTCAACCTTTTGGATCAATGCATCCATTGCCTCAGCATTCAAGGAAAAAGGTGTAGCCAATCGATTGGTTAATTCATCATACACAACTTGTCCAAGAGGTTTTTTCTCTTTAAGAAGTGCTGCTAAAGCTTTTTGGTACTCTTTGTTGTTTTTTACATCTGCCATTAAATAAATGCCCCTTTCACATTTAGGCTTGTTTCAAGCGTTTTGTCAATTCGATAATTTGAATCGTTAATTCCAATTCCCGCTGCTGGTTTCCCGTTTTTCTAGCTTCTAGCTGCTCTTTTTGTCGTTGCTTAATTTCATCAGCGATACTAGATTGGGCAATCACCTGCATAAAGTCATAGATTTCACGTTCATTGCTATCTTCTGACATTTGTAAAACGGAAATATCGATAACCAATTGCTTCATCGAGTCTTCCTTTAAATAGTTCAAAAAGTCCGCCAAAACGAACTGTCCATGAACCATCATATAACTATCTAAGTAGAGTAGCAACTCTTGATAGCGATCATGGATAAATTGAAATTCCTGTTGCACCAGATGTTCGCGTACGCTAGTCTCATTCATTGCCCGATAGATCAGCATTCGTTCCGCCTTTTCTTGACGGGAAAGAATAGTCTTAGGCTCGGCAGTAACAGTAGTAGTCCTTTGTTGAGGGGTCTGCTGTCGGCGTTCCATACGTGAAGTTTGACGAGCCTGCCGCAACTGCTGCTTCAGGCTATCTCGAGTTAAGTTAAAGTCTTCTGCCAGCTGGCCAAGGTATAAATCCTGCTCCACTGGCGATTGAACCTTCACTAATTCTTCAACCAAGCCATTCAAATACGTGAGTCGATCGTTCTCATTGTCGAGATTCACGTCTTTTTTACGGTAGTGCATCTGAAAAACAAACGGTGTCTGACGGCCATGCTGCAATAAATTCCGCAACTCTTCGGCGCCATATTTACGTAAATATTCATCTGGATCCATCTTTTCAGGAATAGTGACAGCTGAAAGAGATAACCGACTATGAGCACCTAGAATTGCCAATGCACGATCAGTTGCAGCCAATCCTGCTCGGTCTCCATCATAGGCGACAACCACATGGCTGGTAATTCGTTCAATTGCCATAATTTGCTGCTCAGTCAGACTGGTTCCCATCGAGGCTATGCCAATCTTAATATCGGCCTGCCAAGCGGCTAGCACATCCATAAATCCTTCAAACAAAATGGCTTCGCCTTGCTTGCGAATCTCATTTCGAGCCTTGTCGAAGTTAAACAATACTTCACGCTTGTTGAACAATTCCGTTTCTGGCGAATTCAAGTATTTGGGCTGATCTTCTCCCGGGAAATCTTGGGTTTGCAAAAGACGTCCGGAAAAGCCGATTGTCTTCCCACGGGAGTCATTTAATGGAAACATGACCCTCTGATAAAATCGATCACTAAAACGTCCGTCGTCTCGCTGAATAAATAGTCCGCTGCGTGCCATAATATCTTCTGGTACCCGATCCTTACGACAAATCTGAACCAGAAAATCTCGCTGATTAGGTGCAAAACCAATCTTGAATTCATCAATCAGCTGATCGCTTAATCCGCGTTTGTGAAGATAGGCTAAGGCTTCTTCACCCGCTTTCGTATTTACCAAAATGTGATGATACAGATCTCGAATTTTCTCATGGAGGGAAATTAGTGGCTGCAACCGATTGGAGCTTTCTCCGGTTGGCTCAGTGGAAATTTCAACTCCTAGTGAGATCTGTTCTATGTCAGCGACTTTCTTCACTGATTCAGGAAAACTAAGTCCCTCCAACTCCTGCAAAAAAGTAAAGACATTCCCGCCTTTCCCACAACCGAAGCAATGGAAAATTTGTTTGTCTTCTACAACTGAAAATGATGGGGTTTTCTCTTCATGAAACGGACAGAGTCCCACATAATTCTTGCCTGACTTCTTCAACTGAACATACTGCCCGACGACTTCAACAATGTTCGTTCGCTCACGAACTTCATCAATTACTTCCTGAGGAATTCTTTGTGCCAATTTTTATCACCTGAGCTTTTCAAAAATACGATAACAGCTACAAAAATCGCTCCAATTCATTTCTTAATCAGAGCGACTTTTAAGGCAAAATTATACAAATATCAGTATAGCATATTCCCAGTATTTTTCAAGTTTTCAAGATCATTTTTGAATCACTTGAAACCAATCTACCAGCTTCTCATTCATGGCCACGATATCAGCGTAAAACATGTTGCCGCCATCACTATATAAGTAGCCGCCATTGTATAAAAGGGACTGTAATTTTACGTAACGGTATTGATTTTGAGTACTGTTTCCTAGCCCTGGCGAGAGAACATCCCGCGAGTATTGCTCCGCCAGTTCAACTGAATTCTCACCACCATTATTTTTCACGTAATCAATGTATTGAAAACCATAATTATAAGCCTGGATAGCCGTCGACAAATCACATCCAGCTTGTTGAGCAAGTTGGTAGCTTTCGGCAAAATGCTCTACTCCATATTCAATACTTTCCTGCTGGGAAGTAATTTGACCGCGACTTCCATAGGCACTTTCCGAGCTTTGCATTAGATCTGTGCCAATTCCTTTTGATTCTGTATACATAATACCCAGAATGGTATTTGTGAACTCCTGTACCCCATGTTCTTGAGCAATGATTTCCACTTCATCTCGGTACTCATTAACATTTTTAGTGAATTGATAGGTACGATAGCCAATAAAAAGGCCTAGCAAAAGAGCAACTAATACGAGTATGCTTATAGTATATTTCAAAATTTTTCTAAAAAATTTCATTTGATTTCATCCAAACTATTTTCATCATTTCCTTTATATTACAAGATGTAAATCAACTTTTGGAAGAGAATCACAAGCATTTTACATTTCTTTAATCATTCGTAAAAAAGCGTTAATTTTCGACAACATTCTAATTGTTGTTCAACTTGATTGAAAATCGGTATACTGATAGAAGTAGGTGATGATTTGAAGAGCGAAAAGAAAACTGCGAGTATGCCCGACGGCTCGCAAATTTATTACGAAACATATGGAAATGGTCCAGCCCTCTTCCTGTTGCACGGAAACGGCGGAAGTGGTCGCTATTTCTCTAAACAGATTAACAGCTTCTGTAAACACTTCGAGGTGTTCGTTGTTGATAGCCGAGGACATGGTCGTTCTACTAATATGCGACCTGAAATTAACTTCCAGTTAATGGCGGAAGACTTGCATCATATTATGGATTTGGAACAAATTGAAAAGGCTGATTTATTAGGCTTTAGCGATGGTGCTAATTTAGCGATGGTCTTTGCTTCCATGTATCCTGATCGGATTAACCACCTGATTCTTAACGCTGGAAATACTTTCCCTAGCGGCATTCGACTGCTGCCTCATCTGGCAAGTTATATTCAATATAGCATTGTCTGGTTGGGATCTTTTGTGGATAAGGGTATGCGAAACTTTCTACCTATTTTGCGGCTGCTGTTCCGTGAAATCGGCTTATCTACTGAAGATTTAGAAAAAATTAAGGCGCCAACTTTAGTTATTGTTGGCAAGCATGACGTGGTAAAGACGCAGCATTCGATGTATATTGCCCGGTCAATTCCTAACGCTAGTTTTGCGATTGTCTCAGGCCAAGGACACATGTTTGCTCGCAGAAACCCCAAACGCTTCAATCAAGAGGTGTTAGAATTTTTATTGGAAGAGCGGAGTGATTAAGTGAAAAGTATCATGAACTGGTTTCAAACCCATGCAAAAAAATTGAAAACAATTTTTCTGATTTCAGTTATTGTGATCGTTGGCGTCGAACTAGGTAACATTGGAAAAACTATTTCTTTTGATCAATTAGGAACCACCTTTAGCAACATTAGCAAGGGGAATATTGTCTTAATGGCAGTGATTTCCTTTATCTCAATTACCCCAATGTTTGGTTATGACATTATTTTAAACAAATTATTGGGACAAAAGCCAAAGCTGAGTTATCTACTGGAAACCAGTTGGTTAATTAACACCTTAAACAACATTGCCGGCTTTGGCGGTTTCATCAGCGCTGGTCTGCGTTCAGAGTTTTACGGTAAGGATTCCTCCGGTAAAAAAGTTGTACAGGCTCTGTCAAAAATTTTAGTCTTTACCATGTCTGGGTTATCCATTTTTGCCCTAATTTCCTTTTTTCTAGTTATTTTTGATCAGACCAATCAATACCTTAAACAGTATTGGATCTGGTTGATTGGCGGTGGTTTATATTTTCCAATCGTTTTTGGACTGAGTTTTTTTGGTAAAGGTGAATATCTAGGAGACTTGAAAAATAAAGAACGTTTCCAACTAGTGGGTACTTCCTTTCTAGAATGGACTGGGGTTTTAACTGCCTTTATAGCTACAGGATTACTGATGGGAATTCATATGAATGTCCTTCAGGTTATCCCTTTGTTTATTGCTGCTACTGTTATCGGTATTGCTTCTATGATTCCTGGCGAGTTAGGCAGCTTTGATTTGATGATGATTATTGGTTTATCCGCATTAGGTATTAATAGAGAAACAGTAATCGCATGGATTTTGCTTTATCGGTTATTCTATTACATTATCCCTTTCCTAATCGGAGTCGTTTTATTCATTAAAAATGTTGGCACTACCTTAAATGACCGTTATAATAATATTCCTATCGACTTATTAAAGGAACTCTCCCATAAGCTAGAGACATTTTTCTTGTATTTCACGGGAATTATGCTAGTTCTATCTGCAACTATTCCAGAAGCTTTTATTCGCTTCCGTTTTCTACAGCATCTGAATCCGATTCGTTCGCGAGTAATTGTAATCTTCCCAGCGATCTTATTAGGCTACCTGTTGATTATCGCAGGTCGGGCGGTTTCAGCTAGAGTAAAAAGAGCCTATTATCCTACGATTTTTTTGGTTATCTTGACTGGTTTGTATTCACTACTAGCTGGTTTTCACATCTCTAGCGGCATCTTTTTAGTTTTACTGTTGCTATTCGTCATTTTTTCCAAAGGAGAGCTTTATCGTGAACAACTAGTGTATTCAGCGGAATGGCTAACAATTGATGGCATCATTGTTGGCGGCTTGACACTGTTGTATGTCATTATTGGCGTTTACAACAGTCCGACGATTCACCACCGCCATCACTTGCCAGAATTTTTCTTATTTCCTAGTGAGCGTATTTGGATGACTGGTTTTATTGCTATTCTAATTGTTTCGGTTATGGTACTGCTGTTTGTCCGCTTTCTAAAGGGGAAACGAGTAAAGATCGGCGAAGTCTTAGACGAGGACCGAGTACAAGCAATTTTGACGACTTATGGTGGCAATCCAGATAGCCAATTGGTTTTCTTAAAAGACAAAGAAGTTTATATCTACAATGACGGTGAAGCAGACACTGTCTACTTCCAGCTAGCTACCTTTAACAATAAACTTTTGGTAATGGGTGATCCTTCTGGTAAAAAAGAAGACTTTGAAGCTGCGACTGAAGAATTGATTCAAGCAGCTGATCAATACAACTATTTACCAGTCTTTTATGAAACCAGCGAAGAAATGGTTATGATCCTGCATGAATTCGGTTATGATTTTATTAAGTTTGGTGAGAAAGCTCATGTTTATTTACCAGATTTTAGCTTGAGCGGCAAGAAAATGAAGGGGCAACGCTCCAGCTTCAATAAAAACATTAAACAAGGTTACCACTTCGAAGTGCTGCAGCCGCCCTTTGATTCTGTTATAATGGGACAACTAAAAAAGATTTCTGACGAATGGCTGGATGGTCGTAAGGAAAAAGGGTTTTCTCTTGGCTTCTTTTCCGAGGATTACTTGCAACGAGCTCCTATTGCAGTGGTGAAGGATGCGGAAGAACAAATTGTGGCTTTTGCTAATTTTATGCCAACTTATACAAAAGAAATTGGTACAATTGATTTAATGCGTCACAGCCCTTCTCAAGCACCCAGCGGATCAATGGATTTCTTATTCATTAACTTGTTTGAATACATGCGTGATCAAGAAATTCAGTATTTTGATCTAGGAATGGCACCATTGGCCAATGTTGGAACGTCGCGTAAGAGCTTTATTCAAGAACGAATTGCTTATCTAGTTTACAACTTTGGCTCTCGTTTCTATTCCTTCGGCGGCTTAAAGGAATATAAAGACAAATACGCCACCGAATGGGTACCGGAATATGTGCTTTATTCCCGCGATAGCTGGATTGGCTATGTCATGATTGCTCTTTTGGTTACAGACAACGCCCCAATTCAGGCCCAAGCTCGTTATCATGGACTCAAACGTTTGATGCTAAGAGATTAATTAAATGAGGTGGAAACATGAATTTATTCCTTCAACCAGTAAATGAAAAAAATTGGCGTCAAGTAGTTCAACTAGAAGTTCATTCTAAGCAAGTAAATTTCATTGAGAGTAATGCCCAATCATTATTGGAAGCGGCTTATGACTATTCTCTGCACTGGCACCCTTTGGCCCTATATGATGAGGATACTTTAGTGGGCTTTGCGATGATTGGCGCGCTTCATGAAGAAAGTATGTGGCTGGATCGAATTATGATCGATCAGCAGTTTCAAGGAAAAAGTTATGGCAAGCATTTTATTCCCTTGCTACTAGAACATATGCAACAAACTTTTCCCGTTCGTCGAGTCTATCTAAGTGCTCATGAAGAAAATGAAAAGATCTTTGCTTATTATCAAAAGCTGGGATTTATTGATTCGAACGAACATGATCCAGCAAACGGCGAACGGATTATGTATTACAATTTTAAAAAATAAATATTGCCTTTTAAAGCAAGAATTGCTAGAATGAAGAAAATTAAACGGACACTTAAGCAAAATCGCCGGGTTTTGTTTGGAGTAGTTGACTATCCCATAGGCCAATGGAGGATAGCAGCTGCTCTTTTTTTTGGAGGTTAAAAAATGAAAGAAATCAAGGGTTATGTCACACGGAGTGTTTTTAGTACATTAGGCTTATCGTTGTACATTTTAGCAGATACTTTCTTTATTGCGAATGGAGTTGGGGTAATGGGCTTAGCAGCCTTGAATATTGCCCTGCCACTATTCAATCTGTTAAGTGGTTTAGGGTTGCTTTTAGGCATGGGCGGTGCTACTCTTTTTTCTTTGAACAAAGAGAAAAGCAATTACTTTTCTCAGTTAATAGTAGCCGGAACAGTTATTGGTTTGTTTTTCACGGTACTTGGCATCTTTTTTGCTCATCCTATTGCTGGATTATTAGGCGCTAGCACGGATACCATCGCATATACAACTACCTATATGCGATTTATTATGATCATGGGTCCCTTCTTTATTTTAAACAATCTATGCTTGGCATTTATTCGAAATGACCAGAATCCACAATTAGCAATGAAGGCCATGATAAGCTCCAGTATATTTAATATTA
Source organism: Candidatus Enterococcus ferrettii (assembly GCF_017377655.1). Classification (GTDB taxonomy): domain Bacteria; phylum Bacillota; class Bacilli; order Lactobacillales; family Enterococcaceae; genus Enterococcus_A; species Enterococcus_A ferrettii. Next base: position 33,863 of record NZ_JAFREL010000071.1, read on the forward strand.
TTTTTGACTATGTATTTGTGTTCATCTTCCATATGGGAATGTCTGGGGCCGCCCTAGCAACAGTTTTATCTCCAGTGGTAAGCTTGTTGATTTTAAGCACTCACAGACGCTTTTCAAAACGTAAGATTTCCTTCGATTGGACCATTCCGCAGCTTGGAACGGTCTGGAAAAGTACGCAGCTGGGGCTGTCATCCTTTTTGGCCGAAATGAGTACTGGGGTTAGTATTTTAGTTTTCAACCAAGTCCTTCTATCATTAAGCGGAGATATTGCAGTAGCAGCTTATGGCGTTTTAGCTAATGTATTGATCGTTGGTTTATCTCTTTTCACTGGGGTAGCTCAAGGTATTCAGCCGCTAGTTAGCAAGGCAGCCAGCATAAAAGATGACAAGAAAATTCAGCAAATTTTGCGTTACGGATTGAAGGTTAGTGCTAGCCTTGCAATCGTTTTGTATATTGTACTTTTCTTTCTCAAATATCCAATTATTCAAGTCTTTAATCGCGACAATAATCAGTTTTTAACCGAGATTGCTGCTTTCGGCATTCCGATCTTCTTTCTATCGTTGTTTGCCTCCAGCTTCAATGTGGTCTTTAGTATTTTCTTTTCTGCTGTTGGACAGGCAAAGCAAGCTTTCATGCTAGCCTTGGCTCGGGGATATTTCCTGCTGATTCCGCTTGTAATTTTATTGGCTCAAAGCTTTAATTTACTGGGTGTTTGGATTAGTTTACCATTAACAGAACTGATTACATTGAGCATGTCCTTCTTCTTTCTGCGACAATACTGGCAGCTGCACATCAAAAAAAGTGATCCGATTTAATTTCGGATCACTCAGACTGTAGACAAATAGGAATCAGGAGCTTCCTGATTCCTATTTGTGTTACCTCCGAAAAAATATGAACAAAAAAATAGAAGGCTCCCGCCTTTCTCCACAGCCAAGTGGCCAATTTCTTCAAATT
>NZ_JAFREL010000072.1 GCF_017377655.1 Candidatus Enterococcus ferrettii
CCCAAAGGAAAAAAAGCCAACGGTCGAACGAAATATGGATCGGTGTATGGCAAAACATTAAAAGAGGTTCGCGAAAAGCTTTACCCTTTAAAGCTGCAGTATCAACTGATTCAAGCGAATCATGGAGAGGCCGCAATTAGCTTTAATGAGTGGGGCTATCTTTGGCTGCATGAAATCCAAAACAATGTGAAGCAGTCTACCTATGCAAATTATGCACATAAGCTTGAGCATTATGTACTAAATGTGCTTGGTGACTATAGTTTGAACGAATTGGATGAAAATTCGGCTGAAACCTTATTGAAAGACTTAGAGAAACGCAGGCTGAAGCCTTCCACCATTCATGCTGTTTTCCGTATTACTAAGCAATGTATCAATTTAGCTATTCGTAAAAAGATGATTAAAGAGAATCCCTTTGCTTTAGTCCAATTACCAAAATTAATAAAAAATAGGAATCAAGCCCTTACGAAGCAAGAACAAAAACGATTAGAAACGGCGGCTTCATCGTCCAAAAATGGGCAAGGGCTCCCAACCTTATTGGCTCTTCATGCTGGCTTGAGAATTGGGGAGATTTCGGCCTTAACTTGGAAAGATATTGATTTTGAGAACAATTTAATTCATGTCCATTCAACGGTACAACGCATTGTTGGGGTGTTTGATGGCAGGAAAACAGGTCTTATTTACACTAGTTCCAAGACGGCTTCTTCTACTCGGCTGATTCCCATGAGTCAACTGGTAAAAAAAGTCTTGTGGCAACAGAAGCAGCGGGCACAGGGGAAATTTGTTCTCACTAATAATGAGAACCCAGTCGAACCGCGGCTGTTGACCTATCATTTTCATCGGATCCGCGAAAAGGCTAAGTTGTCCACTATTCATTTCCACCAATTGAGGCACACCTTTGCGACACGTTGTTTGGAAAGTCGTGGGGATATCATGAGTGTCAGTGCGTTAATGGGACATAGCTCCACTCAAATGACACTAGATACATATGCTGGATCCTTAATGGAGCAGCGATTCCAGGTGGTCAATCAAATGGAAAAGGCAATCAAATAAAACGTTTTCAAAAAAATGAACCATTTTTTTGGAGAGGCTTTTTTTATATTTTTGAAAGGAATCGCTTACATTATTATTTGGTTAGTAAATGAGCGATTTTTAGTTTTTCTAATGTTGCTTTTCTTCGTTTTGTAAAAAATTTATCGGATTACGTTATTGGCTTGAGAAAATAAGCTTTTTATACCGTCAGCTGCCGTCAGTTGGCGGCTTCTTTTTGTTGGTTTGATGGGCCTTGTAGAAGGTTTCATAGTCTTCTAAAGACTACGAAAGAAGAGCTGCTTTTTTTTGCTCTCTAAAAGTATAGATGAAACAAAGTAAATTATCAAAAAACAGTATTTAGGGGTCAGTGGATAGAGGAGGAAGCGTATGTTTGGTTTCGGAAAACAAAAGAAGGATGCCTATCAGGAAACAGCTCAAGATGATTATTTTTACGATGACTATGACGAAGGCTATGAGGATGATTATGGGTATGAGGCTTATCCTGAGGAAGAATATGAACGACCGGTAGAAAATTATCGGGAGCATGACCGTGACCGTGGAGACCGTCGCTCACGCAGGAGATCGGAGCCTCCTACGGATGAGCGTTATGACAGCCGCTATGAGGGAGAGTCTGAACCACCCACTGCTTCAAACTTAGAGAACGATCGGCCTATTCACCAGAATTCGCCATTACAACAAGAGGTTGAACGACTGGAAGAAACGGTGGCCCAGTTGAAGCATCAGCTGGAAGTCAAGCAATCCGAAATGGCTAGTATGGCAACGACATTATCAGAAAAAGATCAAACGCTTCAAGAATACCAATCCGAGATGAAGCAGGCAAAAGAAGAAAAGCAAAAAACGCTTGAAAAACTACAAGATGAAAAAGATCTTGAGATTCAAGAGCTGTCGAAGCAAATCGAACAACTGAGAGTTGATTTAAAAGACAGCCAAACCAATCAAACAGAAGCGCTGATCCAAGCAAGACGGCAAGTCGAAGAGCTTAGACAGACTCAAAAAGAAAATGAAGAGATGAAAGCAGAATTAGCTACGATCCTGATTGAAACCAAAAAACAAGAACGAGCGATTTTAGAACGGGCAGAGTACGAAGCAAAAGGAATCCGCAGCCAGGCTGAACAGGAGGCGCATCAAGTCATTCATGATGCATCCTTAGAACTACGAGTAATGAAACAAGAAATTAAAAACTATCGTAAACGTCTACGTTCGGTGCAAGAAGAAACGACCCAATTTTTCGTTCGCTTGTTAGCTAATAGCGATGCATTATTGGAAGACGAATAGAAGAGGGGAGGTTTTTCGGTGAAGCAATCGCAGAATCAACTCGCCCTTTATCCAACACCAGCTCCAATTATGCAAGAGGAGCTGATCGAGCAACAACTATTAGAAGAAATAGAACGAGCCTGTGAATATTTGTATGCTCCGCATGGCACCTTGGATAACGAGCAAAGAGAAAAGATT
>NZ_JAFREL010000073.1 GCF_017377655.1 Candidatus Enterococcus ferrettii
GTTGTTTCCTTATTTTTGTACGTATTAGTGATAGACGTACCTTTTACCTCAGACTCGTATTCTTTAACTGGGTCTTCCTTCACTGTGTAGTTGTAGGCTTCACCTTGTTCATCGTATTTTGGCAAACCGATGAAACTATAAGCCCAGTTGCCTGACTCGTCTGCTTTAATTTCTTTTGCCGCATATTCCTTATCATTTTGGAGTAAGCGAACAGTGATTGACTCTGGACGTGTTTTAAATTTATTTTCGTAGTCCTTCCAGATTTTCTTTCCACTAATTTCGGTGGTCTCTTTATTTTCGTACGTATTAATAATCGTTGTGCCATCAACTTTAGTTTTATAATTTTTAACTGGATCTTCCTTAACGCTGTAGCTGTAAGCTACACCTTTTCCATCATATTTCGGTAAATTAACAAAATGATATCTCCAATTATCAGCAGCATTTACTTCTTGCTGCTTAAACTCTTTACCATTTTGATACAAGCGAATCTTGATTGACTCTGTACGGGTATTAAATTTGTTCTTATAATCTTGCCAGATTTTTTGTCCACTAATTTCGGTCGTTTCATTATTTTCATACCTATTAGTAATGGTTGTACCTTCAACCTTCGTTTGGTAATCCTTCACTGGATCTTCTTTCACTGTATAGTTGTAGGCCTCACCTTTGGCATCGTATTTTGGCAAGTTTGTGAAACTGTACGTCCAATTACCTGTTTTATCCGCTTGAACTTCTTTTTTACCAAACTCTTCGCCATTTTGATAAAGGTGGATATTAATTGATACTGGACGGGTTTTGAATTTGTTGTCGTAATCCTTCCAGATTTTCTTCCCATTAATTTCTGTGGTCTCTTTGTTCTCATACGTATTAGTGATATTGTTGCCTTCAACCTTCGTTTGGTAATCCTTCACTGGATCTTCTTTCACTGTGTAGTTGTATGCTTCACCCTTGGCATCGTATTTTGGCAAGTTTGTGAAACTATACGACCAGTTACCTGTTTTATCCGCTTGAACTTTTTTTGCATCAAATTCTTTATCATTTTGATAAAGGTGGATATTGATTGATGCTGGACGAGTTTTGAATTTATTGTCGTAATCCTTCCAGATTTTCTTCCCACTAATTTCGGTAGTCTCTTTGTTCTCGTACGTATTAGTGATATTGTTGCCTTCAACTTTAGTTTTATAATCCTTCACTGGATCTTCTTTTACTGTATAGTTGTAGGCCTCACCTTTATCGTCATATTTTGGCAAGTTCGTGAAACTGTACGTCCAATTACCTGTCTTGTCTGCTTGAATTTCTTTGGAATCAAATTCTTTGTCATTTTGGTAAAGGTGAATATCGATTGTCGCTGGACGAGTTTTGAATTTGTTGTCGTAGTCCTTCCAGATTTTCTTCCCACTAATCTCGGTGGTCTCTTTGTTCTCATACGTATTAATAATCGTTGTGCCTTCAACTTTAGTTTCATAATCCTTCACTGGATCTTCTTTCACTGTGTAATTGTATGCTTCACCCTTGTCATCATATTTTGGCAAGTTCGTGAAACTGTACGTCCAATTACCTGACTTATCCGCTTGAATTTCTTTGAAATCAAATTTTTTGTCATTTTGGTAAAGGTGGATATTGATTGTTCCTGGACGAGTTTTGAATTTATTGTCGTAATCCTTCCAGATTTTCTTCCCACTAATTTCGGTGGTCTCTTTATTTTCATACGTATTAATGATCGTAGTCCCATCAACTTTAGTTTTATAATCCTTCACGGGATCTTCTTTTACTGTATAGTTGTAGGCCTCACCTTTATCGTCATATTTTGGCAAGTTTTTAAAACTGTACATCCAATTACCTGTCTTATCAGGTTTAATTTCTTTTGTCTCGTACTCTTTGCCATCTTGGAACAGACGAATTTTGATTGATACTGTACGGGTATTAAACTTATTTTTATAGTCTTGCCAAATTTTTTGACCACTAATTTCTGTAAACTCTTTATTTTCATACGTATTGGTAATTGTTGTTCCTTCAACCTTCGTTTCATAATCCTTCACGGGATCTTCTTTCACTGTGTAGTTGTAGGTCTCACCTTTGGCATCGTATTTTGGTAAGTTCGTGAAACTATACGACCAATTACCTGTTTTATCTGCTTGAACTTTTTTTGCATCAAATTCTTTGGCATTTTGGTAAAGATGAATATTGATTGTTGCTGGACGGGTGTTGAATTTGTTGTCGTAGTCCTTCCAGATTTTCTTCCCACTAATTTCTGTGGTCTCTTTGTTCTCGTACGTATTAGTGATATTGTTGCCTTCAACCTTCGTTTCATAATCCTTAACAGGATCTTCTTTCACTGTATAGTTGTAGGCTTCACCTTTGGCATCGTATTTTGGCAAGTTTGTGAAACTATACGACCAATTACCTGTTTTATCTGCTTGAACTTTTTTTGCATCAAATTCTTTATCATTTTGATAAAGGTGAATATTGATTGACGCTGGACGGGTATTGAATTTGTTGTCGTAGTCCTTCCAAATCTTTTGTCCATTAATTTCCGTTGTTTCTTTATTTTCATACGTATTAGTAATGGTTGTACCTTCAACCTTCGTTTCGTAATCCTTAACAGGATCTTCTTTCACTGTATAGTTGTAGATTTCACCCTTGTCATCGTATTTTGGCAAATTCATAAAACTATAGATCCAATTACCAGATGCATCTGCAATAACGTTTTGCCTTGTGTATTCCATACCATTTTGATATAGGCGAATAGTAATCGATCTTGGACGGGTGTTAAATTTATTATCACTATCTTTCCAGATCTTACGACCACTGATTTCTGTTGTTTCTTTGTTCTCATACGTGTTTGTAATATTTGTGCCTTCGATGCTAGTCTTATACCCCTTAACAGGATCTTCTTTTACTGTATAGTTGTAAGCCTCACCTTTATTATCGTATTTTGTCAAGTTAGTAAAGCTATAAGTCCAACTACCTGACTTATCGGCTTGAACCTCTTTCGCATCAATTTCTTTGCCGTTTTGATAAAGATGAATCTTGATTGATACTGGACGGGTTTTGAATTTATTCTCGTAATCTTTCCAAACCTTTTGTCCGTTAATTTCTGTTGTTTCCTTATTTTCGTACGTATTAGTGATGGTGGTCCCATCAATTTTTGTGCTGTAATCCTTAATAGGATCTTCCTTTACCGTATAATTATAGGCAGCACCTTTTTCATCGAGCTTTGGCAAATTGGTGAAAGCATAGTTCCAGTTACCACTTGCATCAGCAATAACATTTTGCTGCGCATATTCTTTGCCGTTTTGATACAAGCGGACAGTAATTGATCTTGGACGCGTATTTAATTTATTATCATTATCTTTCCAAATCTTTTGTCCACGTACTTCAGTAGGTTTATTCGTTTGCTTTTCATTTTCTACGAGTTGTTGAATGACTTTATTGTCTTTACTGGCCGTTACCTCAATAATGACTCCTTTAGCAAACTCTGGACTTATTTCATATCCTTCAGGCGCTTTTTCTTCTACTAAAAGATATTTCCCTTTCGTTAAATAAGCGAACAGAGCCATTCCGCCTTCTCCAGAGGAGGTTAATCGTTCAACAATTTTATCTGGGTCTTTCTTTTCTCCACGATACAAGGTAAAAACAGCATCTTTTAGTGGTGTCTGAGTGCCTTTTATCACCTTATAGACCTGAAGCTCCTCTGTTGTACCTCTAATGATCCCCATACTTTTCGGAATGATCACTGGCACGGATACTTCTTTGGGCCGATCAACTATTACAAAATCGCTACCTGAAATTCTTACCCCATTCCCAACGCGAATTGTTTGTCCAGGAACGTCATTTTTTGAATAAATCACTTCTGCATCATAGGTTAATTCAAGTGCTTCGGTTAAATCATTTTTTAATTGAATGTGAAAGCTGCGTTCTGTGTGCTCAATCGTATAATCAGTTCCAGCTTTCAATGCCTTCCCTTTATCTTTTCCAGAAGTATAAACCAGCTTGAGCGTATCGAACTGCGCTTTGTTATTTATCCAATGATAATCATCAATCGCTACATTTTTCAGGTGAAATCTACTTTCGTTAATTGAAACTTTCCAATTGATAATATTAGGATCTTTAGGACTGACTTCGCCTTGCTTTTTAACTAATGCGCTTTGATCATTATTTATTTCAACACTGCCTTCAACAGCCGTCCGAGGTGTATTTTCATCTTGATAATAGGCGACATTTTTTACTTGTTTGGTTATAATATCTTCCTTATTTTTCAAAACCGTACGGAAAACTAATTGAAATGGATTAGGATTCCCTACAGCAAACGTTGCCTGAGTTTTATTTCCAGCCCTATCGTAGCTAGCCTGAGCATTATCAGTGGGCACATAAGCTGTGTTTTGAAATTTTTGTTCTAAAACTGTAACAGAACCCTCAACATATGTTTGGTCAGCAGGGATTGAATCTTCTAAAAAATTTTGCTTATTGATCGGATGGCGTTCATTATTGACTCCAACGAACCATTCTATTTCACCCGATTCTGGATGGTAAACACCGTACTTATTAGCACTGATCTTGACTTTTTGACGGTAGAATTTTTTCGAAGTGAAATCTAGTTTTTCTTGACCTTTCTGTACATAATGATACCAACATTCGTTTTGAAGTTCGGTATTATCATCAAAATGTGATTTATAGGTAATTACAAATCTATGATTTGTCTGTTCTGCTGAAAGATAGCGTATGTTGAACCCTATTATTTTTCCATTTGCTTGATTCAACTCTATTGAGTAGTCAACATTTTCTATCAACTGTCTATTCGTAGTTACATCCTTGACTATGATTGAATGATCTATCATATAGCCGCTGCTCAACTTGTCGCTTACGGTCCATGAGTTAAAATCACTATTATTTTTATTTACATCAATGGTCCAATCTAACTCATTGCTTTTTTGGTCCCAGTAATAATCTTTTGAGAAGTCTGACTTAGTTATTTCTTCACCAGTTCCTGGGATTACCTTGTCGATCGTTTTATAATTTTTACCGTGATAGACAGTATTAAAAATTGTTGTATCTCCCGCCCCGCGCCTTTCTACTTTCATCTTGTACGTAACGACGATTGGCTGGTTAATATCTTGATTGAATTGTAGTGTAAAACCACGATCCTCTGCCTTTATTTCATAAGGAACCTGTGGTGAAACTTTTAAACTGCTGGGAATGAAGCGCTGATCATCACTAGGAACATCTTTAAAATAGGCTTGATCTCTTGGAATATGTCTACCTTTTGGATTAAAAATGACTTCCCAACTGACTTCGCTAGTGTCCTCATTAAAATCCCCAGCCTTTTTTGTGATATCCATGTGCTCTTCCAACGATGCGGCCGCTGTAGCAACCTCATCTGCTCGATTGCTTCCGCTTAAGGTAATTTTATTGGTGATAGCGCCTTGACCTTCAAAGCTTATCGGTGTACTGATATACAATACATACGAATCTTCTATACTGGTAGGGAAATAAGCGGTACCAGAATCATCAAATGCGATCATCCCTGTTACTGGCTCAAGTTCAGTAATCCTCCCGTCAAAATCCACATTAGCTTTGCTCATTTTTGTAATATTGTATTGAGAGGCTACGCGTTTTCCTTCACTATTTGTTGTCTCTTCCGTCAGTTTAGGATTATGGACCAGATTCCGGTTGGGGTTAATAAGAACTTTCCAATCAATCACTGGTGTCCCATCTGCAGCATAACTAGTATTCACATACTCTTTTTGAATAAATGAATCAATACGAGTATTTACGAATATTTCATTGCCTTCTGTATTCGTTGACCAAGGAATTCGGATAATATTCTTACCTGGTACAATGATCTTACGTTCATCCATTGTTACTGAAAATCTCAATCTACCTTCAACATTATCATGCTTTTGTACCTCAGAGTTAAAACTCATCGTTGCCCTGCCTGATGCATCTGAGCTGTAACTTCCATAAACCAGCCCATTAGCAGGATCTTTTAACTCTCCACTTTGTCCCCCAGCAAGTATTAAATCCGGTGGTAAGTTAAAGTTAAAATAGTCCCCATCCTGCATTTCTTTGCCTAGTGTATCTGGAATTGAGAATTCATAATCTACCTGAAACGTATCCCCCTTTCTTAATGGATTTGATTCAGAAACTACTTTTCCATTCAATGTGAGTAAAACATCTGTAAAAATAGTCTTGTTTCCGCTGCTATCTCTAGGAAGCTGTTCTGAGGAAGGTAAGCTAATCAATTCTCTACCCATACCTTCTGCATACACCGGCTGCATCAATAATGTTCCAAAACCATTGAACAAAATGTTAAAGACAACCAGCATTGTTACCACTATTCTATTTTTTGCTTTCATAGTATCCCCTTTCGATTATTATATTTTGAGTTTTTACACTCACTCTCTCAATTTTAAGTATTCCAATTTGTTTTCCTATACACAGTTCCTCACCACGTTATAACCAAATGAATACCTTTATTTACTGGCGGAATCTTCGGACAAAAAATAGACCGATCAACTTCCTAAGAAGATCGGTCTAAATGACAAAAAAACTGATATGGTGATAGCATTCCACCACATCAATTTTTATTATTCGCTATTAAAATCAACTCTCTACTAACTACTAAGAGTTTTTTATTAAGTGGTTATCTGTTTTCCATTGTTTTAGAAATTCTTGATCAGTCCAAATGTTTGCACATGTATCTTTTCATATACCGCTGTTGCCTCGTACCCCTTATCCAAAACATTGGCAATCATTTTTTCCGTAACTGTTCTTTTGATTAGTCAAAGGATTATAAATAGGCAAACTATACAGAAGATTGTAACCTGGTCTGGCTGCATCCGAAACGGCTGACATAACAAGGTCATCAAATAAATTGGTAGCATTTTAATCCCTTATGAATAAATTTATTAACTTACGTTATAAATCTGATTTCTAGTCTAAATATTGAGTAGTATTACTGTTTAACCAAGAATATCCAAAACCCATTATTAATCCCCCGCCAATGTAATTACCCAAAAGCGCAAAAAAGATATTACGTAAAATGTTTGAAGGAACAAGATCGTTTAAAGTTCCGTGAGAAACAAATAGAGCAAGTGAGAATGTTGGAAAATTAGCAATAACATGTTCATATCCTAAAAAGGCAAATATATAAATGATGAAGATCATTACTAAAATTTTTCCAGTATCCTCTTTTATTCGCAGCCCCATCAATACTGCAATATTCACTACAATATTTGCAAAAATTCCTTCCACAAATATTTGACTCGATGGCTTCAATAATTTGGCCTGGACACTGTCAAAGAAATAATTGTGACTTGCTAACTGTGCAAATGTTCCTGTATGCGATAATAAATAAGCACATACAATAGCCCCAACCAAATTAAAGAAAATACAAATGAAAAGTATTGACACAGCTGTCTTAAAGGATACGATCTTTCTATGAACAGCAATAGTCATATAAAGCATATTTGCCGTTCCTAATTCTCCATTTAGAAACAAAATCATTACCAGCGACCAACTAAACATAAAAGCATATAAAAATTTCCCACTGTTAGACACAATGGACTCCATCTTCATTGCAACAGAAAATGCTATTGTGGTTCCCAGTGATAAAAATAAGCATGCATAACAAGAACGCACTGCATAACGGCAAAAACTAGTTTTAAATAGGTGATCCTTTTTTTCAATCCCTATTCGAATTTGCTGCATCATGGGTGATAACTCTGTTACAACACTAGTTTTCTCAAAAGTAGTTTTCTTACTTTCACAATCCATCATAGATTCCTCTCTTTTAACTATAGCTATTACTTTGTAACAATTGTTCAGCTCGTTTTAAACAATTATCAGTAGGAGGTTCTATCCCAACTAACGGATATACCAGCCCTAACCTCTCCCACTTTTCTTTTCCCATAGTATGATATGGTAGTATCTCAACACGTTTTACATTGCTTAACCCTTGGATAAACAAGCTTAATCTTTTTAAATATGCCTCTTGATCATTAATTTTAGGAATTAAAACATGACGTATCCATACTGGTTTACCCACCTCGGATAGGTAACTTGCTAACTCTAAAATTGAGTAATTTTGAAATCCAGTCAACTCTTTATGACAAGTTGTATCTATATGTTTAATGTCTAATAAGATCAAATCTGTGTACATCAACATTTTTTTGAATTTTGAAAAAAAAGGTTCAGCTTTTGTAAAGGGTTGACCACAAGTATCTAGAGTAATGTGAATTCCTGCTAATTTCGCTTTCTGGAAAAATTCTAGCAAGAAATCAAGTTGTATTAAAGGTTCTCCTCCACTAATGGTGATTCCGCCATTTTTCCCCCAATATTTTTTGTATTGCAATGCTTTGGCCAATAAATCATCTGATGTATAACTCATTGAATTGACATCATTTATTTTCCAAGTATCAGGATTATGACAAAACTGACAGCGCATTGGACATCCTTGCATAAAAACTACAAAACGAACACCTGGACCATCAACAGCTCCAAAACTTTCTATTGAATGTACTCTCCCCATTGCTTCTGTTTTTTTCATTAGATTATTCCCTCCAATAAAAAATGGACGGATTGAAAGTTAAATCCGCCCACTTAACCATTACATTTTTTTGTGGAAAGTGCGGCTAATGACATCTTGTTGTTGTTCACGTGTTAAGTCTATAAATTTAACCGCATAGCCTGATACTCGAATAGTAAAATTCGCGTATTCTTCTTTTTCTGGATGTTCCATAGCATCCATTAGTTTTTCTTTTCCAAAAACATTCACGTTTATATGATGTGCTCCTTGATCAAAATATCCATCTAAAACATTCGAAAGATTTTCAATTTTTTCTCCCTGACTATGACCTAGTGCATCAGGATTAATACTTTGCGTATTAGAGATACCGTCAAGTGCATAGGAATACGGTAGCTTAGTTACTGAGTTCAAAGAGGCTAATAGGCCGTTTTGTTCCGCTCTATAAGAAGGATTTGCTCCTGGCGATAAAGGTTCTCCCGCTTTACGTCCATCTGGTAAATCTCCTGTGGCTTTTCCATAAACAACATTTGAAGTAATGGTCAATATAGACGTAGTCGGCTCCGAATCTCTATAAGTTTTATAATGCTTAATTTTGCTCATAAAATTTTTCAACAGCTCTACCGCAATTTCGTCTGCTCGATCATCATCATTGCCATACCTCGGGAAATCCCCTTCTATTTTATAGGAAACAACTAATCCGTCATCATCTCTAATTGGATAAACTTCAGCGTATTTTATTGCTGCTAAGGAGTCAACAACATGAGAGAATCCAGCAATTCCTGTTGCAAATGTCCGTTTTACGTTGGTGTCCATCAGAGCTAATTCTGCTGCTTCGTAATAGTACTTATCATGCATATAATGAATACAATTTAATGTATTCACATATATCCCAGCTAACCATTCCATCATACTATCGAATTTTTTAACAACTACTTCGTAATCCAGCATGTCATCGCTTTCTATTCCACGATAAGGTGGCGCAACCTGAGCTTTTGTATTTTCATCAATACCACCATTAATCGCGTATAATAAGCATTTTGCTAAATTCGCTCGGGCACCAAAAAACTGCATTTCTTTCCCTGTTTGTGTTGCTGAAACACAACAGCAAATTGCATAATCATCTAGCCAAATTGGACGCATCACATCGTCATTCTCATATTGAACAGAAGACGTATCAATAGATATTTTAGCAGCATATTCTTTAAACCCTTTTGGCAAACGAGATGAATATAAGATTGTTAAATTCGGCTCTGGTGAAGGTCCCATATTTTCAAGAGTATGCAAGAAACGGAAATCACTTTTTGTAACCAATGTTCGGCCATCGATTCCCATCCCTGCTATTACTAATGTTGCCCAGATGGGGTCACCTGAGAAAAGTTCATTATAGGAAGGGACTCTAGCAAATTTCACCATTCTTAATTTCATTACTAAGTGGTCAATCAATTCTTGAGCTTCTTCCTCAGTCAAAACACCTTTTTCCAAATCACGTTGAATATAAATATCCAGAAATACTGAAATTCTGCCAATTGACATCGCAGCTCCATTTTGTTCCTTAATAGCTGCAAGATACCCAAAGTAGAGCCATTGCACAGCCTCATGAGCATTTTTCGCAGGACGAGAAATATCGTAACCATAGATAACAGCCATTTCTTTCATTCTCTTCAAAGCATTATATTGATTAGTAATTTCTTCTCGTAAACGTATATCATCTTCAGTAAACTGTCCGTTGCCACAATTCTCGTAATCCTTAACTTTCTGTTCCATCAGATAATCAATACCATATAAGGCTACACGTCGATAGTCTCCTACAATTCGACCGCGACCATACGTGTCAGGCAAACCGGTGATAATTTTATTTCGTCGAGCAGAACGAATTTCTGACGAATAGACATCAAAAACTCCTTGATTATGAGTTTTATGAAATTTTGTGAATATTTCATTTAATTTTATATTTGGCTCATAACCATAGCTCCTTAAAGACTCTTCAGCCATATTAATACCACCATAAGGCATAAAGGCCCTTTTTAATGGTTTATCGGTTTGGATTCCTACAACTTTTTCTTTTCCCTTCAACTCTTCGCAGATATAACCTGGTCCATATGCATCCGCAGCAGATACAACATCGACCTCCATATCTAAGACTCCACCATTTGCACGTTCTTTCTTTTGCAATTCTTGCAGCTTACTCCATAATTGGTTTGTGGATTCTGTAGGATTAGTTAAAAATTCAGCTCTCCCTTCATAAGGAGTATAATTTGATTGAATAAAATCTCTCGTGTTGATTTCATTTTTCCAGCTATCTCCTTGAAATCCATGCCATGCTATATTGTTATCCATTTCTCTTGGTCAACTTCTTTCATAGTATTTTTTGAGGCGATACGCATAAAGGATTGTTTTGACGTAATACATCAGCAGAGTGAGCAAATTGATTTAACTCATCTGGTGTTAAATTCGGCGTAATCGTCTCCAGTACACCTCTTCGTCCGATCACACACGGAACACCTGCAAAGACATCCTCCTGACCATATTCACCTTCTAACAATGTGGAAGTCGTCAAAACTGCATGCTCATCCTTTAGAATTGCTTTACTAATTCTTGATAAAGCCATGGCAATACCATAATAAGTAGCTCCTTTAGCTTGTATAATCTTATAAGCAGCATCTCTTGTTCGCTTATAGATTCCCTCTAGTTCTTCATTTGATATCTCAAGTCTTTCTCTAACATCAGATAAATTCAAACCTGCAATTTTTACAGTTGACCATGGAACAAATTCTGAGTCACCATGTTCACCAAAAACATTGGCTAAAATATCTTGTGGTGCCAAGTCTAAACGTCGGCTTAGTTGATATCTTAACCTTGCTGTATCTAAGGTTGTTCCTGATCCAATTACACGTTTTTTTGGAAAATTAGAATATTTCCAAACAGCATAAGAAATGATATCTACGGGGTTTGAAGCGATTAAGAATATACCGTCAAAACCTGATTGAATGACTTCTTCTGTAATCTTCTGTGCAATTTTAATGTTGGTATTAATTAAGTCAAGACGCGTCTGTCCCACTTTCTGTGGTACTCCTGCACAAATACAAACAATATCAGCATTCTTACAATCCGAATAACTTCCACGCCAAACATCAACATTCGTAGAGAAATTCGGTAATCCATCTTGAATATCCGCTACGTCAGCATTGACTTTGGCTTCATTTAAATCAATTAACACTAGTTCGTCACAGATATTTTGGTTAACAACTGAAAAAGCATAGCTTGCTCCTACCGATCCCGTACCTATTAAGATAATTCTCTTATTTGCTGCCATAGATGCCCACCTGTTCTTTTATTTTGTATAGGAAGCGCTTCCTCTACTGTTATAGTACACCTCTCAGTTTTCTGTCAGCATTAACATTTGTTAATGGGACACATCGTAGAAAAAGTTTTTCAAACATCTCAGAACAATCTGAAGATTGGCGAAACTTTTACGCGCTCTTTAGTTCTAAAATTGCCACAATCGATGACAAGCCTTTTATTTTACAGCTTTATTTTTTGTGTGACATTTACATTTGTTATTGAGAAAGCGCTATCTATAATGGTATGGTTGTTTCACCTAGTATGAGTTTAGGAGTGAATTTACTTATGTCTAAGCAAATGTTAACTAACTATTTTTCTTCATATGTCGATAAAAAAAAGGAAAAAAGTATCACCGCTTGTAAACACGAGTACATTGCTTTTGAAGAACATAGAACTTCTTCTATTTATGTTTTGCATCGGGGCATTCTAAAACTAAGTACTTTTTTAAAAGATGGAAAGGAATTTAACATAAAATTAGTAGCTCCTGGGGAAATTGTTACTCTTTTAGAAGATGAGACCACTTCCATTGTTTCCATGCCCTTTACCATTTGTTCTCTCAGCGAATCTGCTGAAATTTATTTATTGGATCGCTTAAGTTTCTGGCAAGATGTTCGCTCTGACGTTCTTTTAAACGAATATGTTCGACTTTATTATCGAAAAAATTTGAACATTCAAATACGGAAAACATGTGCTTTAACAAGTAACGGAAAGCTAAGTGCAGTATGTAATTTGCTTTATGAATTACAAAATTTTTTTGGAAAGGATTCGGTGAACGGACGTTTAATTGATCTTGAATTATCAAATGAAGAATTAGGAAAATTTTGTGGTATTCATAATGCAAGCAGCTTTAATCGTATTTTGAGACAACTAAAGGATGCTAAAGTGATAGAAGTTAGTTCAAATAAAATATTGATCTGTAGTTTGGAACGGCTGAAAAATATGGGTGGGAGTATTAATATCAATTTTTAGATTTTCTGCGAGTGACGACTGATCCTATTAAACACAACAATTGATTGAAAAAAGGCTTCATTTGATATTCATTTTATTTCTGCTCCTTTAGTCTACTTTGTACAGACAGTATAAGCCGTGGAGATCACTCACTGGTAAGAGACACACCAAAATTTGCCCTATTTATATTTTCTCTTACAAATTAAGAGTATTTCCTTTAGAAACAATAGCCACTTAAATGCTGTTAAAAATTTGGCCAAAAAGGTTAGGTTAATCTCTTGCCCTTGAGCTAACTCCATAGTTTAAGATAGACCTATATTAACTATCGAATGGAGTGAGCATTTATGAAAATGAGACGATTAGGTAAAACAACTATTGAGATTTCTGCGATTGGTTTAGGAACAATGGGGATGGATCATGCTTATGGTCCTCAAGCTGATCGTAGTGAGATGATTGAACTTTTGCGTAAAGCCGTTGAACTTGGCTGTAATTTTTTTGATACAGCTGTAGTCTATGGTGAAGCAAATGAAGAACTATTAGGTGAAGCATTTGAACCGATTCGTGACCAGGTTGTGTTAGCAACAAAATTTGGTATCACTGGTCAAGAAATCGTAGATGGAAAGCCACAAAATATTTTAAACAGTCAGCCTGAGTCAATCCGGGAACAATTAAAAGGATCTCTGAAAAGGCTAAGAACGGATGTCATTGATCTGTATTATCAACACCGGGTAGATCCCCACGTTGAGCCAGAAACTGTAGCAGTAACAATGAAAGAACTGATCGCAGAAGGAAAAATCAAAGCATGGGGATTATCAAACGCCCCAATCGATTATATCAAACGTGCTCATGCTGTTTGCCCAGTTTCAGCCATTGAAAATCAATACTCTATGGTATGGAGAGAACCTGAAGAGGAGCTATTTGCTTTGTGCGAAGGGCTTGGCATGTCCTTCGTGGCTTATAGTCCATTAGGAAATGGTTTTCTCAGTGGAAATATTACTAAAGATACGAAGTTCCCTGAAGGAGACTTCAGAAACTTTATGGGTCGCTTTAAGCCAGAAGTATTAGACCATAACCAAGGCCTACTTGATGTCATTGCAAATGTGGCAAAACGAAAAAATGCCACATCTGCACAAATCGTCTTCGCTTGGGAACTAGCCCAAAAACCATTCATCATTCCAATACCTGGTACAACGAAGCTTCATCGACTCGAAGAAAATCTTGGCGGTGCAGATATCGTTCTTACTCAGACTGAGCTTAATGAAATCAATGAAACTCTTGCTAAGATTGAGGTTGACGAAACCCACTTTTAACATTCAATAAGGAGCAGCTTCTATTTTTGAGAAGCTGTTCCTTATTTAGTGATTTTCTATCCAGCAATCACATTTTTTTACTTTCTCGTTAAACTCTTTCTTCTATAAAGATAGTACATTACGAGTGCACTCACCAGCATGAGTCCTAGATACACATAAATTGTCTTTTTTTCACCCGTGCTAGGTAATTTTTTATTTGATGGCGGCGTCAATGGATTTCCTGACACTTTTGAATCTTCACTCTTCACAGATACTTGACTTGATCCACCATGAGAAGTTCCTGCAGGTCCTTCTCCCTTAAATGAGGCAACATTTAAAATTGACTTTTCTTTACTAGTGTCTGTTAGAATCACCGTAAACAGAATCTCCCAAGTTTCACCACCACTCAGCTCTGCCCGAGTATAATTGAAGACATTCTCATGCCAATGAATACTGTCCGACAACTGCTTACCATTTAAGCTAGTTGAATTTGGAACATATGTTAACTCTGCTGGTAATTGATCTGTTACCCGCATGTTAGTTGCTGTCCCAGTCCCTTCATTTCCATTTGTAACAAGTAAACGGTAGACCAGTTTCTCCTGCGGTTTACTTGTTAATTTATCGGATACTGTTGTGAAGGTTGAATCTTCTATTTTTTTTACACTCTTTTCGAGCTTAGGCTCTGGAGGTGTTACAACTTTAATTGATATCTTACCTTCAATCGGAGGATAAGGTTCATCAGTTGGTGTAAAACCCTCAACAACTGCTCTATTTTCGATGATCCCTGCTTGAGTCGTAGTTACCCTAAACTCAATGACCGTTGTGTCTCCACCTTCGAAGGGTGATGGAAGTTTATAAGTGAGGGCAGAATCTTCCCAAATACTATCATCAACGGTTTTCCCGTCTATTTTTGTAGTCCCCGCTACGTAACTTAAACCCGCTGGGAGCTTATCTGTGACTGTCCCATTCAGCAGGTCCCCAGCTAATTTTTTATTGCTTACCGTCAATCGATAAGTGACTTCTTCTCCTTGTTTAATTAGTCTATCGTCAGGTTTCGCTACCGTTTTTTCGAAAGTGATTTCCGGACTTTTCATGACGATTGCTTGGTCTTTAATCTCAGGTAATTCTGTCAGTTCTGTAGGATTCGTTACATTTCGAACCTGACCGTTAGCGTAGGCTATATTTTCTATTGTCCCTGCTGCTTGATTAGTTACCTGGACCTTGAATTTTATCGTTTTGCTTTCTCCAGTTTTTAACAAGCCAACATTTAAAAATAGCTTCTGCCCTTCGATACAAGAATCATCATAAGCTGCACTATCTATCATCAATGAGTTTTTTTGGTAAGTTAAACCGATGGGTATCTCATCCCAGATTGTTACGTTTTGAACCTCTGATGGAGCTGTTTCTGTGTTTGTAACAACAATCTCATAAAACAAGAAATCTTCGTGTGCAACCAGTTGTTTTTCGTAGTCATTACCTGCTGCATCTAGTACATTTTTCTCAATAGCAAGTTTTCCTGGTCCTCTGGCAACAGTCACGGTAGTGCTTCCCTTTTTGTCATAAGGCGTTTTTTCAGCATCCAGTCCTCTGACATGAGCTTCATTAATCAACTCAATTAATTCAGCTTCTTTGGTTGCATAACGAACTTTCACCTCATAAGTAATTTCAACTTTAGTTCCCCCAGCTACAGCACCTTGATCATCAGTATCCATAGTGTAGCTAAAGGCATTTCCTATCCAAATCCCAGCATCAGCCGCTTGTTTCCCATTTATCTTGGTCGATCCCTTAACGTATTCTAAACCATCAGGTAAGGTATCAGTTACCGTTCCTTCAAATAGATCCCCCGTTTGTTCCTTGACTCCGTTAGTGACTACTAGCTTATAGGTAATAATCATATCTTTTGTAACTGTTTTGTCATCTAGTGACTTTCCAGTCTGGTCAAAAACAGATTTTTTAATGGCAGGATCAGGTAGTTTCTTCAAGAAAACGGGTGGTGTCTTATCCCAGGGAGGTGTTTCACTTCCAAATTCTGGCGGATTCTCCCCGGTTGCTTCGGCTACATTTGGAATTACCTTAGCTGAATCAGAATTTACCCTGACCTTGAAAGCGATTTCTTTGGATTCATTTTGTTTTAGCGTTCCTGCTTTTATTTTAATCGTTCGAGTAGCTGTGTCATATTCTGCAGTTACTTCTTCTGGGAGCGGTAAAAATTCCACAAAAGTAAGATCTTTATCCAAAATGTCAGTTACCTCAACGTTTGTAACCGAGGTACTGCGATCAGGGTGTTTCTCATCAATGTTTCCAACAACCAAAGTATACGTAACTTCTTGATCAGATTTAACCATTTGAACGTCTGCTTTTTTTGTTAACTTCAAAACCCCTGGAGCCTCAACAGGTAGTACTGTTGCTGTATCTTTCCCTCTGCCTGCCTCCAGCTCCTTCTCACCATCTTTGTATTTTCCTGTTACTGTGGCTTCATTAACAAGTTTCTGAGGCTTTGCAATTGTACTTAGCTCATGGGAGTCAACCATTACATTGTAAACAATTCGAATATCTCCCCCAGCTTCTAAAGTAAAGCCTTCGTAAGTGAAAGTATGATTATTGGGATCCACAACCAATGTTGCATTGGAATCTACAGGATAAATAGTCGGACCTTCGCTCGTATAAGCTAATCCATCAGGCAAGGTATCTGTAACTTGACCTTTAATTACTTTAGCTCCATTGTCATTGCGAACAACAACAATATACGGTACAGTCGCTCCATTAGTCGCTGTATATTCCTTTTGTCCTTCTTCACCAACGGATTTTTCAATGGTTAAATTTGGAGCAATCGAGTTGGTTGTTGTTGAGGATCCACCACTGGGTTCATCTGGGCCATCAGGTGTTTTATTAATCTTACCTTCAGCTTTTGCTGCATTAATTAAAGTCCCATTAGCTGCTTTAGTAACCGTAACATCAAAGGAAATCAGGACTTCCGTTTTCCCAGGGATATCTCCTAAGTCCAATTTGAAACTGTTTGAATCTGTAGAAAAAGTCAGATTATGGGCAGCAGTTACCGGTACGTCATTGACAGTAAAGGAAGCTTCATCTATTTTCAAACCATCAGGTACCAGGTCCTCTACTTGAACCTCTTTGACAACCGATTCTGCCGCAGCACTATTTTTTGCCAAAATAGTATAGGTTACCTTATCTCCTATTGAAACCTTCTGCTGATTGATACTTTCGAATCCTGTTTTAGCAAAGACATCTTTTTCAACTTCTAGCTTTCCTGGAGGATTAATTACTTCAATTGCAGCAGAAGCTCCAGCCTTCGTGTAATACTCAATATCCTTAGTTGGATCAGAACCTGAAACTTCAGCTTGATTCACTAGATGTTTTTTTCCAATAACCTCCACATTTGCTACTGCATTATACGTTAATTCAAAGGTCATTCCTAAAGTCATAGGACTCAATAAGTACTGAGCTAAATCTAAACTTAAGTGGTCTTTCTTCTCGCCTTTATTCCAAATATAGTCGTCTTTAATTATTTGATCGGATAAAATACGATCAGCTGCATCCTTTACGACTAAACGTGTAGTTGTAGGTTCAGCAGTAACGCCTTCAGGTAGTTGGTCCGTTAGAAGACCATGATACATGGCACCTGATCCTGGATTTAATTGACCCTTAATAGTATAGGTAAACGGCGTATCTGGAAAGACTTTGTCTGCACTAACATTTTTTTCTAACGTAATGTCTGGTTTAACTTTGACAGTCACTTGATTTGTTTCGTGTATCTCTTTTTTATCATCCCATACCCAGCCCAAGTTAGTTTCAGCTTTACGACCTTGGGTTTCAACATTCGCAACATTCTTCAAGACACCAATTGCTGTCTCGCCAACCTGTACATCTATTTCAATCTCCAGTTTTCTTGCTTCTATATTTTCCTTAGAGATATAAAGTACTTGATCAGGTTTGACGGTTAATAACCCCGTCTCGTCTAACTCATAATCCCAGCTTTCAACCTCTCTTCCATTTAAACGAATCCTCAAATTCTTCTTCTCGCTGATAATCAAACCATTTGGCAATTGATCCGTAAAACTAGTTACTTTAATTTGACCAGTTTCTTCTATTTTTTGAGTATCTGCAGGTTCGGCTGTCAGAATAATTTTGTATCTGAGCCACTCTCCAACGTTGACCTCTTTTCCATTTGCTTCAACAGCTTTATCATCCAGCATTTGATAAACTTCCTTTTTCGGCGTTGCCAATACAGCGTTTCTAGCATAAGCCTTTACCGTTTTAACACCAGGTTGTATGTTTGAACCTATTCCGTTACTGTCTTTACTTTGTGCAGCAACAGAAAGGTCATAGCTAGCATTCGGATTTCCTGCTCCCGGCGTAGGCTCCAATAGTTCCCATTGTGCTTCCATACAAAATTTATAGCCTTTTTGTAAAGGTTCTTTCAATTTATACTCATAATTCATCGTATAACCTGAACGTTCATCGTTGACATCCACTATTTTCCAGATATCGCTACCGGGAATACTTACTTCCTCAATTTTTTCTCCTTTGTCATCCAACATATATAAAACAACATCACCAATGAGTTTCATATTAAAAGCAGTTGCTTCGCCTAGTCCATGAAAGAAATGGACACTTACAGAATCATTTCCTGCGGCATATCCTATTGTTTGGGTAGATTTCACCAAATCTCCGAAGTTATTGACTTGTTTTGATATTTTTAGATCGTTGGTTATATCTGGATATTTTTCTTTAAGAATAACTGTGTATGGTTGCGCACTATATCCTGATGTGACACAAAAGTTTCCGGCGCCTTTGATGGACGAATCTTTGTAGTCATATTCCTGCGAATTATAGTAAAGCTTTGACTCATCTATTATTATTTTGAAGTTTTTATCTGGTAATCCTATTGGAATATTCTCATTCTCTGGATCATAAGTATACTGAGTAAGAAGTTCATTTGTCTCGGGGTCAACAATCGAAAACTTTACTTTGTCATCGTCTACACGTTGGCCATTAATTCTTTGAAATGAAACAAGGAGTGGTCGCGGCGCTACTGCTTTAGTAGTTACTGTCTCATTAAACAACTCAGTCTTCTTATTTATTGTTACATTTACTGCTTGCTTAAAATAATTAAGACCATCCTCTTGGTTAAAATAGTTATCAAAATTGACTGATGTACTATAGTCTAAGAAATTAACAACAAACTCCAACGTATAAATACCGGCAGTTGGTTTTTTTATTCCGTAAGAATTCATGGAGCCAAAAGAAACCGTTGTTTGGATGTTATTAGGATCAATCAACGTAGCACTTTTATTCAAACCTCCCCAAGGATCTGATTGCTCAGGAACCTCGAAAACAATGGTTTCATCACTGTCTTCTGCGACAGCCAATCTGACTATGTATTTAATTCCTTTTCCTTGATAATACTGTTGATAGTCCGTAATTTCTGTATCAGTTCCCCAAGTATTCTCTTTTAAATCCCATACACTTGTCGTAACACTAACATTGTAATTCTCACTGGTAAAAGGAATATTCTCTTCATACTTCACAGCAGGTGTCCCCTCTGAGTCATTCGTTGGTTCGATATCATCGGGGGCTACTGAGTCCAACTCTTTCATTGGTGTTTTAACCATTTCTTCAGCAACCGACACGGTTACTGGTAGGGAAACATTCCGTGAAGAATTTACCTGGATTGTGTAAGTTCCCGTTTGAGGAGCAGTCACTGCCAGCCAAACAAGATTGTTCACGGCTTCTTTGATTACTGGTTCCATTACAGCAGCTTGAAAATTTTCGCTGCTATTGTTAGTTGGATTTGCATTAGTCCAACTAACTATCACATTGGCTGCTTCTTGACTATAAGCAACATTTGCATTGGTAATCTTATTCGCTTCTGTCGTTTGATTCTGTTCTAAGGACAAGCCTTCTAATGATATTTGAACATTTGTATCTTCACTGTCTGTAGAGCGAAGACCTATTAACTTTGTTTCATTTGCTTTCATTTCCAGCTGACTAATCTCTGCTTCTGACTCATCGACAAACATTAATCTGATATCGACTGTCTTAGCTTCTGCAATCGTTCCAATTACAGCAGGAACGAGCATTTGTACTAAAAGAGTTGACAACATCACTATTCTGAAAATTTTTTCTATTGATAGCACTGGATTCTTCTTATGCATCTCTATTTGCGCTCCTTTTCTGATACTTACTCTACAATAATGACTGCCTCATTTGATTTCGTCTCGATTGTTTTTTCAACTATATAACGATTAGCTGTTTCTTCTTCTGGTTTGTCGTCTCTAAGCGATTTATTGCAAAAAGTTAGAAACAGCAGAACTGTTGCAAGTAAAATTACTATGCTTAACGATTTTATTCGTTTACTTTTTTTCACTAATAGGACTCCTTTATCAATTTCTTTATGTTTTTATGTTTTTTGCTTTTGTCCCTCCCCCTTTCTTACCACCTCTTCACTAGCAATAAAGAAGAGTACGAAATTACGATCGATGAAACTACGAGAAAGAACGGTGCATTCCGATTGGTGTTCATTTTAAGTAGTTTTTTAAGATTCCCTTACTTAAAATACTTTAATCCATAGTCCAGATAATTAGGATGATGTTTCTTATTCATTGCAAGAATATATTCTCCCTTTAAAGGACTTCCTTTTTCAGATTTCACTAAAATCGCACTGTCTCTTTGTGACTTAGGAGAAACTACTGTGTATATTTGTTGTTTAAAAGACAGACTTTCATATTTAGAAGTTCTATTGCTACCCTTTGCAACCACTCGGTAAGGAGCCTCCTCCGATTCCTCTTCTGATTTGAGAATAATGCTATCCTTAGTGATGGTTACTTGATATTCCTTCTGATAAACATCACTTGCTAACCATTCCCCTTGCAATTGGCTCGTCTTCAGCAAGGTAAATCCCCAAAAAAGCAGACAAGTTACAAAAATAAAACTCATTATTCCTTTTTTTCTAACTCTCATAAATTATTCCTGCTTTCTATCGCGATGAGTCGTTTTGATAAAAAAATTTTTATTTCTCTCGTATAATTGATTTAAACCTTTTTAAAGGAGGATCCTTCTATGAAACAAACACTGCCTCATTTTTCTTTTATATCCAGCGACGAACAGTTAACGATTGAATTGTCCACTTTTTTATCAGAAAAAAATCGCTATGTTCCAATTGCTGAATTGACTGATTCTTTTTTGGTTTCACCAGTAAAGATCAGAGAAATTTTAAAAGTTTTAGAAGATGATCTTGGGTCTTTTCAAAATGATGCATTCTTTTTGGATGTTTCCAAAAAGAAAGGCGCCTTTTTATCCATCGATGATGACCACAACTTGAAAGAATTTATTTCTTTTATTATTTTACGCAGCCCATTAATCCAATTATTTACCGCAATCAGCTTCCAAAAATTTGTTTCTGTTACTAACTATGCTCAGGAAAATTTTTTAAGCGAATCCACTGTCCGTCGTTCCTTAAAACGAATACGTAGTATTATCACGCCTTACGAAATAACAATTACCAAAAATAGTTATTTGCTGTCAGGTTCTGAGACACAAATTCGGTATTTTTTGTTTCTCTTTTTTTGGCGTATTTATCGTGGTATTACTTGGCCTTTTCCCTCCGTTGATATAGACCAAATCATTACTTCGACAAACAATATTCTGCAAAAAAAGATGATTCAGTTTGATACACCTATTGAAAAAAAACGTTTCATGTTTTTTCTTGCTGTCTGTCGTTTGCGAATCAGCAACAAAAACCATATTAAAGAAACTGACTTACAGGTTAGTCCCATGACAGAAATAGAGAAATTATTTATAGAAAATTTTCCTACAAGAAACATCAAGCTAGGACTCTCCTTAGCGGAGAAAAGATTCTTTTTCCAATTTTGTAAGGGTCTCGGCTGGCTATCTAATTTGACGGAACAGTTTGAATTGGAAAAACTACAGCAAACTTCTGAATATCAAGCAACAGAAGATTTTTTCAACAGGTTTCAAAAGCAATTTTTTTTAATTCCTACTGAAAAGAAATTAGCTGCAAACCTATTTATCTTCCGTGTTCATACAGTTGCTCGTTTATTTAAGAATTTCCACACGGATATGAATGGTTTTTTTTATAACCACTACTTGATTAACTATTATCCTGAACTAACTGGTAAATTAAGTTACTTAATCGCCGATTTGATTTCAAAAGATCAACCCCTCTTTAAGCAAGAACAATTTCTGTTGATTCATTATTTAATGTTAGTTGCCTCCGTAGATGAAATCTGTCGTTATGAGAAAACCATCTATTTAGTTTATGACTCTACCCTGGTGCCTTTGCTGCAAGAAGAACAAATTAATCGTATCTATAGCTACTTTAAAGATTTTTTCCATCTGGATATTTCTCTACCAGCCGCCGTTAATGCTCCTGATAAAATCAATTTCGTGCTGACTTCAATACCTTTACCAGAATATAGTGCTCAATATCCTAACGCTAAAATACTGACAATTAGTCGAAATTTGAAAGTAAGTGATTTAATGAAACTTGAGAGCAATATTTCTGAGTTCATTCAACCAAAGTAGCCTTTACCTCATCAAATTCATCCTATATAAATTACTTTTAAGCCTGTTAAGAATATTTAACAGGTTTTTTGGTACTTTTTTATGCATTGATCCATTCAAACTCTGCTAAAGAATATTTCATACTTTTTGTTCTATAGTTTGGTTAATCTTCATTACCTGTTCGATCCTCCTTTTAATAATACGGTCTGTCTTTTTTTTAGTGCTTGATCAATATTCAGTAAATCCTTTTTCAAGAACGGGGAACGAATGAGAATGGTTCGTTTTAGTTGTTCTTCAGTAAAGGTTTCTCGGTCAACCGTACTGATAATGACATCTGCATCTTTGGAGTTAGCTGTAAATAGGAGATGATACTGATTAGAAAAATAAATCTTCAAGTTTTCTTTCGCAGTAGTGTCAAAATTATTATATTGACCTGAAAAATAGAAGACTTTTATTGTTGCTATAGCTTTTTCTAGTGGATACAAAGATAAACAGATGCGTAAAAATTTTACTTTGAAATCTGCTATTTGTAATTTCGGATATTGATTACTCAATTCTCCAAAAAAATTTTCAAAGCGCATACTATAACAAGGATAGCGTTCTTTTAATTGGAAAATATTATTGTAATTTAATGTTGGAAAAACTTTTTGATCCACCCTCATAAAAATATCCGCGACATAGATTCGCAGTAATTGATTTTTCAGATGAATTCGTTCATTTTGAGTTAGGTGAGTAAAATTCTTTTGAAATATATGTATCCAACTTTGACCAAATAACTGATATTTATTTGACAAGCACATCGCTCCAAATAAATCTTCTCGTACTGGAAAATCAGATAACTGAAAACAATAACTTCCTATCAGTAAGAATTGCCAGTTGCTCACAGACCACTGACTAAGACACTCTGGTTTGTCAATAATCTGAATATTCCTAATGATTGATACCTGCTCACTAGAGAATACTAATTCTTTATTCTTTACTTCAGATAGATTAGTCAGATAAAGCCATAATGCCAATGTTTGCACTTGACTTTCGTTCAACTGCTTATAAAAAAAATGACCAGTTAAATAATCCACAATCTCTTTTGCTAGTTCGATGTACTCCGACTTTTTCTTCACCCAGTTAATTTCCTTGAATTGAGGATGAATACTGGTTAAAAAGATGAAAGAAAAAATACGGAAATTTAATTCTGATCCTTTTATCCCGATCTTATTAGAGCAAGTAATGTGAAAGTTATATGTTTTTACTACGTGATTTAGTAGTTTAAGCTTTCTCTTTAGCGTTGACTCACTAACACCAAAGGCAACGCAGAAATTATGCGTATTCAGTTTCTTATCAAGGATTAAGCATTTAATAATCTCGTACCCAAGATCTAAGGCCAACAGCTGATCATATAATTTATTCAAATTTCCCGAATTTCTTATCAATAAAATCCCTTTATGATTGATTAATAAGTCTAATTCTTCATAGTTATAATTTTTTTCTACAATGTCTTTAATCTCCTTAACTAAACCAAGAACAGTAGGGGGCGTCCCATAATCAATTTTTTTTGCCAGTTCTGCTGCTGTTATTGGTTCTGTCAGCTCATCTAATGTTTCAATGATGCGAATTTGTTTCATCGTTTTTTTTTCTAAACAAAACATACCGTAGCCCCATTCCATTTTTTTCATTTTAGAGCATTTTCGATTAAATAGACGGTCAATAATAGCAAAATATAAAATAGGTTTTTGACCACTTTTTTCTTATCCCTCAAAAAATTGATGACATGGCTGTTTAAGCTAATTTATTCAAACGGACACCCTCTTAAAAAATCTGATTTCACCATTTTCCAGGTCATTTCTTTCTTTTTTTGAATAAATAATATGATCTTTAAATCAAAAAGAAATGTTTTATAATTATTCCAAGTTTAGGAGGGTTTCAGTTTGATTCATATTAAAGGTTAGAATCGAGAAGAAAAAAATAGTCATTAGTGTCGTCTTGTTATTACTGT
Source organism: Candidatus Enterococcus ferrettii (assembly GCF_017377655.1). GTDB lineage: Bacteria > Bacillota > Bacilli > Lactobacillales > Enterococcaceae > Enterococcus_A > Enterococcus_A ferrettii. Next base: position 24,638 of record NZ_JAFREL010000073.1, read on the forward strand.
TAGCCTTAACAATATTCCTAGAAGTAATCCAAGTAGATGCTCTTTCCGACTGGTGCATCACCGATACTAACAACCAATTAAGCATTCGCGTACACCCAAAAAATTATAAAGGGTGGTTAGTCCGAGATACCCCGCCGACAGCCAGCGAAAATTTATCAGTAACTGTTGGGCATTTAACCTGTATTGCTCGACATTCAGGATCGTACTCTTTTGCAGAATCAAAAACAAAATGGCTTGCACCTTTTGATGAAATTTTAAAAGCAGTTAAACATGCGATCAACAATCAATTCATTTTAAACGACTTTGAAGCAACTCCATCATCTACTGAGCCTAGTACTGCAGGATCTAGTACTACATCTTCAAGTATTGCATTGGGGATGACACACAATAAAATTGACAAAAATGATACGAATAAAGCAGGTGGATTAGGATCAAATAATTCAAGCAATCAAAGAAAGCTACCCACAACTGGTAGTCAACAGTCTTTTTTGTTCATTGACTTAGATAGTTTATTGTTGATCATTGCAGCTTCTCTCTTACTATTTGCTAACTATAGGAAAGTAGACTTACGGAGATTGGAGGTGAACTTATGGTTCAAATAATGATTTTGACTGAAAATATAGCAAACGAAACCTATTTTTACGAGAAACTTCAAAGACTTAATCATGAAGCTTTCGTTTCTTGTTCAGTATTGAACTCTTGGAGAAGTGGTCAAAAAATAGATAGCTGGATAAAAAACTTTTCGTTATTGGTTATCAGTGAAACAATTGCTGATAACGATGCACTCAAATTATTGGATACTGTGAAAAAGCATGACATCTTTTTGTTGAGAAAACTTGACGAATACCCTTTAAAAGAAGAAAAATCTGACTTAGAACTGCAAGGATTTTACCATTGGATTTTTTCTCAAGCTTCCTTAACTGAATTACGAGAGTCCTTATTTTTTTTAAGAGAACTAGATCAAACAAGCCTTGGACAACATTTAGCACACGATGATGCTTATCTGCAGAATACACTGACGATTTTTAGAGAAAAACTTCCTCCTATTAATAGGCAGATTTTTTTGGCACTTGAGAAGCAAAACGGACAGGTCATCTCCAGAGAACAATTGTCTACTCAAATTTGGGGATATTGCAATCGATCAAGTCTCAGTCAACTATCGAGTCGAATGAAAACTATCAAACAAACTATTTTTGAAGAATTCAGCTACGACCACGCTATCTGTACTGAATGGAAAAATGGCTATAGTTTTAGTAACAGTTTTTATCAAGAGGTGATAAAAAAAGTGATCGCTAGTTGAGAATTGGAAAATAGATCATGTTGCACTGAATTGACCTTAAGGAAAGGAATTGAATGAGATGAAAAAATCATACTTGCTAATTATTATTCTTTTTAACGTCATTTTATTGACTGGTTGCTCCACTGAAGTTGAGCACTCTTTAGATTCAGAGGACATGGCAGATTTAGCAGTTGTTCGAAATCAAGATTTTGGCAATGGTACTTTTGAGCTCCTATCGAATCCGATATCTGTCGATAGTAAAGAATTAGAGTTTATTACTTCTGAAATTGATGAAAATAAAATTACTTACATCTATGTAGCAGATAAGGAAGTTTTTAAACAAAAAATAAAGAACGAGCAACCGTATAAATTTTCTATTAAAGATGTTGAGAATGCGCATAGCACAGAATATAACCCCAAAGTACAGTTAGTTCAATATGAAAAGGATAATGACATGAACAACTTCACCACCTTTAAACAAAGGAGTTATCAGGTCGAAAAATAGAGACTTATTCTATAGTTTTATCTGACGTACTTTATAAATCATCTGATAAAAGTTAATACTTAAAATGGGCATTATCAAACGATTTTGAAATGTTCTCAATAGAATGCGTCCGAATTTGAAAAGTGACGAATCTAGCCCGCTCATTACTTCATCAGCAGTAGCATGCAGTTGATTAAAAACATGTGCGCATTTTGAAAAGAAAAGGTGCAATTTTGCTAACTCAAAGGCTGATAAAAGGAGACTTATTACAGTCTTCCCTCATCACTATACTTTGAACATAGATAGGACAACGTGTAAAAATTTAAGAAATCTATTACTTAACTCTGAATCCTTTCTAAATGTTTTTTCTTTGAGAATAGTTAGTTCTCTTTTCCTCTTGATTAGCTTTGAATCATTATTAAAAAAGGATTCGTGACTAAATACAATTGATATATACATTAAGTTCATTAAGTAGTTTTAGTCTTTTTAAAGACAAAGAAAGAGTATGGGTGTGTGACTACCCGTACTCTTTTAGTCCACCAAAAGGCTTTGAAAATTAGCAAATGAATTAGTATTATTTTTTTTGTTTTAAAAGAAATAACCCTCCCAGCAAACTGATTAGCCCACCTAGAATCGCCAATAAATTACTCTTGGTTTCTCCAGTCCTTGGCAAGGATTCATAAGAAGAATTAGTATTTTCATTTGACTTAGTGACAGGGCGGCTTTCTAATAAGTTACTTCCATAATTTGAGGAAGTATCGCTAATTCTGTTATTACGCCTCATTATATCTTTGCTTTCTACTAGAGTATTTGGATCTGTAGTTGGTTTTGTATTTGGTTCCGTGCTTGGTTCTGTGCTTGGCTCTGTACTTGGTTC
>NZ_JAFREL010000074.1 GCF_017377655.1 Candidatus Enterococcus ferrettii
AACTTTTGGGGGTCACTACAAAGCTTTAAGGAGTTTTTGCATGTCGATTACACATCTATTTTACGACTAGCCATCCATTTAATCATTTGCGAATCCGCATGAGAAAAGAACTGGCTTTCACCGACGTTCAAGGTAGCAATTTTTGCTTTGTCTTCATCGGTTAAGGCAAAATCGAATATATCAATATTTTGTGCCATCCGTTCAGGGTTAACAGATTTGGTTAGAACAACTACTTCCTGCTCAATTAGCCAGCGAACAATGACTTGAGCAACTGATTTGTCATATTGGTTGCCGATTTCGGTCAGAATTTTGTTTTGGAAGATATTGTTTTTCCCTTCCGCAAATGGTGCCCATGCTTCCACCGCAATGCCTTCTTCTTTGAGTGCAGCAATATTTCCGGCTTGCTGCTGGAAGGGGTTAATTTCAATTTGGTTGATTTGTGGTGTCACTTGATTGAACTCAGCCAAATCCACTGCTCGATCGACAGCAAAATTAGAAATGCCAATGGCGCGAACTTTGCCTTCCTGTTGTAATTCTTCCAATGCTCGCCATGCACCATAAACATCATTGTATGGTTGATGCAGCAGCAATAAATCAAGATAATCTAAACCCAGCCGATCCAGAGAGCGTTGTACGGAAGCTTTTGCTCTGTCATAGGAGACATTTTCTACCCAAACTTTGGTTGTGATGAACAGCTCCTTTCGTGGAATTCCCGCTTTGGCAATACCACGACCAACGGCCTCTTCATTCATGTAGGATTGAGCAGTATCAATATGACGATATCCTGCTTGAATAGCATCATAAACCGCTTGTTCTGCTTGCTCTGGGTCAGTAATTTGATACGTGCCGAAGCCTAAAATTGGAATTTCGACTCCGTTGTTCAATTTAATAGATTGCATAACTAATTTCCTCCCATTAATATCCTTAGATTATTGGTTGATATAACGTTTGAAGTGCTTCATTTTCCATAATTCTTCGACTTCGTCATCGGACAGTTTACCATTGTTGAACTTTGCGATATGGTCATCGTAAGTTTCGATTTTATAAGTCAATAAATCCCGAGTTTTATGAAGGTCACTGAGTTTTTCCTCCAATTCGATTAATTGCGCCTTCAAAATTTCTTTTTGAGCCAGTCGTTCATCACCACTAACCTGCGACAAGGCTGCGAACTCTACCAGCGACTCAATTGATACTCCCGCATTACGCAGACTCTTAGCTAAGAAAATCCAGTTAAGATCTCGCTTAGTAAATACCCGATACCCTCTTTTGTCCCTAGTAATCGGTGGAATCACTCCAATTTTTTCATAATAGCGAATGGTGTCCACTGTCAGATCAAACATATCGGCCGCTTCTTTAATAGTCAATATTTTCGCCTCCTTTTTTTATAGTATAAGGCATGGAGCCAACTCCAAGGCAAGAGAAAAGTTTAAAAAAATGCTTGCTTTGGAGTTCACTTTAAGTATTAAACTGGAAGTGAGCAATACGAGGAGGAAAAAAGGATGACAAAGCATTTCTGGCAGGTAGAAAATGATCGACTATATTTTCAAATAGGAGATACCTTGAACAAGGTAATGCTTGTTCCTAATTTTTTTGAGGAAAAACTGGTTTCCGGTAGTTTGAAGCACCCTTTTTTATGCAGGCAAGATCCATCCAAGAGTTACTACTTTTCAGATTCCTTCGAGTTAACCATCGTTGGTGAACAGTGTTATCATTCTGCTGCGGGTGATATTTGCTACTTTCCTGATTGGGGGTATTTTGGAATTAGTCTGGCAGAAGAAGAGTATACGCTCGGAATCCCGCGGTATAAAATTGGAAAACTAGCCGGTGACTTGTCCAAAATTCAGTCATTGACGACTACAGAGGAAGCGAAACTGTATTGGCAGATTGATTTAAGGTTGAAGGAATAACGCAAGAAGCTGCAAGACATAAACGAATGTCTTGCAGTTTTGCTATTCTTTCAAATCGGTTTGTCGAATAATCCTAGTTTCTTCAAGATTCATAGAATTTGTTACTTTAAATTGATAGTTTTTAATGTACTCTTTTGAGAAAAGTCCGGCATATAAGATATTTAACAAAAAAAGGATCGATTCTTCGGTGGTAAAGTTGCTGATTTTTTTATAAAGTCTTTCTCGAGAAGAAATGCTGAGAATTGTCTCGATTTCGCGGCGAATGTAATTTCCACCATCACTGGTTATTCCAATCAGCTTCACTCCTTGCTTCTTCATTTGTGGAATAAAGCGCATGGGTTCACGAGAAACATCATTACCAGAATAGGAAATAATAATAGCAGTGTCGGCTTTAGTCAATCCACTTGATGCCAAACCAATTTCTCCACTTTGAATCACTTCAACTGATCGTCCGATAGTAGCCATTTTTCTACGGAAGATATCTCCCAGCAGGTTGTTAGGGCTTACTCCTAGAATGACGATTCTGCGAGAGTTGTTTAGCATGGCAACTGCTTTTTCCAAACTGGAGACATCCATGCGATCAGCAGTATCCTGAATGCTTTCAATTTGGACAGTAGCAATATTTTTGATAATTTCCTGGTAGCTGTGCTCCGTCGTAAAAGGGATGTTGGGATCAATCTCAGAATAATGGGTTTGTTCATAACGGAGATCTTCAATCAGTTTGTTTAGAAAATCTTTCCAGCCACTAAAGCCCAATGCTTTGCCAAAGCGAACTAGGGCTGACTTGGAGGAATAGGTTTTTTCAGCGACTTGATTGATGGAATATTTGTGAATTTCAAACTTATTTTCCAGAATAAATTCGGCGATTTCCCGTTTGGTATTGTTTTGACTGACGGTAAACTCTTCAATGCGTTGTAGTAATTCCATAGGATGAGGTCCTTTCATGTTGTAACAATAGTATAACTGGAAGATTCATAAATTCAACCTGAGGTGCCAGAAGTTTCAGTTAGTTTCACAAAAGCAGCTGCTTTATCAGAAAAAGTGAAACTAAGTGCCAAATCATCGGCAAAAGATTGAAAGCGTGTGCACCTGCCGATATAGTAAGTTTATCAAAGCGCGCTGAGAAATTGAAAGGGGAAAAGAGCAAATGAGTAAAAAATATACTAAACTTGCCAGCAGCATTGTCCAGCTGGTAGGTGGAAAAGAGAATATACGCAACTTGATTCATTGTCAGACTCGTCTGCGGTTTGACTTAACAGATGAATCAAAGGTGGATACAAAAGCTTTACAGCAATTGGATGGTGTCGCAGGAGTGATAAGCAGTGGTGGTCAATTTCAAGTAGTGATAGGTACCCATGTAGCTGAAGTTTATGAAGAGGTAGTACCATTATTAGATACTATCGATCAGACTGCCGACTACAGTGAGGGGAAAAATAAGAACTTTTTGACCTTAGCAATTGAATTTATTTCAACTTCATTTAGTCCAATTATCCCTGCTATGAGCGGTGCCGGAATGATTAAAGCGTTATTAGCCCTACTCGTATTATTTAATGTTGTCTCGAATGAAAGTCAAACCTATTACATTGTTAATTTTATGGCTGATGCTGTCTTTTATTTTCTGCCCTTTTTCTTAGCCAATACGGCAGCTAGAAAGCTTAAATGTAATCCCTATCTAGCGATGGCTTTAGCAGGAGTCCTCTTGCATCCAAATTTTACAGCACTTGTTGCGGAGGGAAATGCGGTTCAGCTGTTTGCAATGCCGGTTCGTTTGGTGGGGTATGGAGCCAGTGTAATTCCAATAATGTTGATCGTTATTGTTCAATCCTTTATTGAGAAGTTTTTCAATCGAATCATTCCCAATGCCGTGAAAATTGTATTTGTTCCGATGCTGACAATTCTAATTACAGGCGTCATTGCTCTAGTGGCAGTAGGACCATTAGGCTCTTATGTAGGTGAGTTCATCGCAGCTGGTTTCAACGGAATTCGTGCGGTAGCACCTTGGGCACCAGCAGTTATTGTGGGGACCCTGCTGCCAATTATGGTGATGTTCGGGATTCATACCAGTATTGGGCCATTGGATGTATTGCAGTTGACCTCTGTCGGCTATGCCAATATTTTTGGGCCAGGAGCGATGGTTTCAAATATTGCTACAGGTGTTGCGGCGTTAGTTGCCAGCACAAGAACCAATGATCAAAAGGAAAAGCAGGTGGCTACTTCTGGTGGGATTACCGCTTTGATGGGGATCACTGAGCCAGCACTATACGGTGTGGCTTTACCTAAAAAATATCCATTAATTGCGACGATGATCGGTGGTGGGTTAGGTGGACTATATGCTGGATTAAGTGGGGCCTCACGTTTTGCTACGGGGTCTTCAGGCTTGCCAGCTATTCCGCTGTATATCGGCGAGGATATTTCCAATGTTATAAATATTCTTATCGCAATTGCTATCACGATAGTTACTACGGCTGTTGCTACCTATTTCTTGAGTTTACGTTTCGAAAAGCAGGAGAACAAAGTTGAAAAGACGTCTGAATCAGTGATTGCGGTAGATTCAATTGCTATTAACAGTCCAATCAATGGCGAAATGCTGGAGCTGTCTCAGGTTCAGGATGAAGCCTTTGCTTCAGGAATGCTGGGACAGGGGGTTGCCTTTGAACCGAGTGAAGGAAAAATAGTTGCGCCTTTTAACGGAGAAGTAGTCACTCTCTTTCCAACTAAACACGCGATTGGCTTAGTGAGTGAGAATGGCGTTGAGCTTTTGATTCATGTTGGTTTAAATACTGTCGAGCTAAATGGAAAATATTTTGAGGCTCATGTTAATCAAGGGGACAAGGTAATTCAAGGACAAACACTGCTTACCTTTGATTTAGCTAAATTGAAAGAAGCGGGTTATGTGACTCAAACGCCGGTTATCGTAACGAATACGGCGAATTACAAAGAAGTTAAACACGATTCTTTCGGCATTAAAAACAATCAAAATACGATGTTAACGATTCAGATATAAGTGAGGAGAAAACAACTATGGCATTACCAGATAATTTTTTATGGGGCGGTGCAACAGCTGCCAATCAAACAGAAGGCGGTGCTTTAGCTGGTGGTAGAGGTTTGGCCAACATTGACATGATGCCTTGCGGACCGGATCGCAAAAAGGTCGCAGCTGGTACAATGGAGATGCTTGAATGGCAGAAAAATTATTATTATCCTGCTAAGGAAGCAATTGATATGTACAATCATTACATGGAAGATATTCAACTATTTGCCGAGATGGGCTTTAAAGTCTATCGTATGTCGCTGTCTTGGTCACGTATTTTTCCTGATGGAGACGATGAGCAGCCGAATGAAGAAGGCTTGGCTTTTTATGAAGCTATTTTTAAGGAGCTGCGTAAGCATGGGATCGAACCGTTAGTCACTATTGCTCATTTTGATGTTCCGTTAAACTTGATTAAGAATTACGGTTCTTGGCGAAATCGTCGGCTGATCGATCTTTATGCTCGCTATGCGCGAACCGTTTTAACGCGCTACAAAGGTTTAGTCAACTATTGGCTAACGATTAATGAAATTAATATTCTGCTGCACCAACCGTTTGTTGGTGGTGGGATTGTATTTCAAGACGGAGAAAATCACGAAGAAGTAAAATACCAAGCGGCACATCATCAATTAGTAGCTAGTGCCTTGGCTACCCAAATTGCTCACGAGATCGATCCTAAAAATCAGGTGGGCTGTATGCTGGCTGGCGGCAACAATTATCCTTATACCTGCCGGCCCGAGGATTATCAAGAGGCAATTAATCGAGATCGGGAAGGGTACTTCTTTATTGATGTTCAAGCCAGAGGGAAATATCCGAGTTATGCGCTGAAAAGGTTTGAACGAGAAAACTTGAATATTGTGATGACGGAGGAAGATTTAGATATTTTGGCATCAGCAACAGTTGACTTTGTCTCATTTTCTTACTATTCTTCTCGAACCGTCAGTGCTCATCCCGAGGATTATGAGCATACCACCGGCAATATTTTTGGCACAATTAAAAATCCTCATCTGCCTTCAACGGAATGGGGTTGGCAAATTGATCCCTTAGGTTTACGAAATTCCTTGAATCAAATGTACGATCGGTATCAAAAACCATTGTTTATTGTGGAAAACGGACTAGGTGCGGTAGACATTCCAGATAACGAAGGTTTTATTGACGACGAGTATCGAATTGATTATATTCGACAGCACATTCAAGCGTTTAAGGATGCTGTCGAAATTGATGGAATTGAATTGTGGGGCTACACTACCTGGGGGTGTGTCGATTTAATTGCAGCCAGTACTGGACAAATGAGTAAACGCTACGGTTTTATCTATGTTGACCGTGATGATGAGGGCAACGGTACATTGGCACGAACCAAGAAAAAATCTTTCTATTGGTACCAGCAGGTGATTGCATCAAACGGTGAGGACTTAAGCAGTCGTAACCTGCCAATTCCAGTTAAAACAGCTGTAGAATAATTGTAAGAACATCTCTATTGATCATGATAGAGGTGTTCTTCTACTCATTTAGTGTAAAAGGAAGTAGGAATTCAAATGGAAAGACCTTATATTGTGTGTCACATGCTTACGTCGTTGAATGGAAAAATCAGCGGTCCGTTTATGAATACTGCAGGTGCTGAAGTTGCCAGCAATGTGTACGAGACCACTAACAACCGGTATCACAGCCAGGCTTGGCTATGTGGCCGAGTCACGATGGAAGAAAATTTTACGAACTACCATAAACCAGTTCTAAAACCAGTTGATTACCCAGTATCAAAGGAAGACTTTATTGCAGAAAAACAGGCGGCGATGTACATTGTTTCAGTTGATCCATCTGGCAAAGTAGGGTGGGATAAGAACTATGTCGATTATGCCAAACGACCGAGAGCACATATTATTGAAGTTTTGACAGAAAGAGTCACTGATGCTTACCTTGTTTTTCTTCGTGAGAAAAGAATTTCTTACATTTTTGCGGGTAAAGAAACGATTGATTGCCGTTTGGCGGCTGAGAAATTGTTCAAGCTGTTTCAGATTGAAACCTTGATGGTATCAGGCGGGGGAGTTGTTAATTGGTCTTTTCTACAGGAAGGGATCGTTGACGAAGTGAGCGTGGTAGTAGCGCCGGTTACAGATGGCGAAAAGGAGACTCATACTATTTTTGAAGGTGGAACCAATCTGGCAGCAATTACGCCAGTTGACTTTAAGCTGAAAGCCGTTGAGGTATTAAGGAATGAGGTCCTTTGGCTGAGATACCATCCCAAGACTTTCTAAAGCAATTACTAACGTTTCGTTAAAAGAAACTTCACACACTCCTTGCAATTAGAGATTATAATAAGTCCACAATGCTTTTAATGAGGGGACTTGTATGCGCAGATTTAAACGATTTGTTAAACGACAAAATCAATCGAACACGATTGGAAATCGGAAGCGAGTCGGTTTCTTGCTGATTGTGTTTTCCTTTCTTCTATTTCTGATTTGTGCATTTCGGATATCTTACGTGGTCATAAGCGGACAGGTGGCTGGTGTTTCTTTGGCTGAACGTACCGAGGCGCTTTATAACGGAACCGAGATCACTTTTGCTAATCGGGGACAAATTTTGGACCGAAGTGGCAATCCATTGGTGGTGAACAGCCAACAGTTTGATATGTACGCAATTCTATCACCGGATTATAAAGAAGGCGATCAGCCATTATATTTAGCGAAAGAAAACTTCCAGCCAGCTGCTGAAATTATCAGCCAGTTTATTGATAGTTCAACGGAAGAAGTTCTGGCAATGTTGGAGAAGGGCATCACAGAGGACGGTGAAATTCTTTTTCAAGTCGAACTAGGAAGTGCGGCCAAAGGCTTGAGTTTAGAGCAAAAAACATCGATTGAGCAGGCATTAACTGCTAAAAATATTTCAGGTATTTATTTCACAGCTGCGAACAGCCGCAGTTATGTCAATGGTTCCTTTGCAGCACATTTATTGGGCTACACCACTAATGAGGATGGAAAAATTGTTGGTAGTTCAGGGTTAGAAAAGACCTACGAACAGGTTCTAGCAGGAACCGATGGGAAAATTGAGTACAACAAAAATGCTCAAGGGAGTCCATTACCAGGAACGGTAAAAGAAACGCAAAAAGTAGCAGATGGTACAGATGTCACAACTACGCTTTCTGAACCATTGCAGATGCAATTAGAACAATTATTGACCACGGCAGATGCTTCCGCGCAGGCTGAAAGCTTAACTGGTGTGCTAATGAATGCTAAAACGGGCGATATTTTAGCGATGGCACAGCGGCCAACCTTCAATCCGGAAACCATGGAAGGCACTGAGGAAAAGAATTTTGTTTGGCGGAATTTATTTACGGAAGAGCAATACGAACCTGGTTCAACTATCAAGGTGGGAACCTTGGCCACAGCGATTGATGCAGGTGTTTTTAATCCTAATGAAGTGATTCAAGCGGGTCAAATTAAGGTTGAAGACACGACGATCAATGATCATGACTTAGGTCAAAAAGGGCCATTGACTATGCGACAAGCGTTCTCTTGGTCAAGTAACGTTGGTATGGTGGAACTGTTTAACAAGATGGGGGCGACAAAATGGCAGGAGGCCATGAAGCAGATGGGCTTTGGGAAGGCTACCCAATCTGGTTTAGATGAGGCGGCGGGTTCCTTGCCAAGTGATAATATTGTCGATTTAGCGATGAGTGCCTATGGCCAGGCAATTAGTGTGAATCAAATGCAGATGTTACGCGTATACAGTGCAATTGCCAATAAGGGTGTGCCTGTTCAACCGCATGTTGTAGCTGATAATAGCAGCGAACAAAGTAACGAGCAAATGTTCTCAGCTGAAGCCAGCCAACAGGTCTTGAACTATATGCGAGATGTGGTAGAAGATCAAAACTACGGAACAGCTTATGGTCTGTATAACTTGGAAGGTCAAGCAGTCTCTGCTAAGACTGGAACTGCGCAGATTCCCGCAGAAGATGGCAGCGGGTATGGTGTAGGTACTAATGAATATTTGTATTCTGTGGGCTTAGTTTATCCAACCGAAGACCCCCAATACATTTTGTATCTGACCATGAAACGGCCGCAAAATTACTCGGCAGATATTTTGCCGAATATTGCGAATCCATTGATGGCTAGCTCGATGCAGCTAGGAGAATAAAAAAGTGCACGACTTATCAGAAGATAGGTGGTGCACTTTTGGCGTTTCAATTCTTTTGTTTAACATACCGGCTCCGGTTACTATCCCATAAAATAAAACCACAAGCCAACAAAGCCTTTTCAGAAGCTTTGTTTTCTGGATCGATATCAGCCGTTACCCGCTCGGCATCAGTAAAACGAAATATCTGTTCTACTAACAAACCAATCATCCTTTTACCCAAACCCTTTCCAACAAAGGAATCTTCTCCGATCAAATAATCAATTCCATACGTGCCCTTCAACGGCAGTGTGCCAAAATCTTCATCACTGTCACTGCATTTATAATACTGGCATAAACCAATCGGCTGGCCTTGCCAGCTAACAATCAGATAGGTTAACCATGTGAACGCGTCATGGCGTTGATTTATTTCTGCCAGCCAGTCATCAATTGTAATGCCCATATCAGGTATTTCATACCAACGTCGGACATGTTCAGCGTTCAACCACCCCTCCACTAAAGAGAGATCTGAATCTTCTAATAAACGTAATTCCATTCGATTTGACCTCCGTATAGTTGTGTTGTTTTAATTTTAAAGGATTTAGAAGGAAAGCGAAAGGTAAGGCTTGAGCAATTATTTTGTTAGATTTGTAAATTGTTATTCAAACGAGACATTCCGATTATTAGAGGAAAATAAAAAAACATACATTATTTATAGAGAAACTTGTATGTTTGAAGTAAATTGACTATTTTGATAGAGGACTGTCTTTTCTTGTTTTATAAAAGAACAGGATAAAAGATGTGAAATAGATGACAAATTATTTGTATAACTATATAAAAACTGCTTTTCAACAAAATTATAAGATAAATGACTGTTGAAAGCAACAGTTTACTATAATTTAGAATGAGAAAATTCATTATTTTGAGGAACAAGTGATCTTTCGGTTTAAATTGGAGGGTTAAAAATCTCGTTTTTTCCCCGTCAAAATAAGCCGTCATTTAAATTAGAGGAGAGAGTTATTTTATGGGACGAAAAGGTGAGAATATTTATTTCCGTAAAGATGAACGTTGGGAAGGGCGCTACCACAAGGGGCGCAAAGCTAACGGTCGGATTAAGTACGGATATGTCTATGGAAAAACCTATGAAGAGGTACAGAAAAAGTTAACACCTTTAAAGAAAAATGCTGAGATCATGCTTCGCTTGTACGGTAAAAGCATCATGGAATTCCATGAATGGAGCGGACAGCTGTTGGAAGACTGGCAGGCCAATTTGAAGGTATCGACCTATTCCAGCTATCGCCACAAATTAAAAAACTATTTGTGGGAACAGTTGGGAGATTTGTCATTGTACCAATTAGACGAACAAAATATTGGTAAAGCAGTAGAAGCTTGGCGTTTACAAGGACTTTCCTTAAGCAGCATCAAGAGCATTTTTCGCGTGTTGAATAAAACATTGAATCAAGCAGTAAAACAAGGCATACTTGAAAAAAATCCGTGTACCTTAGTTCAACTGCCGAAAGCTATGAAAAGCAAGGTCCAAGCGCTTTCCCGCAACCAGCAAAAAAAACTGAAAAAAGTGGCGGAGGCCGATCATGATAATCGTTCTGCCGCGGTAATTTTAGCCATGGAAACGGGTATGCGGATCGGTGAGATTGCGGCCTTAACCTGGGATGAGGTTGATTTTGAACAATCTATGATTTACGTCAATCATACGTATCAACGTGTGACAGACAATCAGGGAACAAAACTTCATCTTGGAAGTGCTAAAACGGAGGCTGCCCAACGCTCAGTTCCCATGAGCGGGACTGTACGGGATATTTTGCTGCGGCTGAAAATCCAGGCTTCAGAAGAAACTTTTGTTTTTACTACAAATGGAAAACCCTGCGAACCGCGCTTGTTAACCTACCATTTTCATCGAATTCGCAAAAAAGCCCGGTTGGAAAAGGTGCACTTTCATCAGTTGCGGCACACTTTTGCCACTCGCTGCCTAGAGGCGACAGCTGATGTTTTGGCTGTCAGTCGTATTTTAGGGCACTCTTCTACTAAAATGACGTTGGATACTTACGGTCATTCTATTCAAGAGCAGCAGGTTGCAGCAGTTCAAGCAATGACAAGAGCAATCGCCTAAAAAAATTTTTTGAGGTTTGTCAATTTGGCCTACTTTCTTTTTTTATTTTTTAGGAAACCGGTTTCTATAATTGTGATACTTATCACTTTCAAAAAGATCTATTTAACCCTACTTTCTTTCATTATAATTATATAATTTTGTTATTTAAAATAGTTCGAATTTTTTTATTCGCCGTCAGTTTGAGTCGTAGGGGACTAAAAGCTCTTTTAGTACCGGTGTATTTTGAGTATGTCCTGTTCTTTTATAGAACAGGATACGAAGGAAGCAACGACGTTCTATTATACCACGTTTGTTTTCTGGTGTTTATCTAATTGGTTGCATCTTTAGAACATGGACCATTTAGAAATCGCCAGAAATTTTAGCGAGCGTAGAATGTACACAATTAAAGAAAGGAATGGTCCATCGTGCGCCCAATTTTAGTTTTGACGAAGAATTTACTAACTGAGCAAACCCTGCAAGAACAGCTACAGCATTTGAATTATGAAGTTTTTTGTTCAGTTGCAATGCTGGAGCAAATCAAGCAAAGTCCGAATCGTAAGCAGATGATTGAAAGCTATCAAGCCATTATTTTTAGTGAAACCTTGACTGATCAGGAAATTCGCGAGCTCTTAATTTATGTAAATAAAGATAATAATCTGCTGGTTCGCAAGTTGATACACCAGCCTAGTGAACAGGAGACCGAGAAACTGCACCAGATGGGGATTGATCTATGGATTTTTGAAGGAGAATCGCTGGATCTAATGAGAGAGCAGCTAGCAATTCGACTAGTCAGCTGTCAAAATAAAGAGAGCAGTGATGTTGTTTTTCTTTATCAAAAAGAGCATTCACCAAGATCGTTGGAGGATTTTAAGGAATGCTTGAGTAAAAATGAACGGTTAACCTTTGACTGTCTGATCCAAGAAAATGGTCGTCTGGTTTCCCGTGAAGCCCTGTGTTACCATCTATGGGAAGGGCCGCCCAATAATTCTCGCTTGACTCAGATCTCAGTAATTGTAAAACGTTTAAAATTAAAGCTGCGGAATGTGGGATTTCATGAAGATCTCATTGACACTGTTTGGGGACAAGGATATCGGTTATCTCCAAAGCTGTTGCAGTTTTATGATTAAGAGGACAGTAGAAATTTGCTCGTATGATTTGAGAAGCTGCAAAAAAATTTCTCAGTAATTCGTAGTAACATAGAGTGACTGGCAGCACCAGGGATATCTGTTTCAGACTCTGAGATAGAACCAAAAACGGTCTGGGGAAAAATAGCTTTAGAACTTATTTTAATTCAACTTTTCAAGGGGATTTAATTTTGTGAGGGCTTCCAATAATGCTTGTTTTTTTAATTTCTAATTGAAACCAATTTGTTAAAGCTTCGATTTTTTCAATCGAGACTTTAGAAGTGGCGGTTAATTTTCAGCAATAGTCGTCGTTGTGTCATTGACTAAACGATAAACAATAGAGTAAAAAGCCTTCTAAAAACTCAAAACACTTTTGCTTATTACTGTTTGAGGAAGGTTAATTAGTTCGCACAATAAAAGTTAAAGAGAAGTATCCTTGAAGCTCAACTGCTTCACGAGGGTACTTCTTTTTCGGCTGTCTAATTTTGGCAGATTATACGAATAAACATTCTCCTGAAACTTTGATTGTTAGGCCAATAGTAGTTTATTATTTTTTTATCTAATCTTTTTATATCGAAGATCCTATGAAACCAGCAATGGTAAAATAGAAGTTGGATTGGAGGAATTTATGAAGAAAAAAATAATACGATCCCTGCTGATTTTGGCTATGATCCTAGTGACTGGTTTGTTCATTCAAGCTAAGAGCAGTTTTCTTTATTCAGACCCGGTTATGAAAGTGGAAGAGGCAAATATTAAGGTTGCTGAAAATATACAAGAAATCAAAGGCCGGCTATTGAATGCACCAGGGGAAGTAACGATTAATGAAACTTATTATGAAAACGAAGGCTTGTCGCCAGCCTATCAAAAAGGTGAGCAACTCATTTTGCAAAAGCATGGAGGCAAATGGCAGGTTTTGTCCTTAAAGCGTGATGGTTATGTCTTTATTCTTGTGGGGATTTTTGTTTGGATTGTGCTGCTGATTAGCGGGAGAAAGGGAATTTATGCGTTGATTGGATTAGGAATGAACAGTCTTTTGCTAGTACTTTTTCTCTGGATCAATCTGAATAATCGCAGTCTCCCGTTGCTGTTTCTGATGTCTATCTATACTGTATTAGCAGTATTGATTGCTATGGGAACCTCCTATGGTTTTAAAAATTTGGATCTACGTAAAATAATCGGAACCTTGCTTAGTGTCTTTCTGGCATTCATCATCTGTCTGATTGCCATGAATCAATTAAGAGATAATGGAATATGGTTTGAGGAAATGCAATTTGTTACTCGACCGTATCGGTCCGTCTTTCTGGCAGGCTTACTAATTGGAGCCATTGGTGCCAGTATGGATAATATTGTTACGATTATTTCAAGCTTAGATGAAATACAAGCCAAAAATCATCAGCTTTCGGTGAAAGAGTTGGTGCGTTCTGGTCAGGAAATTGCCCAAGATACGGCGTCTTCTATGATCAATGTTCTGATGTTTGCCTATTTGAGCGGAGCAATTCCTTCCTTTGTTTTCAATCTGGCGAACGGATGGAATTTTAGCGATACCTTTGGATTGCATCTATCACTAGAAATTTTGCGAGCGATTTGCGGTGGATTTGCGATCGTTTTGTCCGTTCCCCTTGCGTTGACCGCGTTTATTGTTGCTGAAAATCTGAAACGAAGGAGGAAAGCACAGTGAATGTATTGCTTATTCTTACCGTAATTTTGATCGGATTAATGATTTTAGTTTTCAAAAGGAGCTCTGTATATATGATTACAGGGACGTTTATCAATTTTTTTCTATTTGTTCTGCTGCTATTTTTGCTTAGTCGCGGCTTCCCGGTATTTTTAGTGACATTTATTATTTTTCTGGGAGTCACTGCGGTTACTTTATTTTATATTAATGATGTGAATGCCAAAACTAAGGTGGCTTTTCTTTGTGTAATTCTTTTTCTAGCAGTGTTTACATTAGTGATGCTGCCGGCAATTCAAGTCTTTAAGGTTCATGGTTTTGCACTGGAAGAATTAGAAGAACTGCAGATGTTGGATTTTTCAGTCGCGGTTCCTTTTTCAGCCTTGAATACCTCGATTATTTTGATGAGCTTTTCCGGAGCAATTATTGACAGCAGCATGGCGGTAAGCAGCTCGACCTATGAGATTTATCGACGGGGAAATAAGAACAGTTTTCAAGAATTGATGCGTTCAAGCATGACAATCGTTCATGAAATTCTCAGTTCTACCATTAATACATTGCTTTTTGCTTTTATGGGCTCAAGCTTGGCACTGATTATTTGGATACAGGATTTAAACTATTCTTTTTTTGATATAATCAACTCAAAGGCCTTTGTTGGTGAGCTATTGATCAGTATTTTAACCGGAGCAGCAGCGGTAGTTATTTTGCCCATGACCTCTGCCATTGCTAGTTATTTGTTTTATCATCGTCGTTTTGAAGAGGTGGAAAATGACTAAAGCGAGTAGTGGCTTCCAGATACACAGCTTCTTGATAGCTGTTAGGACGATTCTCTCACTATTTGGCTGTCGGAGTTGCGTTAAGGGGGCAGTCAATAACTTTTGACGTTGACTGTACCAGCAGGTATGGCTGAAAAATCGTGCCAGATAGGCTTATGGTACAATCACTGCCGATTTAATTTGTCTGTAAGTTTTACATTATTGAGGTCATTTCAGGAAATCTTAAAAAAGGAGTGCTGCAGGTGAGTAAAACGATTCGTTTAAAAATTCCTCAATGGCAGGGAGGCAATAATCCCACCTATTCTCTAGGTTCGGAGCTATTGTCTTGGCTGGCACCCAAAAATGATAATCAAAAGGAGATCACTGTTCCGATCCCCAGCTATGACAAACCCTTGGCGCAGGAAAATGGTGTGACGGGTCAAAGTATTGTCTTAGAGAATGTCAGGAGTACTGCGGAAATCATTAATCAGGAGCAGCCGGATAAAATTATTACTCTCGGAGGAGATTGTTTGGTTTCGCAAGCTCCTTTCGATTATTTGCATGGTCAGTACGGTGATCGGCTGGGAATCATTTGGATTGATGCTCATCCAGATATTTCTACGCCAGATGTTTTTATGAATGAACACGCAATGGTTTTAGGAAACTTACTAGGGCAGGGCGATCCGGTTCTGGCTCAACAGGTTCAGCATCCCTTTACTGCCCAATCCGTTTTGTATGTGGGGGTGCAGGAACCGACAGCTGATGAAAAGATTTTACTTGAAGAATTAAGTCTTGAATATAAGGTTCAAACGGATTATCGAATCAGTCCAGAGGAAATTCAGGAGTGGTTGAAGTGCCAGCAGTTCGATAAGGTAGTCGTTCATTTTGACTTGGATGTTTTAGATCCTAATGAATTTCGTTCCTTGTATTTTTCCGAGCCGGGCAGAGCATCGTTCCCGTCAGAGGCAGGGAAAATGACCTTGACTGAAGTGAAAGATACAATGACCGCTATTGCTGAGCAAAGCGAAATTGTTGGTTTAACGATTGCAGAGCTTTTGCCGTGGGATGTAAAGAACCTGCAAAAGCTGTTTCAGGATTTCTCAATCTTTTTCTAAAAAACTCCAGAGGGACTAAGTCCTTCTGGAGTTTTTCATTTACTAGCTTAAGAAAGCTAATACAAGTGCAGGAAGCAAATTATTGATTGCGTGCGTCAGCATCGACATTTCGATCCGGTTAGTTTTGTAATAAACAAAACCCATAACCAATGCTAAGCTGCCATAAGTAACAAAGCTGATTAAGTCAGTTGGTACATGAATCAAGGTGAACAGTAAAGAGGACAGCAAGTAGGCAAATAGCCGATTTTCTCGGAAAAAGAATTTAAAGACAAATCCCCTGAAAACGAGTTCTTCCAAAACTGGCGCCATAACAACCATTGAGAAGAACAAGAGAATACTAGAGGTTTGACCACCAGCAAGACCTTGCAACGCTTGGTCATTTGCGGTATTAATGGGAATGATCATATTCAACACAACTACCCATACTCGTAGAAATAAACCAGCTCCTATTGCTAAACCAATCGAAGGGCCTAACTTCATGGCTTTTCCCATGAAGGAACGTCCGTTTTTTGTCCAGATATCACTTTTAGCAGCCACAAAAACAGCAAGAGCCAGCATAGCCAGCAAAATTACAGCACCGACTATAACGCCGGTTATTCCTTTGATTGAACCTGTGATCATCACGACAGTTGTTGGCAAGGTTGCTACACACATCATGAGGAACCACAGAATAATTCGTAAGACAATATTCATTTGATTTTTTCTTTCCAATTCCTTCAACACTCCTATCTTTTTGACTAGTATACCAAAAATTGAAGGGTAAAACCTTTTTTTCATAAACGGTTCGTTTTTCGTCTTAAATGGTCTAATTCTTGTTGACCCACGAGTCAATAAAGGTCTATAATTGAATTGACCCACAAGTCAACGGAAGGTGATGGAAATGAAGCAACCAGTAATGAAGCTTAATAATGTAAAGAAGCATTTTGGAAAATTTGAAGCCTTAAGGAATGTTAGTTTTACTTTAAATCAAGGAGAGGTTCTTGGCTTTATTGGTCCTAATGGTGCGGGGAAATCGACGACCATTCGCATTTTGCTAGGGATGTTGAAGGCAAGTGACGGACAAGCACAACTATTTGAGCAAGATGTTTGGCATGATGCGGTCGCAATCCATCGACAGGTGGCTTACGTTCCGGGAGATGTTAGCTTGTGGCCCAATTTGACTGGCGGGGAAATCATTGATTTACTGCTGGAATTGAATCAGCAGACTCGTAATCAGGAGACGGAACGCCTAATTGAAGTTTTCCAACTGGATACAAGCAAGAAAGCTCGTAATTATTCTAAGGGAAATCGCCAAAAGGTAGCCTTGATTGCGGCTTTGTCACAATCAGCTGAGTTGTATATTTTTGATGAGCCCACTTCTGGTTTAGATCCTCTAAACGAACAAACTTTTCAAAGAGAAGTACTGCGCTTAAAACAAGAAGGCAAAAGTGTATTGCTTTCTAGTCATATTTTGTCAGAAGTGGAAAAGATGTGTGATCAGATTGCTATCATTCGAGAAGGAGAGATCATTGAACAGGGCAGCTTAAAGGAGCTGCGGCATTTGACTCGTTTGGAGCTCACTGTGGAAACGAAAAAACCACTGGGTGAACTGGCAAAGCAACCGGCTGTCTACGATCTCAAGTTTACCAATGAATCACAAACAAAGGCAGAGTTTACCTTGGATCAAGAACAGCTGCCAGAATTAATGGTTTGGCTGAGTCAACAAGGCATCGTTTCAATCGTTAGTACGCCGCCCACTTTGGAAGATTTATTCTTGCATTATTATGGCGAAGGAGGCAGCTGATTATGAAAGCAGTAACCTTTCTTTTTGTGACAAATTTAAAGCAAAATCGGTATTTGTTACTGGTTTGGGTAATTGTATTGGCAGGTCTTTTTGGAGCGATGGCTTTTTACTTTAACAGTTTGTTTGGTACTCAAGCGGAAATTGATTCTATCGGTGAGACGATGCGTTCACCTGCGATGGTCAGCATGTTTGGTGCGTTTCCTGCGGAACAATTCAAAACAACTGCAGGCTTATTATCGGGCATGTTAACAGTTTTTATGGGGATTTTTATGATTATTTTGAATATTCAACTGGCAGTGAATGGTACTCGGAAGCAGGAAGACAGCGGTTTGCTGGAACTGGTACGTTCAAGAGCTGTTGCCCGTCGCGCACCAACGTCGGCTGCCATTTTGCTACTAATCGTAACGAATGGGTTGCTGGGCTTTCTTTATTTCGGACTACTGCAGCTGGCAAACCTTCAGGATGCTAACCTTGGCGGAAATAGTGTGTTTGCCGCTTTACTAGCCAGTGCGGGTTTGATGTTTGGGGTACTGACCGTATTGCTGGCTCAAATTGCCAACGATACGAGACAAACCTATTTGTTGAGCTATTTGATTTTTGGTGTATGCTATTTGATTCGAATGCTGACGGATGTAACTGACCCTAATTTGTCCTGGTTTTCTCCACTAGGTTGGCTGACTAAAGCAGAAATCTATGTGGGCAATCGCTGGCTACCAGTACTTCTTTTGCTCGTTGTGACGATTATTTGTGGAAGTTTGGCACTGGTTCTAGTTGGTCATCGCGATTTAGATCGGGGACTGTTGCCTGAAAGACGCGGCCGGAAGCATGGCGGTATTTTGTTGAAGAATCCTTTGGGTTTGATTTTGCAAATGGAACGAAATATGATCATTGGATGGGGGATCGGCATGCTGGTGTTAGGGGCTGCGTATGGTTCTGTTTTCAACAGCATCGGTGACATTCTAAAAATCAATCCTACTTACGAGCAGGTATTAGGTGTTGACGCACTGCATACTGCCAATGAAATGATCATTTTGAATTACGTGAATCTTTTGGCGATTATTTTTTGTTTACTTGCGGTTGTTTGTGGTGGAATGATTTTATACAACTTAAAAAAACATGAGGAAAAAGGCTATTTGGAAATTATTCATGCTAAGGCTGTTTCCCGCAGCAAGCTTTTTTTCAGTTATTACAGTGTCGCGGTATTGGCAGGATTGATTTGTTTGGCCGCGGCTGTTTTGGGGATGGCGCTAGCTGGGCGGTTCACCTTGGATCAGGCGATTGATCAGGGCTATTTCTGGCAAACATTGGGTGTAAATAGTTTGGTTGTGATAACCTTCCTTTCTTTGGCTGCCTTCCTAGTAGGTATTCTGCCGAAATTGATTTCTTTATTGTGGGGCTATTTAATGATGGGCTTCATAGGCTGTTACTTTTTACCTTTGCTGGACTTTTCTGACAACTGGCGTAAAATTTCTCCTTTAGGCTGGACGGATAAAGTACCGGTGGGTTCATTGTCCAGACACTGGTTTATTCTTATGATTTTATTGACAGTGGGCCTAACAATTGTAGGAATGATTGGCTATAATAAACGGGATATACAGGGAGGAATTTGATGAAAGAGGTTGTCAAAGATCCGGAAAAAGAGCAGTCAATGATTGAAGCCAGTCTGAAATTGTTTGGCAATAAAGGCTTTGCTGCAACTAAAATGGAGGAAATTGCCCTGGAGGCAGGAGTATCCAAGGGTTTGCTGTTTCACTATTTTGGTAATAAAACCAATTTGTATTTAGAGACCTACGAGTATGCTCGCCAATTCTTTTATCAGCAGATCAATCCAGCGGTTTGGGCTTCGTCCAATGATTTTTCGGAAATGGTGGAGCAGTCAATGCGGTATAAGCTTGGGTTGCAAATCAAGTACCCGTTAGAGTTTAATTTTCTTTTTTATTGTATGGGAGAGATCCAACAGCTACCTGAGAAAATCAAGAGTCAGTTGTCTGAAAAAATGCAGGAGGAGTATCAGGTGACAATCCAGTTAATTACTCCAGTCTTGGATCGTATGAAAATTAAGGCACCTTATACAAGAGACGATGTTCTGCGGGTGCTTTACTTTGTTGTACAAGGAGAAACCGAGGCGATTCAAAAGGAAATGAGTATGCATCCAGAATGGGTAAGCTTAGAGCAATTGGAGCCGATGGTAAAACGCATGAAAACTTCCTTGACCCTTGTTCAAAATGGTTTTTTAAAGGAATGATGGATCGGGAAACACTGGGCAAACGATTGCATAAGCAGCAAAAATGATTTTCATCCGAACACAAATAGTATTATTAGAAGCAGTTAAGATAGTCCTACCACATATAGAAGAATCACGAGCGAGAGATGAGTTTTAATCTCTCGTTTTTTCTGTTTTGGTCCTGTCTGATCTGCGAGAGACGACCACAATATAAAAAAATACTCTGATCACCTTGGGGCAATCAGAGTATCACAAGCCTAATTAGCGCATTCTCAAACGACGACGAATCCCTTCCACTCGAGCACCTAACAATTTGTCAGCGACACGTGTTTTCAAAGCTAAAACCATATAAGTAAAACCACCAGCAGCAGCAACAATCAAGATAATGAGTAATGATTGCGTCTTGGAAGCTGGACTAAGAAAAATTTGACAGCCCCATTTGACGATCGTAGCAACTATACCCATGATGACTGCCATTCCAGCCATTTTCAGAATAGATTGCACAGTTGCTCGCATTGGAAAACCGGTAATCGAGTGAATTCGATCCAAAATGAATAAGTTTGCGACAAGCAGTCCAATGAAGGTTGCTAACAAAGGTCCGTAAGGTTTGAATAAGAAGGTCAGCGGCAACTGAGCAATCACCTTGACCGCAATACCGATAAGCAAGAAGCTGACTGCTTGCTTATTGCCATCTAGGCCTTGCAGCATGGTAGAACAAACCATAAATAGGCCCATAATGATCCCTACAAAGCAAGAAGCCGCCAGTAATTGCGAACCTAGTGCATTTGGTTGATAAAATAAGGTATTTAATGGGTAAGAAAGGACCATCATTCCCACCGTAGCCGGCATCATTGCAAAGAAAAACAATTGGAAATTGTTAGAAGCCAAGCTGGCCAATCCGGTAAAATCTTTTTTTGTATAGCGTTCGGTAATTAATGGTAAACCAGCAGTTGCCATTGCGGTTCCTAAGGCAATAACTACCATCGTCAATTTATCCGGGTTGGGTGAAATGTAAGCAAACAATTCAGCGTTTCTTTCGGCGGTATTGCTGGTTACCCACTGCATGATCTTTTCAAAAGAGTATTGGTCAATCAGCTTGAAAATACTGATGCCACTACCAACAATGATAAAGGGAACAGCCTGCATGACCATTTGAGTCACTAATTCCCGGCCTGAAAAGTTGATCTCATCTTTGCTTTCGCGTTCCATTTCACGATAAGTCGTTCGCTGCTTAAATAGTGAGAACAATAGCACGGCCATAGCAGCTACTACCCCAATAAATGCTGCAAAAGTCGAATGAACTACCGCTGTTTTGTAGCTGCCGTGATTAATCTGCATAATCAAATACGCTGAGGCTAGCATATAAAAGACACGAGCAATTTGTTCAATAATTTGCGAAAGAGCATAAGGCTTCATGTCGCTGTTTCCTTGGAAGAAGCCACGAATAACACTCATCATTGGGAAAATAAGCAGAACAACACTCAGCGATCGCATGACTGGAATCAAGTCTGGATTTCCCTGGGATAACAGCGGCGCTCCAAAGAACATCACACCCGCAAAAATAATCCCGCCAATCAGCATGATACGCAGGGTATAGAATAACAGCCGCTTGCTTGTTTTAAATTCGTTCATAGAATTATAACGAGCGGTTTGTTTCGCCACGGCCGCAGGAATTCCCGCGGTGGAAATCATCAAGAATAGGGCGTATACATTGTAGCCCTTCCCATAAAGGACATTCGCGGCGTCTCCATGAGGCTGCATCCACATATACCAGGGAATAACATATACTGCCCCTAATAATCGTGAAAAAATATTTCCAATGGTCAGCCAAACAGTACTTTGTACCATTTTTTCTTGAGTAGTCGCTTGTTTTTTTGATGGTGAAGCAGTTTGCGTCGGCGGGGCCGGTTGAGCTGGCTGCTCCATCTCTTCTTTATGAAAACGAGACATACGGGAAACCAATGGCTTGCCCTGATAAATCTTAGTCTCTAAATCGTTATAATCATTTTTTTCAGTCATACTAACCAGCTTTCTCCAAAAAGATTCTTTCATATTTTACCTGTTATTTCTCATAGATACAATGGCGAAAAGAAATCTTAACGGAATTCGCAAGAAATCGGTTACTTTGTATAAAAAGCCTCGATAGACTACTTCATCTACCGAGATTTAACCATTGATTAGCTGCTTGTAGAAAAACCATTGATTTGACTAGCAAAATTTTCAACGTTGCGGGTTTGAATATAAATGTCCCCCACACCATGGAACTCGTTGACAATTCCTTCGCCAGTTTTAAAGCCAAAAATACCGGAAGCCACTTTAATGTCGTAATCTAAAGAGCTTGTCCAAGCAATAACATGCTGATTATCTACAATCACAGGCTCTGTACCATCCAAATGGATCTTTTCCACATCACCAAAAGCAGAGACCAATAAATGGCCGGTGCCAGAAGTTTCCATGACGAACAATCCACCAGTTCCTCCCAGCAAGGCACCTGAAAGCTTTTGCCGCTTCATTTCGTAGGTAACGCTTTGATCACTAGCTAGAAAAGCGCCAGTATTTAATCTCCAGTGCTCTTGACCCACGTCCAATTTGAAAATAATCCCTGGTGAGGGAGGTGCAACAGCAATCACTGAACCGTTCGATAATCCGGTTGCTGTACTAATAAAGAATCCTTCCCCGCTAGAAACCGATCGGCCCAAGGCGCTTAAAGCACCACCGATGCCGCGTTTCCCATTAGCATTCATATGTCCTTCTAATTCAATCTTCCCAAGTTCATAAACCATTGCACCAGGCTCAATTCGAATCTGTTCATTCTGCTGCAACTGTATTTTTGCAATTGGCGCAAATACGCTGTCTGTAATTTCAACCTTCATAAATCACCCTTCTTTCTTTAAAAATTATACCATTGGAATGATTCAAGCGGAAAAATTTTTGGTATGATAAGTAAAAGGTAGGAGGATGAGGTATGGCAATTTTGACATTTGAAGATATTTCATTAATCCGGCAAAAAAAAGTTTTGCTGGATACAATTAATTGGCAAATTGAAGAAGGAGAAGATTGGGCGCTGTTAGGCTTAAACGGAGCAGGCAAGACGTTGCTGCTGCAAATGATTTCTGGCAATATGTGGCCGAGCAAAGGAAAACTTACCGTTTTAGGTGAAGTGTTTGGTAAGACATCCATTCCGGATTTGACTAAACGAATTGGCTGGGTGAGCAATATTCTGCAATACCGTTTTCAGCAAAATGAAACGGCTGAACGGATTGTACTTTCAGGGAAATTTGCCAGTATCGGGATTTATCAAGAATTCTCTGAAGAAGAGATGCAGGAAGCCAAAGACATTTTAACCTCGTTGAGCGGTAAAAATTTAGTAGGAAAACCTTACCAAGTATTGTCCCAAGGTGAACGGCAAGTTGTACTAATTGCACGTGCCTTAATGGCGCATCCTGAACTATTGATTTTAGACGAACCCTGTACGGGGCTGGATTTATTTGCTCGCGAAGATTTACTGGACCGCATCCAGCAAATCAAACAAAGTGAAAATGCACCAAGCTTACTTTATGTAACCCATCATACGGAAGAAATTTTACCGCTGATCAGTCACGTATTGATGGTTAAAGATGGTAAAATTTTCAAAAAGGGTTCAAGAGAGCAACTGATTACTGAAGAAACCCTAACACAATTCTATACACGCCCGATTGATATCCATGAATTAACGGCCGATCGTCTGATGGTTATGCCGCGAAAATAAAACTTTACCGGTTTACTTCTAACCGATTGTATCGTTAAAGTAATTAAACCTTCAATAAGCACGAATCTCTATTAAGGATACTGGAGTTTTGTGCTTTTTTCGTATTTCCAAAATATTAATATCGCATTTAAAATATTTGAATGAAAACTATCAAGATCTAAAAGTAAACAAAAAGCAAAAGCATAAAAAGTACACGCCTTTGCTTTTAAATCTAATTGCGTAATGTTTCCTCGGGAATTGCGGATAAATAATCCACAACACTTTGGATGACGCTCTTCATTGCAGCCGAATCGAAAGGTGAAGCCAGATTGCCTGCTGCGACTGTTTCAAGAAAGGTCTTGGTTCCGCCAATCTTACAAATAGCCAAGTAATCTTCCCAAATCTGTGGACTTTTCTCGATAATTGCCCGTTGCCAGAATTGAAAAGCACAGACCTGAGCTAAAGTGTAATCGATATAATAGAATGGCACTTCAAAAATATGTCCCTGACGGTACCAATAAGTGCCACGATCCAAATCAGCGGATTGTCGGTAATCCCGTTCAGGACAATATTGCTGCTCAAGCCGTCGCCAACAGTCTTTTCGTTGAGCTGGGATCCATTCCGGATGAGTATAAACCTCTTCTTGAAAATGATCGACTAAAGCGCCATAGGGTAAAAACTGCAAAGCACTGCTAAGGTGGGCAAAACGGTATTTATCGCTGGATGAACCAAAGAATTCCTCCATCCATGGCCAGGTAAGAAATTCCATACTCATAGAATGAATTTCTGCAGTGTCCGAGGTAGGGAAGACCAGCTCGGGTTCTTCAATCCAACGTGAAAGATAGCTTTGAAAAGCATGTCCAGTCTCATGGGTCAGCACGTCTACGTCATCAGAGGTACCGTTAAAGTTAGCAAAAATGAACGGCATATGATAGGCATCGATAAATTCACAGTAACCACCGCTTTGTTTACCGGCCCGACTAGTTAAATCCATCAGCTGCTGCTGGATCAACAAATCAAAAAAGTCACCGGTTTCTGTTGAAAGCTGATGATACATAGTTTGTGCTTTTTCCACCAGCTCACATTCCGTACCCTGTGGTTTAGCGTTCCCATCAGGAAAAACCAGCGGTAAATCGTAGTAAGCTAATTCAGGAAGTTTCAGTCGATCCGCTTGCCGTTGATACAGCTCTTGGTTTTTGGGCACGATTTCTTCCAAAATAAAGCGGCGGAAGGCATGAATTTGACTGCGATCATAGCTCCAGCGATTCATAGCGATATCACCATAGGCAACATAATTATCAAAACCTAATTGCTGAGCAATAGCTGTTCGAAGCTTGACTAGCTGATCAAAAATCTCATCAAATCGAGCCTCATTTTTAGTGAAAAAGCTTTGATAAACCTTTTGGACTTTCCGACGAGTAAAGCGATCCTTAGCGGTAAAGCAGGCTGAAATTTCTGACAATGTGTATTTTTTGCCGTCAAAAAGCAGTTGAGCAGAAGCAATCAATTGCGTGTACTGACTTATCCATTCGTTTTCCTGTTGTTTTAGCTGGACTACCTGATCGTCCAGCAGGCGAACTTGATCGTTGGCAAGTAAAAATAAAGTTTCTGGAAAAATCTGTTTTAGCTCTGTTTGGAAAGGTGAGGTAAGCAAAGCCTGATAGAATTCATGGTGAACCTGGTCAAACAAAGGCTGATGCTCATCCCAGTAATCATTTTCTTGGGCATAAAACCGATCATTCGTATTCATAGAATGCCGAATATAGGCTAATTTTGCCATTGTATCTATCTCTGTCCTCAGTCTATTCAATTCCTTAAGTGCTAATTTAGCTGTATCAAAGCCTGACGCTTGAGTAAAGAGAGCTAATTGTTCTTTAAAAGTATTCCTGTAAACATCAAAATTCGGACGTTCGTAAGCAAATTGCTCAAACTGCATAGTGATTCCTCCCAACACTTTTCTTTAGTATAACCTATCAAATAAAAAAACAGCAGAGGAAAAAAGAGCCAGATAGGAATAACTTCCGATCTGACTCTAGAAAAGACAATTATTTAATGAGCTGCGCCTTCTGTGCTTAACACCTCATCTAATGGCGTATAAGTCATTGATAAGTCCTTGGCCACAGCCTCCAAGGTTAATCTTCCACCATAAGTGTTGACGCCACGATGCAAAGCAAGGTTATTTTGCAGCAGTTCTTCTAGTGGGGTGTTCGTTAATAAGTTTGCATAATTTAAGGTACTATTGCTCAATGCGTAGGTTGCAGTTTGTGGAACGGCTCCGGGCATATTGGCTACAGCGTAATGTACGACGCCTTCTTTCATATAAGTTGGATCATCGTGAGTGGTTACATGATCCACGGTTTCAAAAATTCCTCCTTGGTCAATCGCCACATCAACAATAACTGAATAATCAGGCATGCCGGCAACCATATCTGTTGTAACCAAGGTAGGGGCTTTATGTCCAGGAATAAGTACAGCTCCGATGACTAAATCCGCGGTTTTTAATGCTTCCTGAATGTTGTAACGGTTAGATAATAACGTTTGAACCTGATTGTCAAAAATCGTATCTAGTTCTTTCAAACGAGGAACACTAACATCTAAAATGGTTACGTTTGCTCCCATGCCTAGGGCAATTTTAGCGGCATTGGCTCCAACTGTTCCTCCACCAATTACCACAACATTTCCACGGCGAACGCCAGGAACGCCAGCTAACAGAATTCCCTTTCCGCCGTTCACACGCTCTAAATAATTTGCTCCAATTTGTGAGGCCATGCGTCCAGCAATTTCACTCATGGGTGCTAGCAATGGCAAAGAGTTGTCAGCCGGCTGTACGTTTTCATAGGCAATTGCCGTAACGCCGCTTTCAATCAATGCTTCTGTTAGTTCTCGATTTGCTGCTAAATGAAGGTAAGTGAATAATAGTAAATCATCACGGAAGTATTGATACTCTTCTTTTAGTGGTTCCTTTACTTTCATAACCATTTCTGCAGACCAGGCTTCTTTGGCAGTTTGAACGATAACAGCACCAGCTTCTGCATATTCTTCATCCGCAATTGCTGAGCCTTGTCCAGCGTTGGTTTCTACCAAGACTTGATGCCCGCGACTGGTTAGATCAAAAACACCAGATGGCGGCAAAGCCACACGATTCTCATTATTTTTAATTTCCTTTGGAATACCGATTTTCATAGTATCACTCCTTTTTATGTTTGTAAGCGATTACTAGTATATTGTATCGAAGATCTTGCGAAAATCAATTAAAATGTGTTAAGAAAGTGAAAATTCTTTTATTATCTTGCTGATCTTGTGAAGGAAAGAGCATAGATGGAATGGGATATTTTGAAAATAAAAAGATAAGATTCTCTTTCAATGAAAAGTTTTTCATTGCGAAATCCCTTTAAACTAGTGATAATAAAAGTAGAGTAAAGGAGTTTTTATATGTCAAAAAAAACCCAGACGGATATTATAAAAGAACAAATCAGTTTTATTGAAGCTAGAATCACGCGTTATGAAGAGCTAAGAGACGGCTCAATGATGCGACGCATTCTTTTTGGCGGGGGCCGTCAGTCAAAATTAGGCTTTCTAGGTTTGGTGATTGGTTTGGTCTTGCTTTTATATGCGGTTCTACATTATTCTGCAGGCTTGGAAATTGGATTAATTGGGCTATTATCGGTTCTACTATTAAGCTATTCACTGGTTCAATTAAATGTAATTCGCAAAAAGAATCAACCAGAACGGTTTGCACGTATGGTAACGAGTCTAACCCAAGAGAAAGGCTCCATGGAAAAGGAATTGCAGCGTTTATCTGCTGTTCATCGTGAAATTAAAAAGCAATAAGAAGAATGAAAATGGCGCATTTATGTGAACTTTTCACAATAAAAGCAGTGGAGGATTTTACAAAACTCCGCTGCTTTTATTCGTTCGTATATTCTTTTTCTGATAAATTTTTTCCACCATGTGCTGAAGTTTGTGCAATTTGAAAATGCTGGGGCATGATTCAATGGCCAAAATTGGAGTAGAACAAGGCGGCAGGTCAATTTCCGAAGTACGAAGAATCAAGTCATGATTGTTAAGTTCTTCCAGATAGTTAGTTTGGTCTAGATAATTGAAGGTGCTGTGGGAAATTGTATAATTGCCGCGTACGGATGATTGAATTAATTGAGCTAACAGACCTTCTCGAGTTGTAGGATCGGAGGCTACAATTAGTAAGCGGACGGGTTCATCATATTGCTTCATACCGGTTAGGCATTCCGGTACAGCAGCAATAAGCTGATAAACGTAGCTATTTATAAATTCCTCTGATTGAAAACAATGGTACTTTGTTGTGAATCGCATGACCAACTGGCGAATCTTATGTACACAATGTGCATGAAAATTTTCCAACAAATTAATATAATCCTGTTTCCCGTCACGCAATAGACTGATGTATTCCTTGGTATCAATATGATATAGATTTTGGTTGATTAACAGATCAGTCAACTGACTTTTCTTTTCACTGGTTAAGGGCTCCAGCAGCAAATCATCAAACTCTTCAACTAGCTGGTAATGATTGGCGTATTGTTGGGATAAAAAATAATTGGTGAACAAGGCATGTCGTTTCTGCTGCTCACCCAATAAAACTAAGTCACAATATAAAAGCCAAAAAGACTCTTTCATTACTTCGTGTGTATAGCTGATCCCAAATTCTTTCACTAATTCTTTATCAAATTCCCTGCAGATCTTTTGGTCTGGTGGTGTAACGTGTAAAGAGCTCAAAAAATATTGCGGGAAAAAATGGTGGTGCCTGATGCGTTCCAGGCTAATAAAAAACATCATCCGCAAGCGACGATACTGTGCATACGAGCAATTCAACTGATTATTTTCTATTAATGAGCGTAACACAGCGTCGCCTTTTTCAAACAATTCATTGGAATAGCACAACTCACTTTTTTGGGTCTTTTTTTCGAAAAATAGCAAATAGAAAAGATGGCGAATCGCTTTTTCATTTCCTACAAGACGATAAGGCTTGCGTTCTATTGTCAAATTCCAACAAGCAATTACGTTCTCCAATTCTGTAAGATGAGCTTGCAGAGTAGCTACACTGCAGTGAAGTGCTTTAGCCAACTTTTGCAATGTAAAAAATTCTTCAAAAAGTGTTATTTCCAAAATTTTGAAAGAAAGCGATTGGCGAATTAACGAAGAAATAAGGGCATCAATCGTTGCATTTTCGGCTACCATTAAGGAGTACAAACCGTTTTCGCGATGAATATAATAAGGATCTTCATTCTGATTAATCGACCGGATATAGCGTGACAAAGCAGGAGGTGTACAATCTAGAAGTTGTATCAGCTGATCGCTTGTTTTAGGATGTTTAGAATAGTATAAGGTTTCGATCAACAGCAGCTTACGCTGACTTTCACGTTTGAGCAAGCAGCGCAGGTTCATACAACTTTCCCTTCCTCTGTTAAAAATGACTGGTCATAATTATCAATAAACTGTTGAATCGACCGAAAATCTTTTAAGGTCGGATAGGAATTAATTAAGATTATTGGGCACTTGCTTTCCAGCTCAGGCATCGTAACATCAGTGATAAGCAGATCATAGTTCTTAGTTAGACGAGTTAACTCCTGTTGTGTAATAAAAGGATAGCTGTGATAATGATAATCCAAAGACTTGCCAATCCAATTTTTCAAAATATTTTGCCAAAAGCGTTCTTGGTTTGGTGAAGTATCCGACAACAGCAGAACGGTTAAAGGTTTTTCTTGAATGGAAAGCCGATCCAATAAATTATCAATTGACACAATCAAGCTGTACAAATAAACGTCCATCGTCTCTTCAAACACGGGCAGTCGATGCCTGCTTAAAAACTTCCCAATTATCGTAGTTAAATGATTCATAGGACGGGCATAAATTTTCTTCAGCTGCAGGAGGCTGTACTTCTTTTGTTGAGACAAGATTTGTATCGGTCTTTTTTTAGGGTAATAGATGAATAACTCATTTCCTAAATGACGCAGAGCTTCTTGAATTTCATTTTCCGTCAAGAGATTCCCTGAGGCCTCATTAATTGATTTTAGCAACCTGATATGTTGAGAATAAAAACGTGCCAAATTTTTATTGTTTTCTTGCAGACTATCTTGCTGCTGAGCAGTTAAGACAAGATTGCCGGAGAAGAGCGGCCAAAGAGCCTCCACAGACAAATTATCATTAAAGATTAAGCGACATTCCATTTTTATCCGAAGAATCAATTCAGAATGTTCCGACTTTTCTGGTAGTTGTAAACACGACGTATCGGCCTGATCAATATTTAGCTTATATCTCCTCCGCCGCCGATGTAGGCAAATTAGAAAATTGTGCATTAGATAGAAGTGAACGTTCATCGTATTTTTCACCTGGTTATTAACCAACAAAACGCGAATATATTGATCAACTAAGTGGACCAAGGTCGATGAAAATCCATAATCCTGAAAAGAAAAACGATGCTCTTTAAAGAACAGGTAATAAAAATGACGAAGAAGTTCCTCGTTGCCTGCAATTCTTAAAGGGCGGTTACGTAGTCTAATTTTCCATTGTTCAAGAAGTGTGTTCAGTGGGCTTAACTTAGAATAGAAGCTTGAAAAACTGCAATTTAAATAGTTAGCATTCTCTTGAATAGTATCAAAGCGTTGAAAAAATAATCGTTTTAATACTTGGAAGTCCAGTGAAGTTTTTAATGTTTCCGCATACAATGAATCAATAGAAGCATACGAGTGAAATTGTACGATATACCCGCCCTTAGTTTTAAAAATATTTAAAGGAAATTTTTCATTGTTTAACGCGTAAACGTCTTTGTGCAAAGCTGGTAATGAGCAGCCTAATACATTGGTTAAGTGATCGGCAGATAAAGGGTAATCTGCATAATAGAGCAATTCAACTAAGTGAAGTCTTCGTTTGGTTTCTAGTTTCAACATTTCCCGTACGTTCATTTTCCCATTCCTTTTTAAGCTAATCTAATTTTGAAAAGTGACAAAACAATCACTATTTTGGTGAAAAACATCACCTTTAGTTATTTATCTAAATATAGTCGATAATCATTATAAGGAAAAAGTTGTGATAATAAGCGAAAAGTGTAAGGCTTAAAAAAATCTTAGTAATAATTATTTTATTTTTGATTTCCAATTAAATAAAAAAGAAATTTAGCGGAAAAATTCGCGAAACTGAGAGATAACAGTTGCCTTTCTGTTGAAGAACGAATAGAATTATCTTTGGAATAATTAAAAGAATGATGGAGGCTATATCATGATGAATAAGCAAAGCTTAGTAGAAAAAGTAGCAGAAAAAACTGGTTTGACGAAGAAAGACGCAACAGCAGCTGTAGATTCTTTATTCGACAGTATCCAAGACGCTTTAAAAGACGGCGAAAAAGTTCAAGTTATCGGCTTTGGTAACTTTGAAGTACGTGAACGTGCAGCTCGTAAAGGCCGCAACCCTCAAACAGGTGAAGAAATCACTATTGCAGCAAGCAAATCACCAGCTTTCAAAGCCGGCAAACAATTAAAAGATTCAGTAAAATAGTGTGATAGGCTGCCTAAAAAGGGCAGCTTTTTCTTTTGAGCCTGATTATTTTTTTGTTTTTTCAAGCGGTCCATGGAGAATAGATTTTAAAATAATATTAGTTATTTAAATGTAGACAAATAAGAGAATCTTAAGACACAGGTCAAACCTTAAAAAAGGACTTGTGTCTTTTTTTGCGTAGGCGTATAGTAATGAGCGATAAAGAGGAGGTAGTGGAATGCTGACATTTATTCCCCATTCAATCCTGCAAATGAGCACCATTTTTCTTTCCATTGTAGTGGAGGCTGTTCCTTTTGTAATGCTGGGCTGCATTATTTCAGGTGCTCTGCAAGTATTTTTAACGGCTGAAAGAGTTCAGCGTCTGGTGCCCAAAAATAAATTTTTAGCTATTTTAGTCGGTTCCGCTTTAGGCTTTTTCTTTCCATCCTGCGAATGCGGGATTGTGCCAATTGTCACACAGTTCATGAAGAAGGGCGTTCCTGAATATACGGCTTTTGCTTTTATGGTTACGGCACCTATTATTAATCCAATTGTTCTGTTTGCTACTTTCATCGCTTTAGGCAATAGTACTCGTTTTGCCTTGCTACGAGTGGGGGGAAGCTTGCTGGTTGCTTTAGTGATTGGGGCATGGATCGCTTACTTTAATAAGTTGCCAATAATGAAGGAAGAGCTGATGAGTGATATCCATCACCATGGGCATGTGCATTCATCAAAAAAGGGTAGTCGTGTGTTTTCAGTCTTAGCCCATGCGATCGATGAGTTTTTCGATACAGGCCGCTACTTAATTATCGGTGGACTAATTGCTGCAAGTATGCAGGTTTATTTACCGACGCAAGTGCTGCTGCAGTTGACTTCTTCAAAGTTAATTTCTATTTTAGTGATGCTGATCTTAGCCTTTACTATGTCTTTATGCTCTGAGGCAGATGCTTTTGTAGGGTCTTCCTTATTGTCCCTGTTCGGAGTGAATTCAGTGGTGGCATTTTTAGTATTTGGACCAATGGTAGATATTAAGAACTTAATGATGATGAAACGAGTCTTTCATGGCAAATTCATCGTACAGTTGTTGGCTTTGATTACACTAGTGGTGACAGTTTATGCTTACTTAATATAGGAGGAAAAGGATGCTTCGTTTTTTGATCTTATCAGGCTATTTCGAATGGATGATGTACCTGCAAGTATCAGGTAAGCTGAATCAGTACATCAATATCCACTATATTTATTTAGTTTACTTAACCATGGGTCTTTCCTTGCTGTTGGCCCTGGTTCAATTGAAGATTTGGGTTGGAAAAAGTGAAGGAAAAGAGCTCAGCAATGACCATGGACACGATCACGGATTAACCAGGCCTTCTCAAAAAATAATTGCTTATTTATTATTGAGTCTGCCATTAATTGCAGGAACACTATTTCCAACAATCAGCTTGGACACGACAATTGTCGAAGCGAAAGGATTTAGTTTTCCGATAAGCAAGGAATCTGTAGGTGACCCGGAGATGAACACACAATACCTAAAACCGGATACTAGTATCTACTATAATAAGGACGATTACGATCAGCAAATGGATGATTTATTAAATAAATATCGAGAAAATGATGTATTAAGAGTTACGGATGAGAATTATCTCGAGGTGATGGAGCTGATTTATAATTACCCGAATACGTTTGTGGGTAAGAAGCTCTCTTACGATGGCTTTGATTACCAAACTACGAAAGAACAAACCTACAATTTCCTATTCCGGTTTGGAATTATCCATTGTGTCGCTGATTCTGGTGTATTTGGTTTGATGATGCGTCTGCCAGAAAATACACAGGTGGATAATAATCAGTGGTTGCATGTGGAAGGAACGATTGAGCTGGATTACTTTGAACCCTTCAAACGTCAATTACCTGCTCTGGCTGTTGAACAAGTACAACCCATTGCTGCCCCCAAGAATCAATATGTTTACCGCTCTTTTTAGAATGCAGCAAAGCCGCCGAGGAGAAAATTCTTCGGCGGCTTTTTTCTATAATAGATAGGTTCGATCAAACGTAATAGACATGGTAGCGGCTTTATTATCTTTGAGATAGTTTTCTGTAATTAATGCCTGCAGTTCTTCATTTTTCAGGCGCAGCTCTTCAGGGACTACCAAATCAAAGTAGATGACCTCTGGGACTGTATGCGTATCAATTCGCAAATCATGCAGGCGCAGCTGAGGATGAATTTCCCGTAATGTCTGCTTCAATTTAGGAGCCACACGCTTGAAATTTTGATCATCTAAAGGATAAGGATCTACATGACAGACGAGATCTACTTCAAGGTTTGATTTGACTTCCTGTTCGATTGTATCAATTACTTCGTGTGCATGAGCCAAGCTCCAATCCTGATTCACTTCAATGTGAACCGAAGCAAACACACTATTTGGACCATAGCTGTGAATTAGTAAATCGTGGTAACCGATAATATCAGGAAATTTATCTAAATGCGCGCGAATCGCACCAATTTCATCGTCTGGAGCCCGAACGCCCATCAATTCATCAATAAATTCCTTAATCATCTTAACTCCAGTATAAATAATGTATAAAGCAATTAGAAATCCAACATAGCCGTCAATTCGCCAGCCAGTCAACCACTCGATAATAGCTGAGAATAAGACGGCAATTGTTGTATACACGTCATTCAAGCTATCCTGCGCAGTAGCCTTCAGCGTATTGGACTGAATGGCCCCGCCAAGCTTGCGGTACATCAACCCTTGCCAAATTTTCGTTAAAATCGACAAAATCAGTACAATATAAACAATCGAAGAAAGCTGGACACTGGATGGATCAAGAATTTTTACAAAAGAACTGTCCAGAAAACGTATTCCGACATAAGTAACTAAAATGGAAATCACAAAGCCGCTGACGTATTCAAAGCGTTCGTGACCATAAGGATGGTCCTTGTCAGCAGGTTTACCAGCTACCTTAAAGCCGGCTAAGGTAATGATGGAAGAGGCTGTGTCTGATAAGTTGTTCATCGCATCAGCTGTAATCGAGACACTGCCAGAGAGGGTACCAATGAAAAGCTTAGCTAAAAAGAGTGCTAAGTTTGTCAATAAGCCCATAATACCAGCTACGATCCCAACTGCAGTTCGTTCACTGGTTTTGAAAGTTCGTTTTACTTTTGTAATGATAGTTGTTAGCATAATGTTCACCCTTTATTTGGCATTAAATGATAGTATAGCGCAAATAAAAGTCAGAAAAAAGCTTTAAGGCAAGCCTAAATGATAAAAAATGCCATTAAAGGTAAACTTTAAATATTTGGAGTTTACCTTTAATAGCGAGGATCACCTTTTTCTGAGGTTTCAATAAATTTTTGGTGTTGTTATAAGACATTAGGCTTCTCTTTCTTTATAATAGAATGAAAAGGTAAACAAATGTCGAGGAGGAACTAGTTATGGATAAGCAATCAACAGATATCTTATTATGGGACGTTGAAAATGAGGATGTGTTAATTGCCTTAAAAGATTTCAGTGAAGACTGGAAGGTTTCACAAAACAGCGACTTAAATGAATATTTGCGTAGCTACCCTGGCTATTTTAAAAGTGACAAGTCAACGAGAGAAGCTATGCGATTAGTTTTAGGCTATGCCAAAGAACTAATGGATGGAAGCCGCAGCTCGGTTGGTTTTTATGAAAATAAAATCTGGACATTGGATAATGGCGATCAAGTCCGATTTGCCCACTACTACGAACGGGAGATTGCCAAATTGATGCAGGGAATCACTTCTGCTAAAAAGGACTAAACGTCACAGTTTAAGGAATACTTTAGTCAGTTAGAACGGTGTATTCATGAGTTTTTTGCTTACTTATGCTTTGCGGTTGGATATTTCCGTATCATAAAAAAATCTATAGTAAAAGAGTTGATCAGTAGAGTACTGGTCAATTTTTTTATCAAAATTAGAAGAGGACTCAATGCATCATTGCTTGAAAAGAACTTTAGCTTCTAGGTATAATGAAGCAACTGAATATCCAGTTGCTGATGAAAAACAACATTTGAAAAAAAAGGGGAGAGGGAAATGATTGATCCAGCAGGTTGTCCTCTCAAGACCGTATTATGCTAAGCAAGAATTTAGTAGGGTTCTGCAGTTTGTCGATTAAAAATAAGGTGTGTAAAATGAAAGATCTAACGAACGTATTTTTGTTCGTTTTGCTCTTTCATTTTTTTGTTCAGCTAATTCGTAATGAGGTCTCTTCATAAAATCAGAAAAAAATAGAATGTAACGGAGCCTTTTTCTTTCTTTTAGTGGTGATTTTGTGGTTTTATATAGATGAACGGGTCAAGGAATTTGATTATTCTACTTGTATCGAGAAGTTAAATCAGCGTTGTAATAAGAAGTAGAAGTGGTTCTATTTTTTAGACCGATAAAATGGTGAAAACAGAAAAATTATTTCCGGGAATAAAGTAATAAAAAATAGTGAAATTGATAGTAAATGAAGTGAATTTAATGAGGATTTTTTTAGACAAGCACACGAAAGCATGTTATCATATTAATATCATTTAGAATTGTTTGAATTCTAAAATTTTCTAACTAGAAATGAGGAACAAAACCTTGCAATATAAGAAGTTAGCCAGTTTATTAACATTGGGGGTGTTGATTGCCCCAACTGTTCTTTCAACGCAACAAGCGATGGCGATGGAAACACAAGATTCAACTGTTCAATCTAGCGAACAGACTACGGAGTCTACCGTGGAATCTACTACACCAGAGCCAACTCCAGAACCACAGCCTGAGCCTCAACCTCAGCCGGTTCCTGACCCAGAACCAGAGCCAACTCCAGAACCTGAACCAGAGCCAGAAGTGAAAACATTTGGCTTGTTTGCAGAAGGTCATGCTCTGACAGGGCACGATTACACGGATAGTGCTGGCAACGTTGTTCAGTTTGATTATTTTGCGGACATCCAAAAAGATGGCGTTGTTCAATACGCTGTGACATTGAAAGATCCAAATAAAACAGTGTTGAAAGAAGTAAAAATAATTAATCGGACGACTGGCACTCCTATCAAGAGCAGTGCTAATGCAGCTGATTCTTTCGTAATGCCTGAATCTGATGTTGAGATTCAACTGGTGATTGGAGCTAAAGAACAGCCAAAACCAGAAAAACCAGCTGAAAATACCAATAATGACAAAAAGCCAAGCGAACCAGTAAAAGAAGAAAAACCAGCGAATAATACCGGCAACAATACGGCAACACCAGCTCCAGCACCTGCGGAAGAAGCTAGACAACCCGAAGCAGGAGCAAGCGATATTCGAGTGCCTTCTGATCAACCAGTACCAACAATCGGAAATGATGTACAAAATGCTATCGTTCAAGAAGCGTATCGTCATTTGGGCAAACCTTATGTATGGGGAGCTAAAGGTCCGAACGCTTTTGACTGTTCTGGTTTAGCTTATGCAGTTTATGCTGCAGCAACCGGTCACTACATCGGCGGATGGACAGGTGACCAGCAGTACTCAGGTACTCAAATACCAGTGAGCGATGCTCAACCAGGAGATTTATTGTTCTGGGGAGCACCAACAAGTGTAACGACACACGTAGCAATTTATATTGGCAATGGTCAATATATCCACGCGCCTCAGCCAGGGGATGTCGTAAAAATTGGCAGCTTAAGTGGGTTTATGCCAACCTTTGCGGTGCGCGTAAATGTTGCTGGACTACCAAAGGCAAGCAGTTCATTAGCGAATGCCTTTGGTCAGTACAGCTCTGATCAACCATTTGTTTTCAATAAGAATCAAACGACTGATCAGTTTATCGAAAAAATTGGTGAGTGGTCTCGTGAAATTGGCCAAAAGAACGGAATCTATTCTTCTGTCATGTTAGCTCAAGCAATTTTGGAGAGCGGCTCTGGTAACAGCTCATTAGCAGCAGAACCAAACTACAACTTGTTTGGTATTAAAGGAAAATATCAAAATACGAGTGTGGCTTTCCGCACTTTAGAGCAGGATGCAATCGGCAGCAGCTTCCAGATCACCGCTGAATTCCGTAAATACCCTTCTTACAAAGAGTCACTGGAAGATTATGCTGAACTGCTTAAAGAAGGTATTTCTGGCAACAAGGATTTCTACAAACCAGTATGGAAATCTGAAACGAAGACATATAAAGATGCTACTGAATACTTGCAAGGTCGTTATGCTACCGACAAGCGCTATGCTGAAAAGCTGAATGCTATTATCGATGCCTATAACTTAACCGAGTATGATCATGCGAAGAGTAAAGAAAAACAACGTCCTGAGCTTACTGATTTGAAGACAGGATTTACTCTAAGTGATACATTACGAACGAAACTGGTCACTACTTTAGGCTTTACCAACGAAATACCTGAAGTGATGTCGACTAAAACCTTCGTAAACTTGTTCAGAGGAGACAGCCTGATTGCATTGGCTGCCAGCACAGTTCGTTCGAAAGAAAAAATTGAACAAACAACCTCACAGTCCTCACCTTTATATGTAGCTTTAAGTAAAAGTTTAGTGGCTGTACTGCCACCAATCCAATAAAAGAACTATTCACAGCATGACTTGACGGTTATGCTGTGTTTTTTTGTCATGAAACCAGCTCATTCAGCAAGAGCTGCAAAATGATTATGAGTAATTTTATGGAAAAGACTATTTACATTTATTATTGGAACAAAGATAATAGAATTATAGAAAGCGCTTTACATGGTTGCTTTTTTAATATGTAACAGCTTTAGGTATATGAATGACCACTAAGACGTTTAATAAAAGTTTCTGTGAAGTTAAGCGGGAGCAGGGCTAAAGACCTTCGACTTAATGGTGTTGAAGCAGGCAAAATAGTTCTGACGAATTACCTAAATGATTATCAACTTGCTTTGTAGTTAGAAAGAGGGATGAAGATGAGCGAAAAGTATCAAAAATTATTGGAACCACTGACCTTAACCAATGGTGCCAAGATTAATTATCGAATTGCTATGGCGCCGATGGTCGCACAGGGATCAAATCCGGATGGTACTGTTTCTGAGAATGATCTGGATTTCTATAGCGAACGTTCAAATGTAGCGGGGATAATTATTACTGGTGCAGCGACCGTTTCTGAACGAGGCAAGGGGTTTGATAAGCAATTATCGATTTCAGATGATACGTATATAGCAGGGCTAAAAAAACTGGCTGCTGTTTTGAAGAAGGATGGAAATAAAGCGATCATTCAATTGTATCATGGAGGAAGAGAAGCAAAGTCGAGCTATGATAAGTTTGGTGAAGTCGTTGCACCAAGTGCAGTGGAATTTCCATTCTTATCTTATACTCCACGGGCGTTAACTGAAGAGGAAATTCAAGATAGTATTGCAGCGTTTGGCGCAGCAACCAAGCGAGCAATAGAAGCTGGATTTGACGGTGTAGAAATTCATGGAGCGAATCATTATTTATTGCAGCAGTTCTTTTCGGCATATTCTAACCACCGAGATGATTTTTGGGGAAGCGCTTTAGAATGCCGCATGAATTTTCCTTTAGCGGTTGTAAAAGAGGTTAAACGAATGGCAAACGAATTTGCAAAACCTGATTTTATTGTTGGGTATCGTTACTCGCCTGAGGAAATCCATGGAGATATGATAGGATATACAGCTGAGGAATCACTGCAATTGATTGATAAAATTGTTGAGCACAAACTGGATTATATTCATGTTTCTATTTTTACTAAGTACAATGATAAGCCCTCAGGAAATGACAAAACCTTCGCTGAACTAACCAAGGAAGTTGTGGGAGATCGGGCTGCTGTCATCATCGTTTCAAATATTTTCTCAGCTGATGACGCGCTGGAGGCCTTAGAAATCGCAGATATTGCTGCAATAGGTCGCGAATCTTTGCTGGAGCCCAAATTTGCTGAAAAAATTGCTGCTGGCGAGGCGGATAGTATTCTTTCCAGGTTAACAGCTGATCGAGTGGCCAGCCTTCAATTTCCTGAAAAATTAAAGGACTGGTTTTTGGAAGAGGGCAGTGCCCTGCCGCCACTTCCTGGAGATGAATACCTTAAAGCATAAACAAAAATGCTCTCGAAGCTGACGAGAGCATTTTTTTAACTGTTTCGACCAAGTAAGAAGATAAAAAGGATCATGTATAGGATAGCTATTTCCAAAATAGAAAAAAGTAGAATAAAGAATAGTTGAATCATCCGCTTTTCCTTAAACGATTTGATCGCACCAATCAGGATGAGTACTGGTGCTATTGCTAATAGAATAAATGGAAAGGTAAAAATGCTGTCTCCAAGTGATTTGAACATCGGGGCCTCCCTTTAGGATTGGCTTCAGCGACTGTTGACTGTGTGATCACGTGGTTGAATGGAAGGAAAGATTCGTTTCCATTTCAGGTGGATTGACTAGTGTATCCTTAACTGGGCAGGTACGTTCGATGAACGCGATGAAGTTTTCAATTTCAGCTTTTGAATTATCTGCCTCAATTGTATAGTTAGTAATAATTTTCGAAAATCCAATTTTTACGTCTGGTTTTCCTTTTAGCCGATCAGAATCAATTTCACCTAAGACTTCTACTTTCATTGACTTCAATTGAATCTCCTGAGCTTGATAGAAAAAACGAGCGACCATCATTTTGCAGGCGCCTAGAGAGCAAAGTAATGCTTCTAAGGGATTCATCGCACTATTTGAGCCACCAGCACTTTCGGGTTCATCAATTAGAAATTCAAAGCCTCTTGCAGAGCATTTAAGCTGTAAACCGCCTAGGGATTCTACCTCAGCTTTTAATACTTGTTTTGCCATCTTATGTCCTCCTAAATTCTTTTCTTTATCATACCGTGTTTATTAGCAGGTTAAAAGATCCTCATGGCAAAATATTAATGAAAAAGAAGTTGAAAACGTGCTGAAAATAATGTATGATAGGTGCAATTGTGGTCCTATTTTAGGAGAAGGAAGGAAACAAATGAAGTCAAATTTAACAATGGAAATAGATGAGGATACGATGGAAAAATCAAAATCAACGGAAGTATCACAAGCAACTGTGAAATACTTCCCATTAATGAGCCAATTAGATAAATCGATTAAAAAGAAAAAGGAATTATTGGATAACAGCTTTGCGCGTTATGCTGTCCGATCCATGTTTGCTTGTTTATTTTTAGCATTAGGAACAGCGATTGCCTTTTATATCGCAATCCGCACACAAGAGGCCATACCTGGTTTAGAAAAAATGAGTTACGCTTTTATGTTTAGCTGGTCATTGGTAATGATTCTATTCATGAATGCTGAACTTGGAACCTCTAATATGCTTTATATGACGGTTGGCGTTTATCGTAAAAAGATTAAACTTGGTTTTGCAGCGAAATTATTATTCACTTGTATCTTATTCAATTTAATCGGCGGTGTGCTTTGCGGGTATTTGCTTTCTCTAACTGCACCTTTTGGTCATTTAGAACCTGGCAATTATATGTTTACTGGTATTGCTGGTAAATTGGCTAAGCCAACCGGTCAAATTCTGGTTGAAGGTATGTTTGCCAACATCGTAGTAAATACGGCTGTTTTAGTCAGCATGCGTATGAAGGACGATGCTGGTAAAGTTATGGCGATTATCTTCATCATCTTTATCTTTGCTTTCTTAGGTTATGAGCACGTTATTGCTAATTTCCCTGCTTTCTCATTGGCTTACTTTGCTTCTCATGGAACCATTGAAGGCATGACGACAGCAAGTGTCCTGCACAACCTTTTCTTCACGTTGATTGGCAATTTTGTCGGCGGCGGATTGGTTATGGGATTAGGCTATGCTTGGTTAAATAAAACAGACACTTCATATGTGGATTAAACACTGTTTCGGCAGTGTTTTTTTCTTGCGTTATTCTCCATTTGTGGCAAACGGTAAATATTTTTCAAGCGGCAATAAATTCTTGCGGTTGCTTTGGGATTGTGGTTAACTGGTAAATGGAGCAATTTTCTATTTTAAGCGGGAATAATAGGAGGAAATTATGGCAGTAAAATTAGTTGCTATTGATATGGATGGCACATTATTAAATGAACGAGGCGAGCTTTCGCCAGCTGTAATCGAAAGTGTAAAAAAAGCACGAAAGACATGTGCGTACATTGTAATTTGTACGGGTCGACCATTATCAGGTGCTTTGGAGCAATTAGCAGACCTGGATTTGTTGTCGGTGGATGATTACGTTATTTCTTACAACGGAAGTCTAGTCTTAAACACAAATACATGGGATGTAGTCTCACAGCATGGGTTAACTCGGGACGATTTCTTGTACTTTGATATGCTGGCACGTAAGATCGGTGTTCACATTCATACCGTGAGCCGTGATGCGATTTACACGTCTAATCGCGACATTAGCCGTTACTCTGTTAATGAAGCCCATATGGTTAATTTGCCATTGAAGTATCGCACACCTGAAGAAATAGCAGATGAGGTATC
The DNA here is from genome assembly GCF_017377655.1 of Candidatus Enterococcus ferrettii. GTDB lineage: Bacteria > Bacillota > Bacilli > Lactobacillales > Enterococcaceae > Enterococcus_A > Enterococcus_A ferrettii. The sequence continues at coordinate 41,452 of NZ_JAFREL010000074.1, forward strand.
ACCAGTCAAATTAATGATGATTGATGAACCTGAGATTTTAGAAGCAGCAATTAAGAAGATTCCTAAGCAGTTATTTGAAGAATATACCCTAGTAACCAGCTCACCTTATTATTTGGAAATCTTAAATAGAGAAGCCAGTAAAGGCTCTGCAGTTAAGGAGTTGGCTGATCATTTAGGGATTGAGCAAGCAGAGGTTATGGCAATTGGTGATGCGGAGAATGATTTGTCCATGTTGAAATTTGCCGGGATATCGGTAGCGATGGGGAATGCTACACCAGAGGTCAAAGCTGTTGCTAAATACGAAGTGGCTTCTAACCAAGAAGATGGTGTAAAGGAAGCTTTGGAACGCTGGGTCCTACAATAGAACGGTGAGCAGATTTGTTTCGTCTCCTTTTCCTCCGGGTTATAATTCAAAGAGAAGGAGGAGATAGTTATGAAGTTAGACATTCGCAAACAAGCAGTAGAAGCACTAACTGACAAACTTGGTTCAAATGAAGGCTTTATTTTAGCCTTGAACGACGGTTCTAACCAATTTTCTACTGTGGGCGGGTCTTGTGCTGTGGGCGATAAATTTCAAATCATTCCAACAGAAGGACCAACCGAGCAGTTTCAAGAAGTATTAGAAAATGACCGCTTTAAAGTGTATATCTCTGACGAAGAAAAAGTTTTCTTAGGCAATGAAGTGGTGATTGATTACAATGATCGCTTGAGCACCTTCTCTTTGAAGAATGAGAGTGGCACCTTAGATTCCAATATTTTATTGAAGAAATAGATCGTAGAAGCAATCCTGTGAATGTATCATGGGCTTGCTTTTTTTATGCAAAGCTTTAGCCAACTTCTGCCTAGCTGTGCTATGCTTAAAAGAAAAAGGAGTGGATTAAATGGCTAAATTAACTGAACCACTAACTTTCAACCGGGGCTTAACCTTGAAGAATCGAGTTCTGATGGCTCCGATGACCACCAAAATGAGTTTTTTCGACGGCGTAGTCACACAAGACGAGGTTGATTATTATAGTATGCGTGCTGGTGAAATTGGCGCAGTCATTACCGGGGCAGCCAATGTACAGGAGGACGGCAAAGGCTGGGAAGGTGAGCTGGGTGTTTACGACGATAAATTTATTCCCGGTTTATCTAAGCTGGCAGCTGGCATCAAACGCAATGGCACCAAGGCGATTCTGCAAATCTTTCATGGTGGCCGTATGACCAGCAGTCAGATTTTACGGGGTGTTCAGCCAGTTTCTGCTAGTGCGGTAGCAGCAGAGCGACCAGCGGCTGAAACTCCGCGTGAGATAGAAAGCGAAGAGGTTGCAGCTTTAATTAACAATTTTGCAGCAGCTGCTAAACGGGCGATTTCAGCTGGCTTTGATGGAGTGGAATTGCATGGGGCAAATACCTATTTAATTCAACAGTTCTTTTCTCCTCATTCGAACCGACGAGAAGATGAATGGGGTGGGAGCTTGGACAAGCGGTATCATTTCATTGAGGAACTAGTAAAAGCTGTAACCACAGCAGTAGATGAGTCGGGTGCCGATAACTTTATTGTCGGATATCGTTTTTCACCAGAAGAATATGAAACACCAGGAATTCGATTTGAGGATACGTTGTATTTAGTTGATCATTTGGCAGACCTGTCATTGGATTATTTACATGTTTCTTTAAATCAAGCAGATAAAGTTTCAGCCAGTCAAGACTATCAGGAAAAATCTATGATGGCGTATATTAAGGATAAGATCGCAGGTCGTGTACCACTTATTGGGGTTGGGGATATTCGTACTGGTCAGGATGCAGAAGAAATTTTGTCTATGGCGGATGGAGTAGCTATAGGAAAAGCATTGTTGATGGATCCAAATTGGCTGCCTAAAGTAGTGAATGGTCAGGAAAAATTGATTCGTCACGAGCTTTCCCGCTTTGATTGTGAGGAGCTGCGGATTAGTAATGGTGTCTGGGCATTTTTAGAGCAGATGATGCCAGAGCGTCTCTATTAAAAAGATCTAAACATTTTTTCATAAAAAGTGTTGACTCTTTTAATAAATAGGCGTATTATTTTAAAAAAATACAGGTTAAACAAAAGAGTAGTAACATGATTTTCTCTTTTCAGAGAGCTGATGGTGCTGTGAATCAGTAAGGAAAATGATGCGAATGGACTTTTGAACCGAGATTTTGAAGTAAGTAGGAATCTCCGGGAACTCCCGTTACAGAGAAAGGCTGTTGTTAGACAGCTGACAGAGATGCTTTTTAAGCATATATTGAGGTGGCACCGTGGATTAACCGCCCTCAAATTGGATAGTTGTCCGATTTGAGGGCTTTTTTTATTAATAAAAATCAGAAACAAGAGAAGTAGTTTGGAAAACGAAAAGGTACAGAAAGCTTCCAGTGATGAGAATGAAGCACTTTTCACCAAATGAATGGACTTGTTGGAGCATCCTTGAACACGCAGTAGGGGATGACGGGAACTCCCGTTATAGAGAAAGATTGTTGTTAGACAATCGAGAGAGACATGCTTTTTTAAGCATATGTTGAGGTGGTACCGTGCAAAATGCGCCCTCAAGCTAGACCATTGTGTCTAGCTTGAGGGCTTTTTTCTTTGAAAGGGATGAAAAAATGAAGATTGTAAAAAAATTGAGTGCTGATTGTTTAACCCCCGTTTCTTTATATTTCCGTTTAGGTGGGGAGTCTAAGTGTTTGTTAGAAAGCATTCCTAGGGATTCAGAAAGTAACCGTTATTCGCTCTTAGCTTTCAATCCGGTACATCATATCCAGTTTCAATCTGGGGAGTTTCAAATTGATAAAAAACATTATGCCTGCAGCGATCCTCTAAAAGAACTGGAAAAATATGTTTTGAAGGAAGAAACAATTGAAGGGCTGCCTTTTGAAGGCGGAGCGATTGGCTATGTTGGGTATGACATCGCTGCTCTCTATGAGGATTTAGGCGAGGTTCCCGAAGACGTTCTAGAGCTGCCGGATATGCAGTTTTACTTGTTTGAAACTTTCGTGATTTATGATCACCAAAAGCAGACCCTGAACATCGTAGCCAGTGATTTGTACAGCAAATGCGGTAAAGCAGCCTTGCAGCAGCGAATTACTGAAATTGAGAAAGAGATTTTTACGCTCCAGAGAACGGAGAATGATCCCTTAGAGCCTATTCAGTTAAGCTTTACCAGTAACTTTACTCAATCAGAGTACGAAGCCGTGGTGGAAAAAGCTAAGCAGTATATTCGTGAAGGCGACTTATTTCAAGTTGTTCCGTCGCAACGTTTATCAGCTGATTTTCCAGTAGATCCTTTTCATTATTATCGTCAGTTGCGGGTAACAAACCCTTCAGCTTATCTTTACTACTTGCCATTTCCAGATGTGACAGTAATAGGAAGTTCGCCGGAAAGTTTGGTAAGAGTAAAGGGAGATATTGTCACCACCAATCCAATTGCTGGGACGCGGCGACGCGGGTTAAGCGAAACGGAAGACGATCATTTAGCGGAAGAATTAATTAATGATGAAAAAGAGATTGCTGAACATCAGATGCTGATTGATCTAGGACGTAATGATATTGGTAAGATAGCCGAAATTGGGAGTGTTCATGTTCCATTGTTTATGACGATTGAGCGCTACCGCTTTGTCATGCATATTGTATCCCTAGTCGAAGGAAAACTAAGGCCGGATAAAACAGCGATGGATGCGTTGAAGTCTACTTTGCCAGCTGGAACAGTTAGCGGTGCGCCGAAGATTCGAGCGATGACTCGGATCTACGAGTGGGAGCCGGTTAAACGCTCTATCTACGCCGGAGCGGTGGGTTACCTATCCTGCGATAATCAAGCCGATTTTGCCATCGCAATTCGTACGATGGTTGTCAAAGATAAAAAGGCCCATGTACAAGCTGGTGGTGGCGTTGTCTATGATTCCGATCCTACCAGTGAATACCTAGAGACGTTGCAAAAAGCCAAAGCTTTATTGGAGGTAGGAAAATGATTTTATTAATCGACAATTATGATTCGTTCACCTATAACCTGGTTCATCAATTTAACCATGATGAATTGGTTGTTGCTAGAAATGATGCACCTGATATATTCGAGCTGGCTGAAGCAGCTGACGGTATTGTACTTTCACCAGGTCCAGGTAGGCCAGAGGAAGCAGGGTTGATGGAAGAAGTCATTCGCCGATTTTATCGGGACAAACCGATTCTAGGCATTTGTTTAGGGCATCAGGCAATTGGCGAAGTCTTCGGTGGGAAGGTAGTGGCAGCCCCGCAGATTATGCATGGCAAACGATCAACTATTTTCTTTAAATCAAAAGGCTGCTTTAGAGAAATTCAAACACCGCTGGAAGTGATGCGGTACCATTCATTAATGGTTGCCAAAGAAAAATTTTCAGATGCACTAGAAATCGTTGCGGAATGTGACGATTGCATCATGGCACTACAGCATAAAAAATATCCCGTTTACGGGCTGCAATTTCATCCGGAATCGATCGGTACTGAGAAAGGTCAACAGCTGATTGATCAATTTGTAAAGGAAGTAGGAGAAAGACATGCAAACACTATTTGAAAAAGTTTATCAAGGGCAACATTTAACAACGGACGAAATAATTACTATTTCTACTAATATTTTTGAAGGACAATTAAGTGATATTCAAATCAGTGCGTTATTGGTTGCCCTGAAGCTAAAAGGAGTTACTTCTCAGGAATTGACAGGTTTAGCTACCATCATGCAAGGCAAGGCCGAAAAAATGTTAACTCCGCCTAAGGGTGTCATGGACAACTGCGGTACAGGAGGAGATCACTGCAATAGTTTCAATATCAGTACAACCGCAGCTTTTGTTTTGGCCGGTGGGGGTATTCCCATGGCTAAACATGGCAACCGCAGTATTTCCAGTCGTTCAGGCAGTGCAGATGTGTTAGAGACTTTAGGCATCAATTTAACGGTTTCGCCAGAAAAAATCGATTATTTATTACGAGAAGTAGGTATCGCCTTCTTGTTCTCTCCAGCTATGCATCCAGCAATGAAATATGTAATGGGTATTCGGCGGGACTTAGCTACACCAACCATTTTCAATTTAATTGGACCAATTATTAATCCATACCGTTTAGATAATCAATTGATGGGTACTTTTGCTGGGGATTCATTGATGGAAACGGCCGAAACATTAGGAAAAATGGGGCGGAAGAAAGCGATTGTCGTTCATGGCGCTCATGGGATGGATGAAGCAAATCTAGCCGGAACTACTAACTGTGCGATTTATCAGGAGGGAAAAGTCTCCAGCTTCTCGTTTACACCAGAGGAGTATGGTTTTAAGCAGGCACCAATAGAAGCAATCGTTGGTGGCGAAGCGCAACAAAATCGGGACATTTTATTATCGGTCTTACGTAATGAAGCTTCGGTCTATTACGACACAATTTTATTAAATGCTGGTTTAGGCTTTTTGGCCAGCGGCAAGGTAACAACGCTGGAAGCTGGGATAGTTGAAGCAAAGCATTCTTTATCTTCTGGTGCTGCCATGGATTGTTTACAAAAATTAGCACAAGAACAGAAGGCGGTGGCTTAATGGATTTCTTAGCAACGATTTTAGCAAAAAAAGCTGAAGAGGTCGCTCAATTGCCAGAGACAGAAGTACAAATAGAGACTAAACGCCCGTCATTTTACCAAACTGTTAAGGACGCACCGGCAACGGTTCATTTAATCGGAGAAATCAAACGAGCTTCTCCTTCTAAAGGAGATATACGAACAGATGTAGATATTTTGGCTCAAGCGAGGGCTTACGAAACTGGTGGTGTTAGTGCCATTTCGGTGTTGACTGATGAAGTATTTTTCAAAGGAACAATCGATGATTTAGAAGCGGTGGCACAGGTCGTAAAGCTGCCAATTTTATGCAAGGATTTCATTATTGACGAACGACAATTGGTTCGAGCAAAAAATGCTGGCGCAAGTATTGTTTTATTGATTGTCGCTGCTTTGACAGAAAAACGATTGGCTGAGCTTTTCCAGGCAGCAAAAATGATCGGATTAGAGGTGCTGGTGGAGACCCATAACCAACAGGAATTGGAGGTGGCCCATCGTATCGGCGCTAAAATCATTGGTGTGAATAATCGGGATTTAACTACCTTTGAAGTAACGATTGCTACAAGTGAAGCATTGGCTCAGCCGTCTAACGACCGAGTGTACATTAGTGAATCAGGCTTTAAAAACGACGAAGATGTCCAACGGATTGCAAAAGATTACCAAGCTGTTTTAGTAGGTGAGACCTTAATGCGCTCAGATAATATTTCAGAAAAAATCAAGGAATTGCGAGTGAAGCGGACATGACCCAAATAAAAATTTGCGGGTTATCAACACGAAAAGCGGTAGAAACTGCAGTCAACAGCGGTGCCGATTATTTAGGCTTCGTCTTTGCCAAGAGCCCAAGGCAAGTAACACCAGCGCAAGTTCACGAAATTACCTTAGATCTGCCGACGAGTATCAAAAAGGTAGGAGTGTTCGTTTCTCCTAGTCAAACAGAGGTGGAGGCAACTATTCAAGCAGCAGGCTTAGATTTGGTACAAATTCATGGTGAGCAGCTATCAGAAGTGCTGAGTGTTCCAATCATTCGGGCAGTCAGCATTCGTAAATCATACCCATTGTTTGAATCAGAAAGTGAAGACTACTTATTATTAGATGCACCTCCGACAAAATACATGGGGGGAAATGGGGAAGTCTTTGATTGGCAAGCAGTCAATCCAGCCGAGCTGCAACAAGAAAGACTGTTCATTGCCGGAGGCTTAACCCCAGAAAATGTCGCAGCCGCTATACACTATTTTCAGCCATTGGTAGTAGATGTTTCCAGTGGAGTCGAAACGGATGGAGAAAAAGATCATAAAAAGATAACTGCCTTTTGCCAAGCAGTGAAGGAGGAAACCGATGTATCAGCAACCAACGAATAAAGGATTTTACGGTGAATTTGGTGGACAATTCGTTCCAGAAACCTTAATGTATGCCGTCCAGGAATTAACTGAAACCTATGAAAGCTCCAAAACCGATTCCGAGTTTCAAAAGGAATTGGCGTATTATTTAACGCAGTATGTGGGAAGAGAAAATCCTTTGTATTTTGCAGAACGCTTGACCGAGCAATTAGGCGGTGCCAAGATTTATCTCAAACGTGAAGATTTAAACCATACGGGTGCTCACAAAATTAATAATGCCATCGGTCAAGTATTATTAGCCAAACGGATGGGCAAAAATAAAATTGTTGCTGAAACTGGAGCTGGACAACATGGGGTTGCCACAGCGACTGCCGCCGCTTTGTTCGGTATGGAATGTACCATTTTTATGGGCGAGATTGATGTGAAGCGTCAGGAATTAAATGTTTTTCGTATGGAGTTGTTAGGAGCTACTGTTGAAAGTGTTACTTCAGGTAGTAAGACGTTGAAAGATGCTGTAAATGAAGCACTGAGATATTGGGTAGCAAATGTAGAAGACACCCATTATGTTATGGGATCAGTTTTAGGCCCGCACCCTTTTCCAGAAATTGTACGGGATTATCAAAGTGTGATCGGTCAAGAAGCACGCCGTCAAATTCTAATTGCAGAAGGAAGACTGCCGGATGTAACACTGGCTTGCGTTGGTGGCGGTAGTAATGCAATGGGATTGTTCTATCCTTTTGTTGAAGACGAAACTGTTCGATTGATTGGGGTAGAAGCGGCTGGAAAAGGTGTCCACACGGATGAACATGCCGCACCGATTACCCAGGGAGATATTGGTGTATTGCACGGAGCACGGATGCATTTGCTGCAGGATGATGATGGGCAAGTTATTGAAGCCTATTCCATCTCAGCTGGTTTGGATTATCCTGGTGTTGGGCCTGAGCATTCTTACCTGTCCAGTATTGAGAGAGCGGAATATGTCACTATTGATGACGAAGAAGCTGTAGAAGCTTTTCATCTGCTGTCTCAAGTGGAAGGTATTATTCCCGCTCTAGAAAGTTCTCATGCGATTGCTCATGTGATGAAACTAGCACCGCAAATGGAAAAAGATCAAATTATTGTTCTGTGCCTATCCGGTCGGGGCGACAAAGATGTTCAACAAATTAAGGATCGAATGGAGGCAGAAAAATGAAAACCTTGACCACCTATTTAAGCAAAAAAGCGGAAAAGCAAAAATTATTTGTTCCTTACATTATGGCGGGAGCACAGGGATTAGATGCCTTGCCGGATGAAATTAATATGCTAGCTAAAAATGGTGCTACTGCCATCGAAATCGGCGTTCCTTTTTCTGATCCAGTAGCAGATGGTCCGATCATTCAAGAAGCAGGTCTGCGGGCTTTAGCTAAGAAAGTTACTTTGAAAAAGATTATTCAGCTGCTGCAGCAATTTGATTCGCCAGTCCCTCTGATTTTTATGGGCTACAGCAATTCCTTTTTCCATTATGGATTAAAAAATCTGGCAGAGGATTTAGCCAATACCGATGTAAAAGGATTTATTATTCCCGATTTACCTTATGAGCACCGCGATTTAGTTTTACCCACCTTTGATGAAGCAGATTTAGCTTTACTTCCGCTAATTTCATTGACTAGTCCGCTGGAACGTATTCGAACGCTGTTAGCTGAAGCGGAAGGATTTGTCTATGCGGTAACGATTAACGGAACAACCGGAACAGGTAAGAATTATCGTGAAAATCTGGATGAGCATCTGGCATTAATTACTGAGGAAAGTAAAATTCCTGTTTTAGCAGGCTTTGGTGTTTCGGAACGGACCCATGTTGAACGTTTCAACGATTGCTGCGATGGTGTAGTTGTAGGCTCAAAGATTGTCCAAACTTTGCAGGATAAAGGAGTAAAAGAAACAGGAAAATTAGTCAATTCTTTAACCAACCCCTTAAAGCAGGCTAGTGCCAGCTAGAGAAAAAACTTAGGATATTCGTACCGATGCCCAAAGGTTAGATCAACGATCTAGCTTCTGAGCATCGTTTTTTTATTGGAAAGCAAAAATCTTAAAAATGTATCTTCTAAGCAGGATATTTCTATTTCTAAAAAATTCGTGTTACCTTGATTTTATCAAGTGATAAGTGGAGGTCTTTTTTATGTTTTTGGCAATTAATGAAATTCGCCATTCAAAATTACGATATACCTTAGTCATGGGCGTGATGTTTTTGATTGCTTACTTAGTTTTTTTCCTAACTGGTTTGGCCTACGGGCTTGCTCAGGACAATCGTACAGCTGTAGATAAGTGGGATGCAGACAACATTTTATTAAACGAAGAGGCAAACAATAATTTGAATATGTCAATGATTCCATTAAGCACCTTCGATGATGTTAAGGCAGATGAAAAAGCCTATCTGGCTCAAACAGCAGGAGTCATAAAGGGGGACAGCGGAGAAAAGATTGATGTCAGCTTTTTTGGAATCGACAAGAACCAGTTTATTGCTCCCAAGTTGATAGATGGTGAAATGTTTTCGTCCGATGATGAAGCAGTTGCAGACAGCTCATTGCGAGATCAGTACGATATCAAATTAGGCGAAACGGTGAAAATGGCTGGCAACGAGAAAAAATTGAAAATTGTTGGCTTCACCGACAATGCGAAGTTTAATGTTGCGCCAGTGTTGTATACGACCATTGGTGCCTATCAGGAAATTCGGTTTGAAACGACCGGTACAAGTGAAAATACGCGAATTAATGCCATCATTACTCGTGGAAATGTTCAAACCATTCCAGATGATTTAGAAGAAACCAGTATCAGCTCTTTTATTAATGAGCTTCCTGGCTATAGCGCACAGGTCTTGACCTTTGGCTTTATGATTGGGTTCTTGATTGTAATTGCAGCAATTGTCATCGGTATTTTTATCTACGTCCTAACGATGCAAAAATCGGAGATCTTTGGTGTCATGAAAGCGCAGGGGATTTCCAGTCGGTACATCTCGTTTTCCGTGATTGCCCAGACCTTTTTACTGGCAACAGTTGGTGTAGCAATAGGATTGTTGGCGACACTAGGCACTAGTCTTGTCCTGCCAGAAGCGGTGCCATTTCAGGTCAATATCTTGTTCTTTGGAGGCATCAGCGGGTTGATGATTCTAATCGCAATGGTAGGTGCTTTCTTCTCGGTCCGCACTATTGTTAAAATCGACCCACTAAAAGCAATTGGATAGGAGGAATAAAAATGAGTGCAATTGAATTCAAACAAGTTACTAAATCTTTTAAGGATGGCGATTCAACAATTGAAGCCTTGAAGGAAACGAATTTTTCGGTTGAAAAGGGTGAATTTGTGGCAATTATTGGTCCCTCCGGTTCTGGGAAAAGTACCTTTTTAACCCTTGCTGGCGGCTTGCAATCCCCTTCTTCTGGTGAAGTTTTAATTAACGACGAACCGTTTAGCGACAAAAAGGAAAAAGAACGGGCAAAATTACGCTTTAAAGAAATTGGCTTCATTTTGCAAGCTTCTAATCTTGTTCCTTTCTTAACCGTGCAGAAACAGTTGAAATTAGTGGACAAAGTCAGTAAAAAGGCCAACACTAAAGTAGCAGAAAATCTTTTTGAACAATTAGGCATAGAAAAGCTGCAAACAAAATATCCTGAAGAACTTTCTGGTGGCGAACGCCAACGTGTGGCGATTGCTCGGGCCTTATATCATGATCCAACAATTATTTTGGCCGATGAACCAACTGCCAGCCTGGATTCCGAGAAAGCTTATGAAGTAGTAGAGATACTCGCTAAGGAAACCAAAGATAAAAACAAAGCAACAATTATGGTGACCCACGATACTCGGTTAGTAGATTATTGTGATCGAATTCTAGTCATGAAGGATGGGAAGCTGACCGAACAGTCGAAAGATGAAATAAACGCTGAATAAAGATAAAAATAAAGCCTCGTAATGAACAGAGAAATACTGCTCATTACGAGGTTTTTAATGATGAAAGAAAGTACTGAGTCAGTACCGATTTTGGAAAAAGTTTCTTTAGTGTTGATATCAGTCAACGCTGTAATACAGTCAACTATTCTGAGACCATTGATTTGTCTTTATGACATCGACTTACGATTGTTCATAACAACTATTCACTATAAACCAGTGCTTTATCACAGAAAGCTTCTGAAAGGATGATTATGAATAAATCGACAGATCAAGTGAAAACTATTACTCACGGTCTGATATTTATCATACATTCGGTGTAATGTGGTTTGTATATCACTTTTTCCTTCTTTTTTATTTTCGGTTAAAAAATTTGTTGTTATTGCCAGAGTTTTTGGTCTATACTTGTGAAAAGACGTAAAGTTTTTGGGAGGTGGAAAAAATGCGTAAATTTCAACGGTGAGTTTGAAACAGCTTAGGTCTTAGAGTTTCTAAGCCGGCGAAAACCAATTTTTCCTCCAACCATTCGACTATAAATGTGATCGTTGTCACATAATCGACGGTTTACGAGGAGGGCATGCTTATTTAAGTATGTTTATTTTTGTGACTAAAAAAAGAAACGGAGATTATGGGATGAAAAAAAGTACAATAATTTTAGGATTAGCAGCTTTATTATTATTAGCGGGGTGTGGATCACAAACCAAGGAAACAACGGAAACAGAAAAAAAAGATATTAAAATTGCTTGTAATCAAGTATCAATTAACTCATTGGAAGCAGCCAAGGCAGCGATGGAAGAAAAAGGCTACAAACCTGAATTTGTGACTTTTTCTAACAATATTGAAGCGTTGCAAGCGGTTAATGATGGCAATGTTGATGCTTCATTTGCGCAGCATGAACCATTTATGAAGTCTTTCAACAAACAAAAAGAGGGCAAGCTAGCGATGATGACACCACATGTCTACTATACCGGGATTGGATTGTATTCTACAAAGTATGATGCAATTGATCAATTGCCAGAGGGAGCACAAATTGCGATAATGAACGATGCAATGAATCGCGATAATTCACTGTTGATGATGCAAGATGCTGGATTGATCAAGCTGACTGATGAGAAGGATTCTGGTTTTACCGCATTAGATATTGTAGACAACCCTAAGAAGTTCGAATTTGTAGAAATTGAACAGGCTCAAACAGTTCGTAGTTTAGAAGATTTAGATGCAGCAACATGCTTCTTTACCTTCATGTTCAATTCTGGCGAGGATTACAAAGACTATTTGATCCGGGATCAACATGCAGAAGATTTTCCGATCAGTTTGATTGTTCGCGATGAGGACAAAGACAGCGACTGGGCTAAAGACATCAACGCCTCATTCACTACGAAGGAAAGTAGGAAAGGCATAAATGATCATTTCAAAGGAGTCTTCACTTTTTATGAGTAATTTTAATGAACTCAATAAGCGTTTAAACTATTTGCTGAACTTGGAACGCCAGGCTGTAGGTATTACCTTTTTGCATTCTAAAGAAGATTTTCAGCAGCACCCGGCACCAAAGTACCCCAAGATGATTCCTTATTGCGGTGCTGTGCAAAAAGCAACCATGGGCGAACAAATGAAGCTGGATTTAAGCAACTTTGCTTGTCCAGCTTCAGCAGTGGCCATGGGACTGGTGGATAATGATGAATATAGTGCGAGCGGTGAAAAACATGCCAACATGAAAGTCTACAAGGATATTGAAGTGAGTAAGCAGGTAGCAGATGATATGGTCTATTGTCGTGAAGCTTCCTATGGGATTGCGATTGAACCGATTGAGACTTGGACGAAAGCGCCGGATGTAGTTTTGCTGATCACTGTTCCTTTTAACGCGATGCGAATTCTCCAAGGAAATGCCTATCACTATGGACAGGTCAAACAGATCAAAATGACTGGTATGCAGGCACTGTGTCAGGAGGGAACTTCTTATCCCTTTGAAACAAATGAAATCAATGTTTCTATGATGTGTTCAGGAACCCGTTATGTGGCCCGCTGGAAAGACGAAGAGTTGTGCATTGGCATTCCTTACAATAAATTTGAAAAGGTAATTGACGGACTAGAGCAAACCTTAAATCCAATGGAACTATTGGAGAAGAAACGACAGATTATTAAGAAAACACAAGAAAATGACGAAGCTGAATTCTATGATGTTCGCAAAAGGGATAATTATTTTCGCGGAGCATACCAAGGCGTGAAGCGGGCGGGTCGAGTACATGATCAGGATTGAGAATTTAATCAAAACCTTTGATCAGCAGCCGATTTTAAAAAATGTTTCCTTAACTATCGAAAAAGGCGATGTTTACGCAATTCTAGGAGTGAGTGGTGCTGGAAAATCTACTCTGCTTCGGTGCATCAATGGTTTGGAACGATTTGATCAAGGAAAACTGTTTATAAATCAGCAGGAAAGTGCGAAGCTTTCAGAAAAAGAGTGGCGTATTTTACGAAAGAAAATTGGGATGATTTTCCAGGGGAACTCCTTAATGGAGCAGTTAACAGTCTTTCAAAATGTAGCGTTACCTATGACATGCAGTGGTTATTCAAAGGAAGCTATTGCTGCTAAGGTCAATCAGCTGCTGAAGGAAGTTGGTATTTTAGACAAAGCCGACATGAAGCCTAAACAATTATCAGGAGGACAAAAGCAGCGTGCGGCAATTGCCCGCGCCCTAACCTTGGATCCTGAAATCCTGCTGTGTGATGAGGCCACTTCCGCACTGGATCCCAGTATCACTAATGAAATTGTTGATTTGTTGCGGCGTTTGAATCAAAAATACCAATTGACGATTGTAATTGTTACTCATCAGGTAGAGGTAGTTAAACGAATTTGTAATAAAGTGGCTGTTTTAAGCAACGGAGAGATTGCTGATCAAGGCGAAGTAAAACAAATTTTCTTGGATCATTCGCCCATTTTGGCGACGATTGTAGGAGAAAATCACCAGCCAATAACAGTGAAGAGTGGCCATTTTATGCTGAAAATAGTGGCGGATTTGCAAAAGATCGATGTTCTGCAAGCTATTCATCAGCAAGGTATTCAAAACTATCAAATACTGTATACGCAAACAGAGCGCTTTCGTGATGAAGAAATAGCAGTATTAACACTTATTTTACCGGCAAGTGAACAGAGTAACGTGCAAAAACTAAATGATACCTCCATGATTCAGTATCAGATAGGAGGAGTCCATGAGTAATGACGTATTGATGACCCAAGTATTATGGCCGAATTTTATCAGTACCTTGATCATGGTCGGCTGTTCGGCTTTATTGTCAACAGTATTGGGTTTTTTACTGGCTACTGTTTTGATAGTAACCAATAAACAAGGCTTGAAGCCGAATCCTTCTGTGTATCGGGTATTGGATTTTATAATCAATGTGGTTCGTTCTTTTCCGTTCATCATTTTGATGGTAGCTTTGATGCCGGTAACACGTTCCTTAGTAGGGACTACGATTGGGACCACTGCCGCAATAGTTCCCTTAACCTTTGCTATGGCTCCTTATGTGGCGCGGCTATTTGAGAACAATATGCTGGAAGTAAATCCGTATACAGTAGATGCAGCGAAATCTTTTGGAGCCAGCAATACTCAAATTATTTTTAAGGTTCTTTTAGTGGAAGCTTTTCCTAGTTTAATTTCTAGTTTAACCTTAGCAATTATCTCCGTATTGGGTTATACCGCTATGGCTGGAACCGTCGGAGCCGGTGGTTTAGGTGCAGTTGCCATAACCTATGGCTATCAGAATTTTGATGACCGAGTGATGTACAGTACAGTTCTTATTTTAATTGTTTTTGTTCAATTGATTCAGGTAATTGGGAGTCGTTTGTATAAAAAATTGAAGGCTTAGTGTTATCTGGTTATTGGTTTGTACTTTAGCATCAAAGTGCTATAGTAGAAATAGATGAACAAGAGGAGAGTGTTTCATTATGCAAAGAAGAACAGGTTCTTGTACGACTATTTTGGTGGGAAAGGACGCCTCGATTAACGGCTCCACGATTATCGCCCGTAACGACGATGGTCATGAAGCACTTGATCCCCAACGCTTTGTGGTAGTAACTCCTGACAAGCAGCCGAGACGCTATCAATCGATTATCAGTAAAGTGACGATTGATTTGCCAGACAATCCATTGCGCTACACCTCGACTCCTAATGCCATTTTAACTGATGGAATTTGGCCCGCTGCCGGTATAAATAGTGAAAATGTTGCGATGTCTGCTACTGAAACGATTACTACAAACCCACGTATTCAAAGCATTGATCCCTATGTAGAAAACGGAATCGGCGAAGAAGATATTGTGACCTTAGTTCTACCTTATATTCGCAGTGCTCGTGAAGGGGTTATGCGCTTGGGTGAATTACTGGAAGAATATGGTACCTATGAGCCAAATGGAATTGCTTTTTCAGATCAACAGGAAGTTTGGTGGCTGGAAACAATCGGTGGACACCATTGGGCTGCGATTCGAATTCCTGATGATGCTTATGTAGTGGCACCTAATCGAATGAATATTGATGAGTACGATTTTAATTCAGAAGATACCTTATACTCCTCTCATTTACCTGATGTGATTGAGGAATACCAATTGAATCCTGATTTTGTGGGAGTTAATCTGCGCCACATTTTCGGCAGTGCGAGCATTAAGGACACCGTTTATAATAATCCGAGAGCCTGGTATGGTCAAAAATACTTTACTCCAGCTATTGAACAGGACCCTATGGACCATGATCTGCCATTTATTTGCCGGGCAAACCGCAAAATTACGGTAGAGGATGTCAAGTTTGTTTTAAGTTCTCACTTTGAGAACACCGTATATGATCCTTATGGAAGTGGAACTGAAGCAGAAAAAACGTTGTTTCGCCCAATCGGAATCAACCGTAACCATAGCGTACACATTTTAGAACTACGCAACCATGTGCCTGACCAAATTGCTGGAATCCACTGGTTGGCTTATGGTGCAAATACTTTTAATGCAGTCGTACCGTTTTATGCCAATGTTAATGACACTCCTCCTAGCTTCCGTGATGCCGATGGAACCTTCGATATGACGAAAATGTACTGGTTAAGCTGTACAACTGCTTTGCTTGGAGACAATGACTACGATATGTATGCAGACTTCCGTAATACGTTTGAATTACAAGCCATGAGTGCTTACCATGCGATTCAATTAAAAGCTGAGACTGAGATTTCTGAACTTGAAGGATCGGAAGAACAGCAGGCTTATTTGGAAAAAGTTAATGAAGAGCTGGCAGAAGCTGCCATGGAACGTGCTACCAAACTTTTAGGAGACATGGTAATTTTTGGTTCAAATCATATGAAGCTGCGCTATAACCTAAACGACTAAATTCAATCAAAAAACGGTGAGGAGTAGATCCTCACCGTTTTCTTGCGTTATTAATGATAAATGATCCCATCAGGTGATGCCAGATATTGTGGGATAAACTGCTCGGCAGTTGCAGCAAATTCCTTATTTTGAAATCTTTCTAAAAAATAAGCTAAAATAAGCTGGTAATCCTTGGTATGCTTTTCTACTTCAGGTTGATTATCAAAAGCTAAAACCTTCATGAAAAATAATTTCTCCAAAGAGATAACTTTACAGTGTTCATACTCAATGGCACCCGTTGCCAGAAAAGCATAATCAAACCGAAAGATGCTTCGCAAAAACTCATAAGATGCTACTGATAAAAACCTGTCACCCCACTTATCTTGCTGATTTTTAGGGTACTTAGCTGCTAATGCCTGATAGTCTTCCTCTGCAACTATAAAATCAATGTCATTTCCGTGTTTACGAATACCATAATATTCCATAGATAAACCGCCAATCAAGAGTGGTTTTTCCCTAAAAGTGATTCCGGCAATCGATAAATCAATTTCTTTAATAAGCTGTTCATTTTCAATTTTTTTAAACATGGTACTTTCTCCTTTATTTTGTAGTTAATAAAAGACAAAGTCCAGCCGGGTAGTTTGATTTAATAGCTTCATACAAATGTTACCCGCAGACTTTGTATGAAGCTATTACAATTACGAGCCTCATGGGATCACTCCTATTTTTAATTAGTCATTATAACCAGCTTATCACAGGCAAATTATTCTATCAAACAAAAAAATATTTATGAAATCGTTTGCTTTTTATAGTATGATTTTATTAGAGTTATTTAAGAAAAATGAAGGAGGCGGACAGGTGAAAGAGTATGAAAGCAAAGAGGCGTTAATTGCTGAGATCGAGAAAACTTCGAGTAAGTATATCGAGGAATTTGCAGACATCAATGAAACGGATGCTAATAAGCGGATTGAGGGAGTTGATCGTACTCCTTACGAGAACTTAACTTATCAATTAGGTTGGTTAGCTTTGATTGATCAGTGGGAACAAACCGAATTAGCAGGGAAACCCTTAGAATTGCCAGCACCGGGAATTAAATGGAACAAGATGGGGCCGCTGCATGAGCAGTTTTATGAAGTTCATCGAGGCCAATCTTTAGCTGAACTAATGGGATTATTTAATCAAGCAGTGAAGGATTTAATTACGTGGATCAATTCATTATCGGACGAAGAATTGTTCCAGTCCGGTGGTCGTAAATGGGCACAATCCACTGCTTCCAACTGGCCGGTTTGGAAATGGGTGCACATAAATACTGTAGCACCATTCAAATCTTTTCGAACAAAAATAAGAAAATGGAAGAAAGAACTGTAAGGAGGAGAAGCAATGGCAAAGGACAAAAGATTTGTAAAAGTATATAGTCAAGGTACTGCAGACGTAGTAACTATTCTTGTTGACAGAGAAACAGGTGTGAACTATGTCGCTACGAAAATGGGTTATGCTGGTGGGTTAACAGTCCTCTTGGATCAAGAAGGCAAACCGGTGATTACACCTAAAAACGAAATACCTGAGAAGTAATTCTTTATAAAAGCAGCATTTTAGAAATTTGTAAAAATCCTTTTGATTAAAAAAACTATCCGAACCTTACTGCTAAAACGTCACAGTGTTTCATTCAGGTTCGGATAGTTTGATATCCTATTTAGTCTCTTTGTTTAGGCCATATGTCTTTTTTAAAGGGACTATTAGCTGGATTTCCAGCAGCGCGATAAACTTGGGATGAGTCGAGATCGTAAACACAAGACCATACCGTATCCTTACCAGTGCTGCGGTCATAATCGCACATAAATCCGTAATCTCCAGCCAATAGTTGCTGGGCTTTTTTTATGTCAACTTCGGCAGCATATTCTTTGAGATATTTACGCATCGTTTCGTATCTTTCTTCTGCTCTCCAAGTATCCTCAGGTAATCGATTGTGTTTAATCATTCCCGGAGTATTAAACATATTAGTAGCAATCAAATAGCTTTCAGCTTCATCCAAGGAATAAATCGCTGTTTGATCAGGACTCAGCTCAACTAAAATCCCCTCAGCATTTGCATCTCCGATTACTAAAGTGCCAGAGCCCGCGTGAGGAATTTCCCTGATCAATTTTGCAGCCTCATGGACGGTTCTGCATTTCTCTAAAACCAAACGCAGTAACATCCCCACATTTAACCCAGCCTGAACCTTGTAAGGAGCAACTGAGGTTAAGGCAATAGACAATCCATGCTGGTTAATGCCATCCTCCATTTCTACAAATGCTGTGGTATTACCTAAAAAATTAAAGCCTTCATTAGCGGTAAATGTGTAAGAGGTGTTTAGGCACTGTTCTTCTGTGAAAGTTAAAAAGTCGCTATTTCGTCCTAAGAAACATCCTTGTCGGTTTTTCACAATAAAGCTGGAGCAGTGGGAGCCTGGCATCAGGCAATACATTCCAAACAAAGCAGCCTGCAATGGTTGTACAGAAATTTCCTGACCATCGGCAATGCCTTGAATTTCAGCAAGTATTTCTGGAAAATACTGTTGGTAAACAGGTAAGCAGGTTTTGATAAATTGACTTCGCTGTTCGTCTAACTCAAACGGAATCATGTCTAGCAAGCATAGATTATTTCGTTTTAATTCGGTACCGAAAGTACGACCGATGGAGTAATGATCACCTTGAAAATTCAGTTGTTGCATGTTTGTTGCCTCCTAATTTGTATTAGGATGTCGACGTCCTTACATTCAGTCTAATAGAATAAAAATTTATAAGCAATTGAATAATATGAGAATCGTTTTCAATTTTTTATTGACAAGCTAATAATCATTAGCCATACTAAAGCTAACGATCATTAGCTTAGGAGGTTGATAGGGTGAAAACGGCAGATAAGATTTTAGAAGAAGCCTTAATATTGTTCTCTATTCATGGTTATCAAGGTGTTTCTGTTGAAATGATAGCTAAAGCAGTAGGAATCAAAGCAAGCTCTTTGTACAAGCATTACAGAAATAAGCAAAGTATTTTTGAGGGAATTTTTACTATGATGAAAGACCGTTATCAGGGACAAGAGAAACTATTAAATATTCCTCAGGGAGCTGAAGATGTACAACATTTTTACCAGCAGCTTCAACCTGATCAACTGGAAAAAATTAGTGAAGACCTGTTTCTCTATTTTATCAAGGATGAAAAAGAGGCGAGATTTCGTCATTTATTGATTATTGAGCAATTCCAAAATCCACATATTGGTGAGATTCTCCACCAGCGCTATTACGAAGAGCCTCTACTTTTTCAAAAAGAGCTGTTTCAGAGCATGATGGATGTTGGTGTTTTCAAAGAAGGCGATGCCAAAATAGCTGCACTGCAATTCTTTTCACCAATTATGATGTTATTAAACTGTTGTGAACAAGGGGGGATATCTGTCGAAGAAGCTCTAGCTGAACTACGCAAGCATGTTCAAAAGTTCCGTCAATTATATAGCAAAGAATAAAGGAGAGATCAATGATTAATTTGTATGTTGGCAGTATTAGTCGTATTTTATCTAGTAGTCTTATTTTAAGTGCACTTGTATTTATTCTCTATACGCTAGGTCAAAAAGAAGTACAATGGAGCCGAACGTTTGCTGTGTTGTTTGTTTTAGGATTATTAATGTCGATTATGTCAGGCACTAGGGATGGCATTGGAACAGTCGGAGGTTTTCCTACGCAAGGGAAATTATTTGTCATGCTATGTGGTTTTGGGATTTTAAGTTTTGTGGTAGGAATAACCGCGTTGCTATCAAACTTTTTCGACACTACATTTGTTTTTAAATATGGCTCTTACTTATTGATGGTAGTGATTGTAATGAAAACATTTTTAGTCGAGGGCCATCGTCTTATGCAATTTTTTTCGTGAAGAAATACCAAAAAAAAAATCTAAGAGAAACTATCAAAATCATTTTTTATTCGAGATAAGAGAACTTCTTAGGGTAGGTTAATTAATCAATAATCGATTGGATGGTTTATGGTTTGTTGGAAAAATCACTAAACCGGTCACAAAAAAACTCAGAGCTGCTTTTGAAATCTAGAAAAGCAGCCCTGAGTTTTTCGTATTCATTTTTACTCTACTTCCTGCCACTGACTATCAAACTTTTTAGTTTCGTTGACAAATTCATAATAAGCAGGCTTGCGATCGTAAAAAACCTGTAGACCAAAAGTTGCATCAGCGATAATATCTGGAAATAATTCAGCATTCAAGCAATAATGATCTCGCTCCAAATGATGCCAGAAAAGATAGGTGCCGCAGGTAGAACAAAAAGCGCGCTCTACCTCTTCACTTGAGTGATAATAAGTGACTGATTCGGAATCAAGTTGCAGCTCCACATTGTCACTTTTCTCAGGATCTACTGCCATAACTGGACCCGCATTCATTTTTCGACACATATCACAATGACAACTGTAGACGAAATTTCCATACCGTTTAATTGTTATCTGATTCTTCTCACACAGACACGTTCCTTGAATATTTTCCATAAGCTACCTCCAACCATTCTCCTTTATTGTAGCATGAAAAGGCTCTTAATTTATTGAAACATTTATACATATATTTCATTATTATTGAATTATGCGATCTGATAGTGTATTGTTGAAAGTTAAGAGGGAGGTGTCAGGGTGTGAATAACAAACGAGGGATGATTGTTGAAGCGGCTTTAAAGCTGTTTGGCCAAAGAGGTTTTTCAAAAGTAAGTATCAAACAAATTGCCCAGCAGGCTAATGTATCCCAAGTAACAATATACAATCATTTTGAAAATAAGGAGATATTGGTTGAGGAGATTGTCAATGGTTTGATGGGGAAAGTGATGAAGGCTGCTGATGAGGTTTACTCTTCTGAGCAGTCTTATGAAGGAAAGTTGACAGAGATTTTTGAGCTATGTAACAGTGAAACAATGAAAGTAATCGAGCATTATTTTAGCTCGGAATCCTTAACTGACTACAAGCTAAGGGAATTGATTTTTCAAGCTGTTAACACACAAAAAGAGGAAATCTACAATAAGTTTATTGATTTAGGGTATGCGCTTAAGGTTATTCCCAGCAAGATTAATAAACAATCCATATTATTTATGCTGCGGGCATTAAATTTCAGCGGCAAGACATTAGACATCGTCGAAGATGCAACGAAGTTGAGTCAGGATTTAGTTTACTTATTTCTTTACGGGATTATCGGTAAAGAAAAAGGGGGAATTCAAGATTTGTCTGGTGAAGAGGTTCTACAATTGCTAACGCAACAAGTAAAGTATGAATTAGAAAAAGGTGCCGAATGAAATATATCCTCTGGACTTTACTAGCTATCGTAGGAATAATCGTTTTTTTTAAGCATCTAATTAATCAATCAAAGCATCCGGCAGGGCTGATTGGCAAACTGATGATGAAAACGTGGAATCGCACATATTTTCCGATGATAAAGTGGGCTGTAAATAGTATCGAAAAAACCTCAGTTCTTCAAATTTTAGATGTGGGCATTGGAAATGGTCTTTCGTCAGAATACTTGTTTCAACAGTTTCCTAACAGTGAATTGCATGGCATTGATATCTCGGAAGAAGCGATTAGACAGGCTCGCAAAAGACTAGATCAAGGACAAGCAAATTTTCAGGTTTCGGGGATTGAGGACACTAATTTTGCCAGTGAACAGTTTGAACTGATTTGCGCCTTCCAAACTCATTTTCATTGGGAAAAGTTGACAGAGTCCTTTGACGAAATTGCACGCATTTTAAAACCGAAGGGTCACTTGTTATTGGCCTGTGAAACAAGTAAGATAAAAATCTATTTACCTGAACTAGTGGAGAAAGAAAGCTTTCAACAGTTTTTAGCAAAATCTAATTTGATGATTGCTGAAACTTCATCGTCTGGTGGTTTTGTCAGGTATGTGATTCACAAAATTTAGCTTAAAAATAATCCAACACCTACAATCAACTATTCTAGAATAGAATCGTAGGTGTTTTTATGTAAAAATGCCTACGATTTTTAAGTTCCTAAGCACCCTAAAAGTTAAATTGGAATTATAAAATTTAAAGTTCGATGGGCCTTTCTTACAATGAATTCAACAAAAGTAATTCTTATTTTATTCTCAGTTTAAAAGGCAATGTCAAGTCGCTTCCTCTTTATTTATCCCATAGAATCTAACTGCTTCTTAGAATCACAAAATATCTGCCAAACTTCAATTTGCTGCCCGTTAACCACCACTTTCCAGGCAGCTGGAAATTCCCAATAGCGTTCAGGATTGCCAAGGTAGGACCCGCTGGCTTTACCAAGAATAACTGCGAATTGATCATTGGCAAGGTAATCATCAATGGTGATCTGATAATCAGGAAACCATTGAAAATAACCGGGCCAACCAGCTTCCATGGCTTCCTTATTTTCACAACCGCCATAGGTGTCGATAAATTGAAAGTTTTCAGCCATCAGATCATTTATTCGTGGAATGTTTTGTTGATTAATGGCTTGCACAAAAGCGTCTACAATTTTTTTGTTTATGGCCAGTTCTCCAGTCTTTTTCTTTTAGTATATACACAAATGTTGTGAAGGTAAACGTCTCACGAATGGTTGATTTATCGCTGTTCATGCGTGAAAATTTTTTATCTGCTAATCAAGAACGATTTATTCAAAATCAACAAGGGGGACGATACATTAATATCTCTATCTAAAATCTATCTTTTAAGAAAGCGTTGACATTTTTCGGGATATCGCTTACAATACGAGTGAGAAAACTTAAATCAGAGCAACGGTGGTAGTTGCTGTTTTGAGTATGTTACTGGTTATGCAGGCAGAACTCAAATTACCCAAGGATAAATACACTATCCTTAGGTAATTTGAGTTTTTTTGTTTGAAAGGAGGGAAAACATGATTATCAGTCAAATTTTGAACAATAATGTAGCCATTGTAAAAAAAGGGAGCAATGACCAAACACGCGGAAACGAGGTCATTGTCTATTCAAAAGGGATTGCTTTTAGGCGCAAGGTCGGGGATACAATCGAGGAAGAGGAAATTCAAAAAACCTACGTTCTGGATTCCCATGATAAATTGGAACATTTCAGTTATTTACTTTCAAATACCCAGGAGGATTATCTTCAGATTGTGACGAAAACAATTGAATATGGTGAGAAGGTCATTCAAAAGGATATTTCCGATTACTTATATCTTGCATTGTTGGATCATATTGATTTTGCTATTAAACGTTTGAGAAAGAGCCAGATCATCAAGAGTCCACTTGATTGGGAAGTTCGAAAATTTTATCCAGATCACTATAAAATTGGACTTTATGCCGTTGATTTAATTGAAAAGGCCACTGGAATGGAATGTCCGAATGAAGAGGCTGTTTCCGTTGCCTTGCACTTTATCAACCTGCAAAGTCAAGGGGAAGAAGCAGATAGTATGATGAAAATGATGGAAGCGGTACGGAATATTTTATCCATTATTAAGTATCATTATCGGCTAGATTTTGAAGAAGACAGCATTAATTATATTCGTTTAGTCACCCATTTACAGTACTTCATCGTTCGCATGTTTAAAGGAGAAGCACATTCGTCAAGTGAAAGTGAGCTTAATCGGCAAATTCGCAAACTTTATCCTGAAGCGTATAATTGCGTGAATAAAATCCGGATTTATGTCAAGGATAGTTTTGAGAAAGATTTGTCTGAGGATGAAGAAGCCTATTTAATGCTTCATATTCAACGCGTCACTAAACGAGAAGAAGATAATTAATCAAGTAGTGTGAAAATCAGAAAAGAGGAATTCAGATGGAATATAAAGAATTTTGTGAGCAGCTGATTGAATTAGTCGGCGGTAAAGAAAATATTCAAAGTGTAACTAACTGTATGACTCGTTTGCGCTTCAAATTAAAGGATCGCGATGCGGCAAAAACAGAAGAGATTAAGGAATTAACTGATGTCATTGATGTAGTATCCAACGAGGTAGCCTATCAAGTCATTATCGGCACACAAGTTCAAGAGATTCGTCCTGAAATGAATCAGATTTTAGGACTGACTGGAGAAAATAAGCAGTCTGAAACTGGAGAAAAAGAAAAATTTGTTACCATGGCTTTACGAGTTTTATCAGAATCGATGGGACCGATCTTAATCCCGATTATGGCAGCCGGATTGTTAGCCGGTATTTTATCACTAATTTCCTTGACCGGTCTGGTTTCAGCAGAAGATTCAACTTATATGATTTTAGATAGTATTCGTCAAGCTGTATTCTTTTTCTTACCGGTATTAATTGCAATTTCCTTTGCTCGCAATTTGGATGTGAATGAGTATTTAGCGGTAACAATTGCCTTGACTTTACTGTCTGAAACAATCAATGGTGTAAAAGGATTGGATTTTCTTGGTTTGAAATTACCAGAGACTACCTACTCTAATTCATTCTTCCCAATTATTTTGAGTATTATCTTCATGAAATACGTCGGCAAAGTATTGGAAAAAGTCATGCCGAAAGCACTGCAATATTTCTTTAATCCGGTACTTATTCTAATTATTACGTTGCCAATTACTTTGATCTTGTTTGGCCCTTTAGGAACCTATATTGGCGAGGGCTTGAACTTTGTCTTTGATTTTGTCGGAAATACGTTTGGCAGTTGGAGTGTGGTCATGTTATATGCTGCGTTACAGCCATTCTTGATTACGATCGGTGCGGGAAACTTTATTATCCCAATCTTCATGAACTCTTATGCGACGTTAGGGTATGACCCAGTCTTTACAGTAGCTTGGATTATCTCTGATATCGCAGTATGTGGAGCGGTTCTGGGGTATTTCTTCCGGTCAAAAGATCAAAAACAAAAACAATTATTTGCGACAACTGCTTTCAGTGCTTTTATGGGTGTTACTGAACCGGCAATTTATGGAGTCTTCGTAAAATATCGTCGTCCTTATCTTGCTGTAATCATTGGTGGTGGACTTGGTGGACTATTTGCTGGGTTGATGAAAGTTATTGGTTATGCACCAGTTAGTCTGTTTGGTCTGGCATCATTTATCGGACAAAATAATTACAAAAATTTTTATATGATGATTGTTGCGGTCATCATCGGGTTTGTCGGAGCAGGTATCGCAGCATTTATTCTGGGCATCCCAGATGATGAAAAAGTCAAAGGAAAATCAGCTGTCTCTGTTGAAACAAATGAAGAAGCTGTCACTAAATTGTTGGTCAAAGCACCAGTAAAAGGTAAAAATGTCGTCTTAAGCAATGTAAATGACAAGGCATTTGCTTCCTCAGCACTAGGTAAAGGTTTAGGAATTGAACCAGAGGAAGATCTGATTCATGCACCAGTGAACGGTGAGGTCGTGAGTTTGTTTCCGACCAGTCATGCCATTGGAATCAAAACCGAATATGGTGTAGAAATCTTGATTCATATTGGGATCAATACCGTAGAACTAGAGGGTAAGTATTTTGAATCCTTTGTAAAACAAGGAGATCAGGTCGCTGTTGGAGATCCGATCTTGCGAGCAGATATGGCAGGTATTAGAAGTGAGGGCTACGATCCAGTTGTTATCACCGTAATCACAAATACAGCAGATTATTTGGATGTTTTACCATCAAATGATAGTAGCTTGAGCAGCCAAGAAGATTGTCTGACTGTTGTCGTTTAGTAAACGAACATTGGAGGGGAAAGTAGTGACAAAATTAGCAAAAGATTTTTTATGGGGTGGCAGTATTGCTGCCCATCAATTAGAGGGTGCTTGGCAAGAAGGTGGAAAGGGTCCAGCAATTATGGATTATGCAACTTCGGGTTCAGCTGATACACCACGAGAATATACGAAGGAAATTGAAGAGGGTCGGCGCTATCCTTCTCACGAAGGGATTGATTTCTATCATCGTTACAAAGAGGATATCGCTTTGTTTGGGGAGATGGGTTTTAAGAGCTTGCGTATTTCTATCGACTGGTCACGAATTTATCCCAATGGTGATGATGATGAGCCGAATGCGGCAGGTATTGCATTTTATCAAAGTGTTGTTGACGAATTGCTAAAGCATAACATCGAACCGATCATAACCTTGTATCATTTTGAGTTACCGATGAATTTGGTTACGAAATATGATTCATGGAAAAACAGACAGTTAATCGAGTTTTATTTGAATTTTGTAGAAACAATGGTCCAGGCCTTAAAAGGTAAAGTTAAATACTGGGTAACCTTCAATGAAATGAATCATATTGATCCACAAACAGAAGCTTCTGATATGTTTACTTATATTTTAGCCGGACTGAAATATAGCGAATTAGAAGGTAATAAGAAAGAAGTACTAGCAGTAATTGGCTATAATATGACTCTGGCTGGGGTCAAGGCGACGAGATTGATTCATCAGCTTGATCCAGCAAGCAAAGTCGGCTGCGTCTTCGGAATTACACCAACTTATCCAGTCAATTGTGATCCGGTCAATGTTTTGAATGCTTTTAAAGAAATGGATCGTGATTTCTATCAAATTGATGCGATGTGTAATGGGGAATTCCCAGAGTATAAATTAAAAGAATACCAAGATCTGAAGATCGAGGTTGGTTTGACTAAGGAAGATAAACAGGATTTTGCGGAAGGACAGCTTGATTTTATTGGTATGAACTATTATATGACAGATGTTGCTCGCTATAAAGGCAGCGAGGAGGAGGAAGGTTCGCTATTTGGCGGCGTACAGAATCCTTTCCTTGAAAAAAGTGTTTGGGGCTGGGGGGTTGATCCTATTGGATTGAGGTATTTATTAAATTATACTTACCGCAGATATGGCTTGCCAATTATTATTTGTGAGAACGGATTAGGTGCTGTGGATAAAGTTGGCCTAGATGGTATCGTGCATGATGATTACCGAATTGATTTTTTACAAAAGCACTTGAGTGAGTTGAAAAAAGCAGTAGAGGAGGACAAAGTAGATTGTTTTGGTTATTTAATGTGGGGACCGATTGATCTAGTGAGTGCAACTACTGGAGAAATGAAGAAACGATACGGCTTTATCTATGTTGATAAACACGATGATGGAACAGGGAATTTGTCTAGAAGTCGTAAAGATTCATTTTATTGGTACAAAAATCTGATTGAAACCAATGGAGAAGACTTGTAAAAGTGAAAAAAATTTTCGGAATACTGCTAATTTTTTCGTTGGCTTTAATTGTAGTTAGCAGCTTGACTGCAGGATCTTAGTCAGACGCTGCTAAAGGGAGGCCTCAATAAAAATTTCATGAATAGTACTTACTTGAAACACCTCATAAATGAATTCAACGGTCTCGACTACATGAATTGGATTTAACGTATTCGTTATTGTCGGAGAGCACTAGTTAGACAGTAATGTGTGCCAGCAACTCTGTTTCGATAACATACGAAGGCGATTAGAAAACACAGTTATTCAGGATACAAGTTGAAGAAGCACGAAAGTTTTTGCTTTCGTGCTTTCTTGCGTGGGTTAGGGTTAGGCGTGGCACTTATTCTTTTAGTCCAGATTGATACAAATCGTAAAAATGATTAGTGGGTCCGTGTCCATTGCCTAACGGTAGTGAATAGCGAATTGCTGTAGTCACGTAGCTTTTGGCTTTAGCAACAGCTTCATCCAGTTCTATTCCAAGAGCTAATTGTGACGCAATAGCAGAAGAGAAGGTACAGCCAGTGCCGTGAGTATTTTTGGTATCAATCCGTTCGCTAGTGTATTGAGAAAATCCTTGACCGTCATATAGAACATCGGTGGCTTTGCCGACTTTGTGTCCACCTTTAACCAGAGTTGCAGCACCACATAAGTCATAGATTTTTTTTGCAGCAATTTCCATATCTTCTAAAGACTGGATAGAAAGACCACTAATTTTTTCTGCTTCTGGAATATTTGGTGTTATTAAGTTAGCCAAAGGCAAAACTGCTTCAATCAAAGTATCAATTGACGTAGGGTCCATTAGAGCACAGCCATTTTTTGCATACATGACTGGATCTAAGACGACTTTTTCTGGTTGCCATTTTTTTAAACTAGAAGCGACAGCTTGCATCGTTTCTACCGTAGAGAGCATACCGATTTTGACTGCATCAGGTTTGATATCTTCAAAGACGGCATCAACTTGTTCTTGAATAATTTGTGGTGTGATATCCTGATAGGAAATCACCCGAACGGTATTTTCAGCAACAACGGAGGTGACCACTGACATGCCAAATACTCCATGGGCCGAAAAGGTTTTCAAATCGGCTTGAATCCCAGCACCGCCGCTGCAATCTGAGCCGGCGATAGTTAATGCTTTTTTCATCTAAAATTTCCTCCTTTACGCGTAAAAAGGGCGTCACCTTAAAAAAGGGGACGCCCATCAATTTTATCTTAGACTTGCTTCCCTCCGACGGTGTTAACCAACAGGTTCTAAGGGTCAGGTTTTACCTTCTCAACGCTAAGCGTCCCCCCGCAAAAAAATATTCAGTTAATCGTCACAGCTGCGCAGTTCTAATACAACTTATCTAATGGTATAACAAAAGGAGCAGTAGAACAAGTTCTTATTTGCCGATTTCTTCAGAAGTAGAAATGATTTTTCCAACAATACCGTAGTCTTTTGCTTCATCAACAGACATCCAGAAGTTGCGGTCCGTGTCTTGCTGAACCTTCTCAACCGTTTGTCCAGTTGCTTCCGCAATTAAGCGGTTAATCCGCTCTCTCGTACGGATAATTTCCTTGGCCTCGATTTGAATTTCAGTTGTTTGTCCACTAACGCCACCAGCGGGTTGGTGAATCATATAACGAGTATTTGGCAAACTGTAGCGATTTTCTTTTTCAGCTGCTAAGAAAATTGTAATGCCGGCACTTGCTACCCATCCAGTTCCAATCATATTAACGGTTGGTTTAATAAATTTGATGACATCATGAATCGTGTCCCCAGATTCTACATGGCCACCAGGGCTGTTAACGTAAATCGTAATCGGATCATCATTCAATGCTGACAGCAGCAACAATTGTGAAGTAATATCTTTTGCTAATTCTTGCGTAATTTCACCATAGATTAAAACAGTCCGCTGATCAAGTAATTTTTTACGGTACACATCTGGAATTTCATTGGTTTTATTTTCATTATCTTCATTTTCATCTAAGTAGAACATTCAGACACCTGCTTTCATTTAGTTAACCTCAATTATAACACATGTAATAAAAAAGAGTGAAACAGACCTCCTGAATGCAAGAAAAATCAGCCTTTGAGCGTATTTATCGCTTGATAAAATGAATCGTGGTAGAGTGGAATTATGGAAGGAGGGAAGATCTATGATGAACATTTTGAAGGACTTTCGCTTTTGGGTGTGTACGATTGGTGTAACCTTGTTAGGTTTACTTTCTGGTCTTTTTACAACGAACGCACAAAGTTATTACCAACAATTGGAATTGCCATCATTTGCTCCTCCAGGTTGGTTGTTTGGTCCAGTCTGGACTGTTTTATACATTTTGATGGGGATTACATTTTACCTAATTTGGACACATCCCGTAAAAGAAGAGCGCCGTACCATGATTCCATTGTTCGTGGTTCAGTTTATCCTAAACTTTTTATGGTCGCCACTATTTTTCGCAGTACAAAACAATCTGCTTTCTGTCATTGACATTACAGCATTATGGATTTTATTAATTATTCAGCAACTGTTTTATTTGCGTCACCGACCAGTTGCCATGTGGTTAATGGGACCCTATTTCCTTTGGGTAACATTTGCGATGTGTTTAAACTACGGAATTCTTATTTTGAATTAATTTTCACAAAAGCTTAAACCCTGACAATTTTTGTCAGGGTTTTTTGATACAATAAAATAGGTGATCACTTATGAAAACAAATCGAATGATTCATTTATTGTTTTATCTTTTGCGTCAGCGCAAAACGACAGCTGTGCATCTAGCTGGAAAATTTGGTGTTTCCTTACGGACAATTTATCGCGATCTGGATCAGCTAAGTCAAGCAGGTGTTCCTTTGTATACGACTACTGGCCGAAACGGTGGAGTTGCTTTGATGGAAGATTTTGTGTTGGATCGAACATTTTTTACTCAGACAGAGCAGAGTGAATTGATGGTGGCCCTCAGTAGTTTGGCTGCAACAGGTTTTGTTGAAATTGACAGCTTACAAGAAAAACTGACCAGCTTGCGAAAAGAAGCAGCCGAGCCTTTACTAGTAAATTTTTCTCGCTGGGGAGTCGATCCTGCTCAGGAAGCAGAGCTCTTCAATCAAATTAAAAAGGCCATATTGGAACATCAGGTTTTAGCAATTAATTACCTTAATAGTCAGGGCGAAGAAGGGTGGCGGCGGATCGAACCCCAAAAATTAGTGTTTCAGGAAAATCAATGGTATGTGTTGGGGTTTTGCCGCTGCAAGGCTGACGTCAGGCTATTTCGCCTGTCTCGTATTTTGGAGTTAGAGCAATCAAAAGAAACCTTTAAGCCAAATGCTTCTATTGAAAAGCATTTTAATCAGATTCAACGAAGTTTCAGCGAGCGAATTTTAGTAAAACTAACAACGTCTCAAGCAGTCAAGCATCGCTTAGTAGACATTTTTGGCAGAGAAGCTGTTCAAACGATCGGATATGCGGTACAGGTAGAGACAAAATTGCCGATTGATGAGTGGTTAATTTCATTTTGCCTATCTTTAGGTTCAGAATTACAAGAAATCCACCCAGTTGAATTGGAAGAAGCAGTCACAGCCGAACACCAAAAGGCTTATAAGCAATTAAGGAGGAATAAATGAAGATGGAGACATTAGTTACTTTTGTAAAGAAGCATTATCCTGAAGATGCCGAAGAAATCTTAACGTATTTGCCTAAACAGACCATTGATCCGCAAAAAATTCGGGCGATTATGATTAACGAGGTAGCAGCAAGCAGCCCAATGGAGGACTTTTATAGTCTGGAAGACAAACCAGAATATTTACAGACGACTTTAGCGATCTTTGAGCAAGCCGATGCTTCAATCCAAACTATGGATGATATTTTGGACTTAGGTATTTACATCACTAACACTGTTAAGATGCCTAAAGGCTCTACTGCCATTTCAAATGAAACCATTGATTATTTTTTACCAATTTTAAAAACTGAGCTTGAGTTGTTTCCGAATTTAGAGGTAGTTATGCTAATGGGAGAAGTGGCTCGAAAAGCATTCAATAAAATTGCTAAAGCAGCCACTAAGAAAAATGCATTACCTAGTGGTTCAACATATAAGCTTCGCCACAGTGAATGGTATTATCAAAACCTGCGTATTCTACCGGCCTATATTTTAACTGGCAAGAATTTGAAGATTGAAAAGTCCAAGAGCAGGATGTCAGCAGAAGAGATTAGAAAAATGTTGAGAATCATCAGAGACTGTAAGTAAAAGGATTAGTTGACGTGTCAAACGAATCAATTACGCATTGTCTGTTTTAAAAGCGAAATAGTGTTATTTTTCACAATGTTTTTAGAATTGTCTCTGTAATCCGTTAATTTAAAAAAACGCAAGAAAATTGACTTGCACTTCATAATTTTTATAAAAAAACAAATTGTTGGTAATTGAAAAACTTTCTATAATGCTCAATCACTTTTTTCTTTTTTACAATAAATTATGCAAAAACATAATAAATGCTTTTAAATCAATCTTTTTTAATGATTTATTGTTTTGGAGACGTTATCTAAGAAACAGCTCTTTTTCAAATTTAGGCTTTACCCCTTATGATTAAAGCACAAGGAGAGATACCTTGGACTTTAAAAGGAGGGGCATAAAATGACTATACAAAAAATAGTAGCTGTAATTGCAGCGGTCACGTCATTAACTTTGTTCGGAAATTTGGTTATGTTTCAGAGCCCGGTAGCAGAAATTTCGGCCCAAACCAGTACCTCTTCAACCACTGTGAAAGCTGAAAATGACAATAAATCAGAACAATCATCAGAAAAAGAAGCAGGAGAAGAAAAAAGCTCCACGTCAGAAGAAACAAAAGCAACTGAGAAAACTCAGGCAAGCTCTGAAAGTACAGTAGCTTCAGAATCAAGCACAGCAGCTTCTGAAATAACTGAACCAAGTGAGGAACTTGCAATAACTGAAACACCAATCGTTGAAGCACCAACACCAGCTCCATCATCTGTAGAGGCAGCCGCTGTTGAACAATCAGATGCAATGGAGGAAACTTCTGAACCAGTATCACAACTGCAGCCTAATATGCTGCAAATTGCCGGTTCTTATATTTCTTACAGCAATGCAGGACAAGGCTCAGGCCAAGCAGTAATCGATGCCGATCACAGCACAGCCGCTACTTGGGGTGGTTCGCCTGTACAATCAGGAAACGATGGAATGAATACCCACATTATCGGTCATAATCCAGGTGCATTCAATGCCTTGTTTTCATTAGGTGTTGGTTCAACCATCGAAGTATCTGATGCGTCCGGTCAAATCAGTACTTATACAGTCCAAAATATTGTAACAGTCGATGATAGTGCCTACGGAGTAGACGGCACTGACTATTGGGATCAAATTACTGGAACAGGTGGGGGCGAACGACTAACCTTACAAACCTGTATCAATGATTACCAGAACTTAATCGTTTTTGCTGCATAAAAATAAACGACGCGATGATCAATTCCATGATAGATGGAACGGTCATCGCGTCTTTTTTAGTTTAATTGTTTTTGAGAGGGAATATATGGGTAAGAGTAAATTTGTTTTGCCCTCCTCAAGTAGGAGTAACCAATGTCGCGAATGAAATCTAAGGAAGCCCGTTGCTGAATGTCCAGAATACAATTTTCAATAGTTTCGCGGTCTGACGCCGAAATGAAATTATTGACGATCAGGCAATTGTCCTTTTGATAATTTTCAATTGGATTGTTGCTAATAACTAAATCATAATCGTTCAGCAACTCAAAATCCTCTGGTGTGGAGAAAAGAACCGTGAATTCAAAAATACTTAATCCCAGTTTTTCTCCGTATTGTGCGTACAAGAAATTCCGCATCATCTCTGCGTGTTTTCTACCTAGATTACTGACAATAATCACAGAAACCTGCTTGCGCATTTTTTCTAGTTGAATGGGCAGCTGACTCCATTCCCTCATTAGAAGGGCCACTACATCATACAAACGAACATTGATCCAAAGTGTCGGGTTGCGCTTGTCAATGTCTTCCAAATAGAGTGTAACTAATGTGGAAAAGACTGGATACATGTGATGAACTCCGTGAGCGAAACGTCGTTGTTTATCGTATAAAATGATTCTCTTGAAGGGATAAAAATTGTATTGAACGTACCAAATCATCATTTGCTGGATAATTTTATTGCGATCCTCTTCCAATAAAGGAAAATCAACGGCTTTAACCATTTTATCCAAAAATGTATTAAGTTTTTTATGAATACGAATGATTTGCTCTTCGTTATCCCAACTGTAAAATTCATGGAAAACTGTCCGAGCAACTTCCTTGTACCAGGTGTCAGTCAATGAGTAGGGCGTACCTTCCACTAAATGAGCTACTATCTCCTCGCTATATTCAATGACTTTATCAATTGTATCATCAGGTTCGCTATATACCTCGTCAGATAAGGCAAAGCCCTGGCTCATACGAATTAAGGTAACCACTAGGAGAAACGAAGCATCCTGAACTTCTCGATCATCTAAAGAGACATCAAAGTCTGTTGATGCCCGCATGACATAGCAAAAGGTATCTTGCTGATTGATCTCAAAAGGCCATTCATTAATACCATATTCCTCAGTGTAATATTGTTGATAAAAAATTCGCACCCAGCGTTCATCTGGCGCAGTTACACGGAAGGGGCCACGTTCCAAAATTAGTCCACGTTTTTCGAGAAAAATCTCCACCGCATTCACCATTCTATAGAAAGAAGCTTCACTCATAAATAGTTCATTAATCCAGTATTCTGCATCTTCATCGGGTGCGTATAGCAATTTCTCAATAAATTGAAATTCATCGCATTCTTGAAAGATAGTGCTGTAAACATTGGCCATCTTGTTGGAGGCAAGGTTATTTAGACGGATTCCTTGAAATTTTGAGTACTCAAAATATACATATTCACCCCAAAATTCATTAATGTAATCAATGTCACTCAGCAGGGTTTTTGCCGAACAGTCTAAAAAATTTGTTACATCTTTAGTGGGGCACCAAGTAGAAAAATTATCCAAAAATTCCAGCAAGGTTATCTTACGATAGATTGCGGTGCTTAACAAAGCTTTCATGGGATTTTTCCTTTCTTAACGGCGTTAGTGTTCATTAGTATTTTACCCTTTTTTAATCTGAAATTCATCTAAATCACAAAAAAATTATGAGAAAATTCCAATGATAGAAAAACGTATAGATATAAATAAGTACTAATGCTTTAAAAAGAATAGTTTGAAACTAGACTTATAATCACGTGCCAATGATTTGTTACTTAATTTTAGCCATAAAATAGTTGTGTGACAAGTGATTTGAACAGAAATTATGAATGTAGATCATTTAATTAAATAAATAACCACAAGATAATCAGAAGTTGGTTAATACAATAGAGGTAAAAGATTAGAAAGGATGTTTTAGATGAGGTATTTATCTCTTCGATTACGAATATCGCACGGTAGGTTAACAGTAGTATGCGTTAAAGCAGGCAGAAAAAGCAAAACTTACTGAAGTTTCAAACTTCAGTTAAGTTTTGCTCTTAATTGTTCTAAATAGATGAGTGGCTGATACATTTCAGCGTAAATTGCTTCTAAATTGTCAGTCGTATCGACAATCAGGCTGGTTTTTGGATCTCGTTTATCCGGTGAGGTGTTGTAAAATTTAGTACGGATCGACTCTTGGGTTGAGAAAATATCCAACGCTTCAATAATATAGGGACTGCGGGAGGTAATTAGCACCTTAACCGAATAAACGGTCGTTATGCGAACCAATAATTCTGCTAGTTTTACCTGCCATTGAGGATGAAGATGAGTTTCTGGTTCAAAAAAAATCAGACAACCACTATCAGCAACGAGCCCGTTTAACACAATCAACTGCAAGAGGGCAAAAATTTTCGTTCCAGAGGATAACGAATTGAACGGAACGCCTTTTAACGAATTTTTTGGAAAAAAATAGTAGCCGTCTCGTTTGCGTACTAGTTGCCCATTTAATACTTCAGAAAAAATAGCTGCAATTTTTTTATCTCGCAGATAGTTTTCTTTAGGCTGGTGTTGCATAATTTGTTTAATCAGTCGTTTCCGATGAGAAGCTTCGTTAGCCTGCTGGAGTTTTTCGGAAGGTGCCTTGCCAAAAAACTGTTCATCCGTTGCAAGTGCTAAATTATCCAACAAATCGGGATCATCCAGACAAATGGCTTCTTTATAGGTATGTGTCAGTTGAAATTGACACTGAAAATTGTCCAGTCGATTGTTTTTATAAGGTAGAATCAGGTGATCATCTTCCTCTTGAAGAGAGAGAAGCGCTGATTTGTTTAAAGAAGAATCACTAATGATGTAATTGGAAAATTCTTGACGCAGCAATCGATCAAATAAAGCAGCCACAGTCTTTTCATCCAAATAATCACGGTTTTGTTGCTGAAAAATAGTTTTTATAATAGCCGCAATCTGTTGTCGGTTAGGCCAACGAACTTTTGTCGACATTTTTCGTTGAATATTGCTTAAAAGATCAGTAATTTGCTCAGTTAATTTAGTATCTTCAGCAAAAATCTCTTTGTGATCTACTCCATGTTGCTTATGCTCAACCTGATAAACGACGGTCTGTACCTCCCGCCGAAGTGCGTTTACTGAGGGAAAGGTATCTTTATCTACCCAACGCTCCAAGTTCTCCAATTCTTCCATGATTCCGGTGTATTTTAAAGCAAACAAATAGTTTCCTTGATAGAGGTTGATTCCAGTTAAAAGAGCGTACAGTATCTTACTTACGGTGCCTTTTCCTGAGTTGTTGACACCGGTTATTACCGTGAGGTCTGTCAGTTCAATCGTGGCCTGTTTTATTTTGGCAATATTTTCAAATTCAAGTAACATCGGCTCACTCCTAACTTTTCTATTATTAATTTAAGTATACACTAAAATGTTCTATAATCGGCAGCTATCTTAGTAAAACTGGTTTTGTAAATCTTTCAATAAAAAGACCATTTATAGTAAGAGTTAACTGCTCTTTGACATCTGGTAATCCTTATATTATTGTTAAGAAAAGAAGACCAAAGTTACGCACAAAAAGAATAACATTTTGCCAAAAAGAGAGAGTAAAGTTGTAACCAAGTCGAACGTTTGACTGCAAATTTGGTTGTAAACTTGAATTATTAGCTAAATGTTGAGTCCTGCTGCTTTTAGCAAGTCATTGTTTTTAATTTTTTTGCACGAACAAATTAGTCGAACGGGGGAGTCTCCTATGGAAAAACAAGATAACGGTACTGAACAATTTATTCCTGAATTATATTCTGAACTTAGACAAAGTATTATTAAAATGCCTAAGGTGATAAAAAAAGCTTCGGGTATCCAAATCTATGGCAAGCTTATCAAAAGTATCATTTATTCTATGGATGTTGCGGTTATTGCCAACAATGATGCAGATGCTATATTGGCTGTATACCCTTGGACACCCAATACCCGAATCTTGTCAGCCATCTCTACTGTTTCTCAAGTTCCGATTTTAGCTGGTATTGGTGGTGGACTAACTTCAGGCAATCGCTCTTCACGTTTAGGATCATTCGCAGAGGAACATGGAGCTTTTGGCGTAGTTCTGAATGGCCCCTGTGACTTGGATACAATTGGCATAGTAAATGAAACAGTGGATATTCCCATTATTTATACAGTGGTCAACGACAAACGCAACCTGCAGGAGCTGATTGACAACGGAGTTGATATCTTTAATGTGGCTGGCGGAAAAGAAACGACCAATCTTGTTCGCTGGGTTCGTGAACAATTCCCTGAATTTCCTATTATTGCTTCGGGTGGTCAAAATGATGAGCAAATTTTATCCACTATTGAAGCAGGGGCGAATGCGATTACTTATACAACTTATGGCAAAACTGAAAAATATTTCCAAGAAAAAATGGAGCAATATCGAAAGTTATAAAGCAGCTGATTACAAAAAAAGACACCTTGAGTCTAGGTGTCTTTTTTGTTTTATTTTGAAATGAAAATACTTTTTATGCAGAGTCTTTTAAAAGTATTTAAAAAGTCTTTTGCTTTTTATACGGTATTCCAATCGCGTTATTTTTCTCATTTTCTGTTTCGTTTTCTAGTTCGAAACTTTCTGTTTTTTTATATCAAACATCTTTTAGTTATTTTAAATTCGTCGATAAAGCACCTATTAAACTTGTAGTATTAAAATTTTTTTAAAAGATTTTTAAGTAGTTGCTCGATTTTTCTACTTTTTTATCGTTCAATAAATTGTTGATGAATTGTATGGATTGATAGCTTTGGAAGATCAGTTTTGACTTTCAATTGATTTTCAAGATTTCATTGGTCATAGAATAAGTTTCTTAAATAGTAGTATTTTTAGTAACCGCTTTATAGTTATTTGGAAAATGACATATCTAAAGTAGGTATTAATTCCAAAAGGAGCAGATTGGAATGATGGAGTATCCGTTCTTTTACTGTTTCTCATTAGCGGAGGTATATCGTTTTGGTATACATTTTCTAAGTTTTTTACTAAGTACTTGTCCGTAATAGTGATGGCTGTTTTTCGTTTAGAATTTATTTTTCTAAGATGTTTCATCTATTCAAGTATTATTAGGCGAAAAACTCTTCTTTCGACAGAGGTATTTACCATGCATGAATCAACTTTGGATTATAAATTATGGGTACAAATTAGCGAAAAAAATTTTTGACCAGTAAATGATTTCTTGTTATAGTGAAAGTACAGAAAGTGAGGGATCCCGATGCGTAATTTCACCAAATAAAGTAGAAGCTGCATTCAGACTGTACCGTGGATTGACCAAGGGAGCAGTGTGCAGGTTTTCGAACAATTGGTGAATGTAGTAAAGAGGGAATCCTTTTAAGACGATCTTTGTAGCAAATGTTTGCTGCAAATTTTCGGTTCTATTTATTGTGGA
Source organism: Candidatus Enterococcus ferrettii (assembly GCF_017377655.1). GTDB lineage: Bacteria > Bacillota > Bacilli > Lactobacillales > Enterococcaceae > Enterococcus_A > Enterococcus_A ferrettii. The sequence goes on from NZ_JAFREL010000074.1 coordinate 79,547, forward strand.
TCAGCTCAACCGCCAGTTGTCGAAAAGAACTGACGGTTTTTTTGACTTCTGGGAAGAAGTCGCTGCGAGGTGTTATCCATATGAGTAATATAATAATGAATCACGTTACATTCGGTTACGATCAGTTAGGTACTCTTTTATTTGATGATGTACAGCTGATTGTTGATGAGCAATGGAAGCTGGGATTAGTCGGCCGTAATGGACGTGGCAAGACCACTTTATTGAAATTGTTGCAAAATCAATTACCCTACCGAGGTACGATTGATCACACGATGAATTTTGTTTATTTTCCTTTGAGTATCGCTGATCCGAGCCAGCTGACTTATTATGCACTGTTGGAGCAGGGGGATTTTGAAATTTGGCAATTGGAACGAGAGTTGAACTTATTGGCCTGTGATCCAGAAGTATTGTGGCGGCCGTTTCAATCTTTATCTGGTGGGGAGCAAACCAAAGTTCTGCTGGCGATGCTGTTCACCGAGGAACATTGCTTTCCACTTATTGATGAGCCGACCAATCATTTAGATATTTTAGGGCGTCAACAGGTAGCAAAGTATTTACGGAAAAAGAAGCAGGGCTATATTTTGGTTAGTCATGATCGGCAGTTTTTGGATGAAACGGTGGATCATATTTTGGCAATTGAGAAAAGCCAACTGATACTATATCAGGGGAATTTTTCCATTTATGAAGAACAAAAGGCGCAAAAAGATGCTTTTGAGCAGGCACAAAATAGTAAGCTAAAAAAAGAAATTGCTCGTCTGCAGCAAACCGCTAGGGAAAAAGCAGCTTGGTCTGCTTCGCGTGAAACCGATAAACTGAACAAATCTAAAGGGTTCATTGATACAGAATATCGTCGGGTAAGTCCTGGAGCAATCGGCGCGGATGCTGCCCGAATGATGAAAAGGTCCAAGGCAATTTTACAGCGTGTAGAAACTCAAATCGGTGAAAAGGAGCAGTTGCTGAAGAATATTGAAACAGTAGACGGTCTTTCGATGAATTGGCAACCTAGTCATCATCGTCGGTTGATTCAAGTAGAAAATCTACGGCTAGCTTATGATGAGCATCTGCTTTTTGAGAATGTTTGTTTTGAGTTGAATCATGGCGATTGTTTGGCAGTCACTGGCAAGAATGGTAGTGGAAAAAGTGCTTTAGTACAAGCTTTATTGGGGACATTTACCGGTGAGTGTTTTGGCAAAGTTTTTTTACCTAAGGGTCTGACTATTAGTTACGTGCGACAAAAATACGAAGACAATCAAGGCACTTTAACAGATTTTGCATTACAAGAAGGGCTAGATTATCCAATGTTTTTAAATAATCTCCATAAGTTGGGAATGGAACGTAATGTCTTTGAAAATCGAATTGAGCAGATGAGCATGGGGCAGCGAAAAAAGGTTGAGTTGGCCAAATCGCTTTCTCAGCCATCAGATATTTATCTTTGGGATGAACCTCTGAATTATTTAGATGTCTTTAATCAACAGCAGATTATTCAATTGCTGCAGCGGATTCACCCAACTATACTGATGATTGAGCATGACCAGCATTTTATTGAGGCAGTTAGTACTAAACGGTTAGGATTGTAACCGGTAAAATTATTATGAAAAAGAAAGTCGTTTCTTCAATGAAGCGGCTTTTTTAGTTTGCAGTTAATCACAGAGATGTAATCAATAGTCACATCTTATGTTCGGAAAAACGATGTTCCTTACATTTTATGAGAGATACATTCTGTAAAAGATCAGTGGCGATCGTTGTTTTAAAAGTTTATGTCAGAAAATATCACATTACATCTTGGTGGATACTAGATTAAATGAGAATTTAATGATAAACTCGTTTTAAATTTACAGAATATTTCCAAAATTGTAATCAAGGAGGAACTAGATGAATTTAGTAGCGCGAGAACAAGAAAAATTGATGATTGTGGTTGCTGCCGACGTAGCTCGCCGCAGAAAAAGTCGAGGGTTGAAGTTGAATCACCCGGAATCGATCGCTTTGATTACTTATGAAGTAATGGAGGGAGCCCGTGATGGGAAAAGTGTTGCAGAATTAATGACTTATGGTGCCACCATTTTATCAGTAGAGGACGTCATGGAAGGAATTCCTGAGATGATTCATGATATCCAGGTAGAGGCTACCTTTCCAGATGGGACAAAGTTGGTTACAGTCCATAATCCAATCCGCTAGCTCCTTTTTCTGTATTAAGAGAAACAAGGATAGGACGTCGCAATTAGATAAGCAAATTATTAATTTTAGTAAGTTCAGTTAAAAATCGAGGAGGATGTTTATGAAACCCGGAGAAATTATTGTTGGTACTGAACCGATTCAATGCAATATTGGCCGTGAAACTAAGCAGATTGCCGTAACAAATACTGGGGATCGTCCAGTACAAATTGGTTCCCATTATCATTTTTTTGAAGTGAATAGTGCACTGCGATTTGATCGCAAAGCGGCCTATGGTTTTCGCTTAAACATTCCGGCAGGAGTCGCAGTTCGTTTTGAACCTCAAGATGAGAAGACTGTCGAGTTAGTGGCGCTAGCAGGTAAGCGGGAAGTTTACGGCTTGAATGCAAAGACGAATGGTCCATTGGATAAGGAGGGAATTAGATGAGTTTAGAAATATCGCGTAAACAATATGCAGAATTATATGGACCAACTGTCGGCGATAAAGTGCGTTTAGCAGACACAGATTTGTTTATTAAAATTGAAAAGGACTACACTACATATGGTGAAGAAGTAGTCTTTGGTGGTGGCAAGGTCATTCGTGAAGGCATGGGGATGGACCCGTTAATCACTCGTGATGGTGGAGCGCCTGATTTGGTAATTACTAATGCGACGATTGTTGATTACAGTGGCGTTATTAAAGCTGACGTTGCTATTAAGGATGGAAAAATTTCAGCAATTGGCAAAGCTGGTAATTCATTCATCATGGATAATGTTGCTATTCCAATTGGCGCAGCAACCGAAATTATAGCAGGAGAAAATAAAATTTTAACAGCTGGTGGAATAGATACTCATATTCATTTTATTTCTCCTCAGCAAGTTGATTCAGCTTTGCATAATGGTGTAACTACCATGATTGGTGGTGGAACCGGACCAGCAGAAGGAACCAATGCCACGACGGTTACTCCGGGTGCCTGGAATTTGGAGCGGATGCTGCAGGCAGCCGATGGTTTGCCAGTCAATCTAGGTTTTTTAGGTAAAGGTCAGGCAGCGATTGAAGCACCGCTAGCTGAACAAATTGAAGCTGGCGCGATCGGATTGAAGATTCACGAAGACTGGGGGACGACTTTCTCAGCGATTCAACATTCTTTAGAAGTAGCTGACAAATATGATGTCCAAGTAGCAATTCACACGGATACTTTAAACGAAACAGGCTTTGTGGAACGGACGATTGAAGCTTTCGGCGATCGGGTAATCCACACCTATCATACGGAAGGGGCTGGTGGGGGACATGCACCAGACATCATCAAGATTGCCGGTCAGCCAAATGTGTTGCCCTCTTCTACCAATCCAACTATGCCTTATACTGTCAACACGGTTGATGAACATCTGGATATGCTGATGGTGTGCCATCATCTGAATCCTGATATTCCTGAAGATTTAGCCTTTGCTGATTCGCGGATACGTAAAGAAACAATTGCTGCTGAAGACGTGCTGCATGATATGGGAATTTTCAGCATGATGAGTTCTGATTCTCAGGCGATGGGGCGGGTCGGTGAAGTGGTGACCCGTACTTGGCAAACCGCCGATAAAATGAAAAAACAGCGAGGACCACTGACAGAAGATGCTGAAGGCAACGATAATTTTAGAGTGAAACGCTATATTGCCAAATATACGATTAATCCAGCAATTACTCATGGGATTGCTGATTATGTCGGCTCAGTAGAAGTGGGAAAAATTGCTGATCTAGTCTTGTGGGATCCGGCCTTTTTTGGAGTAAAACCTAGCAAAATTTTGAAAAACGGGATGATTGCAGTAGCACAAATGGGCGATCCTAATGCCTCAATTCCAACGCCGCAACCTGTTTTTTACCGGGAAATGTTTGGCAGTTTGGGTACGGCTTTAGAGAAAAGCTCTTTTACCTTTGTCTCCCAAGCCGCCCAAGAGAAGAATATTAAAGAAAAATATCAGCTAAAAAAAGAAACCTTACCTGTTAAGGGGGTACGAAAGCTGACAAAAAAAGATATGAAATTTAATGGTGAAACGCCTGAAATTACTGTTGATCCACAAACCTATGAAGTGACCGTAAATGGTCAAGTGGTGACTAGCGAAGCAGCCGAAGTCTTGCCGTTAGCACAAAAATATTTCCTATTCTAAGGAGTGATTCCATGATCGTAAAAGAAATCATTGGTAACATTAACAGCTATCCAGCAGCTGAAAGTAAAACCAAAGACTGGATAGCTATAGAAAATGAAGCACTAGCTAAGCGGGTACATCATTTGAATACAGCAAAAAATGGTGAAGTAAGTGTACGTTTGGCACCTGGAAAGCACCTGCATGTGGGTGATATTTTGGCCGAAACGGAGGATACCTTAGTGGTAGTGGATGTCTTACCAGAGGATGTTTTAGTGATCAAACCGAACGCCATCCATGAGATGGGTTTTATTGCCCATGAATTAGGCAATCGGCACTTGCCTGCTCAGTTTATCGACGACACAATGGTGGTGCAATATGATTATCTAATCGAGCACCTGCTGGAACACAAAAGTATGAGCTTTGAGCGCAAACATGTAAAAATGCCACATCCATTCCGACACATCGGACATAGCCATGATCACTAACCTGTTTCTCTTCCAAATGAACGATTCCAATTTTCCGATTGGTTCGTTTAGTCATTCTTATGGCTTTGAAACCTATTTACAGCAGAATCGAATTCAAAATGCGGAAGCCTTTGAGTTATGGCTGAAGCAGTTTCTCAACAACCAAATTTTATCCACTGATGGGTTAGCTATTCGTATTGTTTTTGAAGCTTTGGAGAAGAAAAGTTTGACAGAGGTTTTAGCGGTTAATGTTGAATTGAATGCACTGCTTTTACCAAGTGAAATGCGACAGGCTAACAAAAAGATGGGTCAGCAGTTTTTAAATATTGGTAATAGTCTGATGGATGACTCCTTGCTGAAGCATTACCAGCTGCGATTAAAGGAGCAGCAGCTAGCACCTCATCCAGCAATTGTTTTTGGATTACTGGCCTATTGTTCGCAGGCTGAGGTTACAGAAACTTTGTCTGTGTATCTACTGAATACTACGATTACCTTGGTACAAAATGCTGTACGGGGAGTACCGATTGGCCAAGTGGCTGGACAAAAAATTATTTATGCAGTGTCACAGGAGATTCCTCAACTGACTGAAGCAATTCTTACTATGCCGCTGGATCATTTTGGTGCTACTGCACCGGGAATTGAAATTTCCCAAATGCAGCATGAGTTTTTGTTTGCCCGCAATTTCATGTCTTAGAAAAATTTAGGAGGACTACAATGGACACAATCAAAATAGGAGTTGGTGGACCAGTAGGTGCTGGAAAAACCTTTCTCATTGAACAAATTGTACGCAAGCTGCAAGACAAGGCGGAAATTGCCGTTGTTACCAATGATATTTACACCAAAGAAGATGCGAAATACCTGATCAATACTGGAATTCTTGATCCGGCTCGGATTATCGGGGTAGAAACAGGCGGCTGTCCTCATACCGCGATTCGCGAGGATACATCTATGAATACAGCGGCAATTGAAGAGCTAGAGGAGCATTTCCCAAATTTAGAAATCATTTTTGTGGAGAGTGGTGGCGATAATTTAGCAGCCACCTTCAGTCCAGAGTTGGTAGATTTGTCGATTTACATTATTGACGTAGCCCAAGGGGAGAAAATTCCTCGTAAAGGCGGACAAGGGATGATCAAATCAGATCTTTTTGTGATTAATAAAATTGACTTAGCACCATTTGTGCATGCGGATTTATCAATTATGGCTAGTGATGCTAAGCAATACCGTTTGGAAAAGCCGACCGTCTTTACTAATTTGCAGAATGGTGCCGGCTTAGATGAAGTCGTTGACTGGTTGAAAAAGCACGCTTTTATTGGAGTGTAGCTATGAAAACAATGACCGGTACATTGGAACTAGCCGTAAAACAACGGGATAATCGGACAGTACCAGGACATATTTTTTATCAAGGAGCGTTGAAGGTGATGCGTCCACAGTATTTAGATGACAGTGGGCAAGTGACTTATTTTGTTCTGAATCCTGGTGGCGGTTATTTAGATGGCGATCGATATTCCTTAACTATAGACGTGGGACCTGAGGCAAGCCTATATTTAACCACTCAATCGGCTACAAAAGTTTATCAAACGCCTAAGGATCACGTGTATCAGCTTAATCAAATTGCTGTTAAGGCTAAAGGAGAGTTCATCAATCTGCCTGACCCCATCATTCCCTACGAAAAGAGTATCTATCAGCAGGAACAATTGGTTTATTTAGCTGCTGATGCCCGTTATTTTGCTTCAGAGATTGTAACACCTGGCTGGGATTCTGCCGAACGGGGCTTTACTTATCGAAAAGTCAATTTGCTAACAAAAATTTATTTGGACAATCGTTTGGCAGTAATGGATCGAGTGTTGCTGCAGCCGGACTGCCAAAATTTAGCAGGCGCAGGGATGCTGGAAGGGTTTAAAAAAATAGCTTCCTTACTAGTAGTCCATCCCGAGATTGATCAGGAATATATCTCTCAGCTGCATCAGGAGTTAACGACTGTCTTTCCTGCTTTACATTTTGGTCTGTCGCTGTTACCGATTAACGGATACAGTTTGCGTGTTTTGGGAAATGATACACAAGAAATAGAATCGGTTATCCAAGCTTGTTATCAAAACTATAATCAAACATTTTGTAAAAAAAAGCTGCAGCTAACCAGGAAGTATTAGGAGGGGGGGAATGGTGGAAATGACTGAAGAGACAAAAGCTTCATGGTTGAAAGGAATATTGACCAGTTTTTCCCAAGTAGTACTAATTGAACATCCAGTTAGTGGGGCGATGATTTTCTTAGCAGTAGCAATAGCAGATTTTCAGTTGGCAGCCTTGGCTTTGAGCAGCTGTTTATTCGCTAACCTGACAGCTCATTTATTGCAAGTAGAAAACGATCAAATTAAAAGAGGATTGATGGGTTTTAGTCCGGTTTTGGTTGGAATTGCAGCGGGAACTTTTGTTGAGGGATGGGTTGCTTGGCCGATTGCTCTAGTTGGAAGTGTTCTGTGTGTTTTGATGACTTTGGTAATCAATCATTTGTTCAGGCAGCAAGGGCTGCCTGGTTTAACTTTTCCATTTATTTTGATCACCTGGTTATTCCTGCTAATCAGTTTTAATAGTCGTTGGATAATTACTAGTCGAATCGCCCGCTTGCCACAGACACTTTCAATTACAGGAATGTTAACACTTCCCGATATCTTTATCAAAGGGGGTGGGGAAATTTTCCTATTAGACAATGTCGTCAGCTCTCTTTTGATCCTAGCAGCGATTTTTATCGCGAATATCCGCTGGGGAGCATTGACAATTGGAGCAATCGGTTTTAGCTTAACGGGTGCGTTTATCTTAGGTGGTAATTTGGATACTTTGTCTTTAGGCTTGCACAGCTATAATTGTATTCTGACCTTTTTAGCCTTGGACTTATTTTTAGAAAAAAAGGATTCCCACTGGATCTTGCTAATGTTTTTAACAGGTGGAATACTCACCATTTGTTTTGATTTTGCTCTACCGACATTATTAGGAATCGCTGGGCTGCCAGTCTTGACATTTTCTTTTGTATTGGCCACCTGGTTTGTCTTAACTGTCGAAAAATTGTTGGTAAGGAAGTGAGTGCAGATGCTCCACCGTTTTGATATTCCTCAATCAGTAGCCTGGTTCAAAGCAGGGGTTCGCCGCCGTCCGCGGCTAAGGCCGCTTTTGGTTCTATTAATTATACTTGCGATCATTTCCATCGTGGCAGCTACGGGATTAGGAGCAGTTAATATACCAGCAAATGTTACGTCAGATATCGTACTTAATCATATTACACAAGGATTTTATCCATCTAATGGTACTTTGCTGCAACAAAATATTGTTTGGAATTTACGGCTGCCTAGAGTTCTGTTGGGTTTTGTTGTTGGAGCAGCTTTAGCAATTGCTGGGGTCGCTATGCAGGCTTTAGTACGTAATCAGTTGGCCGATCCATTTTTACTGGGTGTATCCCCAGGAGCAGAAATGTTTGGAACATTAGGTATGTTGTTTGGAGTTTTTAGCTTTTTAGGGACGTATGCTTTGTCCTTATCGGCTTTTTTAGGCGCAGCATTCTCTTTGTTACTGGTTTATGCACTCAGTCGCGTAAAAAATAAAATTGTGATTACTCAGCTTTTGCTATCGGGTGTGGTTGTAGCAATGATCTTTCAAGGAATTACAAAAGTGATTGTGTTAAGCGCTCCAAATGCATTAGGATTGCACAATGCTGAATTTTGGATGTCGGGTAGTCTAGCTAATACGAAATGGAGTTTTTTAGGTTTGCCAACTATTGTGATGTTAACCTGTGGGATTTTTTTAACCTTAAATTATCGTGTATTAAATCTATTGATAATGGGGGAGGAAACGGCTGCAACTCTAGGAATTTCGGTTCGTAGCTTTCAAAAAATCCTGCTATTTGTCACGTCACTTTTAGCAGGAACGACGATTGCTGTTAGTGGAACAATTGGTTTCATTGGATTAATTTGTCCACATTTTGCAAGGCTTTTAGTAGGTGGTGATCACCGAAAGGTTTTACCAGTAGCTAGTTTAATCGGTGGTATTTTAGTAGTCTGGACAGATGTACTGGCTCGAACCATATTAGCGCCGGAAGAATTACCATTGGGAATTTTAACCTCTATTCTAGGTGGTCCGTTTTTCATCTTATTACTGAAGAAAAATCGAAAACATTAGGAGACTGTGATGGAATTACATGTGGAGAATCTATGCTGCAGTTACGAAAATCAATCTGTTTTAAGTAATTTAAATTTAAAAGCTCATCACCAGCAATTCGTCGGCATAATTGGACCAAATGGCAGTGGTAAATCGACATTGTTAAAAGCTGTGTATCGAGCATTAAAGCCGAAAAGCGGTGAAATTCGTTTAGACGAAACACCGTTAAGAGTGATGTCTTATAAAGAAAGTGCTCAAAAGATGGCAGCGGTTGGGCAGGAAAATGAATTACCTTTTGATTTCCGAGTGGAGGAAATTGTTCAAATGGGTCGTTATCCTGCTAAACGATTCTTTGATAACGATACTGTTGAAGATTATCAGTTAGTAGCGGAAGCTTTGGAGCAGTTGGGAATTACTCATTTAGCACAACGAAATTTTCAGCACTTATCTGGTGGGGAAAAGCAGAGGGTATTGATTGCACGTGCTTTGGCACAGAACACCGATTTGTTGCTATTGGACGAACCGACCAATCATTTGGATATTCATTATCAGCTGGAAATTTTTGAGCTGTTAAGTCGTTTGCCGCTGACAGTTGTTTCGGCGATTCATGATTTGAATATTGCTGCCATGTATTGTGATTATTTGTATGTCATGGAATCTGGGGAGATCTTAACTAGCGGGAATCCAGGGGATGTCCTAACTAAAGAGACGCTGCAACAAGTCTTTCAGGTTCATGCTGAGATTAAAATTCATCCACTATTGCAGCGGCCGACCATTACTTATTTACCTAAAAATGGTCGGTCGCCAGGTCAGATATAAAGAGGGGGCTTTTATGAAGAAATTTATGCTAAGTATTTTGCTGCTATTAACTATTTCTGGGTGCAGTGATTCGAAAGCTAACCAAACAGCTGTTGATGAAAATCAGCTGGTGTTCACTAATTATGGACGCACTATCACGATTAACGAAGTTCCTGACAAGGTACTTACCATGGGGCCAAATACCACTGAACTTTTTTGTCAGCTGGGATTAGCTGATAAAATTATCGGCAATACCTTAAACAATCACAGCCGCGGTCCTTTGCCAGAATACAAAGAGGACTATGAAAAAATCCCGGAACTGACACATGGCTCGGCCACTCGAGAAGCTGTTTTATCAAGTGGTGCTGATTTTATTTATGGTATTGACTGGGAGTTTGGCTCAGAAGGCCTTTCATTAGACGAACTGGAAGAAAATGATATCACTGTTTACCAAAATAGTGCTAAAACTATTGATGAGGTCTATCAAGAAATTACAGATATCGGTACTATTTTTGATGTAGAAGATAAAGCTGCTACATTTATCCAGCAGCAAAAAGACCGTTTGCATGCAGTTGCCAATACAACGGCAAAGGAGCCCGCCAAAGTCCTTGTTTATGACAGTGGAGACAGTGGGATATTCACTGCCAGCGGTAGTAATTATGAATCTCGTCTTATTGAAGCAGCAGGTGGTGTCAATTTGTTTGAAGATCAAACTGAGAAAGATTGGATCACTGTTAGTAGTGAAGAGGTTTTAGAACGACAGCCAGATATTATTCTGGTTCATGACTATGATCAGCCGACTCTTAATGAAAAAATTGCGGCTATTAAGTCCGACCCGGCACTCTCACAGTTAGACGCGGTCAAAAATAATCGTATTATTTCCATGAGTCTTGAGAATGCTTTGCCAGGACCACGTTTGGCAGAAACTGTTGAAACATTAGCAGCTGGATTTCAAAAGAAATAAGGTCACTAAATGATCGAAGAAGGCATTTAAGCTTCTTCGATCATTTTTTAGCCGTAAGTCAATCTAGGTATTGCTACGACTATTCGTTGAGTCTGGGGCAAAACGACAGGACTTAGCGCTTTTTCTTTTTAGCTCCCTGATAAGCACGAACTCGTTCTACTTGAGCCTTTCTTTGGCTTATAGATTTCTGAACTCTTATTGTATCCTCTGAAGTCTCCAGCTCATTTAATTAGGAAACGCTGCTTCTTAACGTTTTTTGCATGAGATAATCCTAAAAAACTGAACCAAGCAAGCGGCCAGGTTCGTGACATAAAAACATGAAATGTTCGTTTTTTTACTCTTGATCCGCTAACAGACCAGTTTGCATCAGCTGTTGGTTTTCTTTTAGCTTACGCAGATTAGCCTCATAGTCCTTAGTATACATTACCGAATAAATAGTATTCAGAATATATTCAAAGGCAGTTTGAGAAGAAAATGTTGCAATTTTAGCAAAATCATATTCCTCCTGCATGGTTAAAAGCAAATGAGTCGCAAAGGGTACCATTGGCGACTCAGGATTACCCGTCAGCAATAGTATGGGAATCCCTTTTTTATGAAGATATTGCATAATTTTATTATAAGGGGGCACGATACCACTATAAGAGAGAAAAAAAGCACAATCCTGCTGGGTAATTCCCACAGCTGTCCAGTCAGTATCTACATGTTCTTCCACTTGAATCGCAAATTTATTAATTTTAATTAACTTATTTTGGAAGCCGCGGGCCCGTATTTGAGTATCGCCACGGGCAAAAAGAAAGATTCGGTCCGCCTCCATCAGGGTATTCACCGAAGACTTTAAAACCTCGTTGTCTAATTGAACTAAGGAACGTTGAATAGTACCGATGGTTAGATCAGCCATTTTTTTAGCAATTTCAGTTGGTGTATCTAACGGATGGAAGGGAAAGTTGACATTGACCTCTTCTGTTGAGAGCAACTGTGCGTATACCACTTCGGCAATTGCATCCTTAAACTGTCGAAAACCGGAATATCCTAGTTTTTGTGCTAAACGGACAATCGTAGAATGAGAAGAAAAAGTTTTCTCAGCCAAGTCCTGAATAAAAATTTTAGGAATATCCGGCAGGTGCTCCAGTATATATTCAGCAATACGCTTCTCAGCGATACTAAAATCAGTTTGTTGTTTCAAACGTTCGATTATAAGCATTCGATAGTTTCCCTTCTTAGTGTATTTTCAATGAACATGATGTTCATTATTTAACTTTCAATGAGTGAAAGACTGGACATGAGTTGCTAATTAGCTATTTGATATGTAATTAATCAGTAAAATAGTTATAATTTAATC
>NZ_JAFREL010000075.1 GCF_017377655.1 Candidatus Enterococcus ferrettii
GATTCCGATAGTGATTCAGAGCCTCAACCGAAAGTGGAGCCAACTCCGAAGAAAATCACGGGTCAAACAGCGAAGACATTGCCTAAAACAGGAGCTGACGTGAAAGAATCTTCTAATCCAGCAACTGGTCTAGGATTGCTCGGTCTTGGATTACTTGGGTTGAAGGACAAGTTTAAACGAAAGAAACGTAAGAACAAAGACACGATTGATGAGTTTTTCGATCAAGAAGAGTAGAAAGCAGTAAGGAAGCGAACGATCTCTCTAAATAAAAGAATTAATCTTTTTAGACGGATCGTTCGTTTTTTTCACCTTACGTATTTTTTTTTAATAGAAAGGGAAGATATGAAGAAAAAAATCGTTCAGTTTTGTTCTTTTTTGCTGATTGTTGTCGGACTTTTTCTTCTATTTAATAAACCGCTGATCAATTATTTTGTAAAAAATACTGGGGCTGCCTATGACGTTAATCAGCTATCCAAGCAGGACTTAGAAAAGAACAAGCAAAGAGAAGCCCCCTTTGATTTCGACCAGGTGAAATCGCTCACGTCAGAGGCGGTGTTAAAATCACAACTGGCTGGAGGAAAAAAGGAATTGCCAGTGATTGCCAGTATTGCAATTCCTAGTGTGAAGATTCGGCTGCCGATTTTTAAAGGATTATCGAATGAGGCGTTGCTTTATGGTGCAGGTACGCTTTCGCCTGATCAGGAAATGGGTGAGGGGAATTATGCCTTAGCCAGTCATCGATCGGATCAGCCAGATTTATTGTTTACGCCGTTAGAGAATATCATACTTGGTGACCTCATTTATTTAACCGACCTTTACCATGTGTATACATACGAAGTAATTGATAAGGAAAAGGTCGTACCAACTAAGACGGAAGTATTGGATGTCGTACCGGAGAAGAAGCTTCTTACATTAATTACTTGTGGGGACTTATATGCAACGAATCGGTTGGTGGTTCAGGCAGAATTAATTGAAGTGACACCGATGAAGCAACTGTCAAAAGAAGCTGCCCAAGCCTTTCAGCTTCCAATTCAATCGTATTGAAAGCTGACATACTGCTGATGTAGAGAAAAGGAAGTGAAACGTGTGCGGTTGATTTTATTGTTAACCAAGAATGTTTTAGTCGAACAACGCCTGCAGGAACAATTGCAGCAGTTGAATTACGAAGTATTGTGTTCGGTTCAGGTGTTTCAACACTTGAGAAAAGAAGGTCGGGTAATGGTGGATCATCAAGTCGTTATCTTCAGTGAGACCATTACCAATAAAGAAATTGAAGAGATTTTACCTAAATTGGTCAGCGGAAATATCGTGATCTTTCGCAAATTCAGTGTGGCGCCCTCTGTAGAAGAACAGGAACAGTTGCGAGCCTTAGGACTGACCGAATGGCTTACGAACAATACCCCACTGGACCAGTTACGGGAACGACTGGCAGAGAAGATGGATGAAGTCCAGCAGACCGAAGAGGAACAACGGGTTTCGGTTTATCAGCACTCAGCGATGACCGAAAAGCTGCGGGAACAGTTCATAAATACCTTAACAAAAAAAGAGAAGCAGGTGTTTCTTTATTTACAGGAAGCTAACGGGGAGATCGTGTCGCGCGAAGAACTGTGTGCGTACCTGTGGCAAGAAACCTTAGGCCACTCTCGCATGTCACAGCTGTCCGTGTTAGTGAAAAAGATTAAGCAAAAGTTGACCGCCGCAGGTTTCAGGGAAGAGTTATTACGGACGATTTGGGGCTGTGGGTATTGTTTGACGCCTGAGCTTTCGTTGGAGCTGGTGGAATGAAGCAAGAATAACTAATTAGATAAAGGAGTGTGAGTGCATGAATAAAGTACTACTTCTCACAAAAAATATATTAGCCGAACAACAACTACAAAAGCAGCTGCAGTTACTGAATTATGAAGTGTTTTGTTCTTCTGAAGGGGTGAAGAATGCACAAATGTTTGCCGTTTTTCAGTTCTTTCCCATTATCATGTTGAGTGAAACAATTAGTAACTTGGAAGCGAAAAAATTGCTTGCAGCGATTGGCGAAGGGAAGAATCTGGTGATTCGCTTGACTTCTGAAAGTGAACCCAATGAAGAAGAGAGGGAAGCCGGAATCAGCGGCTATTTATCAAAAATATTGCCTTTTGACAGTATGCGAGAGAAATTAGTGCTGCTGCAAGGGATTTTTTATGAAGAACGCATAGAAAGCGAAAGTCGGGAATGTCCGCCGATTCAAAATATGGAGAACCGTTCTTTGCAGACATCAGCCGGGCGTATTTTCTTCTCGAAAAAGGAAGAGCGCTTGTTTAAATTGCTGCTGGAGGCGCAAGGCAGAATGCTATCACGCAAAGAAATTTGCGACATCCTGTGGTCGGAAGGGGAAACAGATTCCAACCGCAGCCAGCTTTCTTGTATTGCCACGAAGATCAAAAGCAAGTTTAAGAATATCGGCTATCAAGGAGATACCATTATTACAAAATGGGGACAAGGCTATGCCTTGGCACCTAGCTTTTACACTTATCTGACCACTGGCCAACTGGACACAGAGTATCTGAGAGAATCGAATCAAATGAGTTCCGTAACTGTTTAATTAGTGAAGCGACAGGTGAAGGAATATGTAGAAGTGAGGGGACGCATGAAAGCCATTGTGATGGATATTGATAATACCTTTTGTGAGAAAAAGGGTGAGAAGGAATACACCGATCTTGAACCAATTCAAGAAGTGGTGGATCAAATGAAGCAATACAAGGAAAAGGGCTACAAAATCATCTTGTACACAGCTCGACAAATGCGAACTTACCAAGGAAATGTTGGTTTGATTACTGCCAACATGGTGCCTGTATTGACGGAATGGTTAGAAAAATGGGGCATCCCTTATGACGAATTGCATGTGGGGAAGCCTTGGTGTGGTCAAGGCTTCTATGTTGATGATCGTGCCATTCGTCCCAGTGAATTTCTGGAATGGACGGAAGAAGAAATTTTACAACGAATTGAGGATGACCGATGGAAGCAGTCATGATTTTAAATACCAAAAAGATTTCGGCGGATATGCAAAAGCGCTTTGGTGCGATTTATCCACTAATGTTGCCTTTTGAAGAGGGCACGATTGAGGAAAGCTTGTTAGAGAAATACCGTGAGAAAGACTATGTATTTATTCTATCTGACGAAAGTCAGGCGGAGTCGGATGAACCGTTCCGGAAACGTTCGAAATCTGTGTATGAGCTATTTATGACAAGTAAAGAAAGTCGGACGTTGTTGCAGGTAGTTCGGAATGGGTTGAAGCGGATCCTGTCTTTGGTGAATGAAGATTTTCATCTAACGATTAACTTTGGCGACACCTATGTACTGGACGATTCGTCTGAGGTTGCAGATTATATTGTGATTGGTGAACGAGACAACGCCGTCCCTTGGACAAGTGTAATTCGAGAAGAGAAGCGATTGAAGTTTAGCAATAAAAACGAAGGAGCGCAAAATAAACCAAGCAGCCAATTGGTAGCAGGGGTCTTTGGCTTCCAAAGCAGCCGGGAATTTTTACTTTCTTGTATGTCTGTACTGCTGGAGGAATACGAACAGGGGAAGAACGGCCGAGATGACAGTCGTTCTTTTTATGAAGCAATCAAGGATTATGATGAAAACTATCATTCCGTTGACTTGCTTTCGACCAATGCTTGGTTGGACTTAGGCCATGAGAAGGAATACTTAGAAACGAAGAAATTGGTTCAAGCTCGTTTCTTTAACTCAATTACGATAGATGATCAACGAGGGATTCTAACTAAGAAGAGTGACGATACAAAAAAACTGATACACGAAATCGAATGGTACATCAAGATGCCAGAGGAATTACAATTCTTTACTCCGCGGATTTACAACTATTCATTAGACAAAGAGCAGCCTTGTGTCGAGATGGAATATTACCCCTATGAAACCCTGCATAATCTATACATCTACGGAAATTTGGAGATCAGTGATTGGGAAAAGATCATGGACAAGCTGCTGTTTGTGAGACAAGAGATGAAGCTGCATTCAGAGAATAAACAACTGGACCCACAGGATTTGAAAGATATTTACTACCAGAAAACCGTGGCCCGAGTAGAACGATTGATGGAGGATCCGGCGTTTGAAGTGTTTTATGAGAATGCACCAACAATTAATGGAGTGACGTATCAACCCGTGAAGGCAATCATGGAACAGTTACTTAACTTATTAGAAGACAATCAGCTGATTAGTGAAAAGTCGGCTTCGATTATTCATGGCGATTTTTGTCTAAGCAATATTTTATTTGAAGTAAGTAATCAACTAGTGAAGCTGATTGATCCTCGTGGCAAGTTTGGCTCCTTTGATATTTATGGGGATGAGTTTTACGACATCGCGAAGATCATGCACAGCTTTGAAGGCGCTTATGATCATATTATTACGGATCAATTCAGTTTAGAGCAGGAATCTTCAACTGTTTATTCGTACACGATTCATAAGACGGAGCTGCAGAATGAGATTACAGAATTGGTGAACGAGAGTATTGCCAAACTTTATCCGATTGAGCAGGTTCGATTAATCGAAGGGTTGTTGTTCTTGTCAATGATTCCGCTGCATGCGGATTATCCAGACCGGCAGAAGATTATGTTTGGGCAGGCGATGAAGTTGTTGATGCCTTATTTGGGAGGCAGCTGATGAAAGTCATTATTACCATGGCTGGTCGAGGCAGCCGCTTTACCAAACAAGGCTATACACAGCCCAAACATGAAATCATGGCTGGGGATCGCAGCTTGTTCTCGTGGGCAATAGGCTCATTAAAACAGTTTTTTGACGAAACCTTTCTTTTTATCGTCAGAAAAGGGAGCTATTCTCCGACGTATTTAATAGAAGAAATTGTGGGATTAGGAATTAAAACCTACGACATCATCGAGTTAGACGAAGTGACCAATGGACAAGCCGACACGGTTATGCAGGCAGCGGAATTTATAAATAAGGATGAAGATCTTCTAATCTACAACATCGATACTACAATTCAGCCTGAGTATCTTTCCAAAGAAGCCATTCGCCAAGCGGATGGCAGTGTCCCCTTGTTTAAAGCAGAAGGGACTCATTGGTCCTTTGCCAAGCTTGATAGACCTCAGGAGCGGATTACAGAGATGGCAGAAAAACGACCGATCTCTTCTTGGGGATCGGTAGGCTTATATTATTTCCGCCAATGGCAGGATTTCTCTGAAGCCTTTGAAGTAATGTCCGATCAATTATTAGCCGAGTATGGCGAGATTTATATTGCCCCTTTGTATAACTATTTGATTGAACGAGGAAAAACGATTCATCCGGTATTTTTACCTGAGGATAGTTACGCGGCACTTGGCACGCCGGAGGAGTTAGAAACATTTATCAAAAATAATGCGCACTTTGTGGAGGAATTCTAAATAATGCACTATTCAAAAGACAATCGTACGTCTATCGACTATATAACGGAAACAGAACCAACCGGAGACAAAGGACTAGGTAGTTTACTGGTTCTCTTACAGGTACTTCAGGCAGTGGATGCAGGGGAGTTATTACTAACAGACCAAGTCAAAGTGAATGAGGTCATTGCGAAAGAAAAACGTTCACCAAATGCGGTTCAATTTGATCAAGGGGAATCTATTTCTCTAAGCGAATTGATTCGACTACACATTTGCACGATGGGACCAGATACCAGCCTATTGTTAGCCAAGCTGTTTAGAGAACAAACGAAAAGAAGTTGTCAAAAGGCAATTGATGCCTTTGTTGCTGAAAATGAATTAACGGAAAACTGTTGTAAAAATATCTCGGGACGGAAAAAAAGAAACGATCCTCAAAGCTATACTATCCAAGATGTAAAGAAAATCAGTGCAATGTTCATGGAGCTATCGAAGGAATTATTGGCTTACTTTATCGACGTCGAATGTGTTCACAAGGGCAAACTGTTTAAGAAGCAGGGACATCTGGTGGGGGAACGAGAAGTAGGCTATCGAATTTCATGGTTAAACAACAGTATCGTATTTGATGACCACACACTGGTAGTTGTTTTAGAGGCAGAAAATGCGTTTGAATTGGACCAGCAGCTTTTAAAACTGTGGTTTGAAGAAGACGATGAAGACCTCAGTATTGAAAAACTAGTAAAAGAAAACAAAAAACAAAAAACGTTTCGGAAAAAGAACGTCACTATGACAGTCGTTGGAGACACGTATTTAGGAGAATGGTATTCCGAAAGAAGAATCAAACGAAATCAGTGGGATCCGTTGACTGAAGAAGGCTATGATTTTTCCTTTGAGAAGGTCCAATCTTTCTTAGATGAAGCAGATTTCACTATTGCCAATTTGGAAGCTGTTTTGGTGGATGATCCTACTGTCTCACCAATGAAAAGGAAAAAGAAATTTGTGTTGGGGGCAAAAGCAGACCTAACCGCCGAAACCTTCAAAAAGCATGGCATTGACTTAGTGACCCTAGCTACGAATCATACCAACGACTTTGGTCGCGCGGGCGTCCTATCCACACTCGCTGCCTTGAAAAAACAGAAAATTGCGGCAATTGGTTCGGGACATACCTTTCTTGAAGCACTTTGTCCCTATCGGTTAAAAACTAAAAGCCAGGACCTATTCATTTTTAACGGCTATTGGTTTAGAAATGGTCAATACAATGAGTTTGGCATGTATGCCCAAGGGGATCATTTAGGAGGAAATTGTCTATCTCAACAATTATTCCGCACGATTCAACGAACAAAAGAGGAATTTCCTGCCTCAAAAGTAATCGTTCTTTGCCATTGGGGGATTGATTTCCAACACATTAATCCAACACAACGTTTCTTAGCACGACGCTTAGTCGAAGCAGGTGCGGACTTGATTATGGGACACGGTCCACATGCGATTCAACCCATTGAACAAGTCGATGGCGTGGATGTTCTTTATAGCTTGGGCAATTTTGTCTTCAATAGTAATGGCGAGTTTGACACTCATTCGGAGGCACTTCCCTATGGCATGGTTACGCAGTTGAAGCTTGAAGATGACCAAATGCTTCTTCAGGCACAGATGATTTATGCTGAAAATCATCTAACCAGATGGCAGCCTCGGAAAGTGGATAGGGAGGATTTCAATCGAATCCTAGAAACCTGGGGTGAAGCCAACCTACAAGAACTGGGCTGGCAGATCAATCGAGAAGACGGCACACTGACAAAACAAGTGTGGTAGGAGAGGAAAACAAGATGAAGAAAACGTGGGCTGTCATGTGTGGCGCTATTCGGGAAGAATTAGAAGTTCGGTTAACTATCGATAAGCTCTTGAAGATGAGAGCAGCCAAAACAATCGAGGGTATCCTGTTAAGTACCTGGCAGGGTGAGTTTGACCGCTTTCCAGAATTAAGACAGGAAATAAAAGCAAATCATATAGAAATTATCGAACAAGCACCCTTAGAAAAACGAGTGGATTTAAATAGAAGTACCTCCATTAATTATATGCGGCAGGCCTTGCAGTTTCAGGCGGCACTGGATCATTTGCCAGCGGATTGTTTTGTGTTGAAGGTACGAACCGATCGTGCACTGAATCATATCAAAAAGTTTGACGCCTATTTAACCAAAGAGCCTGAGCGAATTAAAAATACCTTTTCTAAAGGAAGCCATCAAAGAGAGATGCCTGCAGTCTTTGACTACAAAATTGCCGTTATCGGTGCCAAAACCCATCGCATCTTTAATTTCAGTGATTTTGTGTTTTGGGGACATGCGAAGGATGTTAGAAAACTGGTGAATTTTGATATCGCAGAATTGTATGTCAGTCGTGATTTAGTGGCTAATACGCAATGGTTCATTTATCCAATTCTGCGACAATTTCCGATCATTCGTGATTATTTCCGACTGATTAACTTCAGACCGCTTATTTTAGGCATGAAGGAATATTTTGAACGAGACGAGGCAGAGGATTATTTTCCAGCATTTTTCTATCGCGTGTATGCCGCGTATTTACTGATCCAAGCACACTACTTTGATTTGGTGGAGGTCAATGGCAATCAGTATGAGACGACCTGCCATTTCAAAGATCTGTTTTTAGATAAACGACCAAACGGTATTCTTCATGGACCTTTAGGCAGTGTGCTGATGAACAACCAAGTAGTGCATAGCTTTTTAGATGCAAAGAGTTGTAGTGGCGAAGCTTCGGATGAAATATTTCACCAAGCACTGTGGTCAGAGGAATTATTCAACGCAGCGACCAATGAAGAATTTGATGAGTTGAGAACCTTTGCCAAAAACAAAGGCTGGGGTCTATCGGCCAATTGGCTAAGAGAGAGAAATTGGCGAGAAAAAATATCGGAACAAAAAAGTGAGTATTCAGAACCTGTACTGACCTATCAGTTTGTTGGTTTAGACGAAGCGGAAAATCAAGAACTTTTGGAGCAGTTAAAGGACAAGGAACGAGTGGACGTCTTTTTATACAATTACTGGTTGAACCACCCGAAGCTGGATTTTTCTTCAGCGGAACAGATGGTTCTGCCGTTTGGACGAACGCAAAATCAGAACGCCTTGTTGATTTTATCGCGTATGCTGCGCAGGGGGCTGATTACTGATCCAAAAACAAAAGAAAGTTTGGAACATTTGCTTCTGGTCTCCTTTAATGTACGCGTACAGAGAAAAACTGCCAATATTAAAACCTGTCAGTTTATGCTTAACCAAGTATTGGCCTTACACTCAGAGAAAGCAACTCAGGATTTCTATTCTGACAGCCGAACCCGGTTTATTTTGGATCGCTATTTAGAGAAAGCGGAGTTTGAGGAGGTGCTGCAGGCGCAATTTTCTTGTAAGGAGCTAGCGAACTATCTTTATCAGTTATCTGATGAGTACCTAGAAAAGGGTCGAGATATCCGGGCGCTGAGGCTTCTTGAATTAGCTGTAGAGATAGACATGACGGAAGAGGCTGTTAAAAAAATTATGCAAATATATAAAAGTAGAAGGAATAAGATAAATCTCTCACTTGCGACAAAGAGTCAAACATTATTTGATTAGAGAATATTTAACTATTTTAAGGATGGTTGTTGGTAGATAGTGATTGGAGGAGTTTAAATGATTAGTAAGTGCCTCTTTTTTCAAACACATTTCAAGTGTATAAAAATGATAGTGGTGGGTTGTGTCCTTTTTTTTATAGGAATTCATATGGATGTGACTTATGGGGAAGAAATAAACTCGTCGAATGATTCACTTATTCAAAATGAAGAGAAATGGGAAACAGAAACAACGGAAGAGGGACGAGCAAAGATTATTGGCTATTCAGAAAGTGTTAATTTGAATGAATTGGTGATCCCTTCCTCAATCAATGGGTTACCTGTGGAGGTGAACTTAAAGGAGATTTTTGGAGAAACCTTACAAACACAAATCCGCTCGTTTACCATCGAACATTCGAAGGCGAATTTACAGCCAGTTAAATTAACTGGTGAATTTAATTCGCTTTTTTCTAAGCATTTGCAAAGTTCAAAAATAAAGCGAATTGATTTTGGTGATGCAGATACTTCGAGTATTACGACTATGGACTCAATGTTCCTGCACTGCCGTTCCTTAAACTTTTTGAATTTGGGAGAAAATTTTAATACAGTAAATGTCAAAAATATGCGAAGGATGTTTGATGGAATAAAGTTAAAGCAACTAGATTTAGGAAAGAAATTTATTACCAGCAATGTGGAGACGATGGAGGAGATGTTTTACGGATGCTCCAATCTAGAGTCATTAGATTTAGGGGAACAATTTTATACCCAAAATGTCCGCTCAATGAGATGGATGTTCTTCCAGTGTCAGAAATTAAAGCAACTAGATTTAGGTGACCATTTCGATACTCAAAATGTCCAGACCATGACGCATATGTTTTCTACCTGTAATTCCTTAACAGAACTAGATTTGGGAGAGCTGTTTGATACAAGAAATGTAACAGATATATCGGGAATGTTTCTCAATTGTGTGGAATTAAAAAGGTTGGATTTAGGCGATCACTTTGATACATCGAATGTTAAAGATATGATGTATACCTTTGAAAATTGTGAGAAATTGGAAAATCTTCATTTAGGTAATAAATTTCATACAAGTGAGGTTGAGACCATGGATGCGATGTTTTCAGAGTGTAAACGCTTGTCTGATTTTAGTTTTTTAGCATCATTTGATACTAGTCAAGTGAAATCCATGTATTCGATGTTTCAAGATTGTTTAGCAGTTGAAAGGTTAGAGTTAAATTTTGATACACAAAACGTTCTTACTATGTGGAGTTTGTTTAGCGGATGTACGAATCTAAAGGAATTAACTCTTGGAGAAAAATTTGATTCAAAAAAGATGACAGTCCCCTTGAGCTTTTCTGAACTGTTTAAGGACTGCAAGAAATTGAGGCAACTGACGATTCCGAGTGCCTTTAAACTGAGTGAAAATTCAGCTCTAAAAGAGGTTCCTTTAGAAGAAAAAGACTATTATTGGGCTTATAAAAAAGAACAACCACTGACAACTAAAGAGCTTATCATATTCCATAATAACCAGCCGGAAAATTCAATGAATAAGTATGAGTTAAAAAAAGCATATCAAATTCGCTATGAGGTAACAAACAATCCCGCTATCAGTTCATTTCCTGAACAAACAATTTGGGAGAACCAGATATTTGAGGAAATACCAAAGGAATATACCAAAGAAGGTTACGACATTCAATGGTCTGTCGACGGGAAGCTGTTTAACGAGCCTATTTCTGTGACAAAATCAATCGTTTTAAGCGGACAAGCTACACCAATTAGCTATACGATTACTTTTGACTCAGCTGGTGGAGAGAAAGTGAATGCAATAACTTATACTATCCAAGATAGCATTGATTCGTTGCCCGTACCGATAAGAAAAGGCTATTTATTTGATGGGTGGTGTGACGAAGAGGGGAAAATAAGCACCATTTCTAAAGGGACTACAGGGAACAAAACATTATCTGCTGAATGGCTCGTTGATAAAACCTCACTTAATGAGCGAATAAAAAAAGAACAGGCATTGAATCGAGTAGCTGTATCCTATACTACTACTAGTTGGGAGACTTATTCTAAAGCACTAGAAGAAGCAAGCGCAGCGTTAGAAGAGGAAAGGGTGACATTAAAGTCACTTACTGCGATTGAAAAGAGATTGGTTCAAGCCATCAAACAGTTGAAAGAGTTACCCCCCTCTACTTTGAGTTTTGAGGGACTCATCGATTGTACCATTGAAAAAGGAGAAGCTTTTGATCCAAAAGCAGGGGTGAAAGCAATTGATAGCATTGAAGGGGAATTAACCCATAAAATTAAGATAGTCGGTACTGTTGATTCATCAAAAGTAGGGAGCTATCTGTTGACCTATTCGGTAGAAAATTCAGCGAATAATAAAATAGAAAAAGCTATTTACGTCCATGTCATTGAGTCCGATGAATCGAACAATGTTTATGTTCATCACACCATAGAAATACCAGAATTAACACTGCCTAGATATTCGGATTACAAACAAATCATTAAAGATAAAATGATTATTAAGAACTCAAATGGAGATAGTATATCTTCTGAAACGGTTGCTTTTTCAATTAGTAGTGAAAAAGATACAACTGAGTTAGGGGATATGACAGCATTGGTGACGATTTCTTATGAAAATGGAACTTCTGTTAACCAGAGTGTAAAGATTACTATCATCAGTGGGATAGAAATTATTCAATCAGATATTGCTTGCTTATTCTACGTTGGAGACAAGAAAGAGTCTTTTGATCCGTATTCTGTTTTCCAAGCGTTTGAAATTAGCAGTGATGGGACAAAAACAACATTGGGACCGTATGATACCAAGAAAGAATTTGGGATAGAAGTGATCGATAATCCAATTGATTTTTCCAAGCCAGGGGAATATATCGTACGATATCAGGTTACAAACTCGTTGGGTGAGAAAGTCGCACATTCTTATACTGTCAAAGTGAACGCTTCAAAGGAATTGAAACTAAAAGCAACAGACAAGATCATGTATGTGGGAGATATACTTACTGAGGAGAAGATTTTAAGTTGGGCTAAAACAGAAAATGCAGACAAACTTGAATTTGAAGAGTTAGGTCAGGCGATTCCGATTGATACGAAAACGAACCAGTTAACGTCAATTGGAGAATATAACATTCGTTATAAGGCATATCAAGTTACTGGAGAGACTGAAGAAGTTACTATCAAGTTGACTGTTCAAGAACAATTGTTGTCTAGTTATCCAATCAGCATGAATGATACAAAAAATAAAGCGAATATGAATAAAAAAGGACCAAGTTCTTCAGCCAAAAAATCAGTCCTACCAAAAACCGGAAGTGAAAAAACAAATTCTTTCGTTTATCTCATTGGTTTTTTCTTAGCTGCATTTGCGATTCATTTCGTAAAGTTTGTTAAGGAGAAAGAAATGGAGTTATAGAATTAAGAGTGAAAAAAATTTTTTTGGAAGCCCTTCATTTTCAGGCTAGGAAGAGGATAAAATGAAAAAAGTAAGGTGGTTGTTAGTAGGTCTATTGATAATCGTTTTTTGCACAAACAATCAAGTATTTTCACAAGAAGAAAAAGATCTAGTAAATGAAGTCGTAGCTGTTGAAGAGAGTGACGGAGAAGCCTTTACTGAGATGCCTAAAGCGTAGTTTAGCACAAGCAGCGGATGTTCGAACAATTGATTTCCGCAAATTCCACATTGAAGTGACTGATGGGGGTGTAAATTCTGCTTCTGTTCCTATCTCGAATTCAAAATTTACGATTAGTTATGTTGATAATAACCGTGATAATCTTCTTTATGAAGGAATGACGAATGAAAAGGGGCAAATTCTCAATTTACCACCAAAAGAGATTCCTTTTGAAGTAACTGCCTTAAAGATTCGATTCATCTTAGGGAATGACAGTCGAGGTTATGTTCAAAAATACAATAAGGCTGCTTATCGTTTTACCTTTAATTGTGGACTCAATACAGGGATCACTACCAATACTATTAATTATACAAATACTAAAACTAAATTTGGAAACACAGCGGATGATGAGTCTTGGTTCTATAATTTCCAAGCATCGAGAATCAATCACTATTTCGATCAAGCCGTGCAAGAATACAGTCATGCGGTTGAATTAGCAAATGACCTACTTCCGGATACAAAATCATTTGAAGTTGCACCAATCAACATTAACTTCGAAAAAGGTATGCTTCTTAAAAGTAATGGATTCAATAGAAATGGGTACGATGGAAAAGGAACTGTTGATATTGTCATGAGGGATAAAGCGGACAAGAACTTTTCTACACAATATCTGATGCATAACATCATGCATGAGTGGACACATTGGAACCTTTATCGTTATGCAAATGCTCCAGGAGGAAACTATGATGGACATTATGGCTACAATGTAAATCCAAAGATTAGTTTTAAAGAAGGCTGGCCCCTAATGGTTGGAGATCTGTTTGCATTAAACTACGATCTTGCGAAAGAGGATTTGCATGTACAAACTGATAATTTTAATGGCGCCAATCGTCTTTATGGGAAATCAACCAATTACACGGTAAAGCAGGTTCTGTACGACTTAGTGGATACTGGTTCGAATGATGAAGAGTTTAGTATCTCCCAAAGATATTTAGATGAAGAAATGTCTGATTTAGATATCCGTCGATTAAATCTTGGAATTCTTCATACAGTTATGGCTGAATCGAAGACGGTGACCTTACAAGAATTGTTAAACTCCGTAGAAAAGAAATATGTGTTTACCAAATCTGATAAAGAAAAGTTCGTAAAGCTATTTGAAATCAATGGGTTGTCAAGAGAAGGCTCCTTCACGTTGAATAACGAAAGCAATCCGATGGACCCATTATCAAATGTAGATGAGGATTGGGATGAAGTGGAATAAGAAGAGATTCCGAAATCAATTGAAATATCAAAAGTACAAACTAATTCGTTTATTTTAAGTAGTTCTTGATGACGAACTACTTTCGAAGACTAAATGAGTAAAAGAGGAATACATGATGTTGACAGACTATTTTCAACGAATTAATAATGGCTATTTCAGAATGACCAGTAATAATCGACTAATATCTAGTCAATTTCAGTTTCATTCATCTGGAGTGGTTTCAGGCTACAATAGTAATTTCAATGAACATCATTGGAAAGTAGATGAAGGCAAACTCGTTATATTCGATAGAAATAATGAAGCTTCAACAATCATTAACCAGATCATGATTGAAAATGAAAAACTTGTGATGACTGGGACTTTCCGTGATACAAACATTTCACAAAAATTTGTAGAGCAACCCAAGCTTGTTCCGATGAAATTTTTTAAACACCTAGTTATTACTGAAAAATTACTGGATTATTTTGAGGAGTCGAGGATTACTTTTGAACGTTGGACAACAGGGAGACGTTTTAAACCAGGGGATCGGATCATTGTTCCAAGTACTCTGTGTTTGGAACCATATACTAGTTTTGATGTAGGGAATAAGCTCTGTGACACGGGAAGTTATACCTATTCTTCTACAAGTTTACCTATGTATTCAAAAGTGGGACGTTATTGCAGCATTGCTCCAAACGTAAAAATGATGGGTTTCCAGCACCCAGTGGATCGATTTACAACCTCGCATATTGTTTACGCAACACATTATCCAGCGAAAAACGGATATAAAGATTTAGGTGAACAAGCAAAGTTCAGACCCGCTCCAACAAGGCAAGAGCCGCCTTCGCTCGTTATTGGACATGATGTTTGGATCGGTGCAGACGTAACGATCAAGCAGGGAGTAAAGATAGGAAATGGCGCAGTGATTGCTTCGCATGCTGTTGTAACAAAAGATGTCCCTGACTATGCTATTGTTGGCGGGGTACCAGCTAAGGTTATAAGATATCGATTTGATGAAGCAACCGTTGAAAAACTATTAGAAAGTCAATGGTGGGATTACAATATTTTGGCTTTGCCACTCTCAGGGAATGCAACACCCGCAGAATTTTTAGCTGCTTTTGATGAGCATAAAGTATTATTGCCAAAGCTTGGAGATAAAAAGATAACCTTAGATAACTTGTTAAATAGTTTGATGTGATTGCTAGGTTTTACAAGCGAAGCATTTTACAAACACTGGGTTAAGGGAAGGTGAAGAGATTTCTACTAAACCATAAAACTTCCTGTTGATTGAGTAAGTACCAGTTACGTTATCTACCCTAAAGTTTGAAGACTAATTTATAAACGTCAGATAACTAAAGTGAGTTATCTGACGCCTATTAACTCGGTCGAAGCTGTATCACATTTATGGTAAGATTAAACTAATAATACAATGTAAACATTCAAGCTTTCATTTGTTTTTAGTTTGTCTAATACCAATGATTAAGCAGTGTCACAAAGTGAAAGGGGCAGGCATTTTTGTTTAAAATAATCAAAGAATACATCATTAATCCGTTCAAAGAAGGTAGAGAAGAGGCCAGAAAAGAAGCGGAACAAGAAAAGCAAGAACAGAATCAAATAACTGAAGATACTATAACTGATCTAACGTACACGGAGATGTTTGCAGCATGCCTTGCAGCACCTTTTCGAGCATCGATTTTTTTGGATTGGTTTAGCTTGTTCAAAAAAGAAGAAGTTGACTCTGAG
The DNA here is from genome assembly GCF_017377655.1 of Candidatus Enterococcus ferrettii. GTDB lineage: Bacteria > Bacillota > Bacilli > Lactobacillales > Enterococcaceae > Enterococcus_A > Enterococcus_A ferrettii. The sequence goes on from NZ_JAFREL010000075.1 coordinate 15,556, forward strand.
GAGCAACCGATTTTACATCTACTTTGTTTCGGAGAAATTGCTAATTTAAAAAAGGAAGATATTCGGAGTTTAAAAGTACAGCAAGAAACGAGTTTTAATATTTCATCTGGTGAAGAAGCATTAATTGTCGCCAAAGCTAGTTTGCAGGCTGCAGATATTCAATTACTTTCATTCCAAGAAGTCAGCGACTCCTCTGAAGCTGCTCATCCGAAGGTGAATTTTGTGGCTTCAGAAATTGAAATAGCGGCAATTGTTTTAGTTTCTGCTGTGGATACTAATCTGCTTCAAAAAGAGCAAGTGTTAGCGATTTTTGAGGAACTAATACCAAAAGTTCAAGAACAATTCGAGGGCTGGGAGGACTATGGCACTCAGTTATTGGATCAAGATACAATAATGAAATTTGATACAGGAATTAGTAGGAAACTCCTTGAAGAAACTATGGAAAACCTTATTCACAGGGGGAATAGTCCTTGGCAATATGTAAAATGGACTTTATAGTAAATAATTTCAATACCGAAAATGCCGTGGGTGGTTTACTAGCCTTTTTACTTGCGTTATATGAATGATTTTCATTAAGCCTAATGCAAACATCAGACCTGATGCTTACAAAAAAGGTAAAAACATTATGAACAGCTATATTATTGGTTATTCTGTAAATTTCATTTTTAAGGAAACTTATGATGAAGAAGTAAATACATTCGCAACAAACAAAATGAATACTAAATATTTATCAGAAAAACAAAGTGAACACCTAGTCACCTTTAGTTTATAGAAGTGATCAGGTGTTTTAAATATGCCCTACTAGGTTATGTTTCCTGTTTTATGAATCAAAGAGAGTGTCGTGAGTGTCTTAGCTAAGAATAGAAGAAATATTTTTAATTGATTGAATTATAATGATTTTATTTTTTTAAAGTACATAAAAGAAACGGATAATAAAAAAATACCACTCCTATTCATTTGGTGGGACTTGCCTAAACAACCGATATAGCAACGTTTTATAGAAGATAAACCTCTGTTTTCTTGTTCATTAAGCTCTTTAATACGACTGATTATAATCAATTGTTACGATTGTTATAAAAATTTCGAGGTGATAAAATAAAAGTAGTGAAAATAAAAAAGATCGTCCTTTTCTAGAAGGATAGGGGAGTTAAAAATGAGAAAAAGAAAGCAGACACCAGCACTGAAAACTGCCAAGTATCAACAACTTTTCCAATCAAGAAAATATCAAAAGCAATGGATAACTACTGCTACTGTAGGCTTACTGCTATTTTCCGGGTACATTTTGCCACCAATTCAAGTACTGGCTGCAGAAGAATCTGGTAGCAGTCAAATGGAAGCGGCTACAGCCAAGGAAACATTACAATTTCCTACGGCTTCGTCAGTCAATACTGTTCCTTCGATTTATGTTAGTGAGTCAAACACAACTTCAGTCGGCGAAACACCAACTGAAGAAACTGCACAAAGCAGCGAAGTGGATGAACCAGAAAAACGAGTTTCTGACAAAAATGAACTAGCTGGTGGTGAATGGACCAATACTCAGCATCAGAAGGTTGAGTGGTCGATACGTGATGAGCAGGGGAGGACTGTCTTAGTTTTTTCTGAAGGGATATTAGACGTTTCTTCAGCTGATAGCGCGGCAGGGCTGCCTTGGTCAGGGTATTCTGGGAGTATCCAGCAAGTCCGCTTTCACAATGTCACAGCTGGCAGCAGCCTTTACCAATTGTTTGCCAATATGAATCAATTGAAAGATGTTTCCTTTGATGGTCTGAATACTACCAATGTTCAAGATATTAGCGGGTTGTTTCAAGGCTGCAGTAGTCTTGAAACTCTTAATTTCAGTAGCTTCAAGGGACCTGTAACAGGAATCAATCTTTTTGCTGGTGCTGCTAGCTTAAAACAGTTGACTATTAGTGAGGGCTTTAAGCTAACAAAAGAAATGCGGCTGAGAGAACTGGAAGACGAATCCGATCACTGGGTGAAGGATCAAAATCACGAAACGACTGCTACATCTACCGAAGAGCTAATAGCTAATCACAACAAGCTTACAGAAGGCACCGCTCACACCTATACTGTCGGGCAAAGTCAATCTGCTAAGTTTCAAACCTTTGCTGAGGTTTACTCCAACCTCTATGAGGGTACCTTTGATGAAGGTGGAAAGTGGTATATAGATCAGGAATATGGCTTACATGTCAGCGGTGGAAAGCTGGAGACCCCGAATCTCACTGCACCGTGGGATGCACATAAGAGCACGATCAAAACAGTCGAATTTGATCCAGATAAGCCTACCACTGGTGGCGAAAATCTATTCGGGCTGTTTAAGAATCATAGAGCGGTAACGACGATCAACCTTACTGGATTTGATACGAGTCAGGTAAAAAATATGAATCAACTGTTTGCTAGCTGTTCAAAGTTGCAGAAATTGGACATGAGTACTGTTAATACCAGCCAAGTAACAACGATGGATTCGATGTTTTATTTTTGCTCAGTCTTACAGGAACTGAATTTGAGTAATGTGGACACTAGTCAAGTGACGAATATGATGTGGATGTTCTTTTCTTGCCCAAAACTGCAAGAATTAGATTTGAACCATTTTGATACCAGTAAAGTGAAAAACATGAGTGGGATGTTTTCTGGCTGCACGAATTTAGAAGCAGTTAATGTAAGTAATTTCGATACTAACAACGTAACAAATATGGAAGAAATGTTTCGTCTTTGTTCGAAGCTGAAGGAGCTGGATTTAAGCAGTTTTTATACGGATTCAAGCACAAAAATGAAGGACATGTTTCAATCTTCTCCTAATTTACAAACGATCAAGTTGGCGAATACATTTGATTTTATAGGTACTACACAACTCCGCGAGCTTCCGAAGAAATCTGGAGATGGAAAGACGACCTACCATTGGACAAACCAAGATGATCTCAGAACTGCCTATGATTCAACAGCAGCCTTCACTGCAGGACAAAATGCTTATACGGGGAGCAGTCCAATCACCTACACCATCAAGGCGAAGCATGAAGTTAGCTTTGATTTGAATGGTGGCACAGGAAGTATTGCCAATCAACGGGTATTTGAAGGAGAATCAGCAAGCAAACCAACAGTTAATCCAACAAAAGACAATTACCGATTCGTCGGCTGGTATGATAACGGCCAACCCTACAGCTTTAATTCATTGGTTGACACCTCGCTTACGTTGACCGCGAATTGGGAATCTGTGAAGGCTTCGGGAACCTTTGCAGAAGAAGGCTTTTGGTGGATAGATAATGAAGACTATCTGCATGTCAGCGGTGGAAAGCTGAAGACAACGACTTCGACTAGAGCTCCGTGGGACGCACATAGGAGTACGATCAAAACAGTTGTATTTGATCCACAAAAACCGACAATTGGTGCATCCGACCTGTATGGATTATTTATGAACCATTCGGCTGTAAAAACCATCGATTTTACTGGGCTTGATACCAGTCAAGTAACGGATATGAAGGCAATGTTTTATAAATGTGGCAATCTCACTACCTTGGATCTCAGTATTTTGGATACGAGTCAAGTGACAACAATGTTTGGCATGTTTTTGGATTGCAGCAGTTTGACGAACGTAAATCTTGAAAACGTGGATACCAGTAAAGTAAAAGACATGGAAAATATGTTTTCCGGCTGCAGCAGTTTAAGCAGTTTGGAGCTCTCTTCACTTGATACCAGTCAGGTCACGAAAATGGCTGGCATGTTCAAAAGCTGCGGCAGTCTTACAGAGTTGAATTTATCCGGTTTTGATACCGGTCAGGTTACTGATATGGCTCATATGATTTCTCAATGCAAGAAGCTTCAGAAGGTAGATGTCAGCAGCTTTGATACAAACAAAGTAGCGAATATGTATGCGATGTTCTATGGTTGCAGTAAGCTAAAAGAACTTGACCTTACCAGTTTTAGTATCGGTCAGAATACAAATATGGGTCACATGTTTTTTACGTCTAATGTATTACAACAGCTCACAATAACTAATCAATTCGATTTTAAGGGAGAAACTGGCTTGCGTGCTCTTCCAACGAACGTAAACAAAGGGAAAACGACCTGTCACTGGGTAAAAAAAGACGATCTGACTATTGTGTACGATACGACCGCTGATTTCATTGAGGGGCATAAAGGATATACGGGAAATATGCCAATCACCTATACCATTAAAGAAAAGCATGAAGTCAGCTTTGATTTAAAAGGCGGCATAGGAACTATTGTCAATCAGTGGATATTTGAAGGAGAACAGGCAATAAAACCTACAGTAGTGCCAAAGAAAGACAACTATCGCTTTGTTGGTTGGCACCTGAATGGGAAGGCCTACGATTTTACGTCATTAATCAGCAGTCCAGTCGAGTTGCATGTACAATGGGATGCAGTTGAATATACTGTTAACTTTCTTGATCCCGAGGGTGGTACAATCACCAAGGAACAGTACTACACTGTAGAAAAAGGCCTAGCAAGTTTGCCAACGCCAACGCGGAAGGGCTACAGCTTTGCAGGGTGGTATGATGGAGAGAATAAGGTAGAATCAATTCCAGATGGAAGTAAAGGCGACCGTAATTTAACCGCTCGTTGGAATGTAGAAACATATAAGGTCACATTTGATAGTGCGGGAGGAGAGGCAGTTAACTCGCAAGACTATACTGTAGAAAAAGGTCTAGCAAGTCTACCGACGCCAATGCGGAAAGGTTATAGCTTTGCAGGCTGGTATGATGGAGCGAATAGAGTAGAATCGATTCCAGATGGAAGTACCGGTGACCGTAATTTAACTGCTCGTTGGAGTTTAGAAACGTATACGGTCATATTTGATAGTGCGGGGGGCGAAGCAGTTAACCCGCAAGATTACACCGTGGAAAAAGGCCTGGTAAGTCTACCGACGCCAACGCGGAAAGGCTATAGCTTTGCAGGCTGGTATGATGGAGCGAATAAAGTAGAGTCGATTCCGGATGGAAGTACCGGTGATCGTAATTTAACTGCTCACTGGAATATAGAAACATATACGGTCATGTTCGATAGTTCGGGAGGGGAGGCAGTACATTCTCAAGACTACACCGTAGAAAAGGGGTTAGTCAGTCTACCGACACCAACACGAAAAGGCTACAGCTTTGTAGGCTGGTATGATGGAGAAAATAAAGTAGAATCGATTCCGGATGGAAGTACGGGTGATCGTACTTTAACCGCTCATTGGCAAGCCAACAGCTACATGGTTCAATTTGATGCCAATGGTGGGGAAGGAAAAATGGCTGAACAGTCGATGACTTATGATCAAGCAGCAAAACTCTCCCCTGTAAGTTTTACACGTACTGGCTATGAATTTATCGGCTGGAATACTGACAAAACTGGCAAAGGCACTGCATATATCAATGGACTAGATGTTATAAATCTAACTGACACTGGTACGATTACTCTATACGCGCAATGGCGAGCAGCTAGCTATACTGTGACTTTCGATAGTGGTTCAGGAAGCATAATTGAACCATTGAATTACACGATTGAAAAAGGTCTCGCAAAATTACCGACACCAACGCGGAAAGGTTACAGCTTTACAGGCTGGTACGATGGAGAAAATAAAATCGAATCTATTCCGGATGGCAGTATAGGTGATCGTACCTTAAAAGCCAATTGGAAGTTAGAGACGTATACCATTACTTTTGAAACTGAGGGTGATCCGATTCTCTCAATCGACTACACAGTTGAAACGCCAGGCTTTGAACTGCCTAAAGTTACACGCAAACAACGAGGCTATACTTTTATCGGGTGGTTGGTAAAAGGCAAACCAACTAGAGCAGTGGTGGATATAGGCGAAATTGTCACACGTATTGAAGCAGGTACAATTGGCAATCTAGTATTAACTGAAAGCTGGAAGCCAAATGACTACAAGATTAACTTCCATGCGAATGGCGGAGTTGGCAAAATGAGTGCTCAAGAAATGGTTTACAGTCAAAAGGCCCAACTTATAACCAATAAATTTACTCGAGCAGGTTATAGTTTTAAGGGCTGGAACACTCAAGTAGATGGTAAAGGTACCACTTACACCAATCAGCAAGAAATATCCAACCTTGTTTCAGAGGAAAAAGGTTCAATTACCCTGTATGCTCAATGGCAACCAACGAGAACAGCTCTGGAGGAAGGACTAAAGAAAGAAAAAGACAAAAACCGTAACAAAGATGATTATACTGAGGACAGCTGGAAAGTTTATGAAGAAGCCATAAAAGAAGCAGAACGAGTTTTAGCTGATCCCAATGCCGATCCTGCAACAGTTCAAAGAACACTGGAAAATCTGGAAAAAGCGATCAGCAATCTAACTCTTAACAAGAAAAGTGCGCCAATTTCTGCACAATACTTGAATAAACCCATTTCATCCGTGGGGAAAAAATATCTGTTAACTGGAATGGTATCAGGTTCTGGCTTAGTAGTTGTTGGAATAGCTACAGTAGGGGCAGCCCTTGCTGGTTGGAGAAAGAAAAAGAAGTAAAAAATTAATTTGGTTTTTGAAATAGGGAACATCGTTGAAACCTTACGATAGTAAAGTGATTATTTGAATAAAATACCTCCTGTTAAGCTGAAACTACCAGTAACAGGAGGTTTTTTTATAGGAGAAAAGAAAGTTTACGTTTACGAATAATTCTCATTAAGCCTACTCCCAGCCCCCCAATAGTGATCAGGCTCAGCAGAATAACTAAACTTACGAAAACCACAGTTATCCAAGGTGTTTGCATAAACGTGATCATTGGTTGAATCAGCAAATCATCTACCATGGAAGAGATGTTTAATTGCTGAATCTGCTGCAAAGCAGCCAGTATTTCTTTATCATGCAGGTTACCCCCAAGAGATAGTGCGTAAGTACCAGCTCCGTGATTGCCAATAGCGATCCTGCCGATTGCTAGATTCCCGATACTTAAGTAACCAATTCCAAGATTCGCAAAGGCTAAGAGTCCCAAAGCGAAATTTCCAAAGGCTATCAGTCCCACCGCCAGACTGCCGAAGCTTATTACCCCACCTGAAGCAACGCCAAAGGACAGCATATCTAATGAAAGTATTCCAATTGAAAAAATTCCTCGACTAAAAATTCCCAATGAAAAAATGCCGGTAGAAAGAAAGCCGCAGCTGATAATTCCTTTTGCATGTGGCAGCTTTTTCAAGATTGAAAAGTAGCTATACTTAAATCCATATGTCCGAATGAGCTCCAGAAAATTGGGAATCACAACGTGCAGAATCGGCAACAGGCCAATCATCCATGTACTCTTATACTCAAAGTAATAAACCGGCTCTCGTTCGTTTAATAAATTGTCGATAGTAGTTTCCAATAGTTGGGCAATTTTCTTTAGTGTTTCTATATCGGGCTGTCCATTTCCTCGTTCCCATTTCGAGACGGTTTTGTCCGACACATAGAGAATACTTGCTAATTGTTTTTGGGTAAGTTCATGTTGTTTGCGGTATCGCTTTAGTTTCTTTGCTAAAAAATTCTCCATTGGTTGTCTCTCCTACCAAGAAATTGTAGTTGTAGCTTCTTGTTCTAAGCATAGCAAAAAAGCTGTAGCAATGGAGAAAAAAATACGAAAAAGCGACTCTACTATGAGTAGAATGTTGGTTTTATAGGCTTTTCATGGTATTCTGAGAAAAAGAAGGTAAGGACGTGTTTAGATGAGAATTCTAGTAGTCGGTGGCAATGGTACGATTGGAAAAGCTGTCGTAACGAAATTGCAGGCGGAAAATTATGAAGTTTTGACAGCAGGAAGAACGAGTGGAGATGTTCAAGTAGATATCACTTTGCCGGAAAGTATCGAGCAGATGTTTCAAAAGATTGGCAATGTGGATGCGATTATTTCCGCCACAGGAGCAGCTAAAAAAGTTCTGGTTGAAGAGATGACACCAGAAGATAATATGGTGGCGGTTCAGAGCAAGCTGCTGGGACAGATTAATTTGGCGTTGATTGGACAAAAATACTTGCGCAATAATGGAAGTATCACTCTGACTACTGGAGTGATGAAGGATGATCCGATTGCTGCAGGTGCTTCTTCTGCAATGGCGAATGGAGGAGTAGCTGCTTTTGTTAAAGCCGCAGCGATTGATTACACTAGAGGTATTCGGATTAACTGCGTGAGTCCAAATGTTTTAGAAGAATCCTATGATCGCTTGAAGGAGTCTTTTAAAGGTTTTGTTCCAGTTCCGGCAGATCGTGTAGCAACAGCGTTTTTGAAGAGCGTGGCTGGGAAACAGACTGGACAAGAGTATAAAGTCTATTAAAAGTCTTTTATAAATAGTAAGAAGCCGTTCCTGTTTTGTTGAGGAACGGCTGTTTTCGTCGGCTAAGTTTTACCAGAAAGAGAATCTTTTGAAGCAGCCTCTTGTTCTTCTTTGAATCGCTCTAATTCGTTTTCGATGAATTGATCCAATGGCTGCTTCTGATTGCTGGCTTGGTCCATCTGAAGAATTTCGTCAATGGATTCCTGTTCTAGAAACTTTCCTAATCCTTTAGCTAAATCCTTAGCCTGCCTCAGCATAAAATCTTTTTCAAATTCAGCCATCTCATCACCTCAAAAATTGATAGTATTTCTTGCTAATGAACAAAAGACCGAAAAAGGAGGCCAACATGAAATTTAGACAAATGAATAATTTCCAATTTTGAATTGAACCAAATAGCAAAAAGTTGTTTAGGGCACAATTGACTAATAAAACAATAGCAGCCGTTTGATAAGCTAAAAGACTGGAACGCTCGTCATCCCCCATTTTGAACAGCAGGAAAAAAATACTCAGCACAAGAACAACAGAAAGTATGCAAGCGACAATCAACAGATTGTTGGAGAAACTTTCCCCTCTACTGATAATTAGGTGATCAATGGTCTTCATGGTTCACTTCTCCTTCTTCAATATATTCAAAAATCTCAGTAATATCAACATTGAAAAACTTGGCTATACGAAAGGCTAAAAGCAAAGATGGCAGATAATTGCCTTTTTCCATCACGAAAATGGTCTGTTTTGAAACGCCCACCTGTTGGGCTAATTCCCGCTGAGACAGTCGGGCTAGCACTCGATATTCATAAACCTTATTGGTGATAGAGTCACTTATATTTTTCTTCAAATCAAATCACCTCTTGCAATTATGATAAACTATATTTATACAAAAGTAAAGTTTACTTATACATTTCCTGATTGGGACAGAAACTTTCCCTAAAACGGATCTCAATTTGTTAAAGAATAAATTACCTAACACTTTGACTGGTTTAACTGACTAATCGAACTCCTAAACCGCTAAGAAAGGGGTTACAATAAAATCAAATTTGAGGGGGAACGTATTATGCCGATTGCAGTTCATCAAGAGGGAAAGATGTTTCATCTATTTAATGATGAGATAAGTTATGTCATTCAAGTATTGTCAGATGGGACATTAGGGAATTTATATTATGGAAAACGGATTTCAGACCGAGACTCCTTTGATCATTTAATTGAAGCAGAATATCGTCCGAATACAGCGTATGTAAACAAGGGGGATGTCAGCTTTTCAAGAGAGCATTTACGGCAAGAATATCCAGTGTATGGCTCAACAGATTATCGTCATCCGGCGATTACGGTTCTGCAAGAAAATGGCAGCCGAATTTCGTCATTTGTGGTGAAAGACTATACTGTTTTTGATGGAAAGAGAGAACTGGATCAGTTGCCAGCAACTTATGTTGAACAGAAGGACGAAGCAGCAACATTAGAGATTCAGCTGTTGGATGAGCTGCTAAATCTGGAGCTAACGCTAAGCTATACTATCTTTGAGCAGCAGCCGGTTGTGACTCGATCGGTTAAGGTAATTAATCGGGGAGAGCAAAAGCTTCATCTGGAGCAGATAATGAGTATGAGTTTGGATTTACCAGATAGTAACTATGAGCTGCTGCAGCTTTCTGGGGCTTGGGGAAGAGAACGACATTTGCAGTTTAGAAAACTGGTACCAGGGATTCAAAGTATCGAGAGTACTAGGGGGTCTTCCAGTCACTATCAAAATCCTTTTATTGCATTAAAACGGCCTGATTGTACTGAGCAAATGGGGGAGGCAATTGGCTTCAGTTTAGTCTATTCGGGAAATTTTCTTGCTCAGGTAGAAGTAGATACTTACAGTGTTTCGCGGGTTTCATTGGGAATTAATCCTTTCAATTTTGATTGGGTGCTGGAGTCGGGAGAGAGCTTTCAATCGCCAGAAGTGGTGATGACCTATAGCAGCAAAGGCTTGAATGGAATGAGTCAAAGCTACCATTGGTTGTATCGTAAACGGTTGGCTCGTGGCCAGTGGCGTGATCAGGAGCGCCCAATTTTGATTAATAATTGGGAAGCAACGGGCATGGATTTTACTGAGGAGAAATTGATTAATTTTGCTAAGACTGCTTTCGAGGATGGCGTAGAATTGTTCGTGTTGGATGATGGTTGGTTTGGCGGCCGCCGACACGAGCGTGCTGGCTTAGGGGATTGGTTTGCTAACGAAGAGCTTTTGCCTAATGGGATAGCTGGTCTGGCAGAACAAATCAATCAGATTGGTTTGTCCTTTGGTTTGTGGTTTGAGCCTGAGATGGTTAATGAGGATAGTGAACTTTATCGAAAGCATCCTGACTGGATCATTAAAGTACCTGACCGTAGAGTTTCTCATGGCCGCCATCAGTATGTCTTGGATTTTAGTCGAGAAGAAGTAGTTGAAAAAATTTATCAAATGGTTGCGAAGGTATTAGGAGAATCAAAGATCAGCTATGTTAAATGGGATATGAATCGTTGCATTACGGAAGCTTACTCGGAAAAATTACCGGCCGAACGCCAAGGGGAGTTATTCCACCGCTATATACTGGGAGTATATGCGCTGTATGAACGATTGACTTCAGATTTTCCGCATATTCTGTTTGAATTTTGTGCTTCAGGAGGCGGTCGCTTTGATCCAGGGATGCTTTACTATTCTCCTCAAGGCTGGACGAGTGATGATACGGATGCGGTTGAGCGATTGAAGATTCAATATGGTACGTCATTGGTTTATCCATTAAGTTCGATGGGGGCACACGTTTCGGCAGTGCCAAATGAACAGTCTTTCCGGGAAGTATCGATGGAAACACGAGGGAATGTAGCGGCTTTTGGTTCGTTTGGTTACGAATTGGATTTGAATCAGCTGACGGAAGCGGATCGGGAAATTGTCAGGCAGCAAATCTGTTTTATTAAGGATTACCGTAAAATCATTCACCAAGGAGACTTTTATCGGTTGGTTAGTCCCTTCGAGGGAAATTATTGTGCTTGGATGGTGGTGTCAGCTGATAAGAAAACTAGTATCTTGGGATACTATAAGATTTTAAATGAAGTCAATGGACCGTTCTCGCGTTTGCAGCTGAAGGGTTTAGCCCCAACAGTTGAATATACTAACGTTCAAACAGGAAAGACTTATTTCGGTGATGAGTTAATGAATGTTGGTTTTGTAACTAGCGATACGTCGTGTGGGCAGGTCATTGATGGACGAAAAACTTCCCATGATTTTGATTCTAGAATAATCGTGCTGCAGGCAAGATAGCAGAAGGACTAACGAAAACGACAAAAAGCTGCTTCAATTTATCCAACTAGGTGAATTGAAGCAGTTTTTTTGCTAATTACTCATGGTCGACGAGGAAAGAAGAATGTTCAAATAATTTTTGTCTTTCCTGTTCACTTTTGCGATATTGGGAGGGAGTCTTGCCGAATTTTCTTTTAAAAGCTTTGGCAAAGACCAATGGATCTTTATACCCACTGTATTCTGAAACATCCTCAATCCGTAATTGACTGATCCCTAATAATTCAGCGGCCCTTGTTAAACGATACTCAGTGATGTATTGCTGCAGGGTAGTCTGCATTTCACTTTTAAAGATTGTTGAAAGGTAGCTTCGATTTAAGGATAAGGCTTCAGCCAAATTTTTGACTGTTAAGTCAGTTGCGTAATTTGATTTAATGTAGTCAATCGCGTACTGGACATGTGGGTTAACGGACTTGTTGACAGCAACGGTGCTGGTATTAGACTGCTGCAGCAAAGAGAGAAATTTGTAAAGCAATGAAGAAAGCATTAACTCTGATTGAATTGAAGTGTCTTCAAAAGAAAAAGTCGTTTCAATGATAGCGACTAATTGATCCATCTGATCAATTTTAAAAATGGGGTGCTTGGCATCTAATCCCAAGCCTTCTAAATAAAAGGTAGCCATTTCACCAGAAAAGGCCATCCAATAGTAACTCCAGGGAGATTCTCTGTCGGCTTGGTAAAAGGTTCGCTTATCTGGTGGAATCAAAAAGCCTTGTCCTTCTTTTACAGGATAAACCTGTCCATCCACATGATAACTCCCGTTCCCGCTGGTTACAATATGCACAATATGGTTGGGCCTGACTGCTGGTCCAAAGCTGTGCAACGCACCACAAATCGCTTTTCCAGTGTACAAAAGGCGTAAATCTTTTTGTGTATCAAAGGCGTAAGTCTTAACAAATGTTTTCTCCATCATTTTCCACCTAACATTCTGACTGTATTTAATCACATTATACTCTGTGGTATCCGCTTTCATCAACCTATAATAGATTTATAGGTAATCGCATACCGAAATGAAGGGAGAAATGATTAATGAAAGTACCATTTAGAGAGAAATACGCATTCGGTTTAGGTGCGTTGGGAAAAGATGCTATTATCTGCTTTGTCGGTACCTTTTTAGCCTATTATTTTACAGATGTTTTGTACTTAACACCTGCATTTGTAGGGGCTTTATTTTTTGGAGCACGAATTTGGGATGCGATTAATGATCCTGTGATGGGCATGATTATCGATAATACTCGAACAAAGCATGGAAAATTTCGAATTTGGCTGGTGATAGGAACCATATTAAATGCCATTGTATTTGTTTTACTTTTTTCAACGTTTGGTTTGACTGGAAACAGCCTTTATATCTACGCCACCATCATGTATGTACTATTTGGGATGACCTATACGATAATGGATGTTCCTTATTGGTCATGGCTGCCTAACTTGACGAGTGATCCACAGGAACGAGAAAAGGTTTCAGTTATTCCGAGAATTTTTGCCAGCTTGGCTGGTTTGCTGGTGGGAACATTCGGTCTCCAAATAGTAAATAAACTAGGTGGCGGAAATCAGCTTCAAGGATTTCAAACGATTGCAGTGATTATTGCAGTGATCTTTGTTGTATTAATTGGGATTACTGTGACCAACGTCCCCGAGGCTTCCACGCTTGATCAAAAAAATGCACCTAAAATCACCATAAAGACGGCGGTAAATGTTATCAAGAAAAATGATCAGCTGTTGGCTTTTATCGGTTTATTGCTGACCTTTAATCTATCGATGCAGATTTTGAATGGATTCATGATTTATTATTTTAAATATGTTGCAGGCAGTGAACGCTTATTTTCACTTTTCTTCTTTACGATTTTTGCAGAGATGCTGGGATTGATGCTTTTTCCTAAAATTAGTCGAAAAATCAGTAGGGAAAAAACTTACATTCTTGCTTGTGCCTTACCTGTTGCAGGATTGACTCTTTTGCTGGTATCTGGGTTTATTGCACCGACAAATGTGATTTTGGCGATGGCTTCTGGTTTGATTCTGAAATTTGGTTCAGGTCTATCCTTAGGCGTGACAACTGTTTCAATCGCTGACTGTATCGACTATGGTGAAATTAAATTTGGTACCCGGAATGAAAGCATTATTTGTTCGGCACAAACCTTCTTAATGAAATCTGCGCAAGCAGTTGCTGGTTTACTGACCGGGGTTGGGTTATCAATTGTTGGGTATGTTCCGAATGTAGCACAATCGGCTACGGCGATTTGGGGTATTCGGATATTGACTTGTATCATTCCAATTGTGTTTGTGATTATCAGTTATGTTGTGTACCGCAAGTTCTATAAGCTAAAAGGAACTCGATTGATTAATCTGTCCAAACAGGTTTTAGATATTCATACTGAAAAGGAGAGTAAGGCTGAAGCACAGCTTTACAGTGATTTGCCTAATGAAGCGTAGTTTGGTCAATCGAGCTCTTGCAACGATAGCTGGCGTGATGATTATTGCACTGGGCATTGCCTGGATGCGGTTCAGCAGCTTTGGAACAGATCCGTTTGTAACAATGAATATCGGCATTGCTCAGTTTTTAGCCTTGCCTTTTGGCACCGTTCAAATGGTAATGAATTTACTCTTTCTACTCTTTATGCTGCGCTTCAGCAAGCGGTCTATTCATTTAGGCACAGCACTGGGAATTTTCTTAGTAGGCTATATGTCGGACTTTGTCTTGTCCCTGCTTACTTTATTGCCGCTTAATATCTATATTCGAGTACTAGCAATGTGTATCGGCTTATTGTGCTGCACATTAGGAGTAGCCATTTACATGCGAGCCGATTTGGGTATTTCCCCCTACGATGCAGCGGCAAAGATCATTGAAGAGCAGAGCAAGACCAAATTAAAATATCGGGAAATAAGGGTCTTAACCGATTTAGGGTGTGTATCCGTCGGTTTTCTGTTAGGAGCTCCGATAGGTATGGGGACAGTGTTGACTGCATTTTTTACCGGACCATTAATTAACTTCTTTGGTGAAAAAATTGAGCAAATTACTTCAGCTAAAAAGAGCGTCCCTGTTACTGAAATAAACAAATAGGGGCTGACATAAGTAGTCTCAAAAAAAAAGAAAATGGGCAGGTCTCTAAAAATCTTTAGTGGATTTTAGAGACGTGTCTATTTTCTATGAAAGAAATTCTCTTGTTTGTTCTGCAGTAGACAGTTTATCCTATTGAGAGCCAATAATCATTGGATATTCTTTAACCCATATGAAAGGAATCTTCGACTAACTGTTAGGTTTACTGCAGAAAGTGATACAAAATTGATGGATAGTTATCTTTTCTATGCGTTCAAAAGATGAGCAGCTCAGCTCTTTCGCGTGCACTAAGGCGAAGCGACGGATGAGCTACTCGATTTCTTCTTAGTTTCCACTGGGAGACAAAGGAATGACATTCGACCCATAGTAGTCTTCTCTGATAGTCGCTTTAAACTTCGTTAAAAAGCCTTCATCAATCCCAAGTAGAGATTCTAAAAAGGGAAGTTCGATGTTATATTTGTCTAAAAAATCATTCAGTACTAGCAGATGATTTTCAAATACAAAATTGAGAAGCGCACGTATTTTACCCGGTTTAACGACAGGAATATCTTCATCCAAAGGTTCTTTTTGTCTCATTTTGTATTTATTAAGTGATGCGTAAAAGTACCTGTTTTCTTCATAACTTAGGAGCCCCAATTTGTAGGCTCTGTATTCCAAAGCGATGATAGAAACCATATATTTCATTTTCATCTCGACGTAAGAATATGGATTCGATTTCTTTTTAATTTGTTTAAAATCTTCTACAAATTCTTCTTCTGGTATTAAGAAATAAGAAGCAAAATCATTGGCCTCTTTTTCAATGACCTTATGTTCATCTTTGGAAAGGCTATCCATGTCAATTAATCTATGCATCAAAAGATGACCTAATTCGTGTGCCAAATCAAAATTTCTTCGTACAGATGATTTCTTTATATTTCCTAAAATAATAAAGGGACGTTCTTCTTTCGTCCACGTACTATATGCATCAATATGAGATCCCATATTCTTTTCAAGAATTGAAATTCCAGACATTTCTAACTTATACAAAAGATCTCTATTATTTTGTATATCCAAAGTGCTTCTCGCGTTTTCTGCAAGGTGTTGCAAAATACTCTTTTTATCAGTAACTTTAGAATCGCCATTATAATAAAGTTTTTCTGAAGCTTCTCTCAGAGAATAAATAGAACTTTGAGGTGCATCTACACTAAATTCAAACTCAAAAATGAAATGACTAACAAAGTCTAAATAGGTTGTTTCCATCTTCGCTTTTTTTCTAGATTCTCGATCTTCTGCTCGATAAGCGATATGTTCAATAGTACTTATATTCTTTGTGAAAGGTTTTGAATAGAAAAATTGAGGTTTAACAGAAAAAATTCTCTTGAATTCATTTACGATTTCAAATTTAGGCACAGTATACTGATTTTCATATTGCCATATGGCTTGTTCACTGACATTAACTAATTCAGCAAGATCTTTTCTGGAGAGACCCTTCAATTCTCGAACATTTTGTAATTGCTCTCCGAAAAACATGATTAACACATCCTTATTTAGGTTTTACTATTCTTTCTTTTCCTCATCTTCTGCTGCAACAGAAAGGCCAAAAGCATTTGGTTCTCCGGAAAAGATCGTTTGATCTGTTGTTTTCTCTTCCCTGATTGGTGCTACATCATCAAACGTAATTTCATACGGGCTGGTCGTAATATAGCTAGTTAAGTCTGCTACTGGAATCAAACTCATCGTTTCGCTATTAGGCATCATCAGATTAATAGAGTCAATAATTTTTGTCTCATCGTTGATTTCGTAAGTGACAATGTAAAAACGGGAATATTTATGCTCAACATTTAGAGAACGGCCTTCTAAGACTGCCTTTACTTCCTCAGGATCACTTAACTCTAATTCAATTTGTTCTGGTCTTTTGATAAATGTAAGACCGGATTCTTTAAATGCGGGTAGATTGATATCTGATAGGTCTACAAGATAATTTTTTTCCTTTTTAATGTCTCCGTCAAATGATTGTTGGATTCTGCGAGAATTTTTTACAATCAACATAAAGTTTTCTGATTCTTCACTTAAAGTAAATTGTAAATATTCCCAAGTATAGCCAGCTTTTTCAATTGTAAAATCAATGCCAGCTTTTTGTCCAACTTTAGATACTTGATCATCAATGTGATTTCCTTTAGTCCAAGCGTAGGCACCACTAACATTCATTTTGGCTATTTTTTCTTTACGTTCGTCAAGGTATTGCAGATACCCTTTTAGCGTACCATCGACAATAGCTTGATAAATCACTTCACTTAGTTCGAATTTTTTCATAATTACCTCCAGTACTTTTAAGTCATATAGGTATTATACATCAATTTAAAAAGCAGAAACATTTTTTTTCGACTTTTTTTAAAGTAGAACTAATTCATTCAATACATTGCTATATTTTCGAACAAAAAGAGATATCGAAACGAAAGCAATCTTTTTTAAAACGATTTTGAATTTTAAAACCCTTTTCGGAATTCTGTCGAGTGACTTTGTCAATTGCTATGTTTTTTACTCGTTTCATCGAGTGTCAAATTACCGCTAAATCACCATTCTAACATCAAATGATATATGTGATTTATTCGAAATAGGTCAAAAACTCGTCCAACTGATGATATTCCCACCCATTATTTTTTGTATAGATATTAAGTAAAAGTGAACCAAGAAAGTTCCTACGAGGTAGCAATCCTTTATAAATACCTTAAAAAAAGGAAAAAAATAGGATAAGATCATGAGAAAAGATCGTTAAATAGTGAGAAAGTATTCATTTAAGCGGCGTCTTTAGGTAAAATGAAATAAAGCTTCAGCTTTTAGCGAAAAAAAGGAATGAACGGTTTCTAAATGCAAAAAGGAGATTGAACTGTGAGAAAATGGAATAAGAAATTTTATCGCGATAAATATTTTTGGATAGGCTTACTCTGTATTACTCTAGCAGTAGTTTCCTATACTTATTTTAAGCAGCCTTTTCATTCAGCCACCCCTACAAAAGACATAGAATCTTCAGAATTAGATGAACAGGTGAATGAAAAGATTAGTTCGGTTAGTGAATTACGAGAGTCGTTTGAAGCTATTCAGGTTGGCAAAGAGGAAACAGGGGAAGGTGGAAGCACAAGGAAGCAGGTCAATTCTTCTCTAGGCTCTCCCAACATGAAGATGGAAGATTATTTAGAAGGCGAAAAGGTACTTACGTATACTTGGCAGAATTTTTCTTGGGAATCACCTATGCCTATGCTCAGTGTAAGTTACAAGAATGATAAGGTCGTCAATAAAAATTTATACTTTAGTAATGAAAAAATGAAAGATCAAATGTTCGATCAAGCGGATTTTGATGCTTTGCAGTTAATGGACACGTATACTCGAGAGGATTTGGTTGAAATTTTCGGCTATCCCGACATGGAATCCGTTGCGCATTCTGAAATGGGTGTGTATGAGTACTATAACTGGTTTCGTTCAAATGGCATCTACAGCATTAATTTGCAAGACGATCAATTGAAGGAAAAGAGACACAATACAGACTGATGACAAAATTATTAGTTGATGTCTGGAAAAATGCTGTTTCAACAGTAGTGGAGTTCCTCTTTGATAGGACAATTAAATGGAATAAAGATTTTTGAACAAACAGACAAAACTCTGCTTTTTTCAATTTATTGACGTTAAAGTGATCAATAAGAGCAGCAAACCCAGCGTGATATATTACCCGTAACTAGGACAAAGAAATAATTAAGTCTTAGCTACGGGTATTTACTGTGGGGAATTGAAAAAATGCACCGCACGGCAGAGAAAAAAGTCCGAATTGTTGAACTGCATCTGAACAGTGAACTTAGCCAAATCTAAGCAGCCTAGCAATAGTTCATTTACGTTATTCATGTATACTTCCCGAACAGTACTATCAATAGTAAGTATTGTCTTAGTGCATTCTCCCAGTATCTTCACATTCTAAAATTACTTTTTTCTCATGTACCAGTAGAGATATTCAAATTAAAAAAATAGCTTTAAAAGCAATTAAGTGGACGACTTTTCAAGTCGCATCCCTCTTAAGAGATAGTTGCCGTTTATAATTTTATTAAACCCTACTTAGTATAGATTATTGCTCATTTTCAAAAAGTTTTAGAAGCTGTATTTATTTAAAACTAGTGCGGTCATTTCTTCAATGGATTCTTCACAAACATTTTCTAACCAAAGCTTTACCACAGATGTTATTCCTGTTCTAAAAAAAATCGAATTATATTTTAGGAAATCATTGTGTCGCTCGCCTGTTTTTTCGTCGTGCTCTTTAAAAAGCAGTCCTTTGGTTGGATTAATTTTAAAATAAGCTTGGTAAATTTTCGGATTTTTTTTAACGTCTGCAAACAATTCAAAAAATGCTTGCTTTAGTCCTACACTATCACCTGCTAAGTTGACCATGTAAAGGTATTTATCTTCTATTTCAGTAGTTATTTTTTCACTCAAATCATAAATGTCTATAAAATGAGCATAAAATGTAGAGCGGTTTATCTCCGCTAATTTACATAATTGAGCAACTTTAATTTCGTGCAACTCCTTGGTTTGAAGCAACAAAATAAAATTTTTTTTAATTCTCTTTACTGCGGATTCTCGACACATATTCTTCACCTCGTGTACCAACACTTTACCTAATTCTGTTGATTGTATCGTCTTTTTTTCAGGAGTAAGATAAATACATAACAAATTAAGGGGTGCTTATTATGAATAATTTAAATGACAAAATTGCAAACACTGTATCTTCAACCAACAAAAATATAGCCGACAAGCTTATGTCTACTAATGACAAAATTGCGGATACTGTTATCTCTAATCACAATAAAATAGCTGATAAATTTGTAGATACTTTTTTGAAAAAAGAGAATGAATCCACAGAAGATGCTCATAAACGATTAAAAGAAGAAAATATGAAAAGAAAAAAAGTGCAATCGGAAAAGAAAATAACACATAAAAGCAAATAGTTATCCAACACTAGAGATGACAAAATTAAGCATATTTTGGATAGTCATTTAAGCTTTTCTACTAAGATGATTTCAGATTTCCTGTTTGGAAATTGAAATCATCTTTTTACTTGTGTCACCGATTCTTTGGCAATTATACTTCTAGTTTATTCGTAGATGTTTCCTGCTGCGAAAGGTATTCTTTCGCTTCCTTGTTAACAGTTTTTAGATCACAGCCTTGTTGTTTAGCAGCGAAAACACAGCCGCAGTAGCATTGACGGTAAACGTCGTATTCTTTGCACAGCTCGATAGACCGCTGATAGCCAGAATTTTTTTTGAAATCACTTGGCAAGTAATTGGTATCGTAGATTTTTTGGATATCCATTCCGATCTGATTAATCAGCTGACTATTTTTCTTTGGAGAAATCGTCAAGGCACTGCCAAAATAATCATAGCCCCGTTCGAGTGCTTCTTTGGCGGCTAAATCTAAGCGCATGTTAAAGCAGGCGGTGCAACGTTTCCCACCTTCTTTTTCTTCGGCTAGCTGATTTTCTTGAACCATTTGAATAAAGGCGTTGGGTTTGTATTCATCGACGATTAAATCAACCTGTTGGCCGGTAGCTTTATTAAAGTCATCAATAAACTTTTTCTGGACCAGCATCCTTCTTTGATATTCGCTGGCAGGATGGATGTTGGAGTTTGAAAAGAAGATTGTCACATCGGCATATTGGGTCAAAAATTCTAAGGTATAGGTGCTGCAGGGTGCACAGCAGGAATGAATTAGAATTTTGGGACGAGCATGTTGCTGCTGCCAGACACTAATCATTTTTTGTAATACTCGGTCATAGTTTATTTTTTGATTTTTCATGTTATTAACAATTTCGTCAGCGTTAATAGGGCTCATCGTTTCACTTCCTCGTTGATGATTATAAAGTAAATTGGATAATTTAGAAAGAGAGAATTTCTTTTAGCTTCGGACCTAAGACAGATAGTTAATTTGTGAAAAAAAACGTATATTGTTTGTGAGAATGAAAGGAGTTTTGGCATGAAAAAGTTTACATTAATCGGGATGTTGATGGGAGTTTTTTACTAGCTAGGTGCTCTACAGCAACTAAAGAAGTGAAAAAAGAAATAGATAAGCAGATGGATATTGGTACTGGTGAGGTACAGTTGTTAACAAATGAAATTTCGCCTGAGAACAACATTATCGGGTTCATGGTGACTGATTTTGATGAAGAGAAAACAACTTTTGTCTATGTTGACAATCAGCAGGTACTGGCTGATTCATTAAAGAATAATCAAGAGTATTCTATTGGCATAGAGGGATTAGAAGATGCACATTCCACAGATTATAAATCAAAAGTACAGTTTTACCAAACCGAGGACGACACTGAAGACAACGAAAATGTGACTTTGTTTAAACAAGTAAGATGTACAGTGAAATAAAAAGAGAGCTGAGGAGAAATTGATATGCTACCCCTATCT
>NZ_JAFREL010000076.1:0-3236 GCF_017377655.1 Candidatus Enterococcus ferrettii
CGTCCTACTCTCACAAAGGGAAACCCTTCACTACAATCGGCGCTAAGAAGCTTAACTTCTGTGTTCGGCATGGGAACAGGTGTATCCTTCTTGCCATCGCCACCACACTATTTACTTGAGTAAACTTCGCTCACTCAAAACTGGATCAGAAAATAAACTCTTCCGAGTTTTTTTGGTTAAGTCCTCGATCGATTAGTATCAGTCCGCTCCATACATCACTGCACTTCCACTTCTGACCTATCTACCTGATCTTCTCTCAGGGATCTTACTTTCTTAAAGAAATGGGAAATCTCATCTTGAGGTGGGCTTCACACTTAGATGCTTTCAGCGTTTATCCCTTCCCTACATAGCTACCCAGCGATGCCTCTGGCGAGACAACTGGTACACCAGCGGTAAGTCCATCCCGGTCCTCTCGTACTAAGGACAGATCCTCTCAAATTTCCAACGCCCGCGACGGATAGGGACCGAACTGTCTCACGACGTTCTGAACCCAGCTCGCGTGCCGCTTTAATGGGCGAACAGCCCAACCCTTGGGACCGACTACAGCCCCAGGATGCGACGAGCCGACATCGAGGTGCCAAACCTCCCCGTCGATGTGGACTCTTGGGGGAGATAAGCCTGTTATCCCCAGGGTAGCTTTTATCCGTTGAGCGATGGCCCTTCCATGCGGAACCACCGGATCACTAAGCCCGACTTTCGTCCCTGCTCGAGTTGTAGCTCTCGCAGTCAAGCTCCCTTGTGCCTTTACACTCTGCGAATGATTTCCAACCATTCTGAGGGAACCTTTGGGCGCCTCCGTTACTCTTTAGGAGGCGACCGCCCCAGTCAAACTGCCCATCTGACACTGTCTCCCAGCCCGTTTAGGGCTGTGGGTTAGAGTGGCCATAACACAGGGGTAGTATCCCACCATTGCCTCAGCCGAAACTGGCGTCCCGGCGTCTAAGGCTCCTACCTATCCTGTACATGTGGTACAGACACTCAATATCAAACTGCAGTAAAGCTCCATGGGGTCTTTCCGTCCTGTCGCGGGTAACCTGCATCTTCACAGGTACTAAAATTTCACCGAGTCTCTCGTTGAGACAGTGCCCAAATCGTTACGCCTTTCGTGCGGGTCGGAACTTACCCGACAAGGAATTTCGCTACCTTAGGACCGTTATAGTTACGGCCGCCGTTTACTGGGGCTTCAATTCGTACCTTCGCTTACGCTAAGCACTCCTCTTAACCTTCCAGCACCGGGCAGGCGTCAGCCCCTATACGTCATCTTTCGATTTTGCAGAGACCTGTGTTTTTGATAAACAGTCGCTTGGGCCTATTCACTGCGGCTGATCGTTAGATCAGCACCCCTTCTCCCGAAGTTACGGGGTCATTTTGCCGAGTTCCTTAACGAGAGTTCGCTCGCTCACCTTAGGATGCTCTCCTCGACTACCTGTGTCGGTTTACGGTACGGGCCGTTGTTTTCTCACTAGAAGCTTTTCTTGGCAGTGTGACATCAGGAACTTCGGTACTGTTATTTCCCTCCCCATCACAACTTGTCCTTAAAGAAGTAAGCATTTGACTCACCTCAAGACTCATTGCTTGGACAGACATTTCCGATCGTCTGATTCCTTAGCCTACTGCGTCCCTCCATTGCTCAAACAAAAACAACGGGTACAGGAATATCAACCTGTTATCCATCGCCTACGCCTTTCGGCCTCGGCTTAGGTCCCGACTAACCCTGGGCGGACGAGCCTTCCCCAGGAAACCTTAGTCATACGGTGGACAGGATTCTCACCTGTCTTTCGCTACTCATACCGGCATTCTCACTTCTAAGCGCTCCAGCAGTCCTCACGATCTGCCTTCAACGCCCTTAGAACGCTCTCCTACCATCGTACCATTGGTACGATCCACAGCTTCGGTAGTATGTTTAGCCCCGGTACATTTTCGGCGCAGGGTCACTCGACTAGTGAGCTATTACGCACTCTTTAAATGGTGGCTGCTTCTAAGCCAACATCCTAGTTGTCTGTGCAACCCCACATCCTTTTCCACTTAACATACATTTTGGGACCTTAGCTGGTGGTCTGGGCTGTTTCCCTTTCGACTATGGATCTTATCACTCACAGTCTGACTCCCAGAGATGAATGAATGGCATTCGGAGTTTATCTGAATTCGGTAACCCGAGATGGGCCCCTAGTCCAAACAGTGCTCTACCTCCATCATTCTCACTCTGAGGCTAGCCCTAAAGCTATTTCGGAGAGAACCAGCTATCTCCAAGTTCGTTTGGAATTTCTCCGCTACCCACACCTCATCCCCGCACTTTTCAACGTACGTGGGTTCGGTCCTCCAGTGCGTTTTACCGCACCTTCAACCTGGACATGGGTAGATCACATGGTTTCGGGTCTACGACCACTTACTCATTCGCCCATTTCAGACTCGCTTTCGCTGCGGCTCCGTCTTTTCGACTTAACCTCGCAAGTAATCGTAACTCGCCGGTTCATTCTACAAAAGGCACGCCATCACCCATTAACGGGCTTTGACTTGTTGTAGGCACACGGTTTCAGGATCTATTTCACTCCCCTTCCGGGGTGCTTTTCACCTTTCCCTCACGGTACTGG
Organism: Candidatus Enterococcus ferrettii; assembly: GCF_017377655.1. Lineage (GTDB taxonomy): Bacteria > Bacillota > Bacilli > Lactobacillales > Enterococcaceae > Enterococcus_A > Enterococcus_A ferrettii. The sequence continues at coordinate 2,592 of NZ_JAFREL010000076.1, forward strand.
TTCACTATCGGTCACTAGGGAGTATTTAGCCTTGGGAGATGGTCCTCCCGGATTCCGACGGAATTCCTCGTGTTCCGCCGTACTCAGGATCCTCCTAGGTGCTATCCAAATTTCATCTACGGGGCTTTTACCCTCTCTCGCAGACTTTTCCAAGTCCTTCGATTATTTGAATAAACTACCATATCGGAGTCCTACAACCCCAAGATGCAAGCATCTTGGTTTGGGCTTTTCCCGTTTCGCTCGCCGCTACTCAGGGAATCGAATTTTCTTTCTCTTCCTGCAGGTACTTAGATGTTTCAGTTCTCTGCGTCTACCTCTAATCAGCTATGTATTCACTGAAAAGTAACATCCTATCAAAGATGTTGGGTTTCCCCATTCGGAAATCTCCGGATCAAAGCTTACTTACAGCTCCCCGAAGCATATCGGTGTTAGTCCCGTCCTTCATCGGCTCCTAGTGCCAAGGCATCCACCGTGCGCCCTTATTCACTTAACCTTATCAACCTTACGGTTGGTTCTTGATCTTCTCTTCTAGCGATAGAAGTCCGATCAATAAAAAAAGCAATTGAACTATAAAAAACTCATTCAACGCGGTGTTTTTTCTCGGTTTGTTTGTTTATTTTCTGTATCCAGTTTTCAATGAACGAA
>NZ_JAFREL010000076.1:3336-5001 GCF_017377655.1 Candidatus Enterococcus ferrettii
CTGCATCCTAGCTTATCCTTAGAAAGGAGGTGATCCAGCCGCACCTTCCGATACGGCTACCTTGTTACGACTTCACCCCAATCATCTATCCCACCTTAGGCGGCTGGCTCCAAAAGGTTACCTCACCGACTTCGGGTGTTACAAACTCTCGTGGTGTGACGGGCGGTGTGTACAAGGCCCGGGAACGTATTCACCGCGGCGTGCTGATCCGCGATTACTAGCGATTCCGGCTTCATGTAGGCGAGTTGCAGCCTACAATCCGAACTGAGAGAAGCTTTAAGAGATTAGCTTAGCCTCGCGACTTCGCGACTCGTTGTACTTCCCATTGTAGCACGTGTGTAGCCCAGGTCATAAGGGGCATGATGATTTGACGTCATCCCCACCTTCCTCCGGTTTGTCACCGGCAGTCTCGCTAGAGTGCCCAACTAAATGATGGCAACTAACAATAAGGGTTGCGCTCGTTGCGGGACTTAACCCAACATCTCACGACACGAGCTGACGACAACCATGCACCACCTGTCACTTTGCCCCCGAAGGGGAAGCTCTATCTCTAGAGTGGTCAAAGGATGTCAAGACCTGGTAAGGTTCTTCGCGTTGCTTCGAATTAAACCACATGCTCCACCGCTTGTGCGGGCCCCCGTCAATTCCTTTGAGTTTCAACCTTGCGGTCGTACTCCCCAGGCGGAGTGCTTAATGCGTTAGCTGCAGCACTGAAGGGCGGAAACCCTCCAACACTTAGCACTCATCGTTTACGGCGTGGACTACCAGGGTATCTAATCCTGTTTGCTCCCCACGCTTTCGAGCCTCAGCGTCAGTTACAGACCAGAGAGCCGCCTTCGCCACTGGTGTTCCTCCATATATCTACGCATTTCACCGCTACACATGGAATTCCACTCTCCTCTTCTGCACTCAAGTTTCCCAGTTTCCAATGACCCTCCCCGGTTGAGCCGGGGGCTTTCACATCAGACTTAAGAAACCGCCTGCGCTCGCTTTACGCCCAATAAATCCGGACAACGCTTGCCACCTACGTATTACCGCGGCTGCTGGCACGTAGTTAGCCGTGGCTTTCTGGTTAGATACCGTCAAGGGGTGAACTTTTTACTCTCACCCTTGTTCTTCTCTAACAACAGAGTTTTACGATCCGAAAACCTTCTTCACTCACGCGGCGTTGCTCGGTCAGACTTTCGTCCATTGCCGAAGATTCCCTACTGCTGCCTCCCGTAGGAGTTTGGGCCGTGTCTCAGTCCCAATGTGGCCGATCACCCTCTCAGGTCGGCTATGCATCGTTGCCTTGGTGAGCCGTTACCTCACCAACTAGCTAATGCACCGCGGGTCCATCCTCGAGTGACGCAAAAGCGCCTTTCAAAAGAAAACCATGCGGTTTTCTTTGTTATGCGGTATTAGCACCTGTTTCCAAGTGTTATCCCCCGCTCGAGGGTAGGTTACCCACGTGTTACTCACCCGTTCGCCACTCCTTTTCTTCCGGTGGAGCAAGCTCCGGTGGAAGAAAAAGCGTTCGACTTGCATGTATTAGGCACGCCGCCAGCGTTCGTCCTGAGCCAGGATCAAACTCTCATAAAAAGTGTTTGAAACAGTCTTGCGACTGTTAAGCTCAATTTAAAAATTGATTCGCTAGCAATTGCTTGCTATGTTGTTTGCTTCTAT
>NZ_JAFREL010000077.1 GCF_017377655.1 Candidatus Enterococcus ferrettii
TCCTGAAGCACCCGCTGAATTAGAACAGCCGCCTGAAAAAAATGAGCAGCTTGTTCCTCACTACGTGGTGCAGCAGCAATCGTATCCTAAAACCGGTGATACCAATCAACTATTTCTTTTCTCTTTCTTGGGCCTGCTGCTGGTTATACTAGCGGTTTGGCTCAAGAAAAAGCTGAGTGAGTCCTAACTCAGGGAATACTAAAAGACAAGCAAACTTGATCTTCATAAGATCGAATTTGCTTGTCTTTTTTCATGGTAGCCGCTATTTCTCGTTCTTCGCAAAGGTTCGTTCAAAATTTAACGCCGCCCCAATTAAATTGGCATCGTTTTGAAACGCACAGCAGCGAACCTGCGGCATGATTTCTTCCACCTGCTCCTCCTTCAACAAATGCTTAAGCCGACCAGCAATCTCTTCTGCCAGTTCTGGTCGTTTTGAAACACCGCCGCCTAAAATGATCAGCTCAGGATCCAGAGTTACTTGGATATTGTACAGGTTATTGGCGATCCTTTGATACATGTCGTCTAAATAGTTAGCAGCCAGTTGATCTCCTGCTTCACTTAACCAAAAGAGGTCCTTGCCTTCAACTGCTTTAGCGGTTTGCTTCGTATAGAAATTTGCGGCCTTCACTAAGGTACCCTTTTGACTAAAGGTCTGCGTATCCATACTCTTCATTAAACCAAATTCACCACCAAAAAGATTGCTGCCTTTATAAAGCTGGCGTTGAATAAAAATCGCGCCACCAACCCCGGTACCTAAAACCACAAACACCATGTTTTGGGCATCTCGGCCGGCTCCCAGCTCTACTTCCGCAATCCCGGCACAGTTGGCATCATTTTCAATCGCTACTGGCAGGTTTAAGCAGCTTTCCAGTTCGTCAAAAATCGGTCGGTGATGAATGTACTCAATCGCGCTGATTCCCAGGATCTGTCTTTTGGCAACATCCACCGCACCGGGTGAGCTGATTGCTGCCCCTTCGATGGGTTGATCGTATTGCTGAATCGTTTGGCGAAACTTTTCTAATAATGCTTCATAATTTTGCGGCGTCGCAAAAGAATCTACCTTTGTTAAACGTCCATTGATCCATAAGCCATGCTTTACTGCTGTTCCGCCAATATCAAATACTGCTAAGCTCATTCTCTTCACCTAAAATCCATTTTTTTCTGCGGTTGCTTTAAACCACAAACCGCTCTTCTTCACTGAACGTTCATAGGTCGCTAAGTCCATGGAATAAAAACCATAACGATTCCGATAGCCGTTTAACCAGGACCAGCAGTCAACAAAGGTCCACGCATGATAACCGAAGCAGTTGCTGCCTTCGCTAATCCCCTGATGCAAATAGTCCAAATGCTCCTGCATAAATTCAATCCGGTAATCGTCCTCAATCATCCCAGACGCATTCATGAAACGTTCCTCGTCGGCTACGCCCATCCCATTTTCACTAACGTACCAAGGAATATTGCGATACGTTTCCTTCATCATTATCGCTACATCGTAAAGCGCTTTAGGGTAAATTTCCCATCCGCGATAAGGATTGATCCTCTTTTCCGGCCAATCATAGGCTGCGTAAAAATCGTGAGGCATTTTGGCTGGAGACTCGGCATGTTCAGGCGCCTGCACTCGCCGCGGCTGGTAATAATTTAACCCGATGAAATCCACTGTATTTTCTTCAAGCAGTGCTGCATCGTCAGCTTTTACCGCTGGAAGCAAATCATTCTCCGCTAAAAGAGTCACCAGCTCCTCTGGAACATTTCCCAGTACAGCCGGATCTAAAAAGCTGCGCGTGTTCAACAGGTCAGAACGCTGAGCTGCCAATTGATCCTCCGCTGAGTCGCTTCGGGGATAACTAGGAGAGATATTCAAGATAATCCCGATTTCACCTTTCGGCAGGACCTTCCTAAAGGCTTCCACTGCTTGAGCATGGGCCAACAAGGTATGATAGCCTACTTGAACTGCCCGCTTAAAATCAACAATCGCCGGATAATGGTATTGATACAAATAGCCACACTCCACATGGACCATCGGCTCATTAAAGGTCGTCCATTTTTTTACCAGGTCGCCAAATAATTCAAAAGCTGTTTCAGCATAATAAGCAAAAGCCGCCACTGAATCCCGGCTTTCCCAGCCTCCTTGATCCATCAGCCACATCGGCAGATCAAAGTGAAACAGGTTAATAATCGGCTCAACGCCATGATCCAGCATTGCTTGAAAATACTTGCGGTAGAAGATAACGGCTTCTTGATTGACCGTTTTCCCATCTGGTAATAAGCGCGTCCAGGCAATCGAGGTTCGTACCGAATTCATACCAATTGCCTGCATTCGCTGGCAATCAGCTGCGTACGTATCGTACATCTTAGACGTATCTGCTGGTCCTTGATTCTGATTGAATTTTTCTGGTGCCTCCGCAAACCAGTAATCCCAGGTGGAGGCTGATTTGCCATGACTTAAGCTTTGTCCCTCTGTTTGAGGAGCCGACATGGCTGCTCCCCATAAAAAATGCTCAGGAAATTTTTTCATTGGTTCATCGATCCTTTATTTGTGTAATATTTGCTCCGATTCCAGCCACTGCTTGAGAGAATCGGAGTACAGATGAATGTAGCGTTCATAGACCATATCCAGTTGAATGAGGATCGGAATTTGCGGGGAAATGTTCCCCAGCGATTCTTCTCGGGTAAAGCTGGCTGCGATTAGCACTACGTTGGCGTAAGGAATCAGCTGGGAAAACTGATTGGAGGTAATCAACAGGATGGGTACCCCGCGAACTTTTGCGATCTTCATCGCCTCCAGCAGCTCCTCATCATCCCCCCGCAAGGTTGAGACCACAATTAATTCATCCTGATTGGCAAAATTAGCCGACATTAAAATCGAATTCTCATCAGCAATGACCCGTACATATTTGCCGACTCGGGAAAACTTAAATTGAAAATCCGCTCCGGCATAGGAATTGAACCCTTTGCCGAAGAAATGAATAATTTTGTGCTGATGCAAATAGCCGCAAAAAGCATCGACTATTTCTTTCGAATACGTACTGTCACTGCGCGTTGCCAAGGAATGATAGGCCGCCGTCACTTTAGAAGCTACCGACAGATCCGACTCATCCTTATCCAGCGACAGCTTATACAAGAAGATCAGTTCCTTGTAATTGTTCAAGCCGATTTTTTTACAAAATCTGGTAATTGATGCTTTTGAGACCGCCAAATGTTCAGACAGCTGGTCTATATTTTTAGGGGCCTGCTGCTTACTCAAAAAATAATCGGCGATCACTTGCTCCACCGCTGTAAAATTCAACCGACAGGACTCAATTAAAATGAAAATATCTTCTTGCATGTTCTTCTCCTCAGTTCACGATCTGAATCGTTTTTATTTCGCCAGGTTTGACTGTTCCAATAGTAATCTTATCATTTTTTTCGACTGGTAAAATGGGAGTTCCTTTAAGATCCGCAAAGGTATAGCTCATTTCGGTCGGTCCCAGAATGTAGCCACCCTCCACTGCTTCATGGGTACTTGGATTAAACACTCTCAGCTCAAAGCCCGCACCTTCCTTTGATTTTGCCAATGAACTGAACACCAGCTTTTCGCTCACCAAGGTAAGCTGTTCTCTGGAAACCAGCTTCTCCGGTAAAGGATTGGAAACAAAATATTTCAGTGTCGAGGTGAAGCGATTCATTTCCTGCAGCTGGTAAAACGGACAGGACAGAGCATAATTCAGATAGTCCTTTGCCAGTTTGGCTGGGCAATATGTTTGCTCCAATTGCAGTGCGAATTTGAAGGTCATCTTTTTCTGCAGCTGACTATCAGGTGTTGCAATGTACTTAAACTCATTACCAGAAGCAACTCCTGGCCGACGAAGCAAATCAGGTCGTCCCAAGAAACCGACAGAACGAAACAGAGTCAAAGCCATCGTTCCGAAAGCTTCCCCTACAAATTGATATTCCTTCATGCCTTTGGTAAACACCGTCCAGCTGGTGGCTTCATTGTGACTGTTAACATAGCTCAGCATTGGAAAAATCGCCGTCGGTTCCTCGCGCCATCCCAGCTCCTGCCAGTCCGTAATGTGCCGATCCTCTACCTCACGCTTGATCGTTCCAAAGGGCGTATCGGTATAAGAGAACTCATTTTGATGAGGGGTGTTGATCAATACCCTCATCCGATGATCACAGGCTGTGTTGTCAATTGCCAAATGACACTCAAGCTGACGACTACCTTTTTTCAACGAAAGCACCAGTTCATAGTCTACTGATTGGCTACGTTGTTTATTTTTTCTCTCGGTTAAATCCTTCGCAACATCCCACGTACCAGTAAATTTAAGCTCTGATAAAAGCGGACGTTCATTAACCTGAAAGTCAGCATCCGCTAAACTCAATAGATACTGATCGTCCTCATACGGCGGAGAATAATCATAGGTATCTCCTTCGTCCCCGCTATCTTCAAAGGTAAGAATGTTTTCGTACTGATGATTGTCCAGTTTGGTAATTAGAGAAAGCTGACCCGCTTCGAAAAACAGCTGGTAGTAGTCATTTTCAATCAAAGGTTTTCCAGCTTGCGTTTGGTCCGTTTCAGGCAAACTGCTTTGCGCTTCAACTACCTGATAGGTTTCAAAGCTCAAGGAAGGCAGCTCTACCTCTAGCGCAATTTTATGAATGAAATAGTATTGCTCTGGGTTCTGATCCTTTTCCAACCGACGAATGGAACCAGCATATTCTTTCTTCGTTTCTATTAAATCGTAGGGAATAGACTGTCCATCTTTTTCGATGGTGAACTGCTCATAGGTAGTAGACAGCTCACAATGCATCACCTTTTTCACTGGCCAAGGAACCGTGTTGAAAATCACTAGATCATCATTGGCTGCTGCCGCTCGCGACTCCGCAATTTTCCGAGTCAGATAATCTACTAAGGAATAGGACAGCTGATCTGCTTCCACAAAGCGATCCAAAATAATTTGATTGGTTTTGTCACTGTTGCAGCCACCTGCTGAATCATGGGCTTGGTTTTTGTTCAACAGCTTCCAAATCCGATCAAGAATCCCTTTTTTGTAAGGAATGCCATAGGACTCTGCCATCACCATTAACGGCTCCAGCTGATAAATCATCCGCCGCTCGATCTTGTCATTCAGGTATTTATGATCGTAGCGGGAGGAATAAATCGAGCGATGAATTTTCGATACTGAGCTGGAAATAAACTCGCCTTCTACCGTTGGCAGGTCGGTTTCCTTAATCGCCTCAAAGAAATCTTCATAGCTGCTTTCCACCAGCTCAACCTCAGGCAGTGCCTGATTGTACTGCTGGATTCGTTCCCGCAGGTTAAAATCGACATACCGCTGATCACCGCCCACCGGCAAGACCAACTCATTGCCCGTCGCTCCTTCCCCGATGGTCTCGATCAACTCCTGATACTCATCGGTATAAATCAAGCCGACACCTACAAAATAGCCGTTCTTAATATTGGAAGCCAGCACCTGCGAGCCATCCTCCGTCTGCCAGTAAAATTCCCGCTTGGTGGTAACATCATTAGGAACTCCGCGCCAAAAAACGGTTTGATCGATGCCAAAGCCATTATAAATTTTCGGCATGTCTTTGCTTTGACCAAAGGAGTCCGGCAGGTAGCCAATTTTCATGGCACCCCCCAGCTCTTCAGCCAGCTCCATCCCCAGCTGCAGATTTCTAACAATTGATTCCCCGCGAACAATCAGCTCGTCGGTTTGCGTATACCAAGGACCAATTTTCAATTTGCCCTCAGTCACTAGCTTTCGCAGCCGCTTCTTTTGTTCCGGGAAGCTTTGCAGGTACTCATCCAGAATACTCATTTGACCATCCAGCAGGTATTGATCAATTTTATTTTCCTCCAAAGCCGTCATTACCTCGTCCAAATGATAGGTTAATTGGACAAACGACTCATTATTGGTAAAGTACCATTCAAAATCCCAATGGGTGTGGTGGATTACGTGAACTTTTTTCTTCATACTCTCAGTCCTAACAAGCAATTTTTAAATAAAACTGGAGCAGCAGCTGCCCCAGTTTCGGATTAAAAAGCAATCTGATCGATAATTTCCGTTAATTTTTCCGGATCATTCTCGTTTAAGACGCCTTCTCTAAAATTTTGATCAATTAATTTGCGGGCAATCAAGCTCAACAGCTTCAAATGCTCCGCCGAACCCTCCTCAGGAATCGTTAAGGCAAACGCCACATTTACCGGCTTACCATCCAATGCATTCCAGGGAATATCCTGTTCAAATTTCACTAAAAACATGCCCGGCTTTAAATTAGTGGTGCTTTTGCAATGGGGAATGGCAATGTGGTCCTTAAAACCAGTCGTTGCCTCCTTTTCCCGTTCCTTTAGTCCTTCAAGATAAGTCTGTTTATCTTGGACAAAACCTAACTGATCCGCGAAATCCGCAATCACCTGAAAAGCTTCCTCTTGAGTAGTGGCTGTTTGATCCACTAAAATATGTTCTTGGTTAAATACTTCTGCATTCATCATTCATCATCCTAACTAGTTTAGTCGTGGGCCGTCTCAATAAAGCCTTGCTCAGCCTCATCTTTTTCCTCTTGTTCCATAATTGCTGTCTCTACAGTCTGCTTCCGAGTAAAGCCGATCAGCAGTGCCGTAGTCAAAATCCCAGCACAAACACATAATATCCAAGTAATGAAAGGAACTGGCTGTTCAATGTAGCCAATAAAAGTTCCTAACGGCGAACCAATCCCGCCATAAAATTTACAGCCAGTCGCTGCAGCTAGTCCGCCAGCTACTGCTGAACCCACCACATTGGAGAAAATCATACGAAGCGGATCAGCCGCTACAAAGGGAATGGCACCTTCTGTAACACCGACAATTCCCATACCAAAGGCTGCTGTTGCTGCCACCTTTTCGTCCTTTGAAAATTTCTTCTTGAAAATAATCGTTGCCAACCACACACCCAGAGGCGCTACTGAAATCGCTGCTTGTGTCGCAGTTCCCGGAACAAAGTTCGCTCCATCAATTCCATATTTAGCTAAGGTGTCGGTGAAAATCGCTGTACCAAATACCAACGCCGTTTTATTAATTGGGCCGCCTAAGTCAAACCCAATCATCGCACCACAGATAGCGCCAATTAAGATCGGTGCCCCTGCGTAGCTGTTATTCAAGTTCGTTAGCCCTTCGTACATCGCATCCATTCCAATAGCGATTGGGTTTCCAATAATATAGAGCACAATCAAGGTAATAATAGCAGTCGCTACAAATGGAATAATCATAATCGGTACAATCGGCATCAACAAACGCGGCCATTTGATCTTCTTCAGGCTTTTAACCATGTAGCCAACAATAAATGCAACAACAATCGCACCAATAAATCCGCCACCTGCTTCTGTGTTCAGAAATTCTGGATCATTTACCAGGTAAGCCCCAATCATCGCCGGAGCAATCGCTGGCTTGTCAGCAATCGAATTAGCAACAAAACCGGCAAACAATGGAATCATCAGCTTGAACCCGATTTGACCAACATAGAACAGCTTAGACATCAAGAAGCCCATCTGTGTTTTCGTGTCAAAGCCCCATTCCACGATCCGACCTAAATCATCCCGCTGAAACGCATACAAGTTTGCAATTGTTAAAATCAATCCCGCCGCAATAACCATCGGCACCATGTAGGAAATCCCGCTCATAATGTGGGTGAAGAAATTGACCTTGTCCTTGTCATTCCCGACTTGGATCTTCCCAACCTTGGAGCCTTTTTTCCCAAAGACCTCCGCCTCGTCAAATGCCCTATTAATCAACGCTTCAGCATCTTCAATCGCCGGAATGGATTTGGTCACATATAATCGTTTTCCACTAAAGCGAATCGGATCAATCTTAATATCCGAAGCCACTAAGACTAAATCAGCTTGCTCAATATCAGCAGCAGTTAGCACATTCTCTGCACCAATTGCCCCGTTCGTTTCTACCTTTACCTGATAGCCCATCTTCTTGGCAGCCTGTTCAATCGATTCCGCCGCCATGTAGGTATGAGCAATTCCCGCCGCACAAGCGGTTACCGCAACAATTCTTTTTTCCATGTTGTTCCCTCCATACTAAATGTCTTCTTTAAGAAATTAAACTATTCAGGACGAAAAATAAAGCGGTTTCCCGCTTTCTGGTATTAGTATCGAAGTTTGGGTTTGGGATGGTATTTGTTTCAGGGGGGGAGAGAATGTGAAAAAAGCAGAGCGGGGTTGCTCTGCTTTGCTTAGTTAATCTTATGGCAAAATCATCACCTTATTGTAGCTTTCCTTCCGTTGAACCGTTAAGTCAAAGGCTTCCTGTAGCTGATCTAGTGAAAAATAATGAGAAATCAGACTTGTCACTTCAATTCGTCCTTGCTGCAAAAAATCTATCGTATGCTGCCATTCTTTGCCAGGAAACGGTGCGGAATAAGAATTCCAGAAGCCTTTAATCGAATATTCTCTTCGGAAAATATTTTCAAAAGCCTTTTGCCGCATCATCACGTCAGAATAAGCAATTCCTTGATAACCAATTTTTCCACCCTTTTTCGTTACCAGCAGACATTGCTCCTCCGTAATACTCGAGCCGGCACATTCCAGCGAGATATCCACGCCCAAGCCATCTGTCAGTTCCAAAATTCGTTCCTCCAAAGGTTCCCGCATCACGTTAATTGTGTCGGTCACACCGTACATAAAAGCTTTCTCTAGCTTCGCTTGATCAAGATCTATCCCGATAATTTTCTTGGCACCAGCGATTTGCAGCCATTGTACGCTCAGTATGCCAATCGTGCCTAAGCCGAAAACTGCTACCGTGTCACCCAACTGAACATCTAAACCTATTACACCATGAGCTGCTACCGCCAATGGTTCAATCATCGCCGCCACTGCAAAGGACATCTCACCAACATTCAGCACATTTTCCTCTGGCACAACCACATACTCAGCAAAGCCGCCATAGCGCTGGGAGCCGATCATCTTGTAATCCTCACACAGCTGATACTTTCCTGCTCGACAGTAAGGACATTCGCGACAAGGAATCAGCGGTGCCACCGCAACTCGATCACCAGCCTGCACCTGCTGAACCGCCAGTCCGACTTCTTCAACTACACCTGCAAACTCATGCCCCATCACCATTGGCAGCGCATATTTCCATTCACTATGCATCTTATGAATATCCGAACCGCAAATCCCCGCTGCCTTCACCTTAATCAATACCTCATTCGGCCCAGGAACAGGCTTTTCAATTTCACGTACATCAAACTCGTTTAATCCTATCAGTAATCCTGCCTTCATGTCATTGACCCCTTCTATAAGATTCCCGAAACCAGCTGCGCAAATTTCAAAATAATCCAGTTTAAGAAATTGCCACCCATATCTAAGGACGACAGATGTGAAGCTCCCTCTGGAAACTCATAAACACCGCGCATCATTTCCGTATGCACAGGCGCAAAATTCGTCGCCATCCACAAAGCAAAGGCAATCACGATCGTACCAGAAATCACCGACTGAATAATATTTCCCTTACGGTTAGCAACAATCAAGGACACATAAAACGGAATCGTCGCCAAATCACCAAAAGGCAGCACCTGATTTCCTGGCAAAATGACTGCTAGAAACAAAGTAATCGGTACTAGCAGCAGACCCGTAGCCAAATTCGCCGGATGACCGGTCGTGACCGCCGCATCCATCCCCAGATAAATCTCCCGATCCCCATAACGCTGCTGCAGGAAATCCCGCGCCGCTTCCGAAATCGGAATCAGACCCTCCATTAGAATCTTCACCATCCGCGGCATCAAGAACATAACCGCTCCCATGTTGATCCCCATTTTCATAATGTCGCCAATCTCATAACCACCAAGAGCTGCGATTACGGCACCGATAATAATTCCCATCATCATCGGTTCACCAAAAATACCAAAACGTTTCTGAATCGACTCCGGATCAGCATTCAGCTTGTTAATGCCCGGAATCTTACCAATCAACATCCCCACCGGAATCCCAATCAACCCAAAGGCCGCTGTCGAACCTGTTGGCAGACTGATTCCGTCCAGTTCGTAAAACTCTGCGACTAGCGGTGCTGTTTTATCGGCAATCAACAGACAAGCGATCTCATATAAAATTGCACACAGAATCGCAAAGAACCAATTCCCATTCGTCACAATGTAGCCCGTCGCTCCCGCCGCAATAAAATGCCAATAATTCCACAAATCAATATCCAGCGTCTTAGTCACCTTCAAAAACAGCAGCAGCAAATTCACCAGCACACAAATCGGAATCAAGATCGCCGATACCGGTGCCGCCCATGCCGCTGAAGCCGCAGACGGCCAGCCCGTATCAATCACCGTTAAATGAAACCCAAACCGTTCAACCATTGCCTGTGCTGCCGGACCAAGATTATCTGACAAAACCCCAATCACCAGATTGATCCCCACAAAACCAATCCCAATCGTTAAACCAGACTTCAACGCCTTGCCAAAGGGAACCTTAAAAATAAGTGCGATGATCAAGATCATAATCGGCAGCATCACCGTAGGCCCCAAGTTCAAAATATACTGCACTACATCATTAACCGCTTTCAATAAAACTCCTCCTTCTTGTCTGAACCGCTCTATTATTGGTAAATATAACCTTTTATTTTCTCTATAGATTTCCCTCCATTTCCTGATTTATATTCCAATCACCCTGGGGTTTTGGGTAGAATTAGGGTGTAGGAAGCACTCCCTAAAGCGTCATATCGCGACGTTGGCCTTTAAAAAAAATAGTCCAATCAAACTGTAATACCGACGCGATTCGCATAGCATTTTTGACTGAAGGTTTACGTCTCCCTTGTTCGATAGAGGAATACGTAGTTCTAGGGATACCAATGAGTTTGGCCACCTGTTCCTGTGTTAATTGCTTTTCCAAACGAATTTTTAACAACCAATCAGCCATTTTACTCTCCCTTTTAAAATGTGTCATATTGCGTACTTTTATACTACTACGCAATATGACGCTCGTCAACATAAAATTACTCTTTTTGACACATTATCGATATTTTATGCTAGCTACGCTTATTGCGTAGTATCATTAATCTATAAAATAATTTAGGAGGTGCAGCTGATGTTCGGATTGAAGCTAACAGAATTGAGGAAACAACGTGGATTAACACAAAGTGATATTGCGAAGGCATTAGGTATTGCACGAACAACTTATTCTTCCTATGAACAGGGTCGCAGATCTCCTGACGTAGATATTCAAAATAAGATTGCTGATTATTTCAATGTAAGCTTGGATTACCTTCACGGACGTAAGGGATCTGAAGGACATATGCTTTCTGATAAGCAGCTTAGGGTTGCTTCGCATGTGGATGATGATTTGAGCGAGGAACAGATTGAGGAGATTGTTCATTATATTGAGTTTATGAAGATTAAGCAGAATATGTAAGTTTGTAACTAGTTTTACTATTAACAAATTAAAAATCGATATTATTAAAACAAGCGTATGAGAATCATAAACACCTTGATTCTCATACGCTTGTTTGGGTAACCATTTTAATATAGATAACAATAACTCATTCTCCACGCATAATTCTTTGATAAGCATCATTGATTTGCTGCTCATCTTCAGGATGTTCAACCAGAAGTTGAGAATATTCCCCATTCACCGCTCCATCTGGTGTTTGAACAGAGTTCCGCATCTCTGGATCGTTTATTGAATCTCTATAGTCTTGAGCTCTTTGCCAAGAAACTTTCATTTGATTATAATAGTAGTCTTGGGTGTCATCTACAGAGTTAAAATCTTGTCCACCTTTAATTGAGTTGCTTGATTCAAGTGTTTCCTCTAAAGAATATGCTGGAGCACTTTCAACTATGTTTCCAGTGTTTGATTTTCCATCATAGAAATTAAATAGGATAAAAGATGTTATTATCGCAACAAGAAAAATTAGAAAAAGAACGGCACAAATTATCGCTTCTCTTTTTCTCTGTTGTTTTGCTGCAAAATAAGCATCTCGCCATTTTGGATTCATTTTACGTTTTTCCAAAAATTCATAAGTGTGCCAACTGTCGTTTTTCGCTACATAATAGGTTCGTTGCTTTTTTGCCAATATCCTTCACCCCTGAAACTATTATAATTATTGCTTCAAGTTATCAAAAAGCTCTCCTTTTTTTGCTTTTTTCAAAGCTTCACGTAATTCTTCATCAACTGCATAAATGTATAACCCATTAACTCCTCTTGTTAACAAGACATTCAGTTCATTCTTGAGTAAAAAGTCTGAAACATCTAATTTTTCACCATTTTCAGTTCCACGCAGTTGAGTGGCTTTTTTATTTTTACTTTCATTTTTATCAAATACAATTTTACCATTTCGATACTTCACTGATGGACCGATAATAACACCTGCATAATTTAAATCAAAACCTTGAATCGTAAACGTCGATCCAACTTCACCAATTGTTTGAGATTGTTCAGCCCAAGCACGATCGCGATTTCTTCGCTTCTCTTCTTTTGATTGAGGAATTTGCAAATTCCAAGGCAATTTCCAATCTCCAATTTTTACATACCAATAATCTTCATTGTCGGGTTTACGTTTGTCAACATACTCCCAATCAAAAGTAGCTAAAATACGAGATATCCCCGATTCCTCATTTTTAGCCTTTTCTTGAATCTTTGTATACATTGTTTCCGGATCATCAAATATTCTAAGGTCATATTTTTTCGAGTCTCTAGGTATATTTTCAATCGTCCTATTATCAACCAAACCTCTGATCCAATTTATTGTTTCCTTATCCGCATTAATCCGCAGTTGATTTTCTAGATAGATGTACTTGTGTTTATCAGCTGCTTCATGAATCTTATTGCGCATTTCTACTTCATCCCAGTATTGTTCCCTAGAAAGAATTTGATTTCTATCAAGCACAGCAATTACAACTTTTGCACGTTTAAGCAAGTCATCCAACTGATTTTTTCCTATATAAGATTGCTTACCTTGAGTCCATAATAAATGGGCCTCATCTACAATCACAATATCTGCCTTCTTATCTTCAGAATGCATATTAATAAATCTTGTAGGTTTTGAAACTACATCAGGATTTTGCTTTGATAAAATCCCTAATTTAGTTACTATTTGTTCATAAACTTTTAGTTGCTGATCATGATTTACTAATAGGTATTGACTTGTTCCTCTAATCACTACATTATCTGATTCTTCTTTGGCGAGTTGATTCAATTCATAAAATAGACTACTCATTAATACCGTTTTTCCAGAACCTGCTTCTCCCTCGACAATGATAAGTTGTTCCTTATTTTCAAAGTTCGAAGCTGCATCATGATTGAGTGCTTCAGTGACCTTTAATATAATATCTTCACGTGCAGCCATTTGTTCTCTAGTTAACTTGTGAAATGGAGAAGCTTTAAAAATTGCAGAGTCTCTAATAATTCTTTCTAGTGGAAAAAGCTCTTTATTCTTTTTCCTCAATTTCCTCCATATTTGTGAAAATATAGGACCAAGCTCTTCTGCTGTATAATAATCATTTTGTGGGTTTGTCCGACGATTGTTTACACTCACAACAGATTCGACACTTGATAAATATTGCATCAAACGATTTTCAACGTCTAAAGTCAACGATTTATTGAAGTGTTCATGCCCAATGATAAACATTTTAGACCGATCAGATTCAAACATTTCTCTCCAATCCTTACGGTTCTTCGAATCATTGGTCATGTGTTCCTCAGTTCGCCGATTAATATTTGTTGTCTCACCTACATAAACTGAATATTTTGAAGAATTTACTTCATCATTAACAATGTATACAGTAGGATAATTAAAGATGAGTTTTTGATCTTTCTTACTTTTAATTCGCTCTTTTGTTTTCAAATTTGAAAGGTCGTCGTTTGTATAATCTACTTCGTAAATTACCGGTTTTGGTATTTTCATAGGGCACCTCAACGATATAAAAAGATTTTTTATTGATATATAAATTATATCTTAGGATGGCATTTTAATCGAGTTGAAATTTAGTAAATTGATGCTCTTAAATTGTAGAAGATACTTCATAATTACTATAATTAGTCTTTAAGACAAATAAAAAGAAAGAGACACCTTTGATAGTTGTCTCTTTCTTCAGATACCTTCTCAACGATTAGTTTCTACCGACTTTCTTTGACAATATTTACTAGTTCATCATCTGTCAAAGACGTCTTTCTATTTTTCCATCCTTCAGCATTCAATTTGTCGAAATACTGACTGTACAATTGAGGATTCTCTATGGTCATCTCTAGCGCATAAAGCTTCCATTTACCATCTTTGTTTGCATATGGTTTGTCAATTTCCTCTACCTTTAGCGTTTCATTAGTAGGTTCAATGTAACTTACATTTCCATTCTTATCGTACTGAGGACGTGCCAATGGAGTTCTCTCAGCTACATGATGATCCTTTCTCCAAACCCAAACGGCCTTTCTTACGTAATCATTAACTGAGAAACCATATTTTTGCGAAACAATTTGTTTTGGAGTGAGAATTAGTGCCTTACCATCTGCACCCTTAACCCAGTTATCTCTTAACTCTTTCCAAGTGGATGTATCACAATCCCAATATTCGCCATAACTAATCTCTTCAACCTCTATTGGAATTCCTAACTTTCTTGCTTCAGACAAAGTATAAGATACAAACTCTTTCTTCAAGATACTGACAATCAAATCCGACATCCTATCTTGTCCAAAGTCGTGTGCAAAAACCAAAATTGATACGGGCTGTACCATAATGTCTTCTGCCAAAGCCCCCGTCTTCAAAATAGTATCAAAAAGTTGGTCTAACGATTGTTTAGAAGCACCATTACCTTTGGACTCTCCACTTGAATATCCTAAATGATTGGCATTACTCTCTTTAGAATGACTAAAGAGAGTACTTAACGCTTCTGCTTGTTTTCCATCAGAATATAGAGTAAAAACTCTCTCAAAAAAAGAGTCTACTTTCTTTGGCCCCATCAGAGAAATGTCTTCATCTATTGATTCCGTCAACAGGATAGGATTGATAAATAGTTTACTATCCCCCTCCATGTTGATATCAATAAAATCAACATCTTTTTGTTTTAACTTTAAATCAAAATACTCAGTAACTAATTTCATATATTTTCTCCTTTTTACTTAAATGTGAGAAAAGAAGAAAATTAGATATAGGTTGTTCAATAATTCACTTGACAAAGTGCTTTACAATAATTTCCAATATTGATATACTTTTACCAGTTAAACATTGATTAGTACTTCGTTGAGAAAGTATCTGCTACATCTAATAATCTCGTGAAAACAGTAGACGGCAATCTACTGTTTTTTACTTTTCTCCATAGAAAATGATACCACAACACAAGATATAGCGTCAATGTCAGGCATCCTAAAAAGCCCTGAAATCGATTTTAAGACCCTTGTTTTTATTTTTAATGTAAAAACCCTGTAACATCAATAAAACGACCTAAAAAGCCAAAACGTAGCATATAGCTAACGTTTTAGCTCAAAACTAAACTATTCTACAAAAAAAGAACCTTAAGAAACTAATGTTCCCTACTACATATAGGGGGTCAGCTCTTAATACACTACATATCGACTACAATATTTCCGTGCCGTTACATTAATGTTGCGTAAATATTAAATTTATATCATTTTTGTGAAACAAGCTGTAATACTCTTTTTTACTAAATACCCCTTCACCAACACCCCCAACGCCTCACTCACCTCCAACTCATCCTCCCCATCATAATAAGGACTCGTCACCTGGTACCAGCTATAAGTCAAATGCGAAACCAGCATAGTCAGCTTCTCATATTCACTGTCCTCAATATCATCGCGCATAATTCCAGTCTTCTTCAACGTCAAAAAGATTTTCAAATAAAAATCAGTCAGTCGTTTTCTGAACTTCAGCAGTTCTTCCTTCATTGAAGGAAATTCTTCGTGGATGTTGACGATGTATTTGTAGTAATACAAATTTGTCTTTCGGATTTCTTGAATTTCTTGAATTGAATTTTTTAACAGGTCTAGGGCATTTTCGTCAGTGATTTCTGCATCGACGAAATGAAAGAAGGTGCTGTAAAGCTCTTCCTGCAGCCGCAGCATGATCGCTTCTTTTTTGGGAAAATGATAGGTTAGGTTGCCGATGGTGGTGCCGGCATGTTCAGCGATATCTCGTAAGGAAACGTCGCTGTAGCCGCGTTCCTGGAATAATTCTTTGGCACTTAAATAGATTTTGGTTTTGGTATCTGTCACACAAGTCACCTCATTTTTCTTTCGCTGCGGATTAAAAATCAGCACAGGTTTTCTTCTGTTTATAGTATACACCAGAAAAAAGGCTATTGACATCTCGAATAGTACAGTGTACTATAAAATCACAAACAGTACACCGTACTATAAAAGGAGCGATTAGGATGGATATTAGAAAAAGACCACCTGCACAGGATATTGGACGGATTTTAGGAGGCGGCATGTCGCCGGAGGATTTTCTTAAAATGATGGCGGAAACTGAGATGAACCTGGAGACCTTTGAAAAGGTTGCCCCAGAGGATGCTCGGGATTTCGTAGAAGTGTGTGAACGTTTAGGGGATGAAGCTTACAGCTATGCCAAGCAGAACGAGAAAGCTGGGCATAAGGAAACAGCTAGCGAATACTATTTCAATGCCAATGCGATGTATCGTTTAGGGGATTACGGGATCAAGGCATTTGACGAAGAGAAGTATCGAATTTATGGCAAGCTGGTGGAGAGCTTTAAGCAGCACAAGCAGTTGTCACAAAATGAAAGCGTTCAATATATTGAGATTCCTTTTGAAGGCAAAATGATGCCAGCTTATCTTGCACTGCCTAACAATGCACCAAAAGACGTTCCAGTAATCATCTGTGTCGTTGGAGCGACTGGCTTCAAGGAAGAAAATTTTGTGATTGCCAAAACGGTAGTGGATCGTGGTTGTGCGGCGTTGATTTTTGATGGGCCTGGTCAGGGTGAATGCAATTTGAATCGTGAGCTGTATTTAACTGAAGATAATTACGATGAAGCTGTCTTAGCAGTGGTTGATTACATTTTAGAAAATCCAACGGTTGGTAATACGATTGGGATTATGGGTGTAAGCTTTGGCGGTTATCTGGCTACCAGTGCCATTTGCCGTTATCCGGATAAATTCGCTGGATTAGTGGTTCGAGGAGGCTGTTCACAGCTGGATCAATTGACGATGCACACCTTTGCGGGAGTTGAGCGTTTCTATCTATACAACTTCTTGAATAAGTTCAACGTGGAAACCTTGGATGAAGCAGCGGAAATTTCTCATCGCATGAATTTGGATGATGTGCTGAAAAATATTACCTGTCCAATCTTGGTAGAGCATACAGAAGAAGATCCGGTCATTGGTGTGGAGGGTGCAAAAACCATTTATCGCAATGCTTCCAGTACCGATAAAGAATACTATGAGATTAAAGGCAATGTCCATTGCGGCAATAATGAAGCTCAGAAAACGTGTACTTATGGTGTAGACTGGCTGCTGGATCGGATGATGAAATAAAAATGGCAGCCTATGATTGGTTTTTCCGCAATCGTAGGCTGCTTTAACTGTCGGATCTTCCTGTCAAATACCCCTATTTCACGAACTGATCAGAAAACTTTCTCTCCAACGATTCAACTTCCTCTTAAAAAGCATAATCTTTCTTCCCAAGCTGATCGCACAGTAGCTTAGTCAAAAGCTTTCCTCGACAGGCGATTCTAGCATTTACCTTTTCTAGAAATTCTCCTATTTGCTCATCTGAAGGCTGGATGGTGCCTGAAAAATGATTTTCCCATAGCTCCGCTGGCGTATAGTCCTCGTTTACAAATGCATGGAGATAATACTTATCGATGAATGGTTGCCAAGCATTCAGTGGTTCCAGAAATTCATAGAGGGATTTTAGCGTAATATCCCAATAATCTTTTGAGAAAAAATATCTACCGGCATTCATCCAATGGAGCAATACGGTAAAATTTCCGTAGGTGTGGGACATTGTAGCCAACCGCTCGAATGCTGAATAGTTCTTTGCGACTAGGTCAAATTGTTGATAGTTTTGATGATGATAAAGGATCGTTTTTTGTACTGAAAGCTTCTTCTGCGGATCAATGCCAATTTCAGCAAACACCTCGTCCTTATTGGAAGAATTCATGATAGCTTGGTTAAACGTCGTAATGAAGGTATTCATCGTTTCTCCGCGTATAATATCCGTTTGGTTTTCTTGCCAGCCTAGTGCTTTATACAGCGGAAAAGCCTCTTTGTCACAATCCGCGTTTGTCCCAGCTCTGCCTGACACATTAAACCTGGTTCGTTCCTTGAATTCAAAATTTTTATACTTCAACATGCAGGTAATAGAATCTGTTTGATTAATAGTTGCTTCATCGCAGTAGCACTTTTTAAAATCCCATTCCCACGGTTTTTCTTGGCAATGATCAAAAAATTCCTCGACAAAATACATTTGCTCCCTCCTTTTTTATTCATACCAATGACTTGACTACATAAACTAGCCGTTTCATTTATTTTACTAGCTAAGACAGCTAAAAACCATCACTCTATCTAAAAAAGGTATCTTTGGGATAATACATTTATTCCCGAATTTTTGCTATTCAACGCTAGATGAATGAATGAAAAAATTTCTTCTCAACTCGGATTTTTTTGCAATATTTTTTTAGTTCTACGTAGTGAAATCCAATCGATAAATTTTATATTCGTTAAAAGATTACAAAAAATACCCAAAATAAATAATCAATAATTAAATAATAA
>NZ_JAFREL010000078.1 GCF_017377655.1 Candidatus Enterococcus ferrettii
TTCGAAGAAATTCTGCCGACCGATGCGGATAAGATCAAAATTCAATCAAAAAAGGATAAGGTGACGCTATTAACCTGTACGCCTCCGGGTATCAATACCTTCCGGCTTCTAGTAACCGGACATCGGGTGGATTACAACGAAGCGACACAGCGGAAAGTGAAACGACGTAACCAATGGAGTTATCAAAATATTGTTTTGGCCACGTTGGGCAGTAATGTCGCAATCTTTCTTCTATTAATGGGGATTTATCAATACAATATCCGCCGCTTTCGCTCGGATGATCCACTGGTCGTACGCAAGGCAAGAAAGCGCCTGAAACGGTTGTTTTTTGTCACAAAAACCTTATTCATTTTACTATTTATTAGTATGGTGGCGGTCATGTGTACAGCAATCTACGGGTATCTTCAGATGGAACAAGAGCCAGCGTATGCGTCGGTCAATATCGGCCAATCAGAAGAGCTGAGCAGTTTTAATCTGGATAAGATCTCACAGGCCACTTATGAGGAGAAACAAATTGCCAGTGTGAAAATTTCGGATTATGCGAAAGCAAAATCAGCCATTCAGACGACAACCAATAATTGGGGAGTGGGCAAAATTGTTATTCCCAAAGTGTCGATAGATTTACCAATCCTGGCAGGTTTAGCCAATGAAAATCTTCTTAGCGGGGCGGCGACCTATCGCCTGGATCAGCAGCTGGGCCGAGGAAACTATGTACTGTTGGCGCATAATATTTTTGATAAAGATGTTCTGCTGCACCGGATTCAAAATTTAAAAAAAGGTGATCTGATCTACATGACAGATTTCAAAGATATTTATGTTTATGAGGTTTCCTTAAACAAAATTATTGAGGAAACAGAAGTGGACTATGTTGAGAAGAATCCGGCGAATAATCGGGCACTATTAACTCTATTGCGGTGTGAAGGGGATATTGGCACAATCTATCGCCGACTGGTTCAAGGGAATCTAAAAAGTATTTTACCTTTGAGAGAAGCCGAAGCTGAGCTATTTGATCAAATGAATTTAACGAGATCAAATACCAAGGTGAATGGCGAGATTTTGAAAGAGGATCCGATTACCACCACGGACCATTGGAGCATGACCTTGGCAGCCAAGATCATTAGTGATCCATTACAAACCGTCGTACCATTATTTTTATTGTTCTTATTGCCCATTTTATTTTTCAGTTTGATTTAAAAAAGGAAGACAGGGATAGGAGAAGACAAGATGAAAAAAACTGCTGGAGGAATTTGTGCGCTGTTGTTGTTAGGTGTTTCACTCTTTAGTTTAAGAGGCGGTGTCTTAAAGGCGGGAGAGCTTGAAGAAAAACCCGTCCAACTATCGGAACAACCAGTAATAGCAACTGAACCTTCACAAGAAACTGTACAGGAGCCATCCTTGTTAAACACAGAGGAGCCGCCAACGTCTCAAGCAGCAGAACCAGCAATTGAACCGCCAGTTGACTCCTCCGTAGAAGAAGTAATTTCAGAGGAATCGACCGAAGCAACAAAAGAATCCAGTGACCCGTCATCTAATACGTCCAGTGAAACAAGTGAGACCGAAGCCACGACCAGTTCGAGCAGCGAGTCCACAGGTGAGTCCACAGGTGAGTCTACAACAAGTACTACTAGTAACTCAACCACGGAGTCGTCCACTAGTTCGACCACGACACAGGAATCGACAAATTCAACTGAATCGATGACAAGTGAAGAGCCTGCTTATTCAACAGAAAGCAGTACTAGCATTTCGACTACAGAAGAACAAGAAACGAGCCCTTCTTCTAGTGAGCCAGAAGTTTCTTCACCAGAGGTACCTCCAGCTGAACCGCCAATGGTTCAAGTACCCCAGCCGAGTCAGCCAACGGTACAGACACCTCGTTTAACTAATGGAACGCAAGAACAAGCCCTTTCAGCTACTAGTACCCTCAATCTTCCAAAGGAATGGCGGGCAGAACGTTTAGCGGAATCGGATTTAGGACGGTTCGAACTACCATTACTATCTTCCTTTGAACGCAAAGAGGTGGCTGTATGGATTTATGGAGCCATTCAACAAGTGGGGCAGCCGCAAGAGAAAAACTTGGAGGCAGCCGAATTTTTCAAGGAGCTGTATCAAACGTTCTATGGAACAAATTTAGTAGAGGATAGTCAAAAGTTTCAAAAGGAAGAACTATTAATTGGCACCCTTCTCTACCAAGATCAAAAGCTGATGGGCGTGTATTTGGGCAACGATAGCTATCTTACTTTGGCAGACGTTGAAGTAACTGAAGAACATACAGAAGCCGAGAAAAAAGAAGAGGCGGAAGAAGTCGAAGAACCAAAAGAATCAGAGGAGCCAGTCAAGGAACGTCAAGCAGTCGTCCGTTTGCTAACTGAATTGGACGATGATTTTACCATACAATCCTTACCTGAAGTGCAGCTAACAGCCGAGGGACAGCAAGTGTTAGCTAGTTACCCGGCAGCTAAAAATTTCCAAGCCAGTGAAGCAACGACAAACTTTGTCGAATCTATCAGTGAAGATGCACGAACTTTAGGGTTGGAATACGATGTATTTGCCTCAGTGATGATTGCACAAGCTATTTTGGAGAGCGGCTCCGGTACTAGCGGACTCTCCTTACCACCTCATTACAATTTGTTTGGGGTTAAGGGAACCTATCAAGGCCAATCGGTTTCTTTTGCGACCAGCGAAGATCGTGGAAATGGCGAATTGTATCAAATCCAATCTGCTTTTCGGAAATATCCCAATTATGCGGCGTCTTTAGGCGATTATGTCAGCTTGCTGCGAGGAGGAATTTCTGGTAACGGTGCTTTTTATCAACCAACCTGGCGTTCTAAAGCTAAAAATTATTTGAATGCCACCACCTCTTTAACTGGAAGCTATGCGACCGATACAGAATACAATCAGAAGCTGAATTCTCTGATTGCAGTCTATCACTTAACAGAATTTGACCGTCCGAAAGCGACGGACTCCAGTGTATTTATTAAGGGAAAATCAGAAATTCCTGCTGAGTACAAAGAACGGATGAAGCTGCCGGATTATGATGGAAAAGATTACAACAGCTCAGGCTCTTATCCAGTCGGACAGTGTACTTGGTATGCCTACAATCGAGTGAAACAGCTAGGTAAATCAGTCGATGAGTTTATGGGCAACGGCGGCGAATGGGGAGCAACAGGCCAACGTTTGGGATACAAGGTGAGTCAACAACCAAAAGCTGGGTGGTTGATTTCCTTTAGCCCAGGGACGGCCGGATCAGATACACGTTATGGCCATGTGGCTTTTGTGGAAGCGGTGGGATCAGAGGGGATTCTGATTTCAGAAGGAAACGTCTATGGTGGAACGATTATTTCCTATCGAGTGATTGGCAATGATTTGGCCCGATCCAATCAAGTATCCTACATTCAACCAAAGTAAGAGGAGCGACACATGAGTAGAAGGCCTAGACATCGTTCACAAATAAATGGGCGCAAAAAAAGAAAACTAATAAAGGCAGTTGCGATTCTTTATTTGTTGGTCCTAGGGATAACCGGCTTCTTTCTGATTGATGCCCAGCTGCGAAAGCATTTTAGTATTCATTGGGTTTCTGGTACTTCTATGGAAAAGAATTTACATGATGGCGATGCGGTATTGGTGAGAAAACAAACACCGATTCGCCGGTATGAAGTCATTGTTTTCAGTGTAGCAAAAGAACCAGATATGTTTGTTAAACGGGTAGTTGGCATGCCAGGGGATACGATTATGGTTAAAAATAATCGGATGGTTTTGAACATTGGAGAGCCTAAAAATTTTGAAACAGTTTATACTTTTCAGGTTAATCCATCGGCAGCTAAGAAAATGCAAACCTTAACGAAGATTCCCGAGGATTGCTATTTTGTAATTGGCGACCATGTAGATGTCTCCAAAGACAGCCGAACCTTTGGACTGGTGAAGCAAACAGAAATTGAAGGAATTGTTCAGCTGCATCTGGCTGCGGTTCAGTAATAAAGAGAAGAAGGAAGAAAAGAGGAAGCTGCGTGTTAATTATTAACATTCTAAGTGTAGGACTTGTGGTTGTTACATTGCTCATTGTCCTTTATCGTTTTTTGATGACTTCACGCCTAAAGAAAATTGAAAAGCAAAAAGGTCAGCCCTCGTCATTTTATAAAAAACTGGCCTATGTGAAGTATCTGGAACAAGAAAAACATGTGTCTTACCTGTTGTTTTTGAGTCTACTCCTGGCAATGGGTCTGCTTTTAAGCACCTATAGTCTCTTTGAACTGGAGGATCAGCTGTATGCAGTGAATCAGAAAAATGCTCAGACGAATGATGAACTCTATAAGATGCGAGAGGAGCAGCGGCGTTTTATTAATGACTTACCAATTAAAGCCTACCCTGAACAGGGATTAGGATTAGGTACGTATGATTGGGCGGCTCTTTTTGAAAATGAAAATCGGAAACAGCAATACGAGATTGAGAATGAGTTAGCCGCAAAAGCTGAGCCCTATTTTGGATTGTCCTCTACGTTAATTGTGCTGGATATTCCGTCAAAGACACTTAGTATTGCACTGGTAGGGCATTCGGGGACCCAAGATCAACTGGAAACGCTGGAGGCCAATCAACTGGCATTTGTTAAGGAAGCCGAGGTGGTGACCCATTTAACCCAGGTCACCTTTCAAATGCATTTAACTGGTGAAGATCAAAAAGAGGAAACGCATCATCGCACGTTCACCCGTGCAGGTGATGATCAAGAATTTGTGCAGGTCCCAGAAGAATAAAGAAAGAAGGTAGCCTATGTCGTCAAACAAGAAAAAGAACAGTTGGTTTTTCAATAAAAGTATTGTAGACGAAATCAATGCAATTCCAGAAAATCGTATCGAAGAATTAGGATCGAATGTTTACTCAATGGAAAAGAACGGAGAGAAGCCAGTGCAAAGACCAATTGAAAGAACGAGTGAGAGACCAGCTGAGCCGCCAATCGAAAAGAACAGTTCCAAAGCAGCGATCCATCCACCAGAAGTTATTCGTCTGCAAGATGAATTGCAACGTATGACAGAAGAGCGCGAACGAGAACTTATTCAGCAACAGACGGATCGACGGATTGAAGTGCAAAAATTAATGAATGAGCAGGAACGGCTTCGCAGTGCTCTAAGTGTCGTGGAATCGGAAAAAGAGCAAGCCCAGCAGCAAACACAGACCATGAAAAGTGAGATCACAAACCTGCGGGAAACCTTAAAAGAGCAAGCCGATGCTGTTGAGTTAGAACGAGTAAATCAGCAGTTAAAAGAAGAATTAATTATCAAAGATCAGAAACTGGGCGAATTAAATCAGATTATTACCGAAAAGGAAACTGCGTTAGCTTCCTTGCTGGAAAATTCCGATCAGGTGGTCGATCAAGTGGCGATTCAACAAATGAAAGTTCAGCTGGAAGAGCTGCAAAAAGAAAACAAGGAACTAAAAGAAGAAGCGATTCGCTCTCAATTGGAAATTGGCGAAGTATTAGTTTCTGCCCGGAAGCAAGCAAATCGGACGGTCGAAAAAGCTAAAATGGATGCGGAAATGATGATTCGATCGGCGGAGGAAGATCTTGAGGTTGTTTACGACCGAGCGAAGGAAATTTCTTTTGAGGTCAATGAATCGAAACGCGATGTATTAGAAATTTTCAAAGAGCTGCAGCAGCGAGTGGATAAATTAGCTAATACAAAACTTAATGCAAAAGAAGAGTAAATAGATAAAATTAAAATCGAACGAAAGAAGGAAAAAGATATGTCTCAGGCCTTACTTCTAACAAAGAATATTTTAGCAAACCAAACACTACAAAAAAAATTGCAAGAACTAAATGATGAAGTATGGTGCTCTACTTGGCTGTTGGATCAAATTCAACGCTTCGGTGTCCCTGTGTTTGTTTCTCAGCAATTTCAGGTAGTTATTTTTGGTAAATCACTCTCTGATGAGGAAGTACAAACGTTATTGCAGCCTTTGTTAGAATACCCGCTTATTCTATTAAGAGAGGTTGAACAGGAGCCAACGGAAGAGGAACGAGAAAAATGGACAGAACTTGGACTGCAGGGATACCTTGCAGAAATTGATTCACAAGAAGTGATTCGAGAAAAAATTGCATTGGCTATTATGAAGAGAAACCAAGCAAAGGAATCGAATCAACGGGTGGTTCCATTTCCTAATTCAGAAAACAGAAGTGAATTCGACTCAACGCTTATTCGCCTAACAGGCAAAGAGCAAACGGTTATGAACCTTCTTGTTCGAGCACAAGGAGAAGTTATGACTCGGAAAGAGTTGTGTGAAAAAATTTGGTCAGAAGGAAATACAGCGTCAAACATGAGTCAGCTTTCTTGTATGATTAATCGCATCAAGCGTAAATTCGAAAATCAAGGTGTAGATGGACGGATTATTGTGACCCATTGGGGAAGAGGCTACCAATTGAGTGACTATTTTTATCAACAATGCGCATCTTACGCTCAGTCGTTTTATTAACCAGCAGAGAACCAAACAAATCGAAGCTTTTAAGAGGATAACTCTCTTGAAGTTCGGTTTGTTTGGTTCGAATTTTTTATTGTAAAAGCCGTGGATAAAGTTTATATACCTTCTAAAAAGTCACAAAGAACAGATCATAACTATTAAATAGAAAATTCTGTAAACTGTTTGTTAAACAGACTCCCCTCTACCCACACATACCTTCCATGTTATTTCAATTTCGCAAGAATGACAGTCTCATCTTACTTTTTTGTTAGATTAATTCTACCTGATTCGATGTCGGATATTCTCTTCCTTCAGTAAACTAGAACCAGAAAGTTTATTTGGAGGAAGAACATGAAGAAAAAGACAAAAATATTTATTGCTAGTGTTGCTGGTTTAGTTATTGCAGGCTGTGGATTTGTTGCATTAAGATCAGGGAAACAGGAGCCGCAGTATAGTGCTTATACAGTAAAAACTGCGGATCCGTTACAGCTAAAAGGAAAGGTTGAACCGATTCAAAAACGGCTTTACTTTTTAGATACTTCTAAGGGAACAATTAAAAATATTACTGTTACTAATGGACAGGAAGTTTCTGAGGGTACTCCGTTACTTGAATACCAAAATGATACCGCTCAAAATGAATTGATCACTCAACAGCATGCAGTGAATAAGAGCTCACTAGATGCTTCCCAATCAGAAGCCGCCGTTGCTTCGAGTGAAAAACAGGCCCAGACTTTGACCAACCAAGTAACGGATACTCAGCAAAAGATAGCACGCACACAGGATCAGGAAGAAAAGGCAGGACTTAATGAACAGTTGAAGCAGCAGCAAGCAGAGCTGCAGGCGGCTAATGATCAATTAAGTCAAGCGCGTTTTGCTGTGCAGGGTGCTTATGAAGATATCCAAGCTGCCAAAGATGTACTAGCAGGACAACAGCAGCAGGCTTCAACAACAGTTAATGCTGAAATAGCTGGGATTGTTTCAGTTGAAGAAAAAGGTCAGGCGTCACCGGAAGTGCCAGTCGTAACGATTTCTGAAAAAACCAAGCAAATTAAGGGCATAGTAACTGAATATGATCTGGACAAATTAGTGCCGGGGCAAACGGTCCAAGTATCTACTGTTGGAGATAATCAGCAAGCAGAAGGCAAGGTTAAGAGTATTGCTTCCAGTGCAATTGTTTCCAGCAATGACAATAATAATGTTGCTTCTTATGAGTTTATTGTCGAAGGAGATTTCCCTTGGTCCGATGACTTATCTACGGTGGTTACCTTAAAACAAGATCAGCTTATTTTGCCAGATGCTGCCATTAAGGAAAAAGGAGGCAAGCACTACGTCTTTAAATACTCTAACGGTAAGGTGAAACAAACTGAAATTCAAATTCAAGAAGTGAATGGACACAAGATTGTCCAAAACGGGCTTAAAGCGAAGGATCAAATTATTGAAAATCCTGATGACGAATTAAAAGATGGCGCAGAGATACAGGTGAGCGCGAATGATTAAGCTGGAGCATATTTACAAATATTATGAAACGGGCGATACGAAAATAAATGTCTTAAAGGACATCAATTTTTCTATCGAAGCGGGCGAATTTGTAGCAATCATGGGGCCCTCTGGTTCTGGAAAGTCTACATTGATTAATCTGCTGGGATTTATTGATCGAACCTTTGAGGGACACTATCTTTTTAAAGGCAGAGAGATTGATGATTTCAAGGATGAAGAGCTGTCAGAGATTCGCAATCAGTCGGTAGGATTTGTTTTCCAAAACTTTAGTCTCATTGAAAATTTAACCGTTGCTGAAAATGTTGAGCTGCCGCTTTTGTACAATGGTGCTAAGCATAATGAAACCCAAAAAAAGGTCAAACAAGCCTTAACAAGGGTTGGACTAGCCGACAAACTGGATCAATTACCAAAACAACTCTCCGGTGGACAACAGCAGCGCGTTGCGATTGCTCGAGCATTAATCAATCAGCCCAGCTTCATTATAGCTGACGAACCTACGGGAGCTTTGGACACCCATACAACTGATGAGATTATGCAGTTGTTTAAGCAGTTGAACGATGAAGGAGTAACCATAATTCTGGTTACTCATGATCCAGAAACAGTTATTTATTGTGACCGACTGTTAAAAATCAGAGATGGACAGATGGTTGAGGAGGTATTGCAAGCATGAGAAAATATATTCTTTGGCGTACAGCTTTCCGCTCAATTTTCAAAAATAAACGTCGCAGCTTCCTGACCATGTTTGGAATCATTATTGGAATTGCCGCCGTTATTACTATTGTTGCTTTAGGAAATGGATTTAAACGCAATATCTTATCGCAAACAACTGGCGCTGACGAAACAGGACAAACTAAGTATGTCAATATTAAATACAATGATTTTGATAATTTAATCAAAGATGACTCGGGTATTTCTCAAACCGATAAAAATATGGTGGCCAACCTGCCAGAGGTCAAGGAAGTAAGCTACCATCAATCGATGAAAGAGAACGATAAAGACTCTGTTGACTTCTATAATAAAAATATGAAATTCACTATGGCGATTGAAACAACTAAGAAAACTTCCTTGCCTATTTTAACTGGGCGTCAATTAATTCCGGCTGACAATGATGGATTGAACAAGGTAGTTGTATTAGATGAAGTTGTTGCAAAACAGGTTTTTGGTTCGGCCAAGGCCGCATTAAACGGGGCTTTTGATTTGAACGGTCAAGTATTCACTGTAGTCGGAGTTTCTGTGAACAGCTCTGGGGAGATGGGCCCTCAAAACTATGAACCATTGGCTTATTTTCCCAAAAAGACCTATGCTCACTACTTAGGAAAAAAGGAAAATCGCTCTGTATTGGCTATCAAATTCAACACCCAAGTAGATGATGATGCAGCAATGGACAAAGTGCTTAAACAACTGAATGTTAATGGTGAAAGTCGGCTGCAGGGAGAATACCAAAGCTATGATCCTTCCGCTGAGATTAAACAGTTAGGCTCGATGCTGGATCAAATGACGCTTTTTATTGGCGCTGTAGCTGCAATTTCGTTATTTATTGCCGGTGTAGGGGTAATGAATATGATGTATATTTCTGTATCCGAGCGGACAAAAGAGATTGGGATTCGTCGTGCATTAGGTGCTAATGCTAAATCGATCAAGCAGCAATTCCTCTTTGAAGGAATTGTCCTGACCTTAAGTGGTGGAGTAATCGGCTACGTGTTAGGGATATTAATCGCTTTTGCTGCATCCTTTGCATTACCATTTTCAGTTCGTCCAGATTTGATGACTGTTTTTATTTCCATTGGAACCTCGACGTTAATCGGTATCTGCTTCAGCTATCTGCCAGCTTCTGCGGCTGCCAAAAAAGAATTAATCGATATCTTAAAATAGACTCTTGCTTCTGCAAGGGTCTTTAGCTTGTAACAGGCTTTAAACCAGACTTTTCAATCAATGTGTAGTAGACTCAGAAAGAAAAGTAAGGAGGGAATTTGAATGCCGAAAAATCGAATCGAAGCCTTCACAGATGCTGTAATCGCCATTGTTATGACCTTACTAGTATTGGAGCTGCATGAACCCAATGGGGACACCTTTTTCGCTTTTGAAGGAAAAGCCCATCAATTTATCATTTATTTGGTCAGTTTTATTTCGTTAGCCATTTATTGGAACAATCACCATCATCTTTTTCATATGATAAAAAAAGTGGACGGCCTGGTATTGTGGATGAATAACTTGTTGATTTTGATGTTAACACTGTTTCCATATGTCACTGTTTGGGTAACTGATTATCCGACCTCATTGGCACCACAAATTTTTTACGGTTTAGTTATTTTAGGAACGGATATCTCTTATTATTTATTAGGTTTATCTCTAGTTCGCTGCAACGGCAAGGACTCAGCGGTAGGCAAGCTTTTTAGACATTATACGAAGATACGGGTGACTATTGGTTTGAATGTGGTCGCTTTACTGGCTGGCTGGTTGATTCATCCGGTATTAGTTATCGTAATTAACGGGATTATGCTGATAATGTGGTTTATTCCAGAGAAGAAGCTGGAAAAAGTTACTTTAGATTGAACAATCGTCAGAAATAAAGAAAGAAAAATAATTCTGTGACACAATCAAGCGTTTTATTTTGAAATTTGTACATTATCCTCTATGCTTAAGGTATAAGAAAAAAGGAGGATGCAACATGGAAATTCAAAACTTAGTAGATAAAGACATGAAGAAAGAAGTGACCGAAAGCGTGAAAGAAGCACATGATCAGGCTGGCGGAAATGCTAAAGATATCAAAAAAGACGAAAACAAAGTTGAAGATCAAAAAGCAAAGACTCCTGACGTGAAGAATGACCAAGACAGCAAAGAAACAAAAAGTGGTAAAGAAGTAAAAGCTGCTGAAGTAAAGCAACAGAGTGAAGACAAAAAAGAATCTGATAATAAGAAGGAAGCGAAAGATATGAGTAACGACATGAAAAAAGAAGAAGAAAAGAAAGATCAAAAATCAACTGACAAACAAGATATTGAAAATATTCGCGGGGACGTTGAATATGATGACTCAGTTATTAAAAAAATTATTGCTGTAGCCTTGGACAGCGTAAATGGACTATTGAATGTAGATGGCGGCTTCTTCTCAAATACTGCTAAAAAAATCAGCAACAATGCGGATGATACTGCCGGTATTGAAACCGAAGTTGGCAAAAAACAAGTAGCAATCGACATGGATGTAGTTGTTGAATACGGCAAAGATATCCAAGAAATCTTCAATAACTTAAAGCAAGTGGTTGCTAAAGAAGTTAAGCAAATGACTGGTCTAGATGTCATCGAAGTGAACTTGAAGGTTGTTGACATTAAGACAAAAGAAGAACATGAAAAAGATAAAGAAACTTTGCAAGACAAGGCTTCTGAACAAGCAGACCAAGCGAAAGACTATGTAAACGAAAAACGTGAAGAATTTTCTGACGACAAAGAGAAAGCTGAAAAGTCAGAAGACAAAGATAAAGAAGAAAAATCTGAAAAACCACGTGTTGAATAATCATTATAGGCGCTAATAACAAGGCAAGACCCTCATCGGTCTTGCCTTGTTTTTTTACATCATGAAGTTATGAGGATCTACCTTTGTAGTGCTGATATTGTCACGAATTTTCTTTAGAGAATCTGTATTTTGATCGTAATTATGATGCATGACATTCGTATAAAGAATGTCCATGACGGTTAAGTAGCCGATCCTGGAAGAGAGCGCTTCCGTCCGAAACAGACTTTCCTCAGTCACGACAATAATTGCTTCATCAGATAGACTGACCAATTCTGAGCCGCCATTACCAGTGAGCGTAATCAATTTGGCGTCGGTTTTTTTTACCTGTCGAGCTAAATTGATCGATTCTTTGGTTTGACCGGAATGAGAGAAGATAAACACACAATCCTCACTAGTCAGCTTAGTCGCGAAGCTTAGCTGCATATGGTAATCAAAAACATAATTGCAACGATACTTGGTTCGGATAAACTTATGAAAGCTGTCGAAGGCTACAATTGTTGAACCTCCCTGACCGAAAAAGTGCAGCGTTTTAGCTGAATAAATAAGGGCTAGAGCATTATCCAGTAGTTCTTCAGTGATAAAATGAGTTGAGTTACTCAACGAATGCAGGTTTGATTGCAACACTTTTTTTGCAATATCAATGCTTGAATCTTCGGACGTAATATCCTCCGTACCGCTCATCGTATTTACAGATTGAAACGTAGGCTGATAGTTGGAGTTACGGGCAATATCAATTTTGAACTCCTGAAAACCACCGTAGCCGATTCGTTTAACAAACTGATAAACTGAGGACTGTGAGACACCAATTTCATTAGCCAATTCATCTAAGGTTTTATGAGCTAGGGCTTCTTCAGAGTGAACAAGATAATTAGCTATTTTTTGCTCAGTATCGCTAAGCTTTGGTTTCTTTATTCTGATGCGCTGATCAAGATAATGGTTTTTCATGTCGCTTCCTCCGTTCAAAATCTGATTCTATAATAAGCGATTCCGTCATTCGTTTTCCAAAAGATCTTATGCTCATTATAGTGAAGTGTACTCTAAAAGACAATTTCCTAAAAATCCTTTTTTCTCATGCAGGGAACAAAATTCCTCTTAGAAAGCTATGATACCAGTCTTTACTGGTAATAGAATGCCCAATACGCTAAAATAAATAATCTTTATTCAAAAGCTGCGATTATTTCATTAAATAAGAATAACTCTAATTATTCAGAGCCAGAGCAAAAAGGAAGAATGATCCTGAGAAGCTAGAAATTATCGAAAGACTTCCTTGAGCTAGGGCAGCATTTTATTAGAAAAAAACTTATCAAAACTTTTTTGTTATACATAAAAAGCTTGCTGCAATAGTAACCGGTTTCTCAAACTCATAATTCTATTCGTATTTTCTAATTTTTATAATAGATTAAAAAAGAGAGGAAATTGATAGGTTTAATGATAACGCTTGCATTATTTTTCTATCCGATTTTAATACATACGCTGAATAGAATAACAAAGGTAGAAATCATCTAATAAAAAATATTTTTTATTTGGTGTAAATCTTTACAATTTATTCTTTTCACGATATGATTTTAGTATAGCAGGAGGGCAGGTGAAAAAGAAATATGAAAATAGGATTCATTGGACTCGGCAAAATGGGGTTAAACATGGCGCTGAATGTAATGGATAAACAATGGGAAGTCGTTGGTTTTGATGCAAGCAGTCAGGCACGTGAGAAGGCAGAAGCAGAACATGTTCGAACGGTTAGTTCAATAGAGACGTTGTTGGATTCCTTAGATGAACAAAAAATCCTTTTCTTAAGCACACCGGCCGGAGAAATTACGAATTCACTTGTGAGGGACTTGTTGAAAGCGCTTAATAGAGGCGACGTAATTATTGACAGCGGAAATTCTAATTTCCATGACAGTCTAAACAATTATCAGGCTGCCAAAAAACAAGGCATTCATTTTGTTGATTGTGGGACGTCAGGTGGAATGGAGGGTGCTCGTCACGGTGCGTGTTTAATGGTTGGTGGTGATGAAGAAGCGGTAAAAATTGTGGAACCTTTTTTTAAGGATTTAGCTTGTGAAGACGGGTATTTGTATTCGGGTAAAGCAGGTTCAGGGCATTATTTGAAGATGGTGCACAATGGGATCGAATACGCCATGATGCAGGCGATTGGTGAAGGCTTCCAACTGCTGGAGGCTTCGGAATATGCTTTTGATTTAGAAAAAGTCGCAAAGGTTTGGAACCATGGTTCTGTTATTGAAGCGAAGTTGATGGAATTAGCAGAACAGTCATTTGCACAGGATCCTCATCTAGAAGAAATCAAAGGAGAAATAAATGCCAGCGGTGAAGCAAAGTGGACTATAGAAGAAGCTTTACATTTAGATATTCCAGTACCGACTATCGCATTATCCTTATTCGTTCGAAACCAAAGTAAAATTCCAGACAGCTTTTCCAATAAGGTCGTTGCTTCATTAAGACATGGTTTCGGTGGACACGCTGTCGTAAAGAGCATTTAAAGGGGCTTAGAAATGTCAAAATACAAAATTGCAATTGTCAACTCCAGTAGTTTCGGTCAAGTATTTCCAGAACATATCCAGCGTTTAGAAAGAATCGGACCCATCAAACATTTTACGGTGGATGGTGAAATCAAGGGTCGAGAACTAGCAGAAACACTTCAGGGATACAACATTATTATTGCCAGTGTTACACCATTTTTTACACAAGAATTTTTTGATCATAAGGATGAACTTATTTTAATTACTCGACACGGAATAGGTTTTAATAATGTTGATATTGAAGCGGCTAAAAAGCACAATACGCTTGTAACAATAATCCCGGCACTAGTAGAAAGAGATGCGGTAGCTGAGAATAACATCACTAATTTAATGGCGATTTTGCGACGAACGGTGGAAGCGCACCAACGGGTAACTGAGGATCATTGGGAAGATCGTGCTCAATTCGTTGGCCGGACACTATTTAATAAAACAGTGGGTGTCATTGGTGTCGGAAATACTGGCAGTTGTGTTGTGGAAATTCTGCGAAATGGCTTCCGCTGTGAAGTACTGGCCTATGATCCATACAAATCAGAGCTGGATATCCAAAGTCATGGAGCCAGAAAAGTTGAATTGGAGGAACTTCTTCAGTCTTCCGCTGTGATTTGCATATGTGCTAATTTAACAGAAAAAAATTATCATATGATTGGTGATAATGAAATTGCACAGATGAAGGAGCATGTGTATATCTCGAACAGTGCCCGCGGTGCATTAGTGGATGAGCAAGCAATTGTAAAAGGCTTGGAGATGGGCAAGATTGCCGGCTTTGCAACAGATGTATTAGAAGAAGAACCTGGTCGCAAGGACCACCCGTACTTGGCATTCGATAATGTAGTAATGACACCGCATACATCTGCTTACACGATGGAATGCTTAGAGGAAATGGGTAAAAAATGTGTTCGTGATGTAGAGGATGTGACTAAAGGCCAGCTGCCGGAACGAGCAGTACAGCCGGTGAGCAGCTATATCAAGTAGACAGGGAGAAATTGACAATGCTAGAAGGTTTGAAGGTAAAGGTAGGACCGCAGTTTTATCAGTATTGTACAGCTGCTTTTGAAAGGATTCCTGCCTTATTAGAAGAATATGCTGCCAAAAATGTATTGATTGTTTATGGGACTATTTCTTGGGAAAAGGCGCGACCCAGATTATCTTTTTTAGAGGATGAACGGTACCGCTTTACCTACCATCAATACACGGGAGAATGCAGCTACTACGGGGCAGATTTAATTGGCGAAGTGGTGGAAAAGGACAACATCGATTTTATTATTGGTGTTGGCGGAGGAAAACTGACCGATTTAGTTGGTTACTCAGCTCATAAATTTAATGTAAATTTTGGAGTAATTCCTACGTTAGCCAGCAACTGTGCACCGTGGACACCGCTCTCAGTGATGTACAAGGAAAACGGAGAATCAGAAGGCAAGAGCGAACACTTTTTACGTCAGGCGGCCTTTCTGATTACAGAACCTGAATTAGTGATCGATTCGCCAGTTAATTATTTTATTGCTGGATTAGCTGATACCTTAGCTAAATGGTATGAATCAGAAGCAATTCTGGCACAGGATCATTTGAAAAATGAACCATTTTTACAAATGGCGGGCTATACGGCAAAGCTGTGCGAAGAAGCGATTACTAGAGATTCGGCCAAAGCCATTCAAGACATGAAGAATCAACGGTTATCAGATGAGTTTGTTCATTTGTCGGAGATTGTCTTTGGGGTTGCCGGATTAGTTGGCGGCTTGGGAGATAAATATGCTAGAAATGCTGCGGCTCATGCGATGCATGATGGGATGAGCAAATATATTCCTGACTGTCATCGGTACTTGCATGGTGAAAAAGTTGCCTATGGAATCTTTTTCCAGCTGGCTCTAGAAGGTAAATGGGCGACGATTGATCGTCTGATGCCATTTTATCAGGAATTGAACTTGCCAACCTCATTGCATCAAATGGAAATTTATCCAGAGGATGAGGCAGTGATTGATCAGCTGGTTGAATTCATTGATTCCAAGGAAAAGGTTCATCTGATTCCGATAACCATCACAAAAGAGAAATTAAAAGAAACGATCGAGATGTTAGAGCAATACTTAAATTAAACGAGCGTCAAAAGGAGGACATATGGAAACTTTAAGTGTAATGCAGAGTTTGTTAATCGCGTTATGGGTTGCGGCCGTTATGTCAAGATGGCTAGGAGGCGGGGCAACATTGACCCTGCGTTTCTCTCCATTAATGACAGGACTTTTTGTAGGGGTTGTCATGGGAAATGTTTCTCAGGCAATGATTGTTACCGCGGCACTTCAAATGATTTACATGGGGGTATTTTCACCTGGTGGATCAATGCCGGCAGAACCGTCAATTGCAGCAGCGATTGCCGTACCGGTGGCTTTATTAGGAAACTTGAAACCTGAAGCGGCAATTGCCGTAGCAGTACCAGTAGGACTTTTAGGTAGTTATCTTTATCAATTTAGATTCTTCATTAACACTTTCTTAGGGAAATACACAGATAAAGCGGTAGATGATTTGAACCCACGAGCAATTGCTCGTTCGGTCATCACTTATCCAACCATTGCGTCATTCTTGTTGTTTGTGCCATTAGTATTTGTGGCCTTATTCTTAGGTGCACCAGTTATTGCAGATGTCATTACTGCTCTGGAAGGAACCGTAGTTATCCACGTATTGGAAGTAGTCGGTGGTGGATTAGCCGCAATCGGAATTGCAACCACGGTTTATGTTATTGGTCGAAAAGATTACATGGTCTTCTTCTTCCTTGCGTACTTCATGAGTGTTGTCTTCAAATCATTGGAAATTACCATGGTTACTTACGCTGTCTTCGGAGTAATTATTGCCTTGATCTTTGTACAGTCACAAAAAGGAAAACTAGTACAAGCATCAGATAGCGGATCAAGTGCACCAACCTCAATGGATGATGACGATGATTACGATGACGGATTTTAATCGATAAGGAGGGAAAAAATAATGACAGAAGCAACTAAAACAAACAATCTGGCACCAGAAGAAATTACTAAAAAAGATGTAACCAAAGCGTATCTTCGCTGGCACTTTGCCAATGAAATTCCGCATTCCTTTGAACGTTATTTGGCACCATCACTGCTCTATGCTATGATGCCGATTTTAAGAAAATTATACAAAGATGATGAAACTTTAAAAGCCGCTTACAAACGGCAATTACTATTCTTTAATACTCAGTTAAGCTGGGGTGGTGGAGTTATCACTGGCTTGATGTCCTCAATGGAACAACAGCGGGCGGAAGAAGAGTATGAACAAAAAGAAATTATGATGCAAGATGACTTAATGTACAATACTAAAGCTGGGCTGATGGGTGCTCTGGCAGGTATTGGGGATGCGATTGACTCAGGAACTGTTCAATACATCTTTATTGCGATTGCTGTTCCTTGGGCTCAAGAGGGTAGTCCATTAGGTGCTTTATTCCCATTCGTTTGTTTTGCTCTATACCAAGTGATTCTAGGGGTATTCTTTGCACAGCAAGCCTTCTCAATGGGACGTAATGCAACTGGTTTAATGCAAAGCACAGGTGTCCAAACAGCGATTGAAACATTGTCCGTACTTGGTTTGTTCATGATGGGGATTCTAGCCGGAAACTATGTCAAAGTGGCGTCAACCTTGAAATTCAGTCTGTCAGGTCGAGAATTCGTTGTGCAGGAAATACTAGATCAAATTGTTCCAGGAATCTTGCCTTTGGCAGTCGTGATGGGTGTCTATTGGTTCTATACTAAGAAAGGCTTGAAGGTTACCCAAGCACTGCTGTGGCTAACGGCTATTCTGATTGTATTAGCAGCTGTAGGAATTTTATAAAACTTAAAAGGAAGTGATCTGTAATGGGAGTAGTAAACTTAGCGCGTGTCGATGAGCGTTTGATTCATGGACAAGTAATGATGACCTTATCACAAAAAAGCGGAGTAAACTCAATCTTTGTGGTGGATGAAGTAGTAGCTAAAGATAAATTTATGCGGGATCTATACAAGAGTGCTGGAAGTCGTACTGGTCAAAAGACCATTGTTATCACACCAGAAAAAGCGAAATTTTATTGGGATGAGTACAGTTTCAAGGATTATAATTGTATTCTGATTACTAAAACTGTCAGCGTGATCTACGATTTGGTTAAGCATGGTTTACCGATGAAGGAATTGAATATTGGTGGGATTGCTCAAAAAGATCCAGACAAAGATTTGCTTGTAACAAAATCTGTTTATCTGAACAAAGAAGATGCAGCAAGGCTGAAAGAGTTACATGACGATTATGGTGTAGAAGGTATTTATTTCCAAGCAACACCATCAGCACCAAAATCATCATTGAAGGATGTATTGGGACAATTCGGTTTATAGAACTGTTGAAAATTACCATCACGCAGCATCCGGTGGTAATTTTCTTTTAAAGAAAGACCAAAATGTTGGGAAGTGAAGCCAGTGGAACAAAATGAGACCTTTAACGATTGGCTGTTTCGCTATCAATATGTATACCGTGTACGGCGTACGGCGAAGCAAAAACGTAGATTTATTACTGCATTGGTTACTGATATTGCAAAAATGCGGGAAGACATTCAGGTGATTGAATACAACCGTCATAAAAAATATGCTGCCAATAATATTTACGTTGGGGATATTAAGCAGGCCGATCAGATCATTTGTACCTATTATGATACACCGCCTCAGCATTTTGGGCCTTATTATTTATTTGACCGTAAAAAACAAAGCAAAGGCACCACCACAAGCTTTATTCTAGTCAGTGCTTTGTTAACATTGCTGGCAGGTTTGCTATTCACATTGGCTTATATGCAAGTTGCTCCAAGTGCTTTTGATCTTTCCTCACCACTGACCATCCTCGTAGCGATTTGCTATGGAGCATATTTTATCTTTTTAAGTAAAATAGCCAAAGGATTGTCGAGTCGCCATACGTTGATTCGTAATACGTCATCTATTTTAGCTATCTTACAGTTGATAAACAGTGTCAAAAACAAAAAGATAGCTTTTGCCTTTATTGATGAAGGTGCTTATGGTGAAGTGGGATTAAATGTCCTTCAAGATTCCTGCAAAGCATCAGCGAAAATTTATTCTCTGGATGCAGTCGGTGCTCATACGGAGCTGCAGGTTAAGGGAAAAGGATTCTCTAGTGAGCGGCTGCAGCAAGCAGAGGTTCATCAGCATCCGAGTATAGGAAATATCACTTACCTGTTTGGGGCTAATGTTAATGAAACAACTGAAGGAACTCAGTATGTTTTGGATAAAACCGAGCTAAAGCAGAAGACTTTGAATAGAACAAATTTAACGAAAATCAGCAAGTTGTTCCAATAAAGAATAGGAGGCTTTTTACATGTTAGGTATCGTCATAGCAACACATGGCAAATTAAGTGATGGACTAAAGGATTCGGCAGAGGTCATCATTGGTGCTACTAACAACATCGCTACTGTGAATTTGAATCAGGGAGATGATGTTCAAGCATTAGGAACAAAAATCAAAGAAGCCATTAATGAAGTCAACCAGGGAGAGGGCGTTATTGTACTTGTCGATTTAGTAAGCGCAAGTCCTTATAATCAATCTGTTTTAACAGTAAACGACCTGGAATCAGAGTTACAGGAAGCGGTATACATTGTTGGGGGTGTAAACTTGCCAATGCTGTTGGAAACGATCAATCATCAAATCTTGGGAACCCCTGTGGAGCAAGCTGCTCAAGCAGTAATTAGCCAAGGTTCAGACAGCTTAAGCATGTGGCATGTGTCAATGGTTGAAGTATCAGACGATGACGATGAGGACGATTTTTAAGAAATGGGGGAAGGTCTATAATGAAGTGGGGATTTAGATGGTATGGTGAGAAAGGTGATTCCATTCCATTAAACAATGTACGTCAAATTCCAGGAATGAACGGGATTGTCGGTACTTTATTGAACAAACTGCCCGGAGATGTCTGGGAGGTTAATGAAATTCAAGAATTAAAGGAATCTATCGAGAAGGAAAATTTGGCGCTTTTAGGGATTGAAAGTGTTGCGATTCACGACGCCATCAAAGCCGGAACAGCTGAACGGGACCAGTACATCGATAACTATATCCAGACCATTAAGAATTTATCGGCCTGCGATGTTCATATGATTTGCTACAGCTTCAAACCAATCTTTGGCTGGGCTAAAACAACCTTGAACTATGAAAATGAGGATGGCAGCTATTCTTTGGTTTACGACCAGTCAGTCGTGGACAACATGGAACCAAGCGATATGTATAAGCTGATCCACAGCCAATCAAAAGGATTCAAGCTGCCTGGGTGGGAAGAAGAGCGGTTGAAAAAATTCAACAGCCTGATGGCCACTTATGATGGTGTAACAGAAGAAAAATTATTTGAAAATTTAGAATATTTTCTAACCCGTATCATTCCAGTATGTGAGGAAATGGATGTCAAAATGGCGATCCATCCGGATGATCCACCTTGGGAAATCTTTGATCTGCCTCGGATTACTAAAAATCTGGAGGATCTGAAGAAAATTTTGAGTATCGTTGATTCTCCTTATAACGGCATTACATTTTGCACAGGGTCCCTCGGGGCTGATCCAGCTAACGATCTAGTTGAGATGGTTCGTGAAATCGGTCACAGAATTAATTTTGTTCACTTCCGGAATGTTGGCTTTATGGGAGAACGCAAGTTTAAGGAAACAGCTCATTTAAGCACAGAGGGTTCTCTAGATATGTATGCCATTATGGAGGCCTTAGTTGATGCTGGTTTTGATGGACCAATCCGTCCGGACCATGGCCGAACAGTCTGGGGCGAGGTTGCAATGCCAGGCTATGGCTTGTATGACCGGGCAATGGGAATCACCTATTTACAGGGTCTGCA
The DNA here is from genome assembly GCF_017377655.1 of Candidatus Enterococcus ferrettii. GTDB lineage: Bacteria > Bacillota > Bacilli > Lactobacillales > Enterococcaceae > Enterococcus_A > Enterococcus_A ferrettii. Next base: position 20,837 of record NZ_JAFREL010000078.1, read on the forward strand.
TGAAGCAGCAGTCAAGTCTAAGAAAGCAAACTAATTTTACGGGAAAGTGAGATAAATTATGTTAGCAAATATGAATCATCCGCTTTATCAACAGATGGCAGAAGTAAAATTGCTGCCGTTGTATACAGCAACAGATTTAAGCTGTCTGGATCGGTTAGAAGAAGTGCTGATAAAAAACGACGTTCGCTTTATCGAAGTTGCCTTTCGCAGCGACTTAGCCGCCGAAGCTATTAAGCAGCTGGCTGATTCAGGTGAATTGATTGTGGGAGCTGGTACGGTCAGATCCTTGGCGGAAGCCAAGCTGGCATTAGAAAATGGTGCGAAGTTTGTTGTTTCACCAGCGATTGTTCCAGAGGTGATTGACTACTGTATCGAACGGGATGTACCAGTCTTTCCAGGGACTGCGACGCCTGGTGATATTCAACGAGCGATGGAATTTGGCATCAAAGTTGTGAAATTCTTCCCGGCAGATATTTATGGTGGATTGAAGGCAATCAAAGCATTGAGTGGACCGTTTTATGACGTGAAGTTTTTACCAACGGGTGGAATTAACCAAGAAAACTTCATGGAGTATCTTGAAAATGATCATATCATTGGGGTCGGCGGCTCATTCATCATTTCTGAAGCTCTTTTGAAAAAAGATGATGGAAAAAGTGCGGATGAGAACTTGCGTGAGTTGGTGGCGAAGATTAAAGGGTAACAGATTCACCGGAGATGTTGCACTCTCCGGTGTTTTTTCATCTCCGCTTTTCGTCGGATAATTTTTTGTAAAGCTAAAGATTCTTCAGCGAATTGCCGAATCAATTAATTATTGATAGGAGTAAGAAAAAAGGACTCAATTTTCCGATTGTGGAAAAAGAATCCTTTAAAAAGAGCTAAGTACTATTCGAACTTTTGGTCCGTTTAACTTGAAAGTTAGGTGAAGAGGCTACAGCAAATTATCCCGAATTTCTTCCGTTTCTTTAATGGTTAAGCCAGTACTCGCAGCAACTTGTTCTACCGAAAGCCCCATTTTTAGAAGATTCAAAGCGATCTCCACTGCCCTCATATCAGCTCCTTCTTCAATTCCGCGTTCTTCAGCTTTCCTTACTGCGGTTGACATCACTGCATCATTAATCATCTTCGTCTTATTCATATCCACAATCATTTTCTGTTCCTTTCTGATTCGTTAATAAGGAATTCATTTTTCATAGGAAAAATGAGTTGAATCCTCATCGCGCATACCATTCTACTAGGATGTTGTTACAAAACTATGATCTTAATATTTGAATTTCTTTCCGGAATTTAAAGACTGCCAAAAGTAGAACTGGCATCCTCATCTAGCGAGTAGTAGTTGGTCTTTTTTTGAGCTTCCTTCAAATAGTCCGGGGCATTATCTGGCACTTTACCGGTTCTAAAAAACTGTTGCCAAAGAAAAGCGGGACTGTCTTGATTAATGACTTTATTCTTCAAACTGAAAAAACATAGAATAATCAATTCGTCTCCTTGGTGGGCTTGTAATAATTTCTGGGAATCTAAATCTAGCAAGGCAAACTTGAGGATTGCCGGATCTTCTCTTTCAAATAAATGAAAGTCAACGATATTAATGCCATAAGTGGGACGCAAAGCAGAAAAATTGTTGCTTTTGATAAACTCTTCTACTTCTTGATTGCCTAAGGAACTGCGATAGGCTTCTCCTAAATAGAAGAGTGCGCGTTCAACAAAAAAATCGTGGGACTGGATTTGCATCTCGATAGTAACATGACAGCCGTCTTCTGTTTCCGCTAAAATATCTACTTCTGTGCGTATCAACTCCGGATCTTCGTTAAAGGATTTTTTATAGCTGTCAATATGATAGGTTTCTCTTGGCTTCAGAGACTTGAAATTTTTGCCTAAAACGTCTCGAACAAAGGCCTTCAAAATGTAAGTCGAATCTTTACTTGTGAATAACTTCCGAAATAGCAGGTCGGTTGTGGGTAAAACCTGGGGCATCTTCTTCATTAATTTCTCTACCTTTCGTAGATAGAGAAATTCCTCACCCTTAGTATATCATGGCAGTCTATTCTCTATCAAAATCTTAGTTAAGGTTAATATACGCAAAACCAGAGAAAAAGTTCGTGAAAATTCTAAATAATTTACGCGGTTTTGGGAAAGCAGTCACTGTTTCGGAGAAATTATCTTAGCAACAATTACCATTGCAATCCCGCGATAAAAACGGCAGAATGAAAGAAGAAGCAAATACTGTTAGGAGGAGTCACATGAGCCAAAGTGAGTTGAAGATTGTCATCTTTGATATGGATGGGTTGTTGGTTGATACAGAAAGGGTTTATCGCGATGGTTGGGAATATGCAGCGAAGGATCATGGGGTTCAGCTGCCGGCTGAAATGTTTCAGGGCTGGGTAGGTAAGGGGTATCATGAGACCACTGAAGAGCTGGTGAGGTTGACCAATGATCGAGAACTAGTAATGGCGATTCGTAAAACTCGAGAAGAATATTTTTACCAGGAATTAGCTGAGGGAAGGGTTCCTCCTAAACCCTATGCTAAAGAGGCACTGCAAGCTGCGAAGAAAAACTATACAGTGGGTCTAGCAACTTCTACAATTGCCAAACGGGCGAGGGATGTATTGGCTGGTTTAGATTTTTTACAGTATATCGATTATCCAGTGTTTGGTGATGATGTGGAACGGCTGAAGCCAGCACCTGACTTGTATTTGGAAGTGTTGCAGCGTGCCGGTTTTACAGCGGATGCTGGGATTGCCGTTGAAGATTCGATTCCTGGCAGCCAGGCAGCTGAGAATGCTGGATTGAAGGTCTTGATGGTTCCGGATTCGAATTTTGAGTTAGATGTTCAAGCAGTACCCGCTGGAGTCATTCAGCGAGGAAAGGATTTACAAATTGTTTTGGATTATTTGAAAAGGCATTGACAGAAGCGATTAGTAATTATAAGATACTAGGTAATTACTAA
>NZ_JAFREL010000079.1 GCF_017377655.1 Candidatus Enterococcus ferrettii
CTTATATCTATACCAAAAATTCTGATATTCCTTCTGTCTTGGGTAAAGAGGTCACCGCTAGATATCAAGATACTAATGGAAAAACTATTCATGAAAATGAAGTGTTTTCCGGCAACGTTGGCGAGAGCTATACGACTAAAAAGTTAGATATTGATGGATATTCCTTTAAAGAAGTCAAAGGAAACCCCACTGGTGTCTTTACCGATCAAGAACAGCTAGTCACTTATATCTATACCAAAAATTCTGATATTCCTTCTGTCTTGGGTAAAGAGGTCACCGCTAGATATCAAGATACCAATGGAAAATCCATTCATGAAAATGAAGTGTTTTCCGGTAACATTGGCGAGAGTTATACGACTAAAAAATTAGATATTGATGGATACTCCTTTAAAGAAGTTAAAGGAAACCCCACTGGTGTCTTTACTGATCAGGAACAGATAGTCACTTATATTTATAGCTTTGATAGATTTGCTGAACCTAGTGAGAAAGCTACTATAATGCAAAACAAAATACAAAACAACAAAGAGCTACCAAAAACGAATAGTTCAGGTACATTTACTACAGATACTAGTGCCAATAAAAAATATCCTAATACAGGAGAAATGAAGCAAACGTATTGGAGCGTTTTGGGTATTTTATGTATTGTTGTCACTTTTCTATTTTACTGGTTTAATAAAGCGAAGGATACTAGTAAAATAAAATAGGAAGAACAAAACTTGCTCCCATATCATTAGTCTTATTACTGCGGATAAAATCGGCTCTTCATCTACTTACTTTGTGGATGAGGCCAAGGCCCTCGATGTCATTGTGACAGAGAAGGCTGCACCGGATAATTTGATTATACCGTATCAGCAAGAAGGGATTCAGGTGATCAGTTAACTGAGCATAAAAACCGCCCTACTTTGCTCACAGTAGGGCGGCTGCTTATAGCAACTAGCTCGGATTTTTCGTTTGTACCACATCTTCTACCAGCTGATCAATCACTGGATCTTGCAAGTAATTTTTTAGGGTAATTACTCGCATATTAGGATGTGATTTGCGTGTTCGCTCTTCTAAATCCTGATGAACCACAACTAGATCACTGTCCGAAGGAACATCTTCAATTCGATAATTTTTAACTTCAATGTCCATAACTCCAGCTTTTTTCAATTTGTTTTTGAAGGTTGTTGCTCCCATTGCACTACTGCCCATTCCGGCATCGCAGGCAAAAGAAATTTTTGTATAATTAGCTGGAACAGCGGTTTGATCAGCCAATAGGTCTTTTCCTTCTGTTTTCATGGATTTAGATTTCTCGGCAGCAGCTTCAAAAGCATCCTCATCTTCATCCGCCATTTTATCTGCTTTTAAAATAACTGATGTTACTAAGAACGATACAATCGTTGCTGTCGTTACACCAGCGATTACTCCCACAAAATTTCCTTTTGGTGTCAAAGCTAAATAAGAGAAAATCGAGCCTGGACTTGGTCCAGCAACTAATCCTGCACCAAACAGTTGGAAAGTGATAATCCCTGTCATACCACCAGCGATCATTGAAAGAATCGTAATCGGTTTCATTAGGACATATGGGAAATATAATTCGTGTATCCCACCGAAGAAGTGGATAATGATTGCACCAGGTGCTGTCCGTTTGGCTGCCTTTTTACCAAAGAAGGAATACGCTAATAGCAAGCCCAATCCAGGTCCAGGGTTAGAAGCCACCATAAAGTAAATGGATTTTCCGGCATCCAAGGTTTGCTGCATTCCTAATGGGTAATACACACCTTGGTCAATTACATTGTTCAAAAAGAGAACCTTTGCTGGTTCGTTAATTATTGATAACAGTGGCAGGAATCCTGTAGCGACCAACGCTTCAATTGCATTAGTAACTGCCTGATTGGCTGCTTGAATTGTGGGACCAATCAGCAAATAAGACAAGACCATTAATAGGAAACCTAGAATCCCAATTGAGAAATTGTTTACGACCATTTCAAAACCAGCTGGAATTTTTCCATCTAGAAATTTATCGGTCTTTTTCATAATCCAGCCGCCTAAAGGCCCCACCACCATCGCACCCATAAACATCGGAATATCAGCACCGATAATTAGACCCATTGTACCAAGGGCTCCTAGAACGGCTCCCCGCTGACCGCCAACCATACGTCCACCCGTGTAAGCTAATAATAATGGCAATAAATAACTAACAGTTGGACCAACTAACTCGTTCAGCAACTCATTAGGAAACCAACCTGTAGGGATAAACAATGCAGTCGCAATTCCCCAAGCAATAAAAGCACCAATATTCGGTAAAACCATATTGGTTAAAAATCCACCAAAGGCTTGCACCCTTGCTCTGGCAGAGACCTGCTTTTTATCATTCGACATTTCCATCTATATTCCTCCTTGAGATTTACTCTTCGATTACCGCTAACAACTCTTCTTCATTTTGTATCTCCAACAACGCTTCATATCGTTCTGTATCGCTTAAAATCCCAGCTAAATCAGCCATTAATTCCAGATGTCCATCTGGCGAATTCGAAGCCAATACGAAAAATTGTTCTACAGGTTCTTCTTTCGGAAACATAACCGGCTGCTCCAGCTTCATAAAGCTGATCCCAATGCCGCTACTGCCTAATTCAGGCCGGGCATGAGGCATGGCTATTTTAGGCAGAATAATAATATAGTTCCCGTTGTCTTTTACATTTTGAATCATTGCCTCAATGTAGCTTGGCTGAATGATACCCTTTTGCAGCAATGGTCTAGCAGCCATTTCAATTGCTTGTTGCCACGTTTCGGCTTGTTGTAGAAACTGGCAGTTCCCTCGCAGCTGTTCTTTAAGCATGGCTTTCTCCTTCCAATAAATACTTTTTGTCTTGCTTGGTCGCTTGATAAACCATGTCCAATTCTTCTAATAAAGGACTTTTTATTTGCGATATTTCTGTCGCAGTTAAAGAAAACCCTTTTTCCTGGATTAGTCTTTTCAATCGAACTGCTTCTTCGTCATCAGTATTGCGATACAAATAAGCTGCAGCGATAATTTTTAACCCATTTTGATAGGGGAGATTTAACTCTGCCAAACCTTTTACTGGTGCAACTAAACGGTCGTTTGGTTGCAGCTTTCGAATGGGTGAACGACCGACTCGATCCACACTATCAGATAATTGCTGGTTGCCGTGACGTTTTAAGGTTTTTTCAATAAACCGATCCATTTCAGTCTCTGAGGTTTTATATTTTTTTATAAAATATTGTTTGTTCTCAGCCAAAAATCCTTGAACAACTTTTTTCAAATCGGCATCCTTCATAGCTGCTTGGACAGTAGAATAATCAAACAGGGCACCCAGATAAGAAAAGGCCGCGTGTGCTGCATTGACAATATACAACTTTCGTTCAATGAATGGCTGCATGTCTGTAACAAATGTGGCTCCCTTAATTGAAAATTTGGTTGCTGGGTTCCACTGCTGCTGACTAATTACCCATTCAAAATAAGGTTCAACCACTGCAACTGTTTTTCCATCAACCTCTTTTGAAAGGGCCTGTCGGTCTATCGCCGTATCCACGAAGAAAGCATAGTGATCAAAAAGCGCTTGACCGCTTTCATCCAGCTGCTCTTCTACAGCCTTCTTCAACAATGAACTGGCATTGATAATATTCTCATTAGCTAAAATATTAATGGGCTGCTGCTGTTCCTTGAATCGTTTTGTCAGAGCTTGCGCTAAAAGTGGGGCAATCCTAGCGAGATTGCTTGCCCCAACCGAAGTTGTAATTAAATCAGCAGTTTGAATTTCTGTTATAACTTTTTCTGGCTCTTTAACTGAATTTAAGGCGTATACTTGATCGATAAACAAAGTAGATTTTTTCTCAGTCAGCAACTCTACCGAATAGCCCCTGTCTTGATTCAATTGATTAATTAGCGGCTGGGCAGTATCTGCATAACAGAGCTCGAAGCCATTGTCATGAAGAACTTGTCCGATAAAGCCGCGGCCGATATTTCCGGCTCCAAAATGAACTGCTCTCATCTCCGCCACCTACTCCAAATTCGCATGATAGCGCCATAAGCCATGCATGTCTATATCTTTTTCTTCAATCAAGGTTAACGCAATCGAATCGCCCAATAATAGAAGACACTGTTCAAAAAGGCTGGTCATAGGTTGAATGGATGGAATTTCCCCGACTAAATTCAACTTAGTTTGAACTGGAATTCGAACAAAAATATCGGCATACTCTTTCATGGAACTATTGGGATTCGAACCGATATGAGCGACCATTGCATCGAAGCTTTTCGCTTTTTTGGCAATGGCTAAAGGAAAAGCACTTTCGCCGCTGCCTGATCCTACAATTAATAAATCTTTGGCAGTAATCGCCGGTTCGGTAATTTGACCGACAACCACCGTTTGAATTCCAATATGAGCCAAACGTTTTGCCACAGCCTCTAGGGAAAGCAGCACTCGGCCAACGCCTACGAAGAAAACTTTTTCTGACTGTTGAATCGCCAACATCAGCTGATCTACTTGTTCTTCTGAAATACCTGCCAAAGTAGCAGTTAATTCTTCCGCAATTTTTTGTTCCGATGTTCTAAATGACATTTTCTCTCACCCCAGCCCCTTCTGCAACTGCCTGTAAAACTTTTTCTTTGTTTTCAATCAAGGTCGCACCTTTGACAAATAAGCTGGTACTGCCTAGAACTAAATTATCCGCTCCCGCTTCAACGAGATGAGCAATACTGTCTAAGGAAACCCGACCATCCACCTGTAACTCAACTGCTGGGTTCACTTCTTGAATTCTTGTCCTTAAATCCCGAATTTTTTTGACAGCATAAGGAACTTGTTTTTCATTTTTATTGGTAGCAAATCCCGGATTGATTAACATCAAACATACCAGATCAATTTCCGGCAGCACATAGTCCAATACTGTTAATGAAGTGGCAGGGTTTAAGGCTATCCCTACTTTTGTTCCAGCTTGTTTGATTAATTGAATGTAGCGATCAACATGTAAGCTGGTTTCGTGATGAAACGTAATACTTTCCACTCCGATTTTCAGCATTTCTTGGATAAAATACTCATTGTCATTAGCCATAATATGGATATCAAAATTCATTGAGGATACTTCCCGCATTCGTTTAATCGTCTCTAATCCTAAAGGCATGCTGGGACTAAAACTGCCATCAATTACATCAATGTGCAGTGTATCGATTCCGATATCTGCAAGTTCCTGCATTCCTTGTTCTAAATTCACTAAATCAGCACACATGATTGACGGGGACAACTTTACTTGGTTTTTCATTACTCCTGCTCCTCCATTGGATTGTCATGTACAAAAAATAATTCATCCGCGCGCTTAATTAACAATGAATTATTTCTTGATTACACACTCATTGTAAACGCTCCACTAGCACAAGTCAATACAAACGTGCATATTTTTGCGCATTATGTGCCTGTTTATGCTGATAAAGTGGAAATGAATTGACACAAACCAGCATGCGTGGGAAAATAAAGGCAGCATAAAATGGAGGAAATTTTCATGTTAAAAGAGGAAAGACAACAAAAGATTATCGACATTCTAAATATTGAACAAAAGGTTATTGCGAGTGACTTGAGTCAACGTTTTACTGTCTCTGAAGATACTATTCGTCGGGATTTGAAGGAACTGGATAGCCAAGGAATGTTGAAGCGGGTACACAGCGGTGCATTGCGCGTTGGCCCGCCAATAACTGATTTTTCTTACCGCGAAACCGTTGATAGCGAAATAAAAAGAGTTCTCGCCCATAAAGCACTCCCTTTTTTAAAAGAAGATTCGGTTATTATCATCGATGGTAGTACAACAAATTTAGCCTTGGTAAAAGAAATTCCTCATGACTTTAGAGCCACTATTATTACTAACAGTCCGCCAATTGCTGTAGAGCTGGCACAACATGCTCACATTGAGGTAAACAACATTGGTGGTATTTTTTACAAGCAGTCAATGATTAACCTCGGCGTTGAAACCTATAAAAACCTGCAAAATATTCGTGCCGATTTGTACGTGATGGGTATTTACAATATCGACATTGATGCCGGAACCAGCGTGCCAACCGTGCAAGAAGCCGAAATAAAACAGCAAATGACCCGCGTTTCGACTGAGGTATTGGGAATGATCACAAACGACAAGTTTGGAACTATCAGCAATGCCATCGTTGGACCTGTGGATGATTTGAGTTTTCTGATTTCTGAGGACATTCCGGAAAAGGTGCGCAAGGAATACAATAAGAAGAAGCTGTTGTTGATTGATTAAAGAAAAACACCTAACTACTCAAACCTGCACGAATCAGCAGAGAATGGTAGTTAGGTGTTTTTTTAGTTTTTAAGTAGTATTTAAAGGATTTCTTTGAACATTTCAATAGTTTCTTCAACTGTCGGCAGGTATGGGTTAGCTCCTGCACAAGCATCCAATTGAGCGTTCTCAGCTAATTTTTGTAAATCAACTTCATGAACGCCTAATTCAGATAATTTTTCAGGAATACCCACTTTTTTTGAAAGAACCTTGATTTGTTCAATCACATAGCCAGCACATGCTTGATCGGATTTACCGGCAGTATCTAACCCAATAACTTCCGCAATTCGACGGAAGCGTTCAGGTACTACTTTAGCATTTTCGCGTTCAACAATCGGCAGCAGCATCGCATTACATACGCCATGAGGTAAATCGTACAAGCCGCCTAATTGATGAGCCATTGCGTGAACATAACCTAAGCCCGCATTGTTGAAGGCCATTCCTGCTAAGAAAATTGCATAAACCATGTTTTCTCGAGCATCTAAATTATGCCCCTCCTTAACCGCAGTTGGCAAGTTGTCAAAAATCAGTTTTACTGCTGCTTCTGCAACTACATTGGTAACCGGAAAAGCTCCTGGTGTAACTAATGCTTCAATTGAGTGGGTCAACGCATCTATTCCAGTAGCCGCCGTTAAATCAGCTGGCTTGTCTACCATTAATTCTGGGTCATTTACCGACATTAGTGCCAAGCTGTTGCGATCAATCATGATCATTTTTACACCACGATCTTCATCGGTAATCACATAATTAATTGTAATTTCGGCTGAGGTTCCAGCCGTGGTATTAATGGCTACAACCGGCAGCGCTTTTTCCGTGGTTTTGTGCATGCCTTCATAGTCCTGCATCTTGCCTCCATTGGTAGCCAAGATAGCAATTCCACTGGCCGCATCCTGAGGTGAACCGCCGCCTAATGAAATAATGAAATCACAATTATTTTCCTCAAGTAAGGTTAAACCTTCTTCCACACTGGCAACAGTTGGGTTTGCTTTTACATTGTCAAAAATCAAGTATTCCACACCAATTTCATCCAATGGTTTTGTAACCTTCGGCAAAATATCGCTGCTGCTTAAAAATTTGTCGGTAACCAATAAGGCCTTTTTGAAGCCTAGTGGTTTGATGTGTTCACCGATATTATTGATACACCCTCTACCCATGATGTTTGTTGCTGGTACATAAAATACATGCTCTGCCATAAAAATGACCCCTCCATTTTTTAGTTTTTTTACCTAAACCTTGCGATAGAAAAACTGCTTCCTGAGCAGTTTCCTGTTATTCCAGATTTGCGTGACGTGGAAACATGGTATCTGTGGTTTCATTGACCAATTCCATCAGGGCCATAATCATGGCATCATAGATCAGGAAGCTTAATTGTTCGTAGGATGAACCCATTGGCTGAACTGATTTTCCTACTAATTCCTCATCCTCAACCTTAGGCGAAGCTCCTGGTAAAACAAATTTCACATCAGCCATTTGCCCAATGGTTGAATCAGGGTTAATCGTATTTAAAGCGATTTTTACCCCGTTTTTCTGAGCCTTTTCCGCCATCGCTACTAAGCTTTGGGTTTCCCCTGAGCCAGAACCAATAATCAACAGATCTCCTTCATGGGCACTGGTAGTTGTTATATCACCCACGATGCTTACATCAATACCCAAATGCATCATACGATTGGCAAACGCTCGAATCGCTAATCCAGAACGTCCAGCTCCGGCCACGAAAACTTTCTTAGCCTTGGGGATCATTTCTACAAAAGCATTCAACTGTGAACCATCTACTTTTTCCAGGTTAATGCTTAGCTCTTTTAGAATCATCTCTGTGTTTTTTTTCACATTCACCATTCTGCTTACCCCTTTTTCAAAGCTTCTGCAATCAGACGTGCTTCTTTAACCGGATCTTCGGCATTCAAAATACCGCTGCCGACTATCACAATATCGGGATTCAAGGCCATATAGTCATTGATCGTTTTACTGCTGATTCCACCAGCTACTGCTACTTTGACCTCTTTAACATGCTTTTTCATTTCGGTTAAATCTTCTAAAGGGGTCCGACCGGCTGCTTGTTGATCTGCTCCGGTGTGTACTGCAATCACATCCACACCTAAACTTTCTACAGCCGGAACGCGAGTTGCTAAATCATCCACACAAATCATATCTACCATAATTTGTTTGCCTTGTTTGTTGGCTTCTTCCACACAACCTTTAATAGTTAAATCGTCTGTTACTCCCAAGACTGTTACGTATTCAGCTCCTGCATCGAAAGCCAATTGAGATTCATAAGCACCCGCATCCATAATTTTGGCATCACACAATACTTCTAGTTGAGGAAATTTGGCTTTAATTTGACGGACAGCTTCACGACCAGCATCGATAACAAATGGTGTACCCACTTCAACAATGTCTACGTATTCTGCTAATGGTTCCAACTGAACCAATGCTTCTTCTAAGTTTAACTCGTCAATTGCTAATTGTAATTTCATGGTTTATCCCTACCCCTTATATTCTTCTAAAATTTTTTGGAACAACGGTGTATCTTTTTCGATTTTACTAAATTTGCTTAATGCTGCTTCTATACCGTTAGCTTGAATTTCCTGCTGCAGTTCTACTGCTTGTTCATCGGCTGGATTTTCAAATTTCAATAAAGCTGCGATACATTTTGCCAAGGCATCGTTGGCCAGACCTTTTTCAGCTAATTGAACAGCTGGTGCCACTAAGCGGTCAGTTGGATCTAATTTTCTTAACGGTGAGCGTCCGACTCTTAAGACATCATCCATCACAAAGGTGGCTGAGAAACGAGCAATTGATTCGTCGATTTTCTTAGATAATTCCTGTGATGTGAAACCATATTTTTGTTCCAGCAGTTTTGCCGATTCCTCCATTGCCGCAACCGCCGTTGCTTTAATTTCTTGATCCTTCAGGGCATCCTGTACAGTTGGATACTCTTTGACAAATCCTAAATAGGCTAAGGCTGCATGTCCACAGTTGACAATATAAAGCTTTCGTTCCAAATATGGCTGAAGCTCTGCAACATAGGTGGCACCCTTAATCGGTTCTTTACGGAATAATGGTTTTTCTTCAATAACCAGTTCAAAAGCAGAATCAATTTCAACACAGCTTTTGCCATCAACTTCTTTCCCCAAAGCCAAACGGTCTACTGAGGTATTAGCAAATCGGGCAATCTCCGACAATACTTCTTCAGACATATGCTTCAGCAGCACACCTCGCAAAATATCTGAAGCAAATAGCGCATTCTCACAGGCAATGACATTAACCGGCAACAGCCCACGGTTATGACGGACATGTAGACCTCTGGCTAAAATCGGTGCAATTCTTGGCAAGTTATCTGCCCAAACTGAGGTTGTAATTAGGTCAGCTTCACAAATAGCTTCGATTACCTTTTGTTCTTCAGTCAGAGAGCTGACTGCTTGGATGTTGTTGATCACCACTTTTCGATTGTCTTCATTTAAGATATACAACTCATAGCTTTGGTCTTGATTCAATTGACGTACCACTTTGTCAGTCACTTCTACAAAGGTAATATCGTAGCCGCTTTTGTGTAGTAAATCTCCGATAAATCCTCGGCCGATATTTCCGGCTCCAAAATGCAATGCTTTCACGTTTAAACCACTCCTTCAAATAATGCAGCAATCTCTTCCTTAGATTGGGCATTGACTAGCTTCTCGATATTTTCTTCTTCACCTAGTAGTCCAGCAATTTTTGCCAACATTTCCAGGTGTTCATCATTTTTACCGGCAATACCAATTAACAGCTTGGCCTCCTTGTCTGATCCAAAAGATACGCCTTCTGGTACTTGCAGGAAAGACAAGCCCGAATGCTTAATGTACTGTTGAGAACCATCCACTCCATGAGGAATCGCAACCTGACTGCCTATATAAGTCGAAACAACTTCTTCTCTTTGCAACATGCAGTCAATATAATTTTTATCAACGTAGCCATTCTCCACCAGTACTTGCCCAGCAGCTTTAATTGCCTGTTCTTTGTCGGCTAAGGCAATGCCCAATTTAATGTTTTCTAATGGCATGATTTCTTTCATGTTTCTTCACCTCTATAATAATTTTTCGGTAACGTAGTTCTTAATGCGTTCACCCAATAAGTTGCGAATTTTACTTTCTTCACACTGCTCAAATAGTTGAATGGATTCAGGCGTTTCAATAATCAGCATCGTAATCATACTTAACAAATCCGCTACAATGACTTGATCTTTTTTAGGTGATACGACTAAAATCACACTGGTTACTTCCATCAATTCTTTTTCCATAGAGGAGAAAACAATGTTTTTTTCTAAATCAAAAACAATGAACAAGGGCTGTTCAATTTTGTCGGTTTGACAGTGAATATAACCTAGACGAGTATTTGGGATGCCAAAATACGATTCCAACTTAGCTTGTTCGGCGTAATCTACCAGCAGCTCAGCATCCACTGTATAATTTTTTTCCACCAAGTAAGTTCCTAGGATATCCAAAATCGGCAAATCCTGAAATTCAGGGTCAACTTTTATGGTATGAAAATTTTTCAACACCTGACTGCTGTACTTGGCAATTAAGCTTAATTCCTCTAGTTCTGCTGGAAGCTGGGAAACATCCACTGGTCTTTTGGGAATCAACAACTCTTTACGATGGAGTTTACTGAAGCGAATCGTTTCCAACAGCTTTTTAACCTCCGCCAATTCTTTCTTGTTTAGCAGTGGCGAAACCATTACATAATCCTGAACATCCAATGGTAATGATACGGTGGAAAAGATGACATCGTATTGTTCTAAATCTTCTTGGGTTAGCTTAAGAAAACTGACAATTTTTTTGATCTCAATTTCGGGAATTTCACGGATTAACCGATTCGCTAGCATTTTCGATGACCCCATTCCACTGGAGCACACCACTAATGCCGTAATTGATTTATCCAAAACCTTGTCTAAGGCCACGGCAAAATGGAGAACTAAAAAACCAATCTCGTCTTCAGGAAACTTGTCTTCTTTAAACACGTACTCTGTCGCAATCTTAATCGTTGAATACAATTTTTCATAGCTGCGGCGAATTTCCTTCAGCATCGGGTTTTTAATGGTAATACCGCTTCTGGTTCGTGCCAAGGCTCGATCCAGATGTTCAAATAAAGCCTTTTGCAGATGGGCATCCGTCCGTAACCGACAGCCCATACTGGTTTCCACAAAGACAATGAAATCATGCACCTTGTTGACTAAGTCCAGCTCTTGAATATCCTCGGAAAGCTCCAAGCTTTGGAAATTATTATTAATGGAGATTAACCATTCCAAATAATTTTCTTCACTTTCGCTTAAAGTAATTTCAAAAGTCTTTTGGATCAGCTCCTTGAATTCCTGATAAATTTCGATGGGACGGTCTTTGTGTTTGACCATATTGTCTAAATAATAATTATTGCTGTGATCCCAGTTAAGTCGTTTAACCATGATAGAAATCAGGAAAACGTAATCCTGAAACATGGTATCCGCCACTTGAATCCGGTGTTTTTGGAACAACTGTTCCAAAAGCTGGAAGCTTCTTTTAATGACCGAATGATAGTGAGCATCACTCAGCAGCTTAAAATAGATTGAGCTGCTTCGCTCCTGTTCGATCCAGTGAACTAGCTCCACAAAAGAAATATGGTCGCGGAAAATATTGGACAGCAACACTCGTTTTTTTGTCTCGGAGCCAGTGATTACAAAACCGTCTCCTTTTTTTACGACTAAGTCCAGATCATAAAAGTCTAACTCTTTTTTTATTTGCTGCAGGTCGTTGCGAACCGATTGAACCGAAACATTGAGGGCTTCGGCAAAATACTGAGCCTTCACATATTCCTGTTCATGCAGCAAGTAGAATAGTGTAGCGTTGATTCGGTCCTCCGTTGTTAATTCATAATCTTGATCCTCACCCTCGAACAAAGTATTCAATGCAGTTACTTCTGTTGAAGAACCCGACAGTTTCATCCCTTTTCCAGCTTCATTGATTACTTTTAGGCCGTAATGCTCCACTGCTTCATACACTTCCTCCAGCTGGCGATAGACCGTCCGATTGGTCACGTTCAAGTGCTCTGCAATCTCATGTACCGAAACATAACTATTCAAATTTTCCATTAGTAGTCGCAAGATTTCTCTTGTTCGAGGAGTAATGATCATATTAATCACCTATTCATCTTTTAATTTCTTAACGATGGCGTCATATTCGGCACCATCCATAAAGGCACTCAAGGTTAGATATTGAATGTTGGGTTTATCTTTATTGTTTTCTATGGCCCGATCCAACAAATCCTGATGGGTAATTACTAAGTCGGCATCATCTGGGATATTATTGATGGATTTATTGATAACCTCCATATTTAGCATGGCCTTGTTAACCTTGGTCTTAAGCATTGAAGCCCCCATAGCACTAGAACCCATTCCGGCGTCACAGGCCACCACAATTTTGTGGATTCGACTTGGATCGATTTCTCCAGTGATCGCTTGACCAGTCTGAGCGCCTGCAACAGCATGCTCTAGAGCCGCTCCGTCATTGATTGGTCCCACTTCGGTTTCGATCAGTTCTTCAGTATCGTCCACCATAGTTTTGTCGCGTTTCAGCAGGAAGCTGGCAATTAGGCAGGAGACCCCCATTCCGGCGAAGTAACCGACAATATTTACAATGAAGCTGCCTCTCGGTGTCATTAATAGAAAAGCGATGATACTTCCTGGTGACGGTACAGCTACCGTTCCGCCGCCGAAGAACTGGAAGATGGTTAGTGAAGTCATACTTCCAAAAATTGGAGCCAAAACTAAGATTGGTTTCATCAAAATGTACGGGAAGTAAACTTCAGCGATTCCTCCAAACATTACGATAATGGTAGAAGCCGGCGCCGTTTTCTTAGCCACCCCTTTACCAAAGAAACAAAAAGCCAGCATAACGCCTACCAAAGGACCACTATTTCCTTCAACTAGAAATAAAATTGATTTACCTGTTTCCACCACCTGTTCAATTCCCAATGGTGACATGATTCCATGATTGATTGCATTGTTTAAAAACAACACTTGAGCCGGGGCAACAAAAATACTAGTTAAAGGAATCAGGTTCTTGTCAACAAACCAGTTCACCCCAGTTGATAAGCCTGATAAAATGACATTGAAAATTGGTTCAATGGCAATTAGACCCAGGATCATCAGTATGCCACCCACAATACCGATTGAGAAATTGTCTACCAGCATTTCCAAACCTGGTTTAACTTTTCCTTCATACAATTTATCGACCCTACGAATAATGATGGCAGCGACAGGTCCCATGACCATGGCTCCCATCAACATCGGCATATCCGATCCAATGATAATTCCCATCGTCGCAACAGCACCGATTACTCCACCACGTCGGTCATACACATTTGCACCCGCTGTATATGCAATTAATAATGGCAGCAAATACTTGATTGAAGGGTCTACCAACTGACCCAATGTTTCATTAGGAAACCAGCCAGTTGGAATAAATAAGGCTGTAATTAATCCCCAGGCAATAAAAGCGCCAATATTCGGCATAATCATCGAGCTTAACATGCCACCAAATTTCTGCACTTTTGTTTTCCAATCAACACTTTTACTTGGAACAGAAACTTTACTTTCCATTGAATATCCTCCTTAACAAATCATTTCATTTTGTTGTATAAGCGCTTTCTACATTCTTATCATAAGATGTTTTAAACTCCGAGTCTATCGTTGGTAGTACTAAATATTTCAAAGGAAGGTGTGACATTTTTGTGCTAGTAAAGCTTATCCTTTTTTAAAGCCTTTGAGATTTACAGAAAAAACAGCTTCTAACTGGAAATCCAGTAGAAGCTGCTTCGCAGAAAACTATTCAAGATTTTTAGTTAAAAAGTCCAACTACCAAACCTGTAACGATCGTTTTAGCTAAAATAACTATTGCTGAAGTTACAACAGCTAAACTATCACTATGCTTTGCTTAATGAGAACCAGGTTTACTGCTGCTAAAAGAAACACATCTTTTGTGATGGAAGAGGCTTCCTCAATCCAGTAAAGCATTGCTCTCCTTTTTCCTATTCAAGATTAGCATGTCGTGGAAACATAGTATCGGTCGTTTCATCGACTAAATCCATTAAAGTCATAATCATAGCATCGTAAATCAAAAAGCTCAGTTGTTCATAAGAGGAACCCATTGGCTGGACTGATTTCCCCACTAGTTCTTCATCCTCAACCTTTGGTGAAGCTCCAGGCAGAACGAATGTCACATCGGCTAGTTGTCCAATGGTTGACTCAGAGTTAATGGTGTTAAGAGCCACCTTTACCCCGTTCTTCTTAGCCTTTTCCGCCATCGCGACCAAGCTTTGGGTTTCTCCTGACCCAGAACCGATAATCAGCAGATCCCCTTCGTGAGCACTGGTCGTCGTAATATCTCCTACGACACTCACATTAAATCCTAGATGCATCATCCGATTCGCAAAACCGCGAATCGCCAACCCGGAACGGCCAGCACCAGCAACGAAAATCTTCTTGGCTTTAGGAATCAATTCCACAAACTCGTTTAACTGAGCACCATCCACTTTTTCCAAATTTATCGTCAGTTCCTCCAAAATCATAGCTGTATTCTTTTTAACATCTATCATTTGTCTGACCCCTTTTTCAACGCTTCAGATATCCTGCGCGCTTCTTTTATCGGATCTTTTGCATTCAAAATTCCACTGCCAACAATAACAATGTCTGGCTCAAGTGCTAAATAATCATAAATGGTATGGCTGCTGATACCACCAGCTACCGCGACTTTAACTTTTTTTACATGCTTTTTCATTTCTGCTAAATCCTGTAAAGGCGTCCGACCCGCGGCTTGTTGATCCGCTCCAGTATGAACGGCAATCACATCAACACCCAGACTTTCTACAGCAGGAACTCGAGCAGCTAAATCCTCCACGCAAATCATATCTACCATAATTTTCTTGCCTTGCTTGTTGGCCTCTTCCACACAACCTTTAATGGTTAAATCGTCAGTTACTCCCAACACGGTTACATATTCAGCACCCGCATCGAAAGCCAGCTGTGCTTCATAAGCACCTGCATCCATAATTTTGGCGTCGCATAAAACCTTTAGCTGTGGGAATTTTTTCTTGATTTGACGAACGGCTTCTCTGCCGGCATCAATTACAAAAGGAGTCCCTACTTCCACGATATCAACATATTCAACTAAGTCTTCCAACTGAACCAAGGCTTCTTCTAAATTTAACTCGTCAATTGCTAACTGTAATTTCACGTTCTAACCCATCCTTCTATCCTAAAAATCCAAGCGCTTTTCCTAAAATACCAACACCAAAAATGACGAAAATGATCAACAACGGACTTACATTTTTCTTCAATAGCCATGACACAAATAAGGTTAAAATTAAGGCTAGCATTCCCGGCATAATACTATCTAAAATGTCTTGAACCGTTTGGGTAACAACCTTCCCATCTTCGCCGGTAATTCTGGTAGCCACAATCGGAATATTTATCGTCGTCCACTTACTGACTAAGGCCCCCATAACGAACAGCCCGACAATTGATGCTCCTTCGGTCAGCTTCTTCACACGGTTGCCGGCCATTTCCTTAATAATTTCATTTCCTTTTTCATAGCCGTATTTCAAACCGAAATATTTGGTTGCTAAACGAATGGCATTGATCGATAAAAAGAATAATAGTGGTCCACCAATACTGCCGCTTAAAGCTAAAGAAGCACCTAACGCTGCCAAAACTGGACGAAGAGTCCCCCAAAAGATCGGATCTCCCACACCTGCCAACGGACCCATTAATCCAATCTTCATAGCGGAAATAGATGAGCCGGGCAACTGCTGTTCGCCCACTAAAGCATGTTCTTCTTCCATCGCCGCCGTTACTCCAAAAATTGGTGCTGTCAGCCAAGGATGAGTATTGAACCATTCCAGATGCCTCTTCAATGCAGCATTTCTTTCCGGTCCCGGCTGGTAAAAACGTTTGATCGCTGGAATCATAGTGAAACAGTACCCCATTGCCTGCACCCGTTCAAAGTTCATTGATCCTAAAAGAAAATTTGACCGCAGAAACATGCTGTTGATATCTTTTTTAGTTAATCCTTTTTGTTCCATCTTCGTTCCTCCCCTTACATATCCAGATCATCATCTAAATCATCATCGATCATTCCGGCATTTGCAGTTGCTGTTTGGACTACCATTCCTTCGTTGCGGTATTTCAATTGCAGGAATAAGAAGGCCATACATAATCCCAAACCGCCAAAGCCAACTAAATTAAATTCTGTAAATGCTGCAAACAGGAACCCAATATAGAAAAATGGTTTTAAGTGAGGAACGTCCATCATGTTGATTACCATGGCGTAACCAACTACAACAATAATTCCGCCACCAATTTGTAATCCACCAGTGATCACTTCGGGAATTTGACCAAGGAAATTCCGAACTGCTTGCGCGTTAATTAAACAAATAATCAAGGTTGGAATCATCACCCGCAGTGCCTGCAACCCCATGGCCGTCACATGCATAATTTCAATTCCTTTATAATTGCCGTTTTCAGCATACGTATCCGCGCGGTGAATAAAAAATACTGTAATCGTTCGAACGAAAATGGTTAAGGCCTGACCGGCTGCTGCCAAAGGTACAGCAATAGCAATTCCTTCCCCAACACCCTGATTAGCCGTAATAACTAAAATGGTTGAAATAACTGAAGCAATCGCTGTATCTGGAGCCATAGCCAGCCCGACATTCATCCAGCCCAAAGCCATCATTTCTAATGTTCCGCCTAAAATAATGCCTGTCGTCACATCCCCTAACACTAAACCAACTAAGGTACAGGCAACTAAAGGACGATGTGTTTGCGCTTCATCTAAAACACTGCCCACACCCGTGATACCTGCCACTATCATTAACAGAATAATTTGAATGACACTCATTTTTACAACTCCTCACTTTTATTTGTTTAGCTCATTTTTCAGCGTACGGATAAAATCAACACTTTGATCTCCTGGCAATTGTCTTAATTCCAATTTTACTCCCAACTGATCCAGCTCTTTGAAAGCTTCGATATCTGAATCCTTCACACTGACTGCTTTCGTTATTTGCTTGCGGTCCGTTTCAAAACGCATGCCGCCGACATTTACTTCCTTTATGTCGACCCCCTGCTTAACCAAACGAACAATATCTTCAGGATTTTCAAACAGCAGCATTGCTTTGGCATCTGCGTATTTGGGTGATTTATACGCACGAGCCATTTTATCAACGCTGACCGCACTTGCTTTAATATTTGATGGTGCTACTGATAAAACTAAGGTTTTACGCATTTCATCACTGGCTACCGCATCGGATACTACAATAATCCGGTCTACTGGTCGCAGTTTCACCCACTTTGTTAAAACCTGCCCATGAATAAACCGATCATCAATTCGTGCTAATTCAATTTTCATAACTCATCATCCTCCAAATCTGTATGCGTTATTTTGCTGATTTCCTCCGAGAAAACCTTGGCACTGCTTTCTCCAGCCGTTTTAGCTACCTTAGTTAACTCAACTAAAGCTTGATCCTTTTGCGCTGCAGTCTCCAACAACATCGGTAAATTTACCCCCGTCACAACATCACAATTCTCCTGTCCAAAAATCAACTGACTAGCCGCGTTGTATGGCGTTCCCCCATAGATATCCACCAGAAACAGAATTTCTTCCTCTGGGAATAAACGGAGCTGCTCATGATATTTCTCCTGTAACTGAGGAATTCCCTCTCCTTTTTTAAATGGAATGGCTTTGATTTTTTCGTCGGTACCAAAGACCATCTCAAAGGCATCCAGCAAACCCAACGAAAAATCTCCATGCCCACTAACAATGATTACTGACATTTTTTCGCCCCTTTCTTTTTCAGTTACTTAATTAATAGCAATTTACGTGCCAAAATGGTTGTATCAATAAAAAATGCATTGACTGAGTGCTTTTTTTGACAAAAAACAAAGTGTATCAAACGGAAAATGATACACTTTGTTCACTGCTATTCAGGTTTGATACTACCTCAACTGATCTCTTTTATTATTTCAGCGATAAACAATTTCTCATCCCTTGACAAAACTAAATCCAGCTTCTGCTCAACACTAGCAATACTTTTTTCTACTTTATGAAGGTATTCCTCTAACAATGGGGTAACCTCCTCCGAGTATTCTAGGCAATTCCCCTTTATAACCCGCTCAAAAGCAAAGGAAGTATGGACGACCATTTTCAAAATGGTCGAATTCGAAAAAGCAGCTTCACTATAGCTTTCCAGATCACTCATCCATTGCAGCAATAAATCAGTGATATGAATTGGATTTAAATAGACTAAGTAAGAGCGCAGGGTTTCTTCACAAAGATCTTTAATCAGCATGCTGCCATTGGGCGAGTTGTCTGCTGGCAGACTAGACAGATCCTCTCCCGAAACAATTGACCGCAACTGCTGCTCCCCCTGACCCTCGATCAAAGCCTCCAATGAAATAAACGGACAATCTGCTTCAGGATCTTTGGTTCCCACTGCTGCCATAAGTTCGTATCGTTCAACCAGTACTGGAATCTTCTGTTTCAACTCTAAAGCCGAAACCGTCAGCACTTCAATTACTTCGCTGCCATTCTGTGAAATAATACTGTTAATCATTTGCTCTAGCTTCTTAGCCGTTCCTTCTCCAGACATACAAATCGATAGAATTGCCTTCGGACGCTGACTACGGTCTTCATAGAGCTGCAGCGAATTCATAAAATCCTTTTTGACTGAACTATAAATGGAGTGCAGATCAAAATTGGTGTAACTGATTTTTCTGACTACATCTAAGACAACCGCTGTAGTAACATTGGGAATCGAAAGTACTTTCACTCCCGTCTCCTTCTGGATTTTCTTATCCATAATGGCTAGGGACCCCATGTCCACCAGCAGCAGCACTCCTTTACCATTGTCAATTTTACTGACCTTTTCACACAAAATAGCAATAATTTCAGCTGGAGACACCGTCAAAGGCATGTCTACGGCCTCAATTGGTGCATAGCCCAACAATTCCGTAGCCACATCCACCATTGAAGTTGCCGTGGAGTTGCCGTGGGTTACAACCAGTGCACTAACCTTTTTGACCGTCTCCAACGAAATTATCGAAGAAAGCAGCATGGTATAATACACCACTTCGATTTCTGGCAAATGAATATCGTATCTTTCCTGCAGCGTTTTACAGATGGTCAAGGCTGCCTCATATTCCTTTTTGTTCGTATCGATAATCTCCTGATGACTAGTTGAAAGAGACAAATTGGTTTTTTCCCCTCTTTTCAAATAGGCATCCAAATGCATGCCCACATAATAATTAAAACGCCGGTCAAATTTTCGATTCAACTGTTGTTCAGCCTGCTCTTTTAGTACATCCACAATTTTCGTGATTTTAGGATTAACGAATTTCTGCAACGAATAGTTAGGTGAATCTTTTTCAACGACATTGCGAATATGGATATGCAGATCAGTCAAAATGTACTGATAAATATCCTCCTGAGAAACTCCCTCCTCCCGCAGAATTTTGACTTTTTTTTCAATGGATTCGTAAATATTAAAGTCCGCATCCTCATGATTTTCTTCTTCATCGTTCGTAGGATAGACCAATGTAACCACATCTAAATAGTCTGAAATGTCTTTGGTGCCGATCATGTTGGAGCGGCTGGTCATCCACTCCTGACCTACCTGACTGGGCAAATCCTGTACGTGAATCTCAATTTTATCTTTTGAATTAAGATTATTTACAAAGGCCTGCGCACAAACCAGCTGGACCTGCGATTTTAATTGCCCCACATTGCCAAAGTTAGCACTTGATAGTAAAACATTCATGACATCAATATCAATACTGAGAGTTTTCTCAATTCGTTTGGCTTCAATTCTAAACAGATACTTCAACAATTCAATTTTTTCCGGCAGCGAGCGTTTAGATAAAGGTGGAATTTCAATCGTCATAGGAATACGGCGGGTAAAGGTAGATAAAAGCACGGAAGACGGATTCTCGGTAGTAGCAAAAATAATCAGCACATTGGCGCTGCGGCTCTTTCCACTTTCACCTAAACGGGAAAAGGTTTTATTATCTAGAAAGTAAAATAGCATTTCCTGTCCCTCGGGGGGAAGGCGGTGAACCTCATCCAACAGTAAAATTCCCCCATCGGCTTGTTCAATTAGTCCACTTTTCTCAGAAGCAGCCCCAGTAAAGGCTCCTTCAACATAACCAAACAACTGCGACATTAACAGCTGAGGGTTGTTGTAATAGTCTGCACAATTAAAGCTGATAAATGGATTCCCTTCGTCAACAATGCCGGCATATTGCGCATATTGAAAAACCTTCTTCGCGAAAAACGTCTTACCTGAACCAGTCGGTCCCAATAAAAGCATGTGCAAACCATTAGGCGGATAGTGAATCGCTGCCTTCGCTTGAGAGATTGCCTTCTTCAAACTATCATTGTGACCAATCACCAATTGAAAAGGATCACTCGCACGTTTGTACACTGACTTATTTGTCGGAGAAATTTTAACCGGTTTTTCATCATCTAAACTGACGAAATCCTCAATTTCGAAATTCATGTCGGAGATTTCCATTAGATGATTGTTCAATAAAATTTCTAGTGGGATGTACCTTACAGGATAAGACTTAATCTTTACAACTCGTTCATCTCTAACCAGTTTATTAAGTTCTGCACTCACATTGGAACGGGCGATTTCTAAGGCTTGAGAGACTTCCTTGGCCGTACTTCCTGCCTGTTTCTGCAAATCTTCTACCCTGCTATCTCCCCATACCTCCAACAGATATTGAAAGATTCGATCAATTCTCTTCATAAGGACGCTCCCAATTCTCTTTAATGAATACTGGCAAACGATTTAGACTTTGACGGTGCCAAGAACTGGCGGAAGCTTTGGGAAAGCTCATCTTCAGTTGCATGGTTTCTCCGTTTTCCAAAACAATTGTGGTATTCACCAACAAAATATCTGATAGAATGCCTTTAGTCAGTTCAAAGCTGACAATCTCTTTTTGCTTAAGAAAAAATCCATCAGAATAACTGCCGCTTTTTTCATTATACCTGGCAGCAAAAAGAAAATTCTCCGACAAATAGATTATATTTGTGGTGGGATTCAGAGAACGAATATTTAAGGAAATCAAAGAAATTCCGACTGTTTTAGAAGCATTAGATTTAAGCGAGTCCATATAATCGGTAAAAGTACTTTCAGATAATAATAATGCCATTGGTTTATCCTCCGAGTTCTTTTTTTATTTTTACGGACATTATATCACCTGAAAAAATGTAAACAAGCTGAAATTTTGCATGTTTGCGTAATATTTTGCACTTTTATGATCATATATCCAAATTTAAGGCCGGATTTGATATAATTATAGCGGCAGCATAACTTATTAAAGGAATAACTTTAGCTACTTAAAAGGATCTATGAAAAGCCTCTCACATAGTAACCGACGCAGTTGACAATGAGTCCCCATTATTAAGCGTTCTGACAGTAATATCCTAGCAAACAATCACTTCAAAACAAGTACTGCAGCTCAATGCTACTCCTTGTAAAGTAGTCGCTTTGCCACCTAAGGAAACAAAATTTTGTTTGACATAAAGCTACAGCTAAAAATAGTCTTGGAAGCTTGTGGGATCAAGCTTTCAAGTATTTAATTAGATAGATTTTGTATTATCGTGTTTTTTACGGAGGAAAATGAATGAAGAGAGTGGAGCGGCAGCAGCGCATTGTTGAATTGGTAAATGAAGAAAAAAAAGTCTTAGCAAAAGACTTAGCGGCGAAATTAAAAGTCTCCGAGGATACGATTCGCCGAGATTTAAGAGAGTTGGATCAAAAGAAGCTGGTTAGACGGATTCACAGCGGCGCCATTCAGATCGGTCCGCCAGAAACCATGTTCCAATACAGAGTCAACAGCAAAACCAACGAAAAAAATTTATTGGCTAAAAAAGCAGCCTCGCTAGTTCACGAGGACAGTGTTATCTTAATTGATGGTGGAACCAGCAATCTAGCTTTCGCCAAGGCCCTAAACGACTCCTTTCGAGCAACCATTATCACCAACAGTCCGCCAGTCGTAATGGCTTTGGAGATGCACCAGAACTTGGAGGTTATTGATTTGGGCGGCACTTTAAATCATAAATACATGGTGAACATGGGGCTAGAGATGGCCGATAAAATTACTAAAATCCGAGCAGATTATTATTTAATGGGCATGTATAACATCGATGCTGTGACTGGCCTAACCGTTCCTACGCTTGAAGAATCGTTGTTAAAAAAATATATGTCAGAATCGTCTATGGAAACCATAAGCCTAGTCACAGAAGAAAAGCTAGACACGATTTCAAATTATGTGATTGGCCCAGTCAGTATGCTGGATACGATGGTTACAACTGGAAAAGACACCAAAGCGTATGCTGAAGCTGGGGTCAAAGTTTGGCAATGTGAGGATGAGTAGCAATTTTAATGAAGGTGAATTGGAAAGCAGTCTCAGTTTAGGCTGTTTTTATTTGTCATTCGCTGCTAAATTTATACTCAAAAAAGTTCCTTCAGTCAATCCACATGCAAGGAATTGAATCTGTGTTTAAAGACATCAAGGTTGTGAAGCCCAGCTTACTGGAAAAAAATTCTGTCTTAGCAGGGTCGGCTTGACATGCTCGAGCTTGGCGGTTTTTCTGTCCAGTGTGAATTTCTAACAGTTTCCTCTGATGGCCCTGCCAGTATTTTGGCAGTTTATTATGATTACTAAGCCTTCTGGATTTACAAACCCTTTAAAATGTTGTGAATCTTTCAAAAAAATGCAGCTATCCATCTGTTAAGATTCCATAACCAGTAAAAACGGATCAGCTTTCCCCTTTCACAGAAAGAAATACTCAACAAACTGAACCCCACACCCAATTCAACAATTAATTTGTCCTTATTTCATTCCAGCAGCCAGCTTTTTTACTGTCTGAAGCAACGCTCTTGGACTTTCAACTACATAATCTGGAATTACTGTTTCGTCAGTGGTTTGATGGTCGCGATAATTCGCCCACACGGTTTTCCATTCAGCGGATTGTGCTCCTGCTATATCATTCAAGAAATTATCACCGATATAGTAGAGATTTTCTTTCCGAATTGTCAGCTTTTCCTCCAGCATTTTGAAGATACGAATATTGGGTTTAGAAACCCCCACCTCTTCAGAAATCAGCATATTTTCCGGAGAAATCCACTGGTTCAGCTTTAACTTTTTAATTTTTAGCGTTTGCTTTTCTTTGGTTCCATTAGTAATGATCCCGACAGTTATTTTCCTATCGGTCAGAGTATCAAACAGCTGCTCAACCTCGGGGAACAGTTGGATTTCTTCTTGAAACTTCTCAAAGTCTGACTGAAAGGCCAGTGCTTGGTTGTCATCAATAGTTATTTTATAGTCTCGTAGAGCCCGTTGAATACGATGAATTTGCATACTTCGCAATTTCGATTGTTCAAAACCATCCTGAAAACTTTCATCGCCATACTCACGCACCAGCTTATACAACTGTGAACCGTCTATCTTCTCACTATCTTGGATGTTTTGATTCTCGAAGGCCTGTTGAAAAGCCTGTTGCTGGTCGTAAATGGTGTCATCGATATCAAAAATAAACGCTTTTTTCATCATTTAGTTCCCTTCTGGATAGAGGAAAAAATACTGCACCGTTTAATCACCGACGCAGTACTTTTTAGTCTATTTAACGTTATTTTTAATCCGAGTTGTCACACCGTTTAAGTTGTAGCATTCTGCATAGTCGCGAATTGGGCGCTTAATGTGATCGACTACATAACGTTGACCGTCAATGTTGTGTGCGTTCAGGTTCGCATACATTTTTTCGATTTCAGCTTTAACTTCGTCGTCATTAAAGGTATAGTGACCCGCGATATCCAAAATATCAGCCTGCAGCTGCGCATCATTTTGTTCCATGATTTGGTCTACTGTCAATTCTTTTTGTACGCCAACCATCCATTTTCGCCAACGTTCACTCTTGATCGCATGCTTCAATAGCACCTCGTGTGTATTTGATGCATCCTCAATTAAACCATACTCAACTAGTTTAGCTTCAACAGCAGCTAGGTTTAAGTAAGCTCGTGTTTCTTCCGTTCCGTATTGTGGAGCCACATTGGTTGCCGTAATTTGTGATGGAATGTGTTCTAATAATGTCACATCATCTAAGTAATCGCCATTGTGTTCCTTCAATCCAACACCGTATGATTTCGCCATTTGTGCCAAGTCATAAGCATTTTTGAAATTGAAAGTTCCTACTTGTTCAGTTTTACGAGTTAAGGTTCCGGTTTGTCCGACGATGAAGGTTGGCATTGGCAATCCACGTTTTTCCAACTCCTCTTTTAATCGCAGGATAAATGTTTCATAAGTCTCAGTTGAAGTTAAGCCGCCGTTCGTTTCTTCTGTTCCTACTTCGTAACCAATTTCTGGCAAATTACGGGCTTTACGCTCTTGTTCACAAAATTCAATTAGATCAACGGTTCGTGTTAAAACGGTATCTAAAGGAATCACTTTACCTACTTCAAATGGATCCTTAGTTGGATCAATCATCAATAAATCAAAACCGGCTTCAATATCTGCCACGTAAGATTTTTTACCTAATTCCATTGCTTTTTCAGTTGGCAGGTGGTCGTTGCGTTCTTTATCTCTTTGCCATGGTCCACCGTGGTCACGACATAAATAGTATAAGTTGTCATAGCCGATTTCTGCAGCTACTTCTTCTACTGCTTTAGCAAAAGTGAATTGGTTCCAGCCATTCACGTAACCGCCGCCTAATTCATCGGCATCCACCTGATTTCTACTGGCAATAAACATAACCGGATAATCATCGTCTTTAGATAACTCCAAAGTTGCTTGTACACAATTTTTTGACATTGGGCCGATTCCAAGAAGTGTTGCACTTTCCCCCGTAGCTTGTAAATCTAATAGTCCCTCTACAACTGCTTTTATAGGTAATTTTTCCATTTTAAGTCCCTCTCCATTTCCTAACTTTTTTGATATCAGATCCTTATCACAACTAAAGTATAGGCTGGAAAGCAGCTGGTGAATATTACATTTCGTTGCAACAAGTCTGTGCATTAATCGGGAATTGTTGCAGCCAGTAATGACTTGTTGCAAAAAAAAAACGTCCTCAGCTGCATTTAGCTAAGAACAGTTTTTTAAACGAGAGCAAGTCTTAATTTTCTGGTGTGATTAGCGCAAGAAGTTGCTGCTGAATTTTAGTATTGCAATCAATAATATAGTCAGGAAAATACTCTTCGGAAAGAATCGGATGATTGCGGCGGTTTACCCAGATAGCCTGCCATCCTGCTCTTTTAGCCCCGATGATGTCATTAGGATAAGAGTCGCCAATATAGTAAGTATTGGCCTTGTCTAAATCCATCACTTCTTCCACTTGCTGGAAAACCCGAATATCCGGTTTAGCAATCCCCAGCTCACCAGAAACAAAAATATACTTCTCAGGCACCCATTTTTTTAATTCCAGCTGGTGAATCTTTTTTTGTTGATGCTTAGCCGGACCATTGGTGATGATACCGATCTGAATTTTGTGCTGCACACACAAATCTAGAGCTTCCTTCATGTCTGGATCTAACTGAAGCTGACTTTGGTAGTACTGATAGTTTCTCTGAAACTCTGTTCCTTCTTGATCAGTAATTTGACGATCGTAATGTTCCATAGCTTTTCTTATACGATAAATCTGCATGTCCAGCAGACTAATCAAGCCATCCTCAGTTTGTTGGAAAACTTCATCGCTGTAAATACGACTGTATTTAAACAGCTCTTCAATTGGAATGGTTGGATCATGAAAAACATCCTCAAAAGCCAGCTGAAAAGGTGTTAACTGGTCGTATAAAGTATCATCTACATCAAAAATAATGGTAGTCATTTTGTTTCCTCCTGTTATTATAAGAAAGCTTGAAGCAGTCAACGTGACCATGCTTCGATCTCCTTTATTTTACACTAAATCGCTAGTAGTTACGACCAGGTCCCTTGTAAATTCATAGTTTCCAATAATCATTCCCCTCAAGTTACTATCACTAAAGGCGTTCCAGCTATTAAGATCGCTTACGAATCGTTTAACAATGAAGTGAATTTTCTTGAGTTCCTCCTTGAACTCAGAGCATTCTTTGTACGTAATCTTGGTATAAGTTGACCAACCATTCAATAATCCGGATTATTGAATTCTTTATATTGCTAGTATCAAAAAAGAATTTATTGACTTTACACTTGTTATTTTTATTATTCTCAGCATGGGAGTATCACTGCCTGTGGACAGTACTTTTTTTACTCTTGATTTGGGTATCGCTGACTAAACTTGCTGCAAAAAAAAGTGAACTAAAAAAATTTCTCAAAAATTTTTTCCAGGCTTTTCTGATAGAGATAACTAGTTCATAAGCGATAAATAATCAAATAAGACGCAAAATACACGGCAAATTATTATCAAAATATTAATATCTCGTCCTGTTTTAAATAATCTAAAAATAGTAATTAAAAAAATTATTTTTATAAAAATAAGTACTTGCAACGTAATATTGACAAAATAAAGGCATTTAATATAAAATGTTTTCAAAAGAAAGTTTGTATAGGAGATGGACTAATGGCAACCGTAAAAAAACTTGAGAACAGACAAATTTTTGGCATGCGAAACCGTGCTAACTTGGAAAAACGAATAACCGACCACTTCCATCAATCTCGCGATGCAATTCGTGTCATTTTTTCTGTTATTGCGATATCTGTACGCAATGGACTGAGTACGTCTGATTTCTCTTTCATGGCTAAGGACTTAATTCGTTCACTATTCCTAGAGAATGAAGAGATACTTTCCATCCCTCTTTCCTGTGTCTACTTTCGAGATTATTTCAATGATAGCGAATGGCAAACCGTCATTAATCGTCTATTTAGCAGCCAAGAAGAATACGAGCAGCTTACCGAAAGTACTCGTTTATACTTAGAAGACCTTCGCCCCTTATTAAATTCTGGGGAATTTCCTACCGAAAAGAAAACCAACATGATTTCTTATTTTAAGGATGCCAATGGCAAAAGACACAGCTGGAGTCTGAGCAATGTCAATCCCACCATCACCAATGAAGAACATTATGCCTTATTATCAATTCTAGGTACACTAACCATTTTTGAAAAAGACGGTGTGCGACGATTTGTGGAGCCGATCTATGCTGATTTCATGACCTATGAACCAAGCTTTGACAGTCGATCTGAAGAAGAAACAATGAAGTTACAGGCTAAGGCGGGTAAACTACTGCCAATTACCACTCAAAAAATAGAAGAAGTCGCTCACGAATCAGACACAAAAGTCGAACTTACGTCAACTAGTGAAGCAACTGGCGCTGGGCAAGAAGCAGGAATTGATCCATCAACTGATAAAATGTCCACTAAAAAAGACACTCAAGGACAAAAAGACTCCTTGAAAACGATCGATCGCTCCACTATACCTGATTCGGCACCGAAAACCTATCAAGCTCAAGAAGGCAAGTTGAAAACGACGTTAACTAAAGAAGAGATACAGCTAGAGCCAGAAAAAAGGACTGTACCTATATCACCTGAAAAGCCGCTCAGCAACAAAGAACGATACCAAAAACTACTGGAACAAAAGAATCGCAATAAACAAAGCAAACAGGGGCTGCTGAATCAGTTGAATAAACGAGGGAAAAAACGAAAATAAACGATGATCGCTGGCTGTTCATAGTAAATCAAGTAAAAAGTACCGACTCCCTTCAGGAATCGGCACTATCAGAATGTTTATTTAGCTACTTCGATTTGTTTATTGGTTTCTTCTTTTTTCACCTTAGTCTTTTCGTCTACTAGGCTTGGTTTAGTAAAGTGAAGAATGGCGGCTGAAATAGCGGCCCCAACAATAATGGCAATAGCATACCAGACTTTGCCGTTAACAACAGGCAGGATGATGAATCCGCCGTGAGGAACTAGGGCTTCTACCCCGGTAGCCATTCCAATCGCTCCACCTACTGCACTACCTATGATGATCGCAGGCAGAACACGTTTGATATCCTTGGCCGCAAAAGGTATAGCCCCTTCTGTAATACCAATTAAGGACATGAAGAAAGAAGAAATGCCTAAATCTTTATCTTCGGAAGTATATTTTTTGCGATCAATAAAAGTAGACATCGCTAATGCTAAAGGCGGGATAGCACAAGCAATTCGGTGAGCGCCATTGGGTCCGTAAACACCTTCAGCCATTAATGCTAAAGTAAACGCTGTTGCTGTCTTATTGATAGGACCGCCCATATCGATAGCCGTCATCGCACCAATGATCACACCTAACAGGATTGCACTGCCACCTTGCATCTGTCCCAGGACTTGTACTAGCCAATCCATTGCTGCGCCAATTGGAATTGAAATGACATAAATATAAAACATACCTAAAACAAAGGTTGAAACAACAGGTACAATCAAAATCGGCATAATGGTACGAATGGTTGCCGGTACTTTCCAGGTTTTACACCAACGAACAAAGTATCCTGCTGCTACCCCCATGATCATTGCGCCCAAGAAGCCCGTTTTAACTTGGCCTGTACCAATTGGATTGTTAGCAACAAATCCTAAAATCATTCCCGGGACCAAGCCAGGCTTACCAGCAAGCGAATGAGCAATATAACCAGATAATAGCGGAATCATCATCGCAAAACCAGCAGCCCCTAAATCATTCAAGTTCTGCATAAAAGGGCTGGTAATTTCCATGCCTGCATCAGTGGCAGTACCCGTTGCTAAAGCCACCGCTAAAAAGATACCTCCCACTACTACAGATGGCAGCATAAAGGAAACCCCAGTATTGAAGGCCTTTTGAACGTCTTTAAAGAATTTATTTTCTTTCTTCATTTTTTTCTCTCCCTGTCCATTTTATAGTTTTTCAGCTTGATCCAAGTATTTATCAGGATGTTTAATCATTTCTCCAGGGTCAACAGAAAGTGATTTTCCAGAGTCAATTTTTTCTTCAAAACGCTCGCCATCCTCCACATCAATAGCCACCGCTAAAATTAATACATCTGCTTCATCAATAGTATCCTGCTCTAATTCGTTCTCAATTCCCATACTCCCTTGGGTTTCCACTTGAACCTCATACCCACGTTTTTTACATTCCTTTTCAATAGCTTCCTGAGCCATATACGTATGGGCGATCCCTGTTGGACACGCTGTAACTGCTACTACTTTCATCCTAATTCCTCCTTAGATTGAGATTGAACTCAATTGTTCAAAAATTTTATTTTTGTCTGTTTCTGTTAATAGCTTGGCTCTGAAATCATCATCTAATAATTTTTTGCTGACTTCTGAAATGAATTTAAGATGCAGTTTGCTTTCACTGTTTTTTGGAACCCCAATGAGAAAGATTAAACGGACCCTCTCTTCACTTTGAACCGTCCATTGAAAAGCTCTCTTCACTCTTAAAAAAGCAATGAATGGATTTGTCACTGCTTCCGTTTTTCCATGAGGGATCGCAATATCATAGCCAATAGCGGTTGGAATTTCTTCTTCTCGACGTCTCACTGCCTGATACAATTCATCTGCATCAGCTGCATATCCAACAAATTCCGCATTCTCCACAATAAAATGGATCACATCCTCCTGATTGTTCAATTCATTGTCTAAAAAAATGAGATCCGTTGAAATAACATCTCTGCTGTTTTCCTGAATTTTTTCCATACTAATCACTCCCGAGTTTTTTGTACAACTCATCTTTCGAGGCTGCTTCACGTAATTCTTTTAATTGTTCATTGTTATCGATAATGTTATAGATATCTGATAAGATATTTCTCGTCTCGAAGGTATCTTGTTTAGCAATACAAATCAGAAAAACAATATCCACATAATAACTGTTCCATTTGAACTTCTTACTATTTTTTACTACTACAATTGTCGTTTGATTAACACAGGTTGAGTTGCCATGAGGAACTGCCGTACCTGAAGGCAAATCTGTTCCTCCTACCTCTTCTCTCTCAAGAACCGTTTCAATAAATTTTGGCTCAACAATATTTTGATTAACCAGCTGATCACCGATCTGAGTAATCAGCTCTTCCTTAGAAGTAAATGCTGAATTTACGTACAGTGTTTCTTTTCTGGTAAATTTCTTTAAATGATGACTCCTAGCAAATTTAACAACCTTATTCACCTTGTTTGGTCGATAACCAGAATTTTTGATCTCATCAATATCCTTATTCGTTAAGAACGGAGAAACTAGAATGACTTTTTTTCCTGGAATCTCCACTTTAATGGTCGAAATGATTAGGTCATACTGATCAAAGTCTGTGTGTTCTAACTCAGGTATTGAAGCTATCTCAAAAGTATCCAAAGAAGGCAAGACATTTTTGATTCGATTGATTAATAATTCTGAGGTAGCAATTCCCATCTGACAGACAATCAAAATTTTACGATTCATTCTGGCCCGTTCAATAGCTGCCTGAAAATACATGGTTAAAAAGGCCATCTCATCTTCGTTAAAGCTAATTCCCAGCTCTTGTTCATACTCACTTAAAACAACCCAAATCACATTGAAGGTTAAAGAGAACTCGTTCTTTATTTGCGAAGTAAACGGGTTTTCTGTTTTATTATTTGACTTGAGACGGTAGATCATGGGCGGGATATGATTCTTTAACTGTTCCTCCAGCTTCTGGTCGCTAGAGAAATTGATATTCAAGGCCTCCGAAACCTTAGCAAGCAGCTGATCCACAATTACTTCATCAATCTCATCTTCTGGTAATGGTTCAAAACGGTTGGATACTAAATGCAATGAAAGATATTGCACATCCTCATTGGTATAAGAAAGCCCCAAACGTAAGGCTGCTTTATGCAACATTCTGACAGCACTCTCTTCAAAGAAAATATTGGCTTCCAACGTACTGCTTGCTTGTCCCTCCAGATGATTGAGCTTCGCTATTCTGAAAACGAGGATAATAAAGATATTCAAAATATTTTGAACATAATAATCAGAAATTGCATTTACGTTTTCTCTGACATAGGTGTACAAAATATTAGAACAAACACTGATCAAGCTTTCTCCATAATAAGTATTCAGCAGTTTGATGTTTTCCGCAAAATCGTCGTCTGAATAAATATCGGAATTACTTAACAAATACCGATTAAATTGCAGCAGCGCTTTTTGAATTTCTTCTTCTGAGCCGATTAATGAGGTACCATGAATATCACTACATAATTTGATGTTGGATCCTACATTTAATATTTTCATGATGAAT
This sequence comes from Candidatus Enterococcus ferrettii, assembly GCF_017377655.1. Taxonomy (GTDB): domain Bacteria; phylum Bacillota; class Bacilli; order Lactobacillales; family Enterococcaceae; genus Enterococcus_A; species Enterococcus_A ferrettii. The sequence continues at coordinate 31,507 of NZ_JAFREL010000079.1, forward strand.
TCGAAATCCTTAATGATAGAAGATTTACTCACCATAAAATTCTCCGACAAATGATTGAAACTTACTATTTTTTCTTCAAACAGCAGCATATTCATAATTTGAATTCTGCGGCTTAACGTATCGTATAGATCACTTCCTTCATTGTGTTCTTTGGCGGACGCCACTTCCCTTAGACCTCTTAAAGCAATTCCGACTCCACGCTTCTTTTCAAGATACTCACCGGAACTTTGAACATATTCTTCAATAATTCCCAATTCAATGTGGGTCGTCCGTTTAGAAACCCCTAGCTTGCTTGCAAAATACTCAACTGTCTGAAAGTTATTTTCTTGCGTCAATAATTCCAGCAACTCTTTTTGTCTTTTTGTAAGCATAATGATAAACACTTCCTAACTATCTGGAATAAAGGCCTTCATCTCTGATAGCGTTATCATGATCATGGCTTAATTATAAGTGGGGATTAAAAGATTGAATATTACAATTCGTTGCAACAAGTCGCTTCAACATCTCGTACACTTGTTGCAGAAAAAAATGCTGCTTCAACAACTGTTTGTAAAAATATCATCCTTTATTATAGAGGAAAAAAGGGGCCTAAGTTTCCTAAAACACAATCGCTGTTGATAATTTTCCTTCACACAAGTGGGAAAAGACTGAATAATTGTATTGGATCAGGGGGGGAACGTAGAATCCTTGATAAAGTTGTTTACTATTTCAGAATAACTGTTTCGATGAGTTTTGCTCTGTCTAAAAAAATATGAGCCTTTTATAAAATTTCAATTCAATTACTAAAATCTATTTGAATTAATCAGGTGAAGCACTCGTTATGAAGAGGTCATCTCTTACTAATAAAAGAGTCTTTTTATCCCTGAAATAAATTAAAAATAGACTCGAATGTGCTTATTACTATCCAAGTGCACATTGTTTAAATCAAGAAAATTTTTCCCTTCTAGCAAAAGAATCCGTTCGATTCGTATTGCACACAAGTAGACTATTTTCTTTGAAAAAAACAGCTTTGTCTCTCTTTCGTACCTATTTGAACGATACTTTAAAAACTTGAAAGACTAAATGATACAAGCTACTGATCGCACCCAAACCGTTAGTCCACTGAAATCCTTGCTTTCCTCTGACAACCGCGACATTTTCGACAAATCCACTTCAGCAGCTCAAAGATAGATCGGGAAATTATCATGATGTAAAAATAAATAATACTGTTATCAATGTTTCAGCAAACAACACCCGCAAACATTCACGTATGTTGACTTTATTGTCTGAGTTAAAAAAAGGTGTTTGTAATTTTGTGAAATCAGCCAGCGCGAATCTGAGTGACTTATTAAAAAGTATCCGAACAATTGGTTTTTTAGTGATCTAATGATAAAAATTTTGATCCTCTATTTGGGGGAAATTTATACACTTTAGATTTATGAGGAAGAGATACTAACCTTCTAAATGAAGGGGGCTTTTCTAAAGCTCCATTATTCTGAAAACCTCATTGAATAATGAAAAATGTGCTGGGTGTCACGCAGAGACAACTTTTTTTATTTACTCTTGCTTTTTTACCAAACCTTTATTCATAATAGAACTATACACCAAATGATAAGGAGTTATTATAATGCCAACAAAACCCCTTGAGCAACGCCAACTTTTTAACACGTCTCGCCAAAAATTAGAAGAACGTTTTTTAGAATACTATGCGGAGACCGAGGACAGTGCCTACATCATCGAATGCGCTCTTTCTGTCCAAGTTCGTAATGCCTACAGCAAAGATGATTTTTCATTTTTTATGAAGGATTTCATTCGCTCCTTGTTTTTAACGGGCCAAAAGCTTCCTGAAAATCGAAATCTGCATTTCTTCTTTCGCGATTATTTTACGAATGATGAATGGAGCAGACTAATCACTCGTTTATTTGAGAGCCCCGAAGAATACCTGTTTTATGCTTCAAGAAACGACCCAATCTTAAAAATTATAGGGCCCTATCTTTCTTCTGGCAGTCGTGAGGTTACAGAGGAAGCTACTCTGATCGCTCAATACAAAGATGGCGCCGGCAAACGAAAACTTTTAAAAATTAGAGGGATCGACAGAAAGGCTGTTCCTTCGAGACATTCACGTGACATTCTGTACATTATGACCTTTTTGAGCCGCTTTCAAAAAAATGGCATTAAAAGCTTTGCAAAAATTGTTAATGCTCACACTGAATATATTGTTGCCAGCTATCGTTTTGATAAGTCTCAACCAAGTAAATAATTCATACCCCATTGCACAACAAACAGCCCCGCAGCTTAACCTTTGCGAGGCTGTATTATTTATTTCAATATCCTTCGTATCCACGCCAAATTCTTTTCCGTGTAGGGCGGGAAAATAAACGGTGTATCTAGCTTCTTTGATGACAAGATACTGCGAGCGTTGGAAAACGTCTCAAAGCTGTACTTGCCATGGTAAGATCCGATTCCTGCGCTGCCCACGCCGCCAAAAGGCATATTATCTGAAACCAGATGCATTACGGTATTGTTAATACACAAACCACCTGAGCTGGTCTCATTAATAATTTTATCCTGCTGCTGTTTGTTTTGGGAGAAAATATACATCGCTAATGGTTTGGCCATTTTGTTAATCTCAGAAATGGTTGTATCCAGATTTGTATAGGAAATCACTGGCAAAATCGGTCCAAAAATTTCCTCCTCCATAGCAGCAGATTTCCAAGAAGCCTCCAAAAGAGTCGGCTCTATGTATAAATCATCGGGATTCATTTCTCCGCCAAACAGCCATTCATCCTGTGTCTCTTCCATTAAGTCTGCTAATCGAATAAAATGCTTCTCATTGACGATTCGAGCATAACTATCACTTTTTTCAATACGTGTACCGTAAAATTCTTCCAGCACATTGCGAACCTCTTGAATAAACGCATTTTTCACTTGCTGATGAACCACCACATAGTCAGGGGCTACACAGGTTTGTCCGGCATTAATCGTTTTTCCCCAAATAATTCGTTTAGCAGCTAGGCGAACATCAGCATTTTCGGTAACAATTGCTGGACTTTTCCCGCCCAATTCCAACGTTATCGGTGTTAAATGTTCTGCAGCTGCCTGCATCACTATTTTACCAACCTTTTCGCTGCCAGTAAAAAAGATATAGTCAAAAGGACAACTCAACAATGCATTATTAGTGTCAACACCACCCTCAACGACTGAAACATACTTCGAATCGAAGGTGTTCTTGATCATATCACTGACCACTCGTGAAAAGTTTGGTGTCAGTTCAGAAGGCTTAATCACTGCACAGTTTCCAGCAGCCAAAGCACCCACTAATGGTTCAATCAATAATTGAAACGGATAGTTGAAAGGACCGATCACTAATACTGTTCCATAGGGTTCATAATGAATCCGACTACTGGAGGGCCACAAGAAAAATGGCGTGCTGACCCGTTGATCCTTCGCCCATTTAGGAACTTTTTTGATCATGCTGCTGAGACTTTTTAAAACAAACCCGATTTCTGTTGCATACGACTCTAAGGGGTGTTTCCCCAAATCCTGCTGTAAAGCTTCCATTAACTGTTTTTCATAATCCACGATACTTTGTCGCAAATTTTTTAATTGTGCCACACGAAAATTCGGATCTTTGGTTTGGTGAGTGGCAAAAAACTGCTGGTGCTGTTCCAGCAATTGTTTAGCTTCTTGCTTCGTCCATTCTTTTGCCAAGGGAATCCTCTCCTTTTTTTGACCTCTTAGTCCTACTATAGAGGAAACTCACTAGAATGAACATATTTCAGCTTAAAATATAGTAAAAAGCAAACAAAATTGACATAAATAGTCAATTTTTGTTTGCTTTTAATTTCTTTTTACTTCAGTTCTCCATTCCCATTTTCTGCAATAATTTTCTTATACCACTCAAAGGAATCCTTACGGTAGCGTTCCAAACTCCCCTGCCCCTGATCGTCCTGATCAACATAGATAAAACCGTAACGTTTAGACATTTGTGAGGTACCGCAGCTAATTAAATCAATACAGCCCCACGTAGTATAGCCCATCAAATCCACACCATCTTCAATCGCTTCTTTCATTTGAACAACATGTTTTTTCAAATAATCAATGCGATAATCGTCGTGCACTTTACTGTCTCCAGTGAGTACATCCTTTGCTCCTAGGCCGTTTTCGCAGACAAACAGCGGCAGACGGTAGCGATCATACAGCTTCATTAATGAAATCCGTAAACCAATTGGATCAATTGGCCAATCCCATTGAGACAACTCAAGATACTCATTTTTAATTGGGCTGTCAAAAGAACCTGCTAACTCAGCTGCATCCTCTCTAGCTTCGGTCACATGAGACATGTAGTAACTAATTGCAACAAAGTCAACCGTTCCTTCCTGCAAAACCTTCTCGTCGTCGGCTTCCATCACCAGTTCAATCTGATTGTCTGCAAAATAACGTGCCATATAAGACGGATATTCTCCCCGAGCTTGTACATCTGGATAAAACATATTTAATTGGTTAGATTTTAACGCTTGCAGCTGGTCTTCTGGTTTAGTCGTTTTAGCGTAGGATTCAATTTGGTTAATCATACAGCCGATTTTTGCTTCTGGCATACGCTCATGTGCCAGCTTCACGGCTAAGGCACTGGCCACAAATTGATGATGAGAAGCTTGATAGGTCACCTGCATTTTTTCCTCAGGATCGATTAAATCTTCTAAAATCCCAGCTCCGGTGTACAAACTATTTAGGTTCATATTCATTTCATTAAAGGTAATCCAGTACTTCACTTTGCCTTTGTAACGATCAAACAATACCCCAGCAAATTTTTCAAATAATGGAATCAACTCACGGCTTGCCCAACCATTGTACGTTTCCGTCAAAGCGATGGGCATTTCATAGTGGGAGATAGTTACCAACGGTTCAATGCCATATTTTAGACACTCATCAACTACTTTATCATAAAAAGCTAAACCCGCTTCGTTGGGTACCTCTTCCATTCCAGTTGGGAAAATCCGCGCCCAAGAAATAGAGAAGCGGAAGGTTTTGAAGCCCATTTCCGCAAATAGTGCGATATCCTCTTGGTAACGATGATAAAAATCAATTCCCCAACGTTTCGGGAATAAATACTTTTCTGGATTCGTTTTATATGCTGCTAGTTCCTTCGAAGTCACATTAAAAGTAAAATTATCGATCTTTTCTCCTTGATAGGGATCCTTGTACGCCGCAAAATCGGATGTAGACAAGCCTTTCCCATCCTCTAAATAAGCCCCCTCTATTTGATTGGCCGCAGTTGCGCCGCCCCATAAAAAGCCTTTTGGAAAACCTGTTTGCATTTCTTTCATTAAAAATTCCTCCTTTATTTATCTAAAATCAATTGATCCCAATAATTAAATCATCTTTTCCTGACGACACCTTGCCTGTCGTAACTGCGGAAACTAAATCCAGAAAATCTGCTGTGTTGGTTACAACCACTGGCGAATATACACTTAAGCCAGCTGCTTGAATTCTTTCGATATCAAACTGCAGCAATGTATCCCCCAGTTTGACAACGTCTCCTTCGTTGACTTCTCTAGAGAAACCTTCTCCCTTTAGATTAACCGTATCAATACCAATATGAATCAACAGCTCCACACCATCGTTTGAAGTCACCCCTATGGCATGGTTGGTTTCAGTGGTTAAAGTAACTACACCATCAAAAGGTGCCACTACCTTTCCTTCGCTAGGAATGATCCCCACCCCCTTACCAACCATCTCGCCTGCAAAAGTAGCATCCGGACAATCAGCTAGCTGCTTCACCTCGCCAGTGATAGGAGCGACAATATGAGTAGGACCACCGCTTCTGGCAATCACTTCAGTAGCTGGTGCTTGCTCAGCAGTCTCGGTTTCTTCAAATTTCAAAATCCAAGTCACTATAAAAGAAACGGCAAAGCTGGCAAACACGCCAACTAAAGCAAAAATAAAATTATTTGAAGCTTCATCTAAGTATGTCGGCAAAGCCAACACACCTGGCACAGTAAAACTCAGTGCCTTTACAGTAAATGCACCAAAGATTGCACCTCCGACAGCTCCACCGATTAGGCTAGCGTAAAATGGTTTCTTCAGCTTCATGGTTACACCATAAATCGCCGGTTCAGTAATCCCAAACATCGCGGGCACAAACGCCGAGAAGGCCACTTGTTTCATCTTGGAATCCTTCGTTTTGAAGAAAACACTTAATGTAGCGCCAGCCTGTGCCATGTTGGAAACCAAGCTCATCGGCAGCAGCATGACGTCATAACCAAACTTTTCGAAGCTGGCAAAGGAGCCTGGGAAGAAGGCATAATGCATGCCGGTAATCACAATCAGCGGCATTAAACCTCCCAATAACGCCCCTGCAAAAGGACCAGCTACATCAAACAGCATTGTAAAGAAACGTTCCAAATAAGTTCCAATCATCGTTCCCAGTGGAGCTATGAATGTCAATAGTAAAGGCGCAGTGATAACCAAACAAATCAGTGGAACAAAAACAATGGTCAGTGAATTGGGTACTACCTTCTTGGCTAACCTTTCCACAAAACTTAGCAGCCAAACACCTAAAATAATTGGTAAAACCGAAGAGGCGTAGCTGTTGCCCACTGGCACATTCATAAAGCCTAAAAAGCTCAAGTTAGTAATTTCTGGATTGTTAATCAGTTCCTGCCATGGATACATCAATACCCCAGCTAGAGCCACAGCTACAGAAGCACTCGTTTGGAATTTCTTCGCTGCTGAAAAAGCTACGAGAAAAGGCAGAAACTTAAAAGCCGCATCCGAAATCCCGTTCAAAATCAAGTAGGTGGCACTTTGATCGGACAGCAGGCTGGTAGCTAGCAAAATTGCCATGAAGCCCTTCAGTAACCCACTTCCAATAATCGCTGGTAAAATCGGAGTAAATACCCCTGAGATAACATCAAAAACTCGTTCAATCGGGTTCCCCTTCGCCCCCTGTTCGGCACCCGCTTCTGGATTCAAGCCGAGAATTTTGCTGACCTCATTAAAGACATTGACGACCTCATTACCGATAATAATTTGGAATTGTCCTCCTTGATATTGGGCACCAATCACACCCTCCAGCTCTTTGATCTCCGTCAGATTTACCGCGTTTTTATCACGAACGTTAAAGCGCAGCCGAGTGATGCAGTGCCAGCTTTGCGTGATATTGTTTTTCCCGCCCATTTTTTCAATGATTCTTCGAGCTAATTCTTTATTCGTCATCGTTTTATCCTCCCTTGACAGCAAACAAAAAACCTAAACAAATACACTGCTTCCGCAGAATAGTTGTTTAGGTTAATGCCAATTATGTTACACACCTAGTTTACATTTATTCAGTTTTCATTTCAGAAACCACTCGTTCAATATGGATAATTAAATACACCATTTCATCATTATCAATTTGCATTTGGTAGTCTTTTTTTAACATTTCCCGAACCATTAAGCCACAGGCATAGCTCATAGGATACTGAGCTTGAATAATTTCAAATAATTTATTATCTGAATGGGGTTCTAGTACCTTATTATGCAGCTGTCGATTCATGAAATAGCGGATATGGGTCACAAACCGCGAATAATTAATATTTTCCTTGTTCAGTGACACATCGTACAACGATTGGATAATTTTTACAATGCTTTTAGTAATTTCCGTGATTAACAAGGTTTCATCCATCGATTCCAAACCATCCTGAGCATTAACAAAATGCAAAGCTATAAAGGAAGCCTCTAGTTTAGGCAGTTGGATGCCAACTATTTCGTCGACAATTTCTAAGGCCATTTTTCCCAACTGATATTCCTTATAGTATAGAAATGGAATCTCCCACTGCAACGCGTTTTCAGGAATTACCTGATTCTCTTGGAAACGATCTACCGCTGACTGTAGATGGTCAGTTAATGAAACAATGATGCTGGCATTAAGTTTCTTGTTTAATGCCGCCTCTCCTTGTTCAATAATTTTCTCACAGGCAGTTAATACCTCTGGTGAGATCGCTTCAAAAAAAGTACTAAAATCTTGTTCCCGATCCTTTGCTTGAAAAGTTTTTATCACTAAACTTTGATCAACAATGTCTCCCTTCTTCATCTTGAAGCCAATACCTTTGCCAAACAATACAAATTCTTCTTGGTGTTCATCCACTGCCAAAACGAGATTATTGTTTAGTGATTTTATCATCGAATAAATGTTGATCACCTCTTATCTTTATGGCCAGAAAAACAAAAAAACACCAAACTAAAGTAGTTATAACTACAGTAGATTTGGTGGTGCCTGATCGGATCAGTTACACTCCTCATATATCTATAAATAAATCATAGCACGGCTGGAAAACGCTGTCAATCACGAATTTAAAAAAAATTTTCCTGCAGCTGCTTTTTATCCCAAAACTTTCTAGGACAGCCCTACACCGCTGTTTCCGCCAGTTCCAAATCATTAATTCGATATATTTTTAGTGATAAACAATACTTTTTTATCGATTATCGATATATTTTTATTGACTTACTTTAATCAGAAGGATATACTATGTTCAAGGTTAAGATTTCACAAAAAAAGGAGTGTATGAAAATGAACGCAGAAAAGAATGTATACAAAGGATTAAAAATTTTATTTAGTTTAGCGATTGGATTAATGGTGGTTGCTGCCGTCGCAGTGATTGGTGTAGCGATTTTATTGAACTCCCCGCAGGTTCATAATTTTATTCAATCAATTCCTGAAGGTGAACTGATTTATGGAACGAAGACACCGATGCTGTTTGCTTCACCATTGATTCTCGGTTCTCTGATGGTGGTCCTGCTTTTAAATGGCTTACTATTCTATTTCACCCGCAGCTTTTTCAAAAATTTGGAAATGGATCGAATCTTCGTTTCCGAAAATGTAACTACTGCTAAAAAAGTTGCGGCTTTATTGCTGATCTTGTCCTTTGCCAGCAGCTTACCCGATGTAATGGCGCAGTTACAGGGCTTTAGTACGGAAGGTTTTTCGCTAGATCTAACCTATATGGTAGGAGCAGCCATCGTTTGGGCTTTAGCTAAGATTTTGGAAAGAGCTAATTTGATTGCTGAAGAAAATGAACTCACGATCTAAACCTTTTGAGGAGGAAAATTCATGATTCAAGTAAATCTAGATGTCGTTTTAGCTAAGAATAAAATGCCCTCTGGCGAATTAGCCAAATGGGTTGGTATGTCCAATGCCAATATCTCTATTCTGAAGACTGGGAAGGCCAAGGCTATTCGCTTTTCCACCTTGAATGAAATCTGCAAGGTGTTAAACTGCCAGCCAGGAGATATTTTGGAGTATATCGAAGATGAAGAATAGAAAAAAATACCAGACTGAAATGAATTCATTCCAGTCTGGTATTTTTTATTCAAACAATGGCTCAATTTCAGTCTTAATCAAATCAATCCGGTCCTCTGCCTCCGGAACAAACAAAGCTGAAATTGCTACTGTCAGCTGTTTTTGTGGATTTACATATATCGTATTTCCTCCATCGCCTAGTGCCGCAAAAGATCCATCTCCTAATACCCACCATAGATATCCGTATTGAAGGTTCATCTCCTTCCAGCAGCTATGCTCCTGAGTACTTTCTTCAATCCATCGTTTAGGTACCAGCTGCTGCTCGTTCCAAACACCACCAGCCGCATATAATTGACCGATTTTTGCCATATCTTTAGTCGTCAAAGTTAAACCCCAACCCGCTGTATTTACTCCAGTTGGGCCAGCAACCCAGCCGCTAGTAGTGGTGGAATCATAAAAAGCCATCTGTTCTTCTTGGCTGCGAAAGACAATCGCTTCCGCCACCGAAATGTCCATCGGAGCAAATAATTGTTCGCGAGCAAAATCCAAGACTGTTTGTCCACTCACTCTTTCTAAAATGCCTGATAAAATATCTGGGCCAATTAATGGAGCATATTGAAAGTCGCCAATTTTGCCACTACCGCCTAACATGTCCAATGAGAATTCCACCCAATCAGGACTGGTGAAATATTCTGGGTAAGGATTCAGCTTTTCCTTATAGGGTGCTGTCATTGTAAGCAGGTTTCTTAGGGTAATCTCTTGGATCGTTTTTTCCTTTTCTTTCACCTGGTAATCCGGGAAAAATTCCAACACTTTCTGATCAAGGCTCTTGATATAACCTTTGTCTAATGCAATTCCGATTAACGCTGAAATGACACTTTTAGTAACTGAAAAAACATGAATAAAATTTTCTGCGTCACAGTCGCCAAAATACTTTTCATAAACGAAGTCACCGTTCTTTACTACAGTAATTCCTGCTGTGTTGCCATACCTTGTCTGAATCGTATTCTCTAATGCCATAAATTTTTCGTTCGCCATTTTCATTCCCCCGTTTCTGATCCTATGGTAAAGGTTCCAGTAAGGGGAAAGTCAACGAATTTTTTTAATTGGAAATAATTACGCCAAATCATCCCGCAAAGCATCAATGATATTTTCCTTTTTCAATTTGCTGACAGCATAGAACATTGTGATTAGTACAATCAAAAAGACACTTAGGATACTAATCAACATACTCTCCCAAGGAAATACGAAGGTTATCTCAGCACCTCCTGCGACCATTCCTTTGTAGATCAACCAAGCGATGATTGATGCAGCAGGGATTCCTAGTAGTAACGCTCGTAGGCCATAAAAAGCACATTCGAAAAGCATCATCTTATTGAATCCTCGATCCGACATTCCTACTGAACGCAGCATAGCTAATTCTCTTCTGCGCAGCTTAATATTTGTAGAAATCGTATTGAATACATTCGCAACTGCGATTAGCGAAATCATCACCACGAATACATAGGTGAAAACATTAACTACAAAAATGATGTTGCGATTTTGATCAAAGATTTCTTTTGCATTGTATAAGGTATAGGCCGCCGCGATTCCTTTTTTTTGAATAATAGTATCCATTTCCTTCACCGTCTGCGCTGGTTGATCCGATAAGAAGGTCAAGCCTAATTGCTGGTCGATTCCCACTGGAGAAAACTGTTCCTTCAGCTGATAAGGGGCTACAATCATGAAAACATAAGGTTTGCTTTCTCCCGGCTGGCTTGGCAGAGTATCAAGTGGGATGGTGTCAACAAAGGTTACGTCCACCTGTTGTTGAACCGCATTTGGATCCTCTGTTTTAGGAGTAATTGTCAGTGTCTCTTTGTCCTGTGCAAATAGATTGAGCAAAGCGCTTTTTCCATTCGTTTGTTTTTCAGTTTTAGTCTTCGCTACCGCAGTCATTTTGGCATTTGTACCCATATATTCTTTCACTGGCAAGTTTAAGCTTTGCAGGAACTTTTGGTATTCACTATCTTCGATAAATTGGATTTTCAGTGAAAATGCATGGGTTTTAGTTTTTGAATCTTGAAACCCTTCTCGATAAGCCGCCGATAGTTCTGTAGTTGGCACTACTGTGGAGTAATTTACGATAGCCTGATACGAACTAGCACTAACGCCATCAACTATTTTCAATTCTTCATACAGCTGAAAAAGTTCTTTTTCTGGCATATCTGGTGTGGTAAAAACAAGATCATAATCACTATCAACCACTGATCGTTCCGCAGCCTGCTGTAAATGTGCCCCGAATGAACGAGCTGCCACAAACAATACCACACTCAAGGTTAATGACAGCACAATGCTGCGGTAACGTCTTTTGTTACGTTTGAAATTTTTTAGTGCCAAGGTTCCTTCCAAACCATAAAGCCTTTCAGCAATCTTCGATGTTCGAATACTTTTTGCTTCTACTTTTACCTCGTTGGTTTGACGAATACTTTCCATCACAGGTGTATTCGCTGCCTTGCGAGCCGGCAAGTAAGCCGAAATCAAAATGGTGATCAAGCTGATCCCTGCAGCAAAAAGCAGGACAGACACCGAAATGATTAATTTTAGTGGAACATCCGCATACATAATATTGCCAAAGTTTTTGGCTACTAAGGAAATGACTAAGCGAATACTGCCCAATCCAACGAGCGCACCTGCTGGAATCCCAATAGCACCGATACATACCCCCTCAAACAATACAGAATTACGCAACTGTTTCGGCGTAGCCCCAACTGAGGAAAGAATCCCAAACTGATGTATCCGTTCATTTAGAGAAATAACAAAGGAATTATAAATGAGGAACACCGACCCAATCATCACCAATAATACTAAAATTCCTCCAACCGAGAAGAGCAGGGTGTTAAAAATCGTATCCTCAGATAATCCCATAAACCGTAGGACATTTTCATTTAAAACATAGGATTTTTTACCGGCAATCTTTTCTGCGTAGGCCTTAACCTTACGCGGATTCTTAAGCGTGACAAAAAGACTACGACTGGTTGACGGAACAGCAGGATCGGCTACTGTAACTAACGTGTATCCAGGTGCAGCAAATTCCTCAAAGCTGGGCCGTTGGCAAATTCCCACTACTTTGTAGGCTTTCTCCATTTTGGACACCAGTTTTTCTTTGAATTCTCCATGTTTTACTTCAGTAAGATAGGGGTCGTGCTGGCCTAGAACTCGATTTTCCTGCCTTCGCTCCCCTAGATTTAAAGTAATCTTATCTCCCACTGCAAAATGTACTCCGCCATTCGAGGCTAAATGTTCAGGAATAAGCACCTCACTGCTATCTTTTGGCAATCGGCCAGAAACTAATTTAAGCGGCAGCTGATCAAAAGCAGACTGATTAAAACCCGTCAAAAACAGATAGGGCTTATTGGGATTTTTGCTGGTAGACAGTGCTACATAGCCTAGATTTTCAATGCTGGCCGTATTAGCTACTTCTGCATTATTAGCTTGCTTTTCAACAAAAGAAGCAGTTACGTCAGGAAACGCCACCTGCCATTTGCCGTATCTTTCACTGGCCCCTCGTATGGTATAATCCTGCAGTGAAATCGCAAAAGTCGCCACCGCTGTAATCATCGCAGCTGACAAAACTACCCCAATGATTGTTACTAAAGTACGGGTACGATTTTTCTTCATATTCTCTAGCGTTATCTTGTTGAAAATATTCATGGACATACCGTCCTCTCATCCCGTACCACCTTACCATCGGAAATACCGATGATCCGATCGGCTTGTAAAGCAATACTTTCGTCGTGGGTAACCACGATCAGAGTCTGTCCATACTTGCGATTACTGAGCTTCAGCAATTGAATAATCTCATGACCGTTACGGCTGTCCAAACTGCCCGTTGGTTCATCCGCCAGCATAACCGCCGGGGCATTCATCAAAGCACGACCAACTGAAACCCGCTGTTGCTGACCTCCTGAAAGCTGATTAGGCAAATGATGTTGCCTTTTTTCCAAACCTAATAATGCCAATAATTCCTTCAACCGTTCTTGATTAACCATTCGTTTGTCCATTAATACTGGTAAGGTAATATTTTCGACCACATTTAAGGTTGGAATTAAATTATGGAATTGATAAATCAAGCCCACCTGACGGCGCCGAAAAATTGCCAGCTTTTCGTTCGTTTGCGCATAAACATCCTGTCCATCTACGTACACTTTTCCACTGGTGGGTACATCTACTCCACCAATACTATGCAGCAGGGTAGATTTCCCAGAACCCGAAGAACCAATAATAGCTACAAACTCTCCTTTTTCAATACGCAACGAAACCTTATCCAAAGCTGCAACTTGATTTTCTCCTGTGCCATACACCTTACTCAAATTTTCAATTCTTAAAAGCTCCATGATAGGCGGCTCCTTTCTTTTCTTTTATCATAGAACCTCTAGCTTTCAACTGGGTGACTTTTAAGTGAGAGATTCGTCACTTTGGAAAACGGAGAGTAAAAAGAGCACCCCCCTGAGGATGATTCTTGGCAGTAATCGTTCCATTTTGCTGAGTAACAATCATTTTACAAAGAGCCAATCCAATACCATAACCAGTAGCCTTATCCTTTTCCCCTCGGTAAAATCGTTCAAACAGATGCGGTAAATCTGCCTGACGAAAGCCAGGACCACTGTCATGAATTGCCAGTTCAGTAAACAATGGATTGTCACTGCATACTAGATCAATTTGACCTCCCTCATCCAAGCTTTCCATACAATTTTTCAAAATATTTTGCAGCGCCTCTGCTAACCAACCTGAATCTCCAATGATTCTAACCGCCTCCGGAATTTCTATCCGAATACGAATGTTCCGCAGTTCCATTGGAATAGCCAGCGGCCGCAATGTATTTTCCAACAGTGTACTCAGAACAATTGTCTCATTGTTAAACATAACCACTCCTGCATCCAAACGTGAAATTTTTAATAAAGAAGTTAGCAGCCAATCCATCCGCAGCAGTAACTCCTCAGTTTCCCGTATCAAAACCTTTCGTTCATTTTGGTCGGTTGTATTTTCCAGCAATGACAAGGTTAGATTGGCAGAAGTTAATGGTGTTCGAAGCTGATGAGCCACATCCGCTAAAGAATCCGCAAGATGAGCCTTTTCTCTTTTCAGAGCATCATTTTGTTCGCGGATTCGCTGAGTCATTTTGGTAATTTCGCTTTGGAGTATCGACAGTTCTCCTTCCTGCAATTCTTCCATAAATAAACGTTCCTCATTGTGCAGCACCAAGTCAATTTGGTCAGAAATGCGAGCAATACTTTCATACCGCTTTTGAGTAAAAACAAAAAAGACCACACCAAAAACTACGGCTGAGATCAACACTAAGATTCCAGCCGCTTCAGTGATTTTCCAGCCAATGATTGTAAAAACGATAGTCAGTAATCCAAACAATAAAATAAACGAGCGAAATTCTTTATTCCGGAGCATGATCTCTGCCTCCTAAGCGATACCCCATCCCCCGAACCGTTAAAATGATCCTTGGTTTAGCAGGATTCTCTTCTATTTTTTCTCGCAGTCGCTTAATATATACCGTCAATGTATTGTCATTGACAAATTCTCCTGCGGCATCCCATAATTCATCTAACAGACGTGTTCTAGGAATAATGCTTGTCGGATTGTTAATAAACACTAGCAGTAGGCGATATTCTAAAGCAGAAAGAAAAACTTCACTGCCAGCCTTTTTTACAACCCCGCTGGCTGTATTTACTTGTACATTTTGAATTTCAAAAGCGCTTGATTTGCCACCATTCTTGCGCAAAGCATTTTTGATGCGAGCGACTAATTCTCTTGGCCGAAACGGTTTTGTGATATAGTCATCTGCCCCCATATTTAATCCCGTTACGACACTCGCTTCATCATCTGAAGCAGTCAGAAAAATAACCGGAATAGGCTGGACCTCCTTCACTTCAGTACATACTGTAAATCCATTCCCATCCGGCAAAGAAATATCAATCAACGCTAAATCAAACTTACGAACGATTAACAATCTTAGCGCTTCATTACGGGTAGCTGCATGCGTAACTGTAAATCCTTCGGTCCGTAATAGCAGCATTAAATTTTTAGCAATCGTCAGATCATCCTCGACGAGAAAAATTTGTGTCATAAGTAGTCTCCCCTGTCTATGACTGTATCTATACTTATCTTGATAGCAAGTTGGCTCCTTTTTAGTATAGCATGGGGTTAGATTTCTCAGCAAAGTCCTTAAGCACAAAAAAGACCTGAACCACCCGTTCTGATCTCGATTAAATATTCTTTTAGTGGAAAACAATCGATCTAGTTGTCAATTGAAAACAGGACCGATAGAATAAAGACGTCGTAAGACAGCGATTTATTATTTAGCAGGAGTGGAGAAGAAAGTGTTTGTTAGAGTTCTTCGACGCCTCTATTTATCGGTTCGTAATTAAGTTACGCAAAAAAATGAAATTCGTTTTACTTTCCCCAATAAATTATTGCTTGAATAACTGAAAGAAGAGTGCAGAATGAAATCAATCTTACTAATTGGTCAGTCAAATATGGCTGGACGCGGATTTATCGAAGAAGTGACACCTATTTATCACGAACATATTCAAATGCTGCGCAACGGACGCTGGCAAATGATGGCTGAGCCGATCCATTTTGACCGGGAGGTCGCCGGAGTTGGCCCCGCTGCCTCCTTTGCTTTAGAGTGGGTGAATCAGCATCCCGATGAGGAATTGGGATTAATTCCCTGCGCTGAAGGCGGCAGCACAATTGATGAATGGGCCTTGGACAGCTCGTTGACCCGCCATGCAATTTCTGAAGCTAAGTTTGCATTGGAAAACAGTGAACTGGTCGGTATTTTGTGGCATCAAGGAGAAAGTGACAGCCTGAATCAGTTATACAGAACCTATGCACCTAAATTGAAGGCTCTATTTGATTATTTAAGGCAAGAGTTGAACGCGCCTGAAATCCCCATTGTGATTGGAGGGCTAGGAGATTATCTAGGCAAAAATGGCTTTGGAGCTAGTGCTGTTGAGTATAAAGAAATTAATCAGCTGCTAAAGCAGGCCGCCGACCAAGAGGACAATTGCTATTTTGTAACTGCGAAAGGGTTAACCCCTAATCCCGATGGCATTCACCTCAATGCGGTCTCACAACGTAAATTTGGGTTACGTTACTATCAAGCTTTCTCTAGGAAACAATCTGTTTTTGAAGCTTTACCCAATGAGGAAGAATTAATGCAGCAGCTGCAAACGTCGGCTACAGTCACTATTCAAATGTATCTGTTAAGCAAGGAATTTGTCTTAGGTCGAATTAGCCAAAAAGAATTCGTTCAAACCGCTGGAGAACTGATGCGGGATGAATAGACTGCACCATTCTGCTAAATACCTAAAACGAGGTTGCGAATTCATTTTAATTGATTTGGAGGCTACTCCAACAACCATTTCATAATATATTAACACTATGATAGAGAGGCGTAAGTTTTTATATTGGATTAAGAAGGTATCACTAATTGATTCATCATCCTTAAAGACACAAATTTTTTAACAGAGTTCATTCAAAATTGCGAATATTAAAAAACGCTCTGCGTACAAAATGGTGAATAGGACAATGAAATATTTAAAAATTTGATGAGCTGCTTTTCGCTTTGCGAAGAGCGGCTTTTACCTATTTAAAGAAGTGACTAAACCATCATCAGGCAGCTTCGTAATAGTGGTTAGGGTATTCCATCTGGGTTAATAGATGCAACTTCCGTTGGTATAGTAGTCGATATAGGTTTCAATCATCATTATCAGTTTGTCACGTCCGATGAACTTCTTACCGTATTAGCTTTCTCTCTTGAGAATCCAAAAAAATCCTTTCATTCTTTGAAATAATGCTTGTTTTCTCAGTAACAAGTAACTCAGTCGGTTCTTCATTCTCCTTGAGAGTGCACCCTTTCTGAGTCATCAACTCGTTCACTTGAGCTTTTTGTGTGGTTTTGTTTCTACTAGTCTTTTCATTCAAAGACTGTTCGACGATTGCTCCCTGTTCTTCTGAAGTCTCAGCCATCTTTCTTTTCCCAATACTAAAAACCCCTAACTAAGAATTATTTCTTTGTCCTAGTTCGGGGTTGTATATCAACACGCAGACTTTATTTCGATATTGTCTATTTGTGAATAGTTCTATTTGATCATTTTTCGATCTTTTTCACCAACCATCGCTGTCCAGCATAATCCTCGATTGGTTTATCCAGCTTTAAGCCGATGGACATCAGCTCTGATCCTGTACATATACGTTCCCCTACTTGATAATAAGCCTTAGCATCTAAACCTGCTAATTTCAGTCGTTTAGGAACCGTATTGGCTCTGGCCAACACTTGTACAAAACTGACTACGAAAGCTGTTGCGTCTTTTGAACGGTATAGCCAAGCATACTGATTTTGGTTTTCAATCTCTGTCAATCGTATCAATTGACCCAATTGGACGATTTCCCGAATTTCTTTATACTGAACCACTTGCTCTTTTACTAGCAGCTTTTCTTCGGTGGAAAGCTGGGTCAAGTCCAGCTCATACCCGAGATTCCCTTGCATGGCTACAATTCCTCTAGTATCCATCGAAGTGATCCGCCCCACCTGATGATTGGGAACAGCTGAAACATGGCAACCCATGGAAATAGGTGGATAAATCAGCGATGTACCGGATTGAATCGGCAACCGTTCGATCGCATCAGTATCGTCACTGGTCCAGGTTTGCGGCATATAATACAGCATGCCTGGGTCATAGCGACCGCCTCCACCAGCGCAGCTTTCAAATAGAACCTCTGGAAATTGTTCCGTTAATATTTCCAGCACATGGTATAGTCCTAAAATATAACGATGACTCAGTTCCTTTTGCTGAGCAACGGCTAAATAGCTTGATCCGCTGTCAGTGATATTACGATTCATGTCCCATTTTATATAGGCAATGTTTTCTTTTTCAAGCAAAGTCGATAGTTCAGTAATCAAATAATTCTGTACCGCCGGGTTGGCCAGATCTAATACATATTGATGGCGAGCGAGCTGCGGATCTCTTCCTGCTACTTGAATAATCCAGTCTGGATGGGCCCGGTACAATTCGCTGTCTGGTGAAACCATTTCCGGCTCTACCCACAGACCAAACTGTAAGCCTAATTGGCCAATTTCCTCAATTAGTCCTGACAGACTGCCGCCAAGTTTTTGATGATTAGGCTGCCAATCACCCAAAGAAGTTGTCGTGTCCGATCGCTTGCCAAACCAGCCATCGTCCAGTACAAACAATTCAATGCCACAATCGGCTGCTTCTTTTGCCAAAGATAATAACTTCCGTTTATCAAAATCAAAATACGTAGCTTCCCAATTATTAATTAAAACCGGTCGCACTTTTTCTGCATGGGAACTCTTCATCAAACATTCCCGATAAAAGCGATGATAGATGGCCGATAATTGATTATAGCCCTGATCGGAATAAATCAGTACCGTTTCTGGTGTATAAAAGGACTCCTGCGGTACTAACTGCCAAGCAAAATCAAACGGATTAATTCCCATCTGCATCCGAGTATTTTGGTGCATATCTACCTCAGCAATTGCCTGGAAGTTCCCACTATAAACCATGTTCATGGAATAGATCGATCCACTGTTTTCATTGGCTTGCTTATCAGCTAAGGCCAGAAACGGGTTTTGTCCGTGACCACTGGCTCCTCGTTTACTATCTAGTAAAAATGCTCCTTGAGATAAGGGTCTCACCTGGCGATGCGTTTCTCGTCCCCATGCACCAGACAGGTAGCAAACATCATATGCTGCGTCTAGAAAATCAATGTTGCTGCTGACTACTTTTTCAATTGTTACGTTGCTTTTACTTAAGTTGGTTACTACAACAGATTGCGTAATTGCGTTGTATTCGTAAAAAGCTGAGAAAATCAGTTTAACTGTTACTTGCTGCAAATAGTCCTCCAGCAAAATTTCTACTGTCTCCACCTCTTCGCCACTCGTAATCGTCGGCATTCCAGGCAGCCGTTCTTTACCTGAATAAACCTTGAAGTCTTTGTAACGCAGATTCGTGATTCGACTGCCGTCTGCATACTCCAGCACCAAGGCTGGCGTGCGTAAATCAGAATTTCCGTGAGTTGGCATTGCTTGCGGCAATTGCTCCAGCTTAAAGTCCTTTATTCCATCTGTATCAGAGATGTAGCTTGCCCGACCGATGTCTTGAATGACATAAGCCAAGGATTTTGATTCCAGTCTTTTCCCCCAATAGATAACAGTCACATGCCCCGTCGGCAAAACATGAAGAACCAAGCTCGTATGCTTTACTTGAATATGAAAGGTTCGTTGATTATCCAATAGCTCTACCATAAGATCCTCCTTAGGCCAAGTCTGACAATTTCAAAAAGCTTTCTGTATTGCTAGGGGTGCGAATCGTTGTGATTTCCATGCCCCTCTCCAACAATTCCTTAAAGGCCGCTTTCTCTTCAGTTGTTACCGAAATGCCTTGTTTGATGACTTCAGTATTGTCACGGGAAGACATATTGCCGACATTGATTCTTTTGATTGGTAAGCCCCTGTCCAACAGATTCAAAATTTCAACCGGTGATTTTAAAATAACAAACACACGTTGCCCAGCATACTTTCCAGCTGAAATATTGGCAAATGCCGTTTCTTCCGTAATGATTGAGGTGTTCACAGTTCCTGGTGCGACCATTCGCAGCAAAGATTTCTGGGTGTCATCTGTAGCCACTTGATCATTGATCACCATTAAACGGGTAGCTTTTAATTCGTTGGTCCATAAGCCGGCTACCTGTCCATGAATCAACCGGTCATCAATTCGAATGTGAATAATTCCTTCTAATGTACTCATTATTTTCCTCCTAGATTCTATCTTCAATTTTCTAATTTAACTAACCTAATAAACCAATAAGCGACAAACCTATTGCCAAAGCAATAACGATTAAAATCACTCGAACTGGGGTCATATTTTTTCGCCCTAATAACCAGTAAACTAAAGCAACCAATAACGCAGGAATAAGATTCGGCATAATTGAATCCAGGATGTCCTGTCCGTGTAACATTAGATCACCTGATTTGTAAGAAACTTTCACATTAGCCGAAACAACAGTCGCGATGAGGGACCCCACGACCATTAACCCGACTGTTGAAATAGAAGCAGTTACCTGCTGCATTTTTTCTTCTAGAGTTGAGATCATCTTCAAACCAGTTTTGTAGCCTGTTTTGAAAAATGGAAAAATCAATGATTTAATAGCAATCATAACCACCAGCCATAGAACTACACCCGCCGGATTTCCTTGAACCGCCATAGAAGCTGCGATGCCCCCGAAGATTGCACTAGGTGTCGATAGTAATAATGTATCACCTAGGCCTGCTAAAGGTCCCATCAAACTAGTTTTTAGCGACGAAACTGTCGGCAAGGATTTTTCCTTCTCATTTTCCTCAATCGCAATGTTAACACCCATAATAAAAGGCGTAAACATCGCATTCGTGTTAAAGAATTGTAAATGAGTCAGTAACGATTGCTTCAGCCCTTCCTGATCGTCCTTATAGATTTCCTTTAGGACTGGATACATGGAATAACAATACCCCAGTCCTTGCATTTTCTCGTAGTTAAAGGATCCGCAGCCGCCAGTTAACCAGTAACGCAGCATCGCTATTCTTTTTTTCTTGAATGAAATGTCATTATTCATCGCCTTCAATCCCCCCATCTGTTGGTACTGCCGCTGTGCTGACTGCGGTCTTTTGACTATTTTTAAAAGATACAAAGGCCCAAGCCATTGCCAATAGCGCAATTCCTAAAATCGGCATCCCTAAATAAGAAGCAAACACAAATCCGACAATCAACGGTGCCACATTTTGCTTCACCGGCATCGTTCTTAACAATAAACCAATACCCACTACTGGTAAAAGTCCGCCGGCTACCTGCAAGCCCGTCAATAACCATTCAGGAATGATTTCAAATACTTTTTCCACCAAGCCTTGGCCAAATAAAACTGCCAACATGATTGGAACTCCTGTTGAAACCATCGTGAAAATATTGCCTAGCCATTGCCACATTGGAATACGATGGAAGTCGCCTTTCGCAACATCCTTTTCCGCACCATGCTGGAAAAAGATGTTCAAGGTTTTGTTCAACACGTCCAGCTGCACCATAATAATTGCCACAGGAACTCCAATTGTTACACCCACTTCTGGACTGGCACCTGTTGTAATCGCCAAGTATGTTCCGACGATTGCCGCTACCGGATAATCCGGTACAGACGCACCTCCGAAGCTGCTGATACCTAACGTCATCAACTGCAAGGTCCCACCGATATATAATCCTGTTTGTAAATCTCCACAGATCAAACCAGTAATCGTACCACACATTAATGCCTGCCATAACCCAACACATGTGATCCAACGCTCATAATTCATTAAAAATCCGAAAATAATTACTAATACCGTTGATACTGATGAAACGCCCATTATTTTTCCCCCCCTTATTCGTCGCCTTCATTGACATTCATTAACAATTGCTGTGGATCATACATATTCTGCTGACCAGCTGCAAGAATTTCTTCCATCACCTCAGACAATGGATTGTTTCTGTTCATTGCTGCCGTCAACACACTGCCAAAATTGGCATTACTAACTACCTGGCTTCCCGGACGGTGCACTAATTGTCCGTAAACAGTTTTAAATGGTGTTCCCTGAAACAAATCGACCAAAGCTAGGATCGGCAACTCCGTTCCATTGATTGCCTCAGTGATTTCCGCTTCGAAGGCTGTTAAACTCTTACTTCCCAAATCGATTGCTGTAACCGCCCGCTCCTCTGGTAAAAAATATTCCAATGTATCCGCAAATCCACTGGCTAAGCTTCCGTGAGTAACGATAATAATCTTAAACATTGATCTCCACCTCTCTCTTCATTCTTATAAAAGCAAGTACCGTGCCAACTATTTTTTGCTTACATTTCCTGCAAGAATCCCGGTAGTATAGCAAAACAAGCAAAAAAGCTAGTGTTAAAAAAAGATTTAACACTAGCTTTTTTCGTTTCACACAATCACAGCTGCTGCTGAATGATCAGGAAAATCATCTCCAGCTCGCCATCTGGAATCTTCAATTTGTATTTTTGTTCAATTGCTGTAAAGAAATGAGCAGAAGTTTCTTTGAAGGGTTGATATAGCGGAAGAGCTGTAATCCCCTCGTCACTCTCGTCAATCCCATCACCAGTCAATATACGCTCAATCATCGCTGATAGATGCAGAAAAAGGTTGATCCGCATAAAATTATCAATATGAATTTGGTAGTACTCTTCATACTTTTCAATTACTTCTTCTACTTCATCAATGACCATCGCCGGATTCAAAAAGTTCAGCCGTGCTGCTGCCCCTTCCAAGGTAAACAGCTTGATGATTTCATTGGTACACTTTTTCAGCTCGTCGGCTTGAAAGAAGGAAGCCAATAAATCCAAATTAGCCGCTCCGTTAATAATCCCTTCAATATTGATAATAGGTACCACTGCTTTTTCCACTGGTGAAGTGGTTAAGATAGCTACCGTATCCTTAAATAAAGTCTTCTGATCCTTTTGCAACAGCTCCTTCAATTTGCTGTAGTCAATCGACAACAGTTCGATTTCATCTGTGTTCATGTATTTACTGAGAATATCTTTAATTTTTAAGGCGATTCCTTCACCAGAAATGCAGGAAATCAATAAGTTTGTTTTTTGCGAAACACCGGCAAAATATTGCTTCGACACCGCAAAATCCTCTAGTGCTAACTGCTCCAGCTGAGCAATTTTTTGACGCTGGCTCAGCTTCAAGCCAACATCCAATGCTAAGGAAGTCGACACATTGTTCATAATTAAAAGGTCTCCGGTCACATTGCCTTGAATTGATTGATACATTTGCTCCAAAGAACCCATATCCACCAAAAGAACAAGTCCATCTGAGGTATTGTATTTTTTGATGTACTCATTGACCTCCGCAATCAGCGTTTCCGCCGAGACATCCATTGGCAGATCAAAGCTTTCAAAGACAAAGTCCTTTACCAGTTGATTAACTGTGTTAGCTAAAGTTTGA
This sequence comes from Candidatus Enterococcus ferrettii, assembly GCF_017377655.1. GTDB lineage: Bacteria > Bacillota > Bacilli > Lactobacillales > Enterococcaceae > Enterococcus_A > Enterococcus_A ferrettii. The sequence continues at coordinate 54,806 of NZ_JAFREL010000079.1, forward strand.
GCATTTTTATGCCCATGCATAATGATCAAGGCATTGATTTTGGCACTAATCTCCAACACTCGGTTCAAGTAAGCAGCTAGCACACTCAAACCATTTTCATTGATCGAGGTATTTTGCAAGAACAACACCTGCAAAACTCCTTCAGCCAGCTTGAAAAATTTGTGATAGTTGTAGCGTGCCTCCGATCCATCCTTAATATTGATTAATTCACTGGAAGGATCGTATTGCAGCAGAACTGCCAGTAAAATAATCTTATTTAAATCGGCCTCCTCTATTTCCACACCTTTACTGGTAAGATACTTCTGCAAAGCCATTTTCTTCTGTACATACCGCTCCAAGTCAGACTGATAGCTTAAGCGTTTGCTGAAATGTTTGTTAAGAAAATAAGAGTGATAGAGTTCGTCTATCAAGTTTTGCGCCTTTTGACCCGCCTCTTCAAAACCAATAAAGCCGAAGTTGCCAATATAGGTCTCCTCTTCTTGAAAAGTCTCGGTAAACTCTTTCTTTTTTTCCTTAATGGAGAGAAAATGTCCGGTTCCAATCACCAGCGGTTCATCTGTCTTCGCTTTGTTATAGGCTTTCGCGCAATCGGCTTTGATCCGGTTACGGATTTCCCCGATGTTTCCGCGATAATTTGATTGAACTAACTCAATTATGTAGTCCTCACCCACTTGCAACGAACAATCCAGCTGCTTCCTTTCCTCGTCCAAGAAGCTGAAGATCAATTTTTCTTTTTCGGAAAAGGACCGCCGGCTAAAATCCGGTAAAAAAACATCAAAAGGAATTCTTCGCTTTAAAGTGACCAACAAGGACGACTCAGGATCTTCTGTAGTCGCCATGATTAAGCGAACATTTGCCTGCTGCCATTCAGCATTGGAGCCCATTGGCCGATATTTCTTCTCATCAATTAACAAAAACAGCTTTTCCTGATTTTCCGCCGACAAATTATGTACTTCATCCAAAAACAAATATCCGCCCTCAGCTTCATTAATTAAACCATGCGTATCCTTTTCCGCACCCGAAAAGGCCCCTTTGACATAACCGAATAATAAAGAAGACAATAATTCTTTATTATTGGCATAATCGGCACAGTTCAATACCACAAAAGGGGCATCCTCCGTAACAACCTTTTTTTCTATTGCATACTGGTGAATCAGCTTAGCCAAGTAACTTTTGCCCACTCCGCTGCTGCCATGGATCAAGATCGGCAAGCCGTAAGGAGGATAAGTTACCGCGGATTTGCACTGTTCAATTTGATTTTTCACACTACCATCGTAACCAATGAAGGTCCGAAACGAATTCCCTTTTTTTGACGGTAGCCGAAAATTCACTGGTCGCGTATTCGTTTTTACCAGACGTCCCTGATCCGCCAGCTGGTTTAGATAAAGACTCGTCACGCTGCGTTTCATCCCTGTCAGCTGCTCCACATCTTGTGTCGTTACAACCTCTACCAGTTGCAGGTGCTCCAGCAACAACCTATATAAATTTTCTACTGAATTCATGTTTGACTCCCCCCACACTAACACTCTGATTAATGTGTCTTATTATAAACAGTATTTGATCATTTGGACAGTTCGTATTTAAGAAAGCTCAAAAAAGTTATATGGATTTTTTCTGGGTTAAAAAGGAAACTGATTGCTTTCTATTTTCATAAATTATACTTAGATTTACTTGTATATTTTACCTGCTAAAAAAATAATAACGCCATTGAGTACAACAACCCTTTAAATAATAAATCATTTTGTGTGACTTCTCACTCTTTCCTAGATTATGACTATATATACTTCCTCCATAAAAAAAGTTGGAGTTAATCGAGAATAGTTGACACTATACCCAATAACCACAACTTTATTGTTATTTCTCATAAAATATTCAAGAATTATTTTCTTTTCTACAACTGCTGGTCCTTTTTATATCCAATCGTCCAAGTCAACCCAAAGGCTATTCCAAACGCAACCAAATTCACTAAAATATAAAATGGTAATTGTTCATTTAAATATAACAATGTCCCTGGAATTCCAGTTAAAGCCATTCCTGTTGCCCGCAAGTGGAGAATTGATGCTAAAAAGCCTCCTATTCCCCCTCCAATCATTGCCATAACAAACGGTTTTATTAATCGTAAAGTTACACCGAAAACAGCTGGTTCAGTGATTCCTAATGCCGCTGATAGAGCGGATGGAAAAGCAATTTGCTTCATTTTTGGCGAAGTAGATTTAATAGCCACAGCTAATACTGCTCCTGCTTGAGCAACATTTCCGCAGGTACCAATTGGATTCAAATAGTTCCAGCCGTCTTGTCCCAGCATACTAATTTCCAAAAAGTTTAAAATATGATGAATCCCAAAAATTCCTAATAGCTGACCAAAACTGCCATAGATCAAGCCACCAATTCCTAGTGGTAACCCAAGTAAAAATTCAACTGCATGCAGAACACCAATCTCGACCTCATGAAAAATCGGGCCAATAATGAATAATGCTAGAATAAGACCAATTAATAGCGTTAAGAAGGGTGTCAGGATCAGATCCAAAGAATCAGGGATTCGCTTGCGCAAGAAAATCTCAATTTTAGATCCTAGAATTCCGGTAACAAAAGCAGGCAAAACAGAGCCTTGATAACCCACAACATTGATAAAACCAAAAAATACTAATGGTTCTGCCGCTTGCTGTCCAACCTCGTAGGCGTTGGGTAAAACAGAGCTAACCAGCATTAAACCTAAAACAATTCCTAAAATTGGTGTGCCTCCAAAAATCCTAAAGGTTGACCAAGCCACTAACGCGGGTAAAAAGGCAAATGCCGTATCGGTTAAAATTTGAGTAAACATTAAGAGCTGCTGAGGGATATCTTCTGGTGCTAAACCAACAATTCCTAAAACTGCTTCCTGTGTAAAAAGTCCCCGCAATCCCATAAATAATCCAGTAGCTACCAACACTGGAATAATTGGTACAAAAACATCACCGAAGATTCTGACGGCTCGCTGGAAGGTCAGCTTTTGCTTCACATCAGTCGCTGCAACTGAAGCTTGCTCCGAACTATCGATCAATGGAAGAAACTCGTCGTAAACTTTATTCACCAAGCCGGTTCCTAAAATAACCTGATACTGCCCTGAGTTAAAAAAGCTCCCTTTCACCTTATCAATATCTTCTACTGCCTTGATATCAATTTTTTCCTTATCATTGGTAATAATTCTTAAGCGAGTCGCACAATGAGTAGCCGATTGAACATTGCTGCTTCCGCCTACCAGCTCTAAAATTTTAGCTGCGATTTCTTTATTATTCATTCATCATTCTCCTTAATAGTTGTAAACTACAACCGACCCTTTTTTCCCCAACTCTTGATAAGTAATTTCTCGAGAGAAACTGTCACAAAAACTACGCATCGAAAACACATACTGTCCCTCATTTATAAAAAATTCCACTGTTGAATTATCGCAAAAAATCTGAAGACTATGCAATTCCTCTAACGCCAGCTCCTTCATTTCTTTTTTGCCTGAAACCCAATTTATTCTGCTAATTTGTAAAAGTCCTTTTTTGTATTCTAGCGAGTTCATCCCAGCATTTAAAGTCAAATAAAAAGTCGGGGTTGAATCACCAAGATCAATCAATATCTCATAAGCTTTCTGGCAATTTTTGATGACCGCATTGGCAGAAGTATATTTTTGCTCCTCTTTTCTAAGTTGCTTATACTCTTCAAGAGGAACCTGTCGTAATTGATTATTCAGCCATTTCAATTCTCGTGGCATCGTAAGGCAATGCACATATCCTGACTTAGTCGTGGGACATTGCGCCTCTTCCAATTCACTCATTCGCGACATCCAAGCCACCATAATACGACGACCCTTATCATCTTCAAAGGATTGCGGTGCATAAAAATCAAAGCCATAATCCAGCAGAAGTATATCACTCTCAGGTACAAACTTCTTTTTCTTGTAATCAATCTTTCCAATCAAATATCCGGCATAGCTCGATAGTGACAAGTCATTTTCTTCTATGGATGTTCGTCTTTGTGGACATACGGTCAAAATATCCACATCATTGGTCAATGAGAATACATCTGGGCATTCACACATTTGCTCTAAAGCTGAATCAGTATAAAAAGTTCCTTGAAATTCCCAATGTAACAAATCCAGTGATACAAACAAGGTAATTGCTCCTACGTTTTGGGTTGTCTGAGCACCAACGATCATCCACCATTTGCCCTGGCTTTGCCAAACCTTCGGATCACGATGATGTTCCGTGAAACCTTCAGGGGTTTTGATTCCCTGATTTTTTTTTACAAACGTTTTTCCATCAGAAGAAATCGCTATTTTTTGAGCGCTTTTTCTGACGTTATTCTCTTTAGTATTTCCAGTATAAAATACGTACAGCATACCAGCTTTCTCAACAGCACTTCCTGAGTAAATGCCATCTTTATCTTCTTTCTGATCGGGGACAATTGCTGTGCCTGGATTCTCCCAATTGACTAAATCAGTTGAAGTAAATAAACCCCATTCTTTATAAGTATGATCTGTATCAAAGCGATTCCACTGGTGAAAAAAATAATATTTTCCTTTAAATTGAATCAATCCATTCGGATCATTTAATAATCCTTGTACCGGTTCTATATGGAAAGAATTTTTGTCATTCCATTTCAAAACAGGAGCTCCTCCTCTTATTATTTCATATTAATGCGTTTACATCACCTAGGTTAATGAGATCTTATCATCTATCCCCCCGTTTAGAATATGGAAAAAAATAAGGAAAATATGGAAATTTCTAATATCCGAAACTTTTTAGCAGAGTTCCCATGTATAATGCAAGCATGGATACTAATTTAAAAGAATACACGGATCGCTTTACTGATTTTTCAAAAAAAAGTATCTCAGACTTCATTTTGTACAACAGCGGAATTGAATATTGTGAACCTGGTTACAGCTACGGTCCCAAAAGAAGGGATTATCACTTTATTCATTTTGTAAAGGAGGGCAAAGGACTGCTGGAGGTTGAGAATCGTACGATTGAAGTTTTTGAGAATCAGCTGTTTGTTGTTCCAGCAAATGTTGTTTCCACCTATACAGCCGATAATCAGGTGCCTTGGAAATACTGCTGGATTGGATTTACTGGCATTGAATCAAGTAATTTTATTCACACCTTACTTCAATCCAGCAAACAAAATTATGTATTGGATTGTTCGGATGCAGCTTTTTATGAGAAGGAAATCAGTAAAATTCTATCTCTGAATCACAACAATCGTTCCTCTTACTTTAAAATTAACGGGATTATGTATAATATTGTCGGAACATTGCTGGAGGAAGTTCAACCAAATGATTCTGCCAATATTCACGAAGCTTCTGCCGCCTTTCAAGCCATGCGGTATATGGATCTACATTATCACGATGACATTCAAATTTCAGATATTGCACACTTTATCGGTGTTCATCCTAATTACCTCTCTTTAAGATTTAAAGAAGAGATGGGCGTTACGCCAAAAAAATATTTAACCAACCTAAAAACTACTAAAGCCAAAAAGCTTTTAATGGAAAGTGACGATCCCGTCAGTCTAATCGCCAGCTCAGTCGGCTTTACTGATGCCTTATCCTTTTCCAAGTTCTTCAAAAAAGAAATTGGTTATTCCCCCACAGAATTTAGAAAGGAGCAACAAACTCAGTGAAAAACATGATCCATTATTGTTCACAAACTAGCACCTTCAGCTTACACAACTGCAAAGTCAGCTACATTATGGAAGTCATTGAAGAAACTTATTTAATCCATCGCTATTGGGGAAAACGCCTGAGCAGTTATCATTTTAGTAACCGTCCCATTTTAAAGAAACGAACGTTTGCAGCTGCACCTGATAATGAAAAACTAGAAGTCTCACCAGAATTTTTGCCTTTTGAACTTCCCGTTGCTCACCAAGGTGATTTTCGAAACCCTGCTGTCCAAATTGAACATAAGAATAGCGAAAGAATTACTCGATTTCATTATCAGAGATATGAAATTATCAACAAAGCCATTGACTTGGATGACCTCCCTCATGCTAGGGATACGGAGGAACTAGCTCAAACACTCATTATTTATTTGTTTGATCCAATCGCTCAAATTGAACTTGCTTTGTCCTATACAATCTTCGAAAACTCTCCGGTGATTGTTCGCTCGACGAAAGTGAACAATCAAAGCGAAAAATCAATAAAGCTTACTAAGCTTTTCAGTGCCTCGGTAGATACTAGCTATGATGATCAACTCGTCACAACTTTTTACGGGACTCACCAGAAAGAGTATCAGTTAAACCGAAGTGCGATTCAACATGGATTATTCAAAATTGGCAGCTCTCGTGGTGCCAGCGGCCCACAATATCCGCCCTATCTTGCACTATCAAAGGAAGCAACTGAAAATAAAGGGGACGTTCATGCTATGACCCTGATTTACAGCGGCAATCATGAGGTTTTGCTGGAACGTGATCAGTACAATCATTTGCGGTTGCAAATTGGCTTAAATAGCGAAACCTTTTCCTGGCAGTTAAATCCTGGTGACTCGTTTCAAAGTCCGCAAGCCCTGCTCTCCCATAGTGACCAAGGTTTCAACGGATGCTCGCAAAGCTTTCATCATTTTTTTGCAGATCATTTGATTCCTCCAATTTGGAAAAATCAAGTACGTCCGCTGCTGATTAATAGCTGGGAAATGACCTATTACGATGTTAATGAGACCTTAATCAAGCAGTTAATTGATGCCGCTGATGAGCTGGGGTTTGAAACCGTAGTACTAGATGACGGTTGGTACAGCCAGAGAAACAGCAGCAAAACTTCCCTCGGTGATTGGGTAATTGATCATGAGAAGTTCCCTAAAGGCATTCAGCCGTTGGTAGCCTACGCAAAGAAAAAAAATATTGGTTTTGGGCTCTGGTTTGAGCCAGAAATGGTCTCACCGGAAACAACCTTAATTCAACAGCACCCTGAGTGGGTCATGAGAAGCTCAAATTATCAACCGCTCTTAGGGCGTAGTCAATACGTACTGGATTTGACTAATAGGGAAGTTCAACGATTTATTATTGACACTGTGTCTCAAGCAATTGATACGCTTGATGTGAGCTACATTAAGTGGGATATGAACCGACACATGACGGATCCCTTTTCCCAGCTCCATTCTTTTGAGGCTTCTGAATATTCTCACCGCTATATTTTGGGACTCTATCGCATTATGAATGAATTAACGACAACTTATCCCAACGTTTTATTCGAAAATTGCTCTAGCGGTGGTGGAAGGTTAGATCCTGGAATGCTCTACTATTTTCCCCAAACCTGGATTAGTGACAATACCGATGGAAAAGATCGCCAACAGATCCAATACGGTGCTAGTTATTTGTTTCCAATTTCAGCTATGACAGGACATGTCTCTGATGTACCGAACCATCAAACCAATCGAACGATATCCTTTGAAACTAGAGCGGCCCTAGCATCTTCCACGAATATGGGCTATGAGATGAACATTACTGACCTTTCTCCTAAAAAAAAGGAAATTATTCGTGATCATCTACAGGAATATAAAGAAGAACGTAAGCTAATTACACAAGGAAACTTTTATCGTTTACTTTCTCCCTTCAGCAGTAATTATTGTGCTTGGATGTTTACTGATAAAGGAATGGAACAAGCGATAGTTTACGTTTTTCGCAATCAATATGAAGTATACGAACTGTCTCTATTAATAAAAATTCCGTTTCTTAAAGAAGACTGTTTGTATAAGGACTCTGTCACCGAGCAAGTCTATTCGGGTTCAGAGTTGGCGAATTGCGGATTGGCTTTAGAAAATAGTAAAGACGATTTTATCGTTCACAAAATAAAGTTGGTACAAATAGAAAAAGAGCTTTAAGCAATCTACAGCTTAAAGCCCTTTTCACAACTGGCAATCCATCCATAGGTTGGAAACTTTACTGTCACAAAGAATCAGCAAAGCTATCCTACCTCCATCCGTGTACCTTTGTCGGCCAACTCATCCGCTAAATCGTTAAACTTGTCGCCGGAATGTCCCTTTACCTTAACGAAGCGCACCTTTAAGTCTTTTGACACTTCATCAAACAAAGCAACATACGCCTTTGATATGGCTGCGTTAGCTGCCCATTGTTTTTCAGCCCAAGAAGCAATTCCTTGGTAATCGTAAAAGATCGCAATCTCATCAATCTGGTTTGCTTTTGCCCATCTCACTGCCTCGATACAAGCAAACACTTCGCCAGCAATTTGATAACTAGAGATAAATTTAGGATCATTTCCACCGAAGGAAAGCTTCTCTATCACTTTCTCACCTTTTAAAATAACGACACCAGAACCATATTGCTGCCGAGCTTTATTAAAGGAGCCATCTACATATGCTTGGTATTCGTCAGGATTTACTGTTTTTTTCTCTGAACTCATATTCACAAATTGCTGTGCTTCCTCTTTTGTCGGGAATGATTTAAAAATTGCACCAGGAAAGCCCTTTACCTGCTTTTGTGCATCGTTCCAGGTTGTATATACTCCTGGTTTTCTTCCAATTCGAATTGCGTAAAACTTTGCCACTTACTTATTACCTCCCACGAAACTATGAAATCAGTTTGCAAGTAATTATAACTTACCTGCAGTTTTTTTACAGTATATTATTTAAACATCTAATGGAATTGTTTCATTATCATTTGTTGATTTGAAAGTGTTTTTTCTTATTCTTTTGTTGAATGAAAAGCTAATCCTCACTATACCTGTTCATCAGTTCTTTTATCATCTGGCACAATTTGTTTCTCAAACGTAACGGTGAAAGAACTTCAGCTTCACCCCCCAGGGAAAGAATGAATCCATAAAGCCATGGTGTATCAGGAACCTCCGCTCGCAATATACCGGTTCCATCTTTTGCTATAGTAACCTGTGACTCATGAAAATCTTCATACAAGCGATGCACAGTTTCGGCTGAACATTTTAAAACGAGGGGGATCATTGTGTAAGAGATTTGTTCCGTTTTGTCCAGTTCTTTCACTGGCAGATTCTTCCGATCAAAGGTTTCTGCTTTTACAAACACCTCAGACATTCGAGTAATTTTAAAGGTTCGATACGTCTGCTTTTCCTGGCAATAGCCTATTAAATACCAGGCCTGAGATTTATATAGAAGCTTTATTGGCATCACAATTTTATTGCTCTGTGCCATTTGCATATTGATATAAGAAAAACCAAGCAGCTGGTTTCCACTGATTGCTGAAGCGATTTTATTGAATTTGTCCTTGTCTTCACCTGTGCGTCCCCAACGGGAAAAATCTACCTCGATCAGATCAGATGGTTGGTTCTGGAACAAGCCTGATAGTTTTTCTAATAAAAAAGATAGGTCATCTTGTTTAGTCGCTGCCAGACTGCTTAGTGAAAGTAAAATCTTTTTTTGCTCTTCACTAGTAAGAGTTGCTTTGCTTAAGACAAAATCATTATCTATAAAAATCCCACCGCCTGTTCCTTGCGAAGTATAAATCGGAATTCCTGCACTGCTCAAAATATCAATATCGCGAAATACGGTTCGAAGGGATACATTAAAACGCTGAGCTAATTCCGCAGCAGTTGCGGAGCGATTAGCCAGTAAATAATGAGTCAGGGCAAATAATCGTTGAATTTGCATAGAATTCTTCCTTTTTCTATAATCCTAACACAGTTTAATTAAAAATTATCCAACATGACATATCTTGTCATGTTGAATTGATATAATAAATGTATGTTATTCAGAAAGGAGCAGTTTTTCATGGCCGTTAGTATATTTGATGATAAAGCTACTACACCAGATGATACAATGTTGCTGTCCGTATTAAAAGAAGCACAGCTTCTTTGGAACGAGGCCATTCATTTTGTAGAACAATTCGGTGGAATCACACAAGGAGAATGGAAATTTTACACTAAAGCAGCTGGTTGGACCTATGTAGTAAAGTCAAATAAACGTACAATGTTTTACTTGATACCAAAGGATGCTCATTTACAAGCCACTTTTGTTTTTGGTGAAAAAGCTGTTGCAGCTGCGGAAGAAGCCAATTTGCCAATTGATGTACTAAAAAATCTAAGATCTGCGAAAGCCTATGTTGAAGGCCGTTCGATCGCTATTCTAGTGAAAGATACGGAAGACCTCGCTGTTTTTAAAAGGCTAGTAACGATTAAAGTGGAAAATTGAGCCCTAAAAAGAGAAGCTGGTTGCAGCTTCTCTTTTTTATAAATAACAAAAACTTGCTAGCAGTCTCCTGCTGCAAGCTTCTTTGTATCTATTTTTAATCCTTGCTATTTTCATCATTAATCGCCCGTTCAATTTCAATCAGGCGAGTTAATCCAGATACAACAATTTCAGCATCCGCTTCGTCCTCTTGCTCAGTTTTATTTATCCATAGAGGCAGGCTAGGAGAAAGCAGCACTACTTCGTTTCCATTACGTAGTCGAGCAATTGGCACAGTTCGTAGTTTAGGCAGCAGCTCAGAGTTCGGCCGCTTAGCAATAAATACTGAAGAAATCGAATCCACATAATTCATCAGCTGTGAATAGCCTTCTTCCTGTTTATTTCTCAAGTAAAGCTGTTCTAACCCTTCGAGAATTCCCGCTTTCTCGTTTTCAAGATTCATTTTTACCAACCCCTACCCCGTATCGTTCTACTTATAGTTTACCCTAGTAAATGCCTGTTGTAATCAACTTTATGAGACTTTGGACTAATTTTTTTGACCAAGCTTTCAACAGCTTTTGATTTCCGGCAAAAATTTTCTACCCAATACATAATTTGACTAGCCTTTTCTCGTTTTTTAAATAAGTGTACGTATTAGCATGTTATCACTTACTATATACCTAATCTTTTTTAAAGAAACAGCCACCCGCATAAAACGAATGGCTGATTATATCCCGCTTTTGGGTATGATTGTTATTTCTCAAGTCTAATCGGTATACTTGACTCGCTGTCTTTTTCAGTGTAGTCACCGAGAATTAATTTGTCATTCTCTACCTGAATATTTTTCATAGTTCCACTTTTGATTGAGTAAATCTCCTGCATAAATTGAAGCTCTATCTCCGTCTGACGTTCATTAATTTCATAGGTGGCCTGCCCTTCACCATTGTCATTGGACAATTCCGCAATACCATTCCCCCCAAAGATCATTTCAACCGAACCTTGCTCACTAACTAGTTGCCACTTATCCGAGTTCTCTATTAAGATATTGCGAATATTCGGCTTCTCCTCCCCGCAAGCACTTAAAGCAACAATACTAATTGTGAGAACCATAAATAATAAACATTTCCCTAACGCAAACTTTTTCATATAGTTGTATTCACCTTCTTCGTATATTCAATAAAACTCTTGTAACCTCATACTTCTATTATATAGTAATATAGCTAAAAAGGATTACATTTTATCGTTGAAATGATCTAGATCGGCTAAAATTCCTGCCTTTAAAAAAGATTTCTTAATATATCAAATGCATCTCAAATAGTTAGTCGAAAATTAATTCGTATCATTTCAATTACTAACTAATTTTTAACGTACATATAAGCTGCCTCCCAAATTTTATATTCTAAAATTCAAGAGACAGCTTATATATTTTATTTATTATAAATTTTCAA
>NZ_JAFREL010000008.1 GCF_017377655.1 Candidatus Enterococcus ferrettii
TCGGACTCGGATAGTGATTCAGATTCAGATAGCGATTCAGACTCGGACAGCGACTCAGAGCCTCAACCGAAAGTGGAGCCTACTCCGAAGAAGATCACGGGTAGGACACCGAAGACATTACCTAAAACAGGAGCTGACGTGAAAGAATCTTCTTATCCCGCAGCTGGTCTAGGCTTGCTTGGTCTTGGATTACTTGGATTGAAGGACAAATTTAAGCGCAAAAAACGGAAGAACAAAGACACGATTGATGAGTTTTTCGATCAAGAAGAGTAGAAAGCAGTAAGGAAACGAACGATCTCTCTAAATAAAAGAATTAATCTTTTTAGACGGATCGTTCGTTTTTTCCACTTTACTCGTTTTTTTTAACAGAAAGGGAAGATATGAAGAAAAAAGTCGTGCGGTTTTGTTCTTTTCTACTAATTATTATTGGTCTTTTCCTTCTATTTAATAAACCACTAATCAATTTTTTTATCAGTAATACAGGAGCCGACTATGAGATTAGTCAGTTATCGAAGCAGGACTTAGAAAAGAATAAGCGAAAAGATGAACCTTTTGATTTTGATCAGGTGAAGTCGCTCACTTCTGAAGCGGTGGTGAAGTCGCAGTTGGCTAGACGAAAAATGGAGCTGCCGGTGATCGCTAATATTGCCATTCCTAGTGTGAGGATTCGGCTGCCGATCTTCAAGGGATTATCGAATGAGGCGTTACTCTATGGGGCGGGCACACTTTCGCCTGATCAGGAAATGGGTGAAGGAAACTATGGTTTAGCTAGTCACCGATCCGATCAGCGAGATTTATTGTTTACACCTCTGGAGAAGCTTGATTTAGGGGACCTCATTTATATGACTGACCTTTCCCATGTGTATACATACAAAGCTTTTTATAAGGAAAAGGTGGAGCCAACTCGGATAGAAGTGCTAGAGGTTGTTCCAGAGAAGCAGCTGCTCACATTAATTACTTGTGGGGACTTGTATGCGACGAGTCGATTGGTGGTACAGGCGGAATTAATCGACGTGAAACCCATGAACAAATTATCCAATGAAGCGGCAGAAGCCTTTCAGCTTCCTGTCCAATCGTATTGAGTGTTCATGTGGAGGAAAGGAAGTGACTATATGCGGCTAATCTTGTTATTAACTAAGAATATATTAGTAGAACAACGATTACAGGAACAATTACAGCAGTTGAATTATGAAGTATTGTGTTCGGTTCAAGTGTTTCAACACTTGAGAAAAGAAGGCCGGGTGATGGTGGACCATCAGGTCGTCATCTTCAGTGAAACCATTAGCAATAAAGAAATTGCGGAAATTTTGCCTAAATTGGTCTCAAGTAATATCGTCATCTTTCGCAAATTCAGTATGGCGCCCTCTGTAGAAGAACAGGAGCAGCTGAAGGAGTTGGGATTGACTGAATGGCTTACGGACAATATCCCACTGGATCAGTTGCGAGAACGGCTGGCGGATAAGATGGAAGAGGTCCAACAGACCGAAGAAGAGCAACGGTTGTCCGTTTACCAGCACTCAGCGATGACTGAAAAGCTGCGGGAACAGTTCATGAAGACTTTAACGAAAAAAGAGAAGCAGGTGTTTCTCTATTTACAAGAGGTCAACGGTGAGATTGTGTCTCGGGAGGAATTGTGCGAGTACCTCTGGCAAGAACCGCTGGGTCACTCTCGCATGTCGCAGCTGTCCGTATTAGTAAAAAAGATTAAGCAAAAGCTGACTGCATCGGGTTTCAGTGATGATCTGTTACGAACGATTTGGGGCAGTGGGTATTGTTTGACACCAGAATTTTCGCTGGAGTTGGTGGAGTGAATAGCTTGAGAAAAAGGATTGCAAGAATAGCTGTTTAAAGATTAACTAAATTTACAACTACACAAGATAAAACGATCCTTTAACAAATGTTCCAAAGATAAATCATATACAAGAGGAGGAGAGTATGTGAGTGTAAACACTCAGAATATATACCATCTTAATGTCAATTTTGGTTTAAGAGTTTCTGGCGTAGAAAAATCGGCAGTTCTGAGACATCAAGTGTTACGTGAACAATACCATAGTCGCATGTTAACGATGCTTTATAATCCAAAACTAGCAAATTATTTTCAATTAGCGGGTGTAGAACAAACAGAATACGCAAATATGTTTGATTTTTTTCAAGAAAGCTTGTACTTGGAAAAGAATAGGATTGTCACCATTGAAGATGTTTTTCCTCAGGAGTACTACCAAGCGGTACAACAATCCAATAATATTGATTATCGTATTTATCATAATGAAAATTATATTGCTTATCTGAGAGTATTTCCTAACCAATCAATTGAATACATCAATTACTTTGATGAGACCCCACGAAAAACTGAACGTCATTTGTATGATTGCCGTGGTTTTCTATCATTGCGTAGAGTATTAGATTCAAATAATCAATCCATGGCGGAATTCTATTATTCTCCTGAGGGAAAAATAAAATTAGAGAGATATTTTGATCAAGAGAAAGAGGTCTACTACCAATATTATGGAGAAAATCAGACCCATTATTTAAAAGGAGATCAAGCTTTACAGACACTCTTTTTTGAGCTATTTCTAAAGGATGATGACATCGTGGTCTTAGATGGCAGTAAGAGTTTTGGTGAAGTGTTAGTAAATAGTTCATTTGGTGGGAAAATTATCTCAGTTTTACACAGCAAGCATTATATTGGCTACGACCCCAAAAACGACCTTAATTCATCGAATAAAACTACTCTTGAGAATTTAGAGAGAATTTATAAAGTGATCACGGCATCAGAATTACAACGCCAGGATGTGATTGAAAGATTTCACAATCCAGAGCAAGTGGTTACTATCCCGGTAGGTGTTAGAACAGAAGTAGCGAAAAATCAAATAGTTATCAATACAGACGAGCCGATTAAAATAGGTGTAGTTGCTCGTTATTCAGTAGAAAAGCGTCTAGATCATGCGATTCGCGCTTTTAGTTTGGTTCATCAAGTTTATCCTAACTCAGAATTGCACTTGTATGGATTCAGTGATGCTCGAGATAATTTCACAACACAAAGAGAGTTAGTTCAGTTAGCTAAATCCTTAAATGTTTACTCTGCAGTAAAATTTCGTGGTTATATCACAGATTTAACGAAGGAATACCAACAAATGCACATTAAATTATTGACTAGCTTATATGAAGGATTTTGCTTAGCCATTCTTGAAGCTATTTCTCGAGGAATCCCAACAGTTGCTTATGATATTAAGTATGGTCCTTCAGACATGATTGATGATGATCGCTCAGGGTATCTTGTTGAAAATGGTAATTACGAACAACTGGCAGACCGAATTTTACAACTAATTGATGATCCCAACTGTTACCAAGATTTTTCAAATCAGGCTTATCAAAAAGCAAAAGAGTTTTCCAAAGAAAGTATATTGGAACTGTGGCAAACAATTTTACCTAAAAAAAGTATTAATTAGCTAGGAGAATGAGAATGGATGTAGGAATAAATCCTAAATTGTTATTAGAGACTGTTTTTCCTGGAACATGGATTAATGAAGAAAACTTGGCGGATCGTACAATAAGTCATACTGCGTACACCTTTAATGAATTGCGACCAAAAAATAATTTGTTCATCGCTATGACTGAAAAAACATTTTTAGCAGGTTCAAAAAATACAGGTGTTTATGGTAGTTGGGGTGATACTCATGCTATCAACCCTAATTACTTGGATAAAATTTCAATTTTAGTAGTTGAAAGACCCATGCCTAACAATAATATTCCTCAATATTTGGTTAGTAATTCTTATGATTTCTTGGTAGCGTTAGCCCGCTATAATCGACCGAATTACCAGGGGAAAATTGTTTCCATTACTGGAACTGTAGGAAAAACTATGACCTGCGAACTGCTTAGTTTAGTATTAAAAGATCGCAGCTCAGTACTAGTGGCTAATGGGAATTTCAATAGTCGAACAGCTATTCGATCTATGCTAGCTAGTCTGCTTCCTAACACAAGTTATGACTATACAATTCTAGAAACAGCTGTTGCTTCTTTATGGTTTGGAGAAGCAGGTGTTGCACCTGAAGCTAAAAGTGATTACGCAATCTTAACACAGTTTGGGCGTGGGCAAAAAGAAACCTCTGTCACGGATACCATACGTTTCAAAAGCAATATCACGAAACACATGAGTGATGGTGGAAAAGTTATTCTAAACCAAGATGTTGAAGAATTTACTACAGCTTTTGAGACTATCGAAAAGAATAATCCAGCTATTTATACCTATAGTCAAACGAGTCAAGAGGCATATTGTTACTTGGAGTCTGTGAGTACTGAAAAAAATTTAAGCACTTTAACTGTCAATATAAATCAAGAAACATTTTCGTTTGAGTTGAAGTCAACAGAGTTATTAGATAAGGGATTTATGAGCAATTTGTTAGCAGTGATAACTTTTTTATATCTAGAGGCTTTTGATTTAAATGAGTTCTATACGACATTCCAGCAATTTACAAATCGGCCACATTTATTGGAAAAAAATGACATATTGCTTGAGCAAACACCAGTAACAGTCATTGATGATACTTACAATGCTGAAGAGCTTTCTATCAGAAATGCGATTGAATTTGTTAATGGAGTAGCAGGACAATACTCAGAAAAAAAAATCGCTATTATCGGAAAAATCATTTCCATTGGTAAACAACGAAACGTTGTATATAAAAAGATTGCAGAAGCGTTTGCTAAAAGCGATTTTGATCAGGTGATTACCTTTGATGACGAGGTAGATATTCTGCAAGCTTCTCTGCCAAATACGATGCGTGGTGGTCACTTCACTGACTTACAAAAGCTGAGAGCGCGACTCATTCAGTTAAGTGAAAAGGATAGTTTGATCCTTTTGAAAGGATCTGTACGTGGGACCCGAATGCGGAAGATTCTTCCGTTGATTGAAGGCAAGCTGACGTTGGCTGAAGTACCTCAGCCAGAATATGGTCTGGTAACGTCTAAAAATAGTTTGCTATTTTCGAAACAGAATCGGAAAGTTCCTTATGGTATCTCTAATATATTAATTATTCATGAAGTACTGTATCGATTATCTGAGAACCTTATTCAATTAGACGATCTAGTAACGTACAAAAAGAATATGTTGGAGCTTAAATCTGTGCGTTCTACGCAACCTTATGAATCAGAAGTTCGCTATATGAAAGATGTACTGTCACAAGCTGTATCAATTAATGCCCCTGACGCTATTTTAGCCTTATCGGGTTTTCTTTTCGGCAACAATACAGAAGCGTTAAAGAGCCTCAAAAACAAAGCTGAATTTTATGGCATTGATCCTCAAAGTGTTTTGAATGTGACTGGAAGAAGTACCAAAGGCCATACACAACAAACCACTCTTAGTAATATTGCTAAAGCTGCTGAACTTTTTCTGGATTTGCCAAAAAGTGTTCTCAAGCTTTTAGTTAATAGAAATTGGATTGTTCGAGATAAGCAATTTAGAGCTTTCAATCCATACGATCAACGATTGGAAAATACAGCCACAATCTTATGGGGAATCCATAAAGAATTAGGGATTGTGATTAACTATTCTGGAAGAAAACCTGTAATTGCAGTAGGAGTGAATGATCAAAACGTTCTAAGTCATTTACAAATGCTTGAATATTTGGCTGCGTTTGGTACAATGCCTGAATTTTTTGTAAAGGAAGTTCCTTTACAATCACCTAATGTCAATTTATTAGGAGATGTCTACTTTGGTGAATGGTATACCGAAAAACGCAAAAAACAAGGTAGAAAGGATGCTTTACAAGACTTCGGCTATGGTTATTCCTTTGATAAAATGGCACCTATGCTTTCGGCAGATGACTTTACTATTGCGAATTATGAAGGTGTTTTTGCAAAGTATCCTAAAAAACAAAGTCCTTTGGCGGCGACTAAACCCTTTATTTTGAGTGGTGATCCCAAGAAAACGATCAAGGAATTAAAACGTAGAAATGTAAATTTAGTAACTCTAGCCACCAATCATTTATTTGATTATGGTCAGGACAGTATAGAATACACTAAGCAACAATTCGAGAAAGCAGACATTCTAACCTTAGGAGCTGGTACGAATCAAAAAGAAGCGCAAGAAATTATTGAACTGAATTTTGAAGGAAAGAAAGTAGCCTTGTTCAATGCGTATTGGTACCGCGATCATAATGATAAAAAATTTAACCCGTACTCAGTAGGTAATCAACCTGGTGTTGCTGCGTTAGCTGAGGTAATGAAAACAGGTATGAGGCGCTACAAACTAGAAAAGCCAGATACAAAAATTATTTTGGTTTGTCATTGGGGGGTAGATTTTAATCCTATTCATTCTTTACAGGAAGAATTAGCTGAAGAATTTATTGAAGCGGGAGCCGATCTGATTGTTGGACATGGACCTCACTTTGTTCAACCCATGAAGAACTGCAATGGAAAAAAAGTAATTTACAGCGTCGGCAATGGGGTGTTCAATTCAGATGGTGAATTTATCCAACGAAAAATACCACCCTACGGATTATTCTTACGATTCAACTTGCAAAGTAATCAAATGAAAGTCTATCCAGTTTTTGCTAATAACAAGCAATCTTTTTGGCAGCCATTCTTTTTAAATGATGAGATTTATGTGGAAGAATTTAAGCAGTTAGACTTAGGAATTTTGGATAATGGTGAGTTTTTACAGGATGAAAATGGGTATTACTATGTTGAAATAGCTATTTTCGAAGACTGATAGGGATGGAAATGAACAATAAAAAGCGAATTCATCGGATGATTTTTTCAGAAGAGTTAGACAGACTTCTTATCGAACAGAATATTTTTACTAAGCTTACTACACGAGAAAATCGTTTTGTTATTGGAAGAGATACGATCTTCTTTTCTAGTGACGTTAAGATTGAACCCTATACTACCTTTGCTTATGGAACGCATTTATTTTCGATGGGAGCATTTAGTTATAGTCGGAGTAATTTACCTGTAGATACAATTATTGGAAGGTACTCTTCGATAGCACCAGGAGTTAAACGAATGGGCCCCAACCACCCCCTAGATCGTTTTACAACTTCCTTTGTAACCTATGAAGATCACAATATTGCATTAAACACCTACAAAAAGAGTAAACAAAATCAATTTAAAACTTTTCCCAATCTTTTGAAAAGTCGACCAATAATCATTGGGAACGATGTTTGGATAGGAGAGAATACCACGTTTAGTTCAAAGGGTATTACTGTTCATGATGGAGCAGTTATTGCGGCAAACTCAGTTGTGACCAAAGATATACCACCATACGCAATAGTAGGTGGATCACCTGCGAAAATTCTGAAGTTTCGTTTTCCCGTTAACTGTATTCATAAATTAATTGAACTTAAATGGTGGCAATATGACTTTGGAGAATTTTCTACTATTAATGGAGATGAAAAAATCGAGACTTTCATCGAGAAAATGGAAGAGTTGATTCATTACCAACAGATTGCAACATTTATACCAAACGTAACCACTGCTCAGAAATTGTTAACGGGTGCTGCTAAGAATTAAGAACCATGATTGTAATTTAATATTAAGGAGTGTGAGCACTTGAATAAAATACTAATTCTCACCAAAAATATATTAGCTGAGCAGCAGCTTCAAAAGCGGCTGCAGTTGTTAGATTACGAAGTGTTTTGTACGACGGACGTATATCGAAACCAGAAATCATATTCAATTCTTCAATATTTCCCTATCATTATGATAAGTGAAACCATCAGTAATTTGGAAATTGAAAAGTTCCTTTCAGAGATTGATTACGAGGCTAATCTGATTGTTCGCTTAATTGATGAACAATCAAATGATGAAGGACAGACTGACTGGCGAGTATCCGGAATAGATGGTGAGCTAGTCAAAAACTCCTCTCTTGATAGTTTGCGTGAAAGACTTGTTATGCTCCAGAGTGATTATTATGGACAGAAAGTAGAAACGGTTGATCAGGAGTACCCACCTATACAAAAATGGGAGAAGCGAACAATTGAAACCTCTGGCGGCTCTGTTTTCTTTTCTAAAAAAGAAGAACGATTATTCAAGCTGTTGCTGGAATCTAAAGACAAGCTGCTTTCTCGCCACCAAATCTGCAATATTTTGTGGCCTGAAGGTGAAACTGACTCTAATCGCAGTCAGTTATCCTGTATAGCTTCAAAGATCAAAGCTAAGTTTAAAGCAGCTGGTTATGAAGGAGAGTCGATCATCACTAAGTGGGGGCAGGGATATGGACTTGACCCAAAATTTTATCGTTACTTAAGCACTGGAGAAGTACAGACGGATTTTAAAGATGCGAGAAATGATAGTTTTTTGTTTAATAAGATGTTTGTTTAAAGGATGAAGAATTGGAACGTCAGATAGCTAAATGGACTATTAAGCCATGCTGTTTGACGTTTTTTAAAGAGTCGTTATCTAGATTTAAGACTTATTTTTAGGATAGTAGGTAATTGATTACTTCAGAGATACAGATAATTAAGATAAATGCTAGTCATTACTTTTTATTGAAACGTTGTTCATATGTGAAAAAAAGGAGGACAAAATGAAAAAAGTTGGATTGTTGTTGGTTAGTTTACTGTTAATTGGATTGTATGCAAATAGTCAAGTGGAGGCTCAGGAGGAAGAACAAAATAAAGTAGCGGAAGTTTTAGTTAATGAAGAAAGCGACGGAGAAGCTTCAGCGGAGATGCCAGAAGAGGGGCGACAACGTAGCTTAACTCAAGCAGCTGATGTCCGTACGATTGATTTTCGGAAATTCCATATTGAAGTCACTGATGGGGAAGCAGATTCTATTTCAGTTCCTATCTCTAATTCAAAATTTACGATTAGTTATGCTCATAACAACCGAGATAATCTTCTTTATGAAGGAATGACGAATGAGAAAGGGCAGATTCTCAATTTACCACCAAAAGAAATTCCTTTTGAAGTAACTGCTCTAAAGATCCGCTTCACTTTAGGTAATGATAACCGCGGCTATGTTCAGAAATACAACAAGGTGGCTTATCGTTTCACTTTTAATTGTGGGCTCAATGCAGCCAACACAACTAATACCATTAACTATACCCATACAAAAACTAAGTTTGGTAATACCGCAGATGACGAATCCTGGTTTTACAATTTTCAAGCGTCGCGAATCAATCACTATTTCGATCAAGCAGTGCAAGACTACAGCCAGGCAGTGAATCTGGCGAATGAGTTACTTCCTGATACTGCCCCATTTGAAGTTGCATCAATCAACATGAATTTCCAAAAAGGAGAATTCGTCGATAAAGGAAATGGCTTTAATCGCAATGGACATGATGGCAGTAAAATTGCTGATATCGTGATAGGCGATCGGTCAAATAAAACTTTTTCTACCCAATACCTGATGCATAATGTCATGCATGAGTGGACGCACTGGAACCTGTATCGCTATGCAAATGCGCCAAGCGGCTCTTATGTTAGTCACTATGCGTATAATGTAAACCCTAAGATTAGTTTCAAAGAAGGGTGGCCATTGCTGATTGGAGATCTATTCGCCTTAAATTATGATATGGCAAAAGAAGATCTGCGCATCCAAACGGATAAGTATAACGGTGTTAATCGACTTTTCGGAAAGTCCACCAACTATACAGTGAAACAGGTTTTATATGACTTAGTTGACACTGGTTCGAATGATGAAGAGTTTAGCCTATCTCAACGATATTTAGACGGAGAGATGTCAGATTTAGATATCCGTCGATTAAATCTTGGGATGCTTCATACTGTGATGGCTGAATCAAAAACAGTTACTCTTCAAGAACTATTAACCGCAGTGGAAAAGAAATATGTGCTTACCAAATCGGATAAAGAAAAGTTCGCAAAGCTGCTTGAAATCAATGGATTATCAAGAGAGGGTGCCTTCACGTTAGATAATGATGGGAATCCTTTGACTTCACCGCTTCAGGCAGTTGAGCCTTTGGCGAATGTTGAAGAAGATTGGGATGAGCATGTAGATTAAGTATTGAATAATGCATCATGATTAATTTTTCTAATTATATTTAAACTAGGATGGATAGACCATCATCCATCTTAGTTCATTGTTTGTTTATCGATAAAGTTACTAGTTTCTAAATTTCATTTTGGCTTATATCTAACTTAAAACTCGTTACGCTTAATGCATCGAAAATCGTAGAAGTATAAGTACAAGCAACCGACTTTTGTGTAGGCGAAGTCGGTTGCTTGTTTTGGTTAATAGTACATTGATGAATTATCCCAAATTCTTTATACTCATTATCTGTCATTATTAAAAGGAGTCGAAATTTAGAACAATCATTATCATTTTAAAGCATACAGCTTCACTAATCTCCCTATTTTCTACTATAAAATAACTGATATAATAGTAAAAAGTCGGAAAATCCACTGATAATCAGATGAACAAAAGTAAAGTGAGGAATAATAATGGGCTTATTTGATAAATTTAAAAAGAGAGTGGCACCAAGGCCAACTACTGAAGCCACTTCCGAACCTAAAAAGCAGAGGCAAGATACTTCTTCAAGCAACAAACGAAAAACCTTACCCAAAAAATTTGACGATATGCTAAAAAATGAAAATATTGATACATTAAAGGCAGTGTTTGATAAATGTGAGTTGGATGCCTATGGTGGATATTATAGGCAAACTGCCTTGGCTTATACTGGTATACCGGATGAGCTCACTTGTTGGCTAGTAGATCAAGGAGCGGATATTAACGCAAAGGATAGTTATGGAAATGCACCGTTGCATCGCCAAAGTGCTGCTTGGCATAGCAATATACAATTGCTTATTGATCTGGGTGCTGATATAGAATCAGTTAACAATCAGGGGAAAACGCCCTTGCATACTGCAGCTTGTGCATTTATTCCAGAACATGTCCAAACGTTAGTTAACAATAGAGCGACGATTGGTAACCAAAGCAAGCGTGAAATTACACCTCTTTCAATGGCTTTAGGACAATGTCAAAATCTTCATATCAATCGAATGGCTGAAATTACTGAGATTCTGATTAATGCCGGAACACCAGTCACGAAGGAAATGAAAAAAGAGGTAGAACGCATTGGTAAATCTTTTGAGTTCTTTCGCAATGATATCAGTACGGATATCTTGGATGAAATGGAAGCTGGCTTGGCCTCGTTGTACGAAGCTTTTAATGTCCTACCTGTTCCTAAGCGGGAAGTCCACGATGGTCTGAAGCAGATCAAAGTCCGTACTAAATGCTGGCAGGATCAACACCAGGAATTATGGGATCTGCTAGTTCCCGGAAGTGGACATGCAAAAACCGTGCAAGGAGAAGTAATTCGTATAACCGGTCGTGTATCTGACGAAATCTATCGTAACGGTGGTGCGAATTGGGATGGAGATTATCATAAGATGTTGAAGTCATTGCAGCAATTTCTCAACACAGAAACGCCACTATCTCCTAAACAACTTCAAGAGGTTAATGAGATGATTAAGATTCTTTATGGTGGTTCAGGTGAAGAAGAGTCTGCACGATTAACAGAGTTGACCGTTAAATGGGTACTTGCTAATCCGGCGCCCATTCCGATGGAGGAGCCAGAGTATGAACGGTAGAAATAATGGCGATATGAGCAGAAAAACGATTAAGGCCAATGTGAACAAAGCAATGGCTGCTGCGAGATAAGAAGGAGTGGATCAAATGTTGGAGAAGGATTTTATCTATAATTCCAAGGAAAAAGAATATTGCATTGAACAAAAGGGTGTTGAAATCAGTATTGATGAATCACTAATGGATCACGAGATCGCTGCTTATGCAGTAGAAGTTCTAAATGCATATTTTAATCAATTAGGTCTTATTTGTGATGTCCTGTTAGAGGATGAGGGATTTACTATCTTTTTCGGAGATGTCAGTAAGAATAGCATGCCGAAAAAGCTTCACGAGCCTTCGATTCGAATTCTCAGTAAGAACGAAGGAATAATTAGTTATTGCAATCATGAGTACGACGACACCCATATTATTGATATTGAATTTTCTGGTGTTTTGGAGGATTTTAGTAATGTAGGTATTGATGGGTAGCAAAGAGGTTAAAAAGGCCGCAAAGTAATATGCAAATTCAAACATTTATTAAGAAGGAGGTTCATCATGAAAAATCAGCAAGAATGGGAAATTCTCTCAGATCAAATAGTAGATGAACTTTGGGAGATTGTTTACCAACGATTTTCTTTTGAACCAGACTGTTTTGCAAAAGATTCTCGCTATACGTTAAAAGAGCCTTACGATCTTTACAGCTGTGCAGGGGTGTTTGCCATAGCTGATTCTGATCCTAATTGGCGAGAAACGATCCAAGATATTTTTTGCACTTGTTTGAAAGATCAGAAATATATGTATGTTTTAGATTGGCATCATACCTGTTACAAATATTATCCGCAGGTAAAAACGTGTAAAGACAAACCGACATTTATTGAGGGTGAAAAATCTTTTCATGGCGGATACTATGCGTACTTTCCAGAATTTTACCCCGACGGAGATTACTATTTGTTCTTTTCTAAAGATTTGTCCTGGGGGTATCTGACTGATCCATGGCGAAAGGAAATTTTCGTGTATGGGGAGCTGCTGAGAAAAGAAATCCAAAAGAAAGCACGGTATCTTGGATTTATATTGATTGAGACTAGTGAAAAAAGTAAAAAAGACATATAAATTAAAAGTAGCACAAATGATGAAAGTATTAATTTAAGCAAGTGTGAAGATACTGAAAAATTTGTAGACTTTACTTACAATTTTTCAGCTAGATGTATTGAAGTATGCATACAGCTACACAGAAAAATGTACCACAAAATGAGATTGTTTTTTTGAAAGCCGGTGATGATGTGAACGATAAACCAGATTTTAGCAAACAAAAGATTAGGGGCTGGAAAAGAAGAGTAAGAGATATTGAACGATGGAAAGCCTACTACTTGCATCTAGATTTAGATCGTTTAGAAAAATATGATAGAGACTATGTGAAGTTAAGCAGTTTATCGTTTTACTCATTATTTAGAAAATATGACCTGCCTACTTGGTATAAACGATTAATAATTCAGGCGCTAATTGATGTATATAATTCATGGAAACACGAACTTGAGAAGCTGGATGAACCTTATTATTTGAAGGTATGGATTTTTGAAGCGGATATTCTACACTCTCAGGTAGTAGCAAGCTATAAAGAGAGGTTAAGTTTTTACGATACTACTTTTGTGGAAATCGAGAAAGTTAAATCACTCCCGGAAAAATTCACTGCTAAAAATACAAGTGAACTAAATTGGTATAAGGGCTTTGAAGTAATTGTTTGGTCGGAAGTAGATTTGCTGGAAGATATCAGTGATGGTTTTTACACTGTCGAGGAAGTTCAGTCAATCAGGAATTCTGCGTATTCAATCAGCGAGACTTCTGAGGATACATATTATATTCACAAAGGTGGCGCAGTTTGGCTCGGCGGTTGAGACTAAATTTAATAATTTTGAATTGCCCAGTATTATGGAAGCTGTATGAATTAAAAAAGAGATTCCATATAATGATATACAAATTCAGAAAAGGATTATCATGCAACGCCAACAAGAATGGGAATTCTTCTTAGGTGAAGCAGAAGAAGAACTTTTGGAATTTCGTCTGCCAACGATTTTATTTTGAACTGGACTATTATGCAAAATATTCTTATTAATCCTATCTGCACCATAAGCAAAATTACCCTTCTTATAACAGAAAACTTGAACATCTTAACACTTAAAGAAATAGCCGATGTATCTAAGAACTAGGTGCGTAGGCTATTTTTTTGCATAGAGATTTTATTTGTTTAATTAAGTCAATCACTCGTTAATTTCTGCTCGGTGCGCCCTTTTTATTACACATGTGTATGTTTTAGTTGTTCTGTCGGCTTCTCCTGCTTAATCGTAATCAATTAGCGCCCTTCTTAAAAACATTAAATCCAATTTTTTTCGTTTTGAATCAAAAATTATCACTAAGAGAATAGGCTAAACATCTTTATAAAATAGGGATTATTTCTATCTAGAATCTTTCATTTTTGTGCTTGCGACCTTACTGTTGATATTCTCTTTCTGGAAAATCGTGAAATAATTTGAATTAAAATGGAATAATGTGATTGTAAGCGATTGTGTTCTGTGGTATGCTCTAAATGTAAAGAAAAGACAGGAGGAAAAAGGATGAAGTTAGCAACAAGAATTAATTCGTTTTTACCAATATACGAACATGATTTAGGGAAGGTTTTTAAATCATTTAATGAATTAGGGCTAGGGTATGTCGATTTGAATTATCCAGAGCATGTTGAGGGATTAGATGCTTTAGCAATGAAGAAATTACTTGATGACAATCAGTTAAAACTCAATGGGGTTGCGCTGAGGTTTAGAAACGAGTTTATCAATGGTGAATTGGGAAATGCGGATGCTGAAGTCGCTGGACATGCTTTAGAATTGTGCAAAGAAGCTGCGGATTATTGTCGTGAATCCGGAGGAAAGGTCGTTACCATTTGGTTAGGGTTTGATGGCTTTGATTACAGCTTCCAAATCAATTATCAAAAAGTATGGAATCAAATTCGCGATGCGTTTATTGAAATTGCGGACTATGCACCCGATTTACAGATTAGTATTGAATACAAGCCTTTCCAGCCAAGGGCTTATGCTTTTATCGACAGTATGGGTGTGACCGGAATGATGCTTAATGAGATTAATCGTAAAAATGTTGGGGTGACATTGGATTATTGTCATATGCTGATGAAGCATGAAAATCCTGCTTTTGCGGCTGATATTTTTGCTGGACAAGGAAAGCTTTACGGTGTTCATCTGAATGATGGGTATGGTTTAAATGATGACGGATTAATGATTGGAACAGCTACACCGTTCAAAACTCTAGAATTTCTATACTATGTAAAAAAACATAATTTTGATGGGGTTATCTATTTTGATACGTTCCCGATTATTGAGCACGCCTCGAGGGAATGTGAACAGAACATGAAGATGATTCGTTTGTTTGATCAACTAATTGATAACGTGGGGTTGGATCACATTCAATCGATTATTGATCAAAATGACGCAGTTGCGGCTAGCGAGTTAATGGCATCGTTTTTCTCGGCTTCAGTAAAATAAAAAAGGGGTGGAAAAGATGGATTACAAAAAAATGGCGAAAAGCATCTTAGAAAATATTGGTGGTTCTGAAAATGTTGCGAACATGACCCACTGTGCAACCCGGTTACGCTTAACCTTGAAAGATACTTCAAAGGCTGATGATCAGGCCGTCGAGAATATCGACGGTGTGATCAATGTAATTAACAAAGCT
This sequence comes from Candidatus Enterococcus ferrettii, assembly GCF_017377655.1. Taxonomy (GTDB): domain Bacteria; phylum Bacillota; class Bacilli; order Lactobacillales; family Enterococcaceae; genus Enterococcus_A; species Enterococcus_A ferrettii. Next base: position 15,263 of record NZ_JAFREL010000008.1, read on the forward strand.
GGTCAATATCAGCTCTTGATCGGAACGGAAGTTGGTAAGCTTTATGATGAATTTGAGCCGTTAGTTAAGGGTGAAGGAAATGTTGAGAGCACAGATACGAAAGAACAAACTGGAAGTATCATCAGTAATATTTTCTCGGCTGTTTCAGCAATTTTTGCCCCGATTTTACCAGCCTTAGCTGGTTCGGGTATTTTACGAGGATTATTAATCTTATGTGTGCAATTAGGATTGATTAGTGAAAACAGTGGAACTTATTCTATTATATTTGTTGCATCGATGAGCGTATTTTACTTCTTGCCAGTATTGCTAGCGTTTACTTCAGCTCGACGTTTTGGTGCTAGTCCTTATATTTCTGCACTAATTGGTGCGGCATTGATCAATCCTGATTTTATTGGCTTGATGGGGGATGCTGGAAATGGTGCAACAACGGAATTCTTTGGTATTCCAGTAGTATTAATGAACTATAACTCAACCGTGGTACCAATTATTCTTTCTATCTGGGCATTTTCGTATCTGTATAAGTTTTTGGATGCAAAAGTTCCAGAGACACTGAAGCTGGTAATAATTCCGTTGGTTTCATTAGCTATTATGGTTCCGCTAACAGTGATTGTAATCGGTCCAATTGGTGTTTACAGTGGTGAAGCGGTGGCTAATGTTGTCAATTGGTTAATCGAACGAAGCAGTGTTCTAACTGGCGTGTTAGTCGGTGGAGGTTGGAGTATCTTGGTAAGCCTGGGAATTCATTGGGCAGTGAATCCAATTATGATCAACAATGTCTCTACTTATGGTTTTGACTATATCGTTCCTTTTACGTTTGCTTGTAACTTTGCGGTAATTGGTACCACAATCGGTGTTTACTTCAAAGCGAAGGATAAGAAATTACGTAGTTTTGCATTGACTGGTTTAGTAACAATTGCCTTATCTGCAATTATTGAAGCAACACTGTTCGGACTATTAGTAAAAAACAAAAAACTATTCTTGGCTCAAATTATTGGTGGAGCAGTTGGTGGGGCTTACTTAGGCTTGATGAAGGTTGTAACGAATGCTTTTGTTTTTGGTAGTGTGACAACATTCCCCGCATTTGTAGGAGAAAAATCCTCAAACTTTATTCAAGCGATGATTGATTTGTTGATTTCTATGGCAGTATCCGCAGTATTAGCCTTCATTTTTACCAACAAGGATGAAAAATTAGCATAGAAAGCAGGAGTATCTATGGGATTATTCAATAAAAAGACAACCATTTATTCGCCGGCAAAAGGATTTGTCAAATCGATCGAACGAGTGAATGATCAAATGTTTGCTGCAAAAGCTCTGGGTGATGGTTTTGCTGTTGAACCAGCAGCAGAGTTGATTGTATCACCAATTGAGGGAACGGTGGTCTCTGTATTTCCTACTAAACATGCCATATCCTTAAAAAACAAGCAGGGGTTAGAGGTTTTGCTTCATATTGGTATTGATACGGTGGAATTAGATGGTGCCGGATTTACGATCAAAGTTAGCGAAGGTGATCAGGTGACCGAAGAAACGGCATTGGCAGAGGTGGATTTCAGCCTGTTAGCCTCAAAAGGAAAAGAGACAGATGTCATGGTGATTTTTACTAATCTTGAAAAAAAGACTGTTGTTTTTGATGAGGGTCAGGTAGTTGCAGGACAAGCAATCGGAACAATTAAATAGACAGGGAAGAGGGAGTCTTTTGGAAAACACGCTAATCTGCCCTTCCATGATGTGCGCAGATTTTACTAACTTGAAACGAGAGGTCGAAGCTTTGACAGATGCGGGCATCGATATTTTCCATCTTGATATTATGGATGGCCGCTTTGTTCCTAACTTCGGAATGGGTCTGCAGGATGTTGAGGCTATTCGTAAACTGACAAGTCAATTAGTTGATGTTCATCTGATGATTGATGATCCAGGAGAGTATGTTGAGAAATTTGCGGACATTGGAGTTGATATTATTTACTTCCATCCCGAGGCGGACAGACAACCCACACGAACAATTGATAAAATTAGAAACAAACAGAAAAAGGTTGGTCTAGCCCTTAATCCTGGTACCAGTATCGCAATGGTGGAAGAATTATTACCTTTGATTGATTACGTTATGGTGATGACGGTTAATCCTGGATTTTCCGGTCAAAGCTATTTGAATTATGTGGACAGAAAAATAAAGCGTTTAGTCAATCTAAAATGTAATTATGATTATCAGGTGATTATAGATGGGGCTGTTTCATCTCAAAAGATTAAAGTATTAAGCAAGCTTGGCGTTGATGGATTTGTTCTGGGAACATCAGCCCTATTTGGAAAAGAAACTTCTTATAAAGAACTTGTCTTGACGTATAAACAAAGGATGAAGAATGAATGAAACTAGCAATTGGTTGTGATCATGTCGGTTGGGAATTAAAACCAGCTATTATAGAATTTTTAGAGGAAATAGGACATACTGTACAGGATTTTGGTACTACCAGCGATTTACGCGTGGACTATCCTGAGTATGCACAAGCCGTTTCCGAAGCTGTAGTGTCAAAAAAGTGTGACTTAGGTATTCTAATTTGTGGTACGGGTGTCGGAATCTCGATTGCAGCAAACAAGATAAAAGGGGTCCGAGCGGTTGTTTGCAGCGAACCTTACAGTGCAAAGCTTTCAAGAGAGCACAATAATACCAATATATTAGCCTTCGGATCGCGTGTGATCGGTTCAGAATTAGCGAAAATGATTACTAAAGAATGGCTTGAGGCTGTATATGAGGATGGTCGACACCAGAAAAGAGTGGATCAAATTGCTGAAATTGAAAATCTATAAGTGGGAAAGGGATGCCTAGCGCATTCCTTTTTTATATGGAAAAATAATCTGTTCAGTTTGTAAACGATGTAACTAGCTAAAGAACACATCCTATAATGATTAGAACAGGAAAAGTATGATATAATTTGAAAAAAAGTGAGATTTCAGCAAAGGCTCACATTGATGGAGGTCGCTATGATACCTTATGAAAGACAAGAAAAAATATTAGAAAGACTAAACTCTGAAGAGATCATGAAAATTGAAAAATTTCAGGAGATTTTACCTGGAGTATCTATTTCTACCTTGAGAAGAGATTTGAAAGAATTAGAAAAAGCTGGAAGAGTAGAAATGCTTTCTGGAGGCGCCGTTAAAATCTGTTCAACGACTTCTGAAATACCTATTGCGACAAAAACAACATTGTTTTCCAAAGAAAAAGAGAAGATTGCCGAAATAGCGGCCGGATTTATTCATGAAGGTGATGTGATCTATCTGGATTCTGGATCAACTTGTACAGCTTTGTTAAATAAAATCCTTAACATGAAAATCACAATCATTACAACAAATACCAGTATTTTCAATATTCAGCAGGAAACACAAGCTGAAATCGTACTTCTTGGCGGAAGATATAACCCTGTAATCTCCTCATTAAATGGGCCGCTGACGGATTCTAACATTCAGACATTTAATTTCCAAAAAGCTTTTTTAGGTGCCAATGGAATCGATGCTAAAAAAGGGGTTAGTACCCCCAATTTAGTTGAAGCAAACAAAAAACAGCAAATTTTGAGTAATTCGAAAACGGCGTATTTGTTATGTGATAGTTCGAAATACAATAAAGTAGCTGCTGTCAAAGCATTTAGTACGGATGAGGTTACTATTATCTCAGATGCAAATGATGAAAAAATAGGTGAAATTACTGAGATTATTTATCCTAATGCAGGTGCTTAAATCAGATTTTGGTTATGCGTAAGCTACCAAATGATTAGATTTACACAAATGGCCAATGATGTCTTCATAGCTTCCTATATAGTAACTCATCACGATTTTGATAAGTAGTAATCATTAAAGAAAGTCAGCCAATATAATAGCGAAGAAGCTATCTTATTGGCTGACTAATCTATTTGGACATATTATTTAGTCTTATTAAGCTGCATTACTTCATAGGTTAATATAGCGGATTCGCTAATAACCAGTTTTTCATGATTCAAAGTTTTATATCCTCGTTTTTCATACATTCTTGCGGCGGATACAACTGCTTCTAGAATAACTTGATCGTGCTTTTGCAGAATATTTTTTTCAACGCAATCTAGAATTAGTTTACCGTATCCTCGACATTGGAATTCTGGTTTTACAAACAGTCTCATGACAACATTTTCGATATATGTGCATGTTCCTAATAAGTCTGTTCCATCTATTAGTACCCATAGGTTTTCTTCGGAAATATCCTGATAGATCCGTTTTTCACTATGCATATTGCTGAAGAAAGTAGTGATTTCCTTAGGATAATATTTTGGATAGATGGTTTGTATTGTTTGTTGGACTAATTGACAGATAGGAATAGTCTCAAGTCTTTTTGCTTTTCTAAATTCCAATGTATTTTGGTCTTCGAGTTGGATTTTTACCTTCATCAAAAAGCCACAAAATTAATTGTTGTCATTATTGCGATGATTACGAACGATAGGAGCAGAAAGATGAATACTTTAGGTAAGACCCATTTTAGCCATTTTTGGAAGGGAACACCTGCAGTCATACAAGAACCAATCATCCAGCCTAAAACAGGAGTCACCATATTAGTGAATGCATCGCCGTATTGAAATGCCTGAACGCCGATTGTAGGGTGAATACTTAATGTTTCCAAAACAGGCTTTAAAATCGGAATCAAAATAGCGGCTTTTGAGGTGTTGCTTGGGATGATCAGGTCAAAAAGAGCGACTAATCCAGTAATTCCCACAGTTGTAACTGAACTAGATACATGCATTAAAGGTTGAGTTAGTGTATATACGATAGAATCAATAATATTACCATCCACCAATATAATAGATAAGGTTCTACCTAAACCAATAACAAACGCTACAAATGTCATTCCAGAAACGCCTTTGGCAAATTCAGCACCAATTTTGTCAGGGGAAAATCCAGCGATAAAACCAACGACCAGAGTGACTACGAAGCTAACTGCTAAAATGAGTGAATAAGTACCTATATCACCTTTGTAAATTAAGGGGAAAATAACAATAACCAGAAATTGAGCCAAGTAGATCAGCATGATCACAATTGATTTTTTCGATAAGTTAACTTCTTTCAGCAATGAATCTTCTGTATTATCAGTTTTCATCTTGTCAGGATGCCAACCTTCAGATGCCATCAGTGATTTAGAAGGATCTTTCCGGATTTTTTTAACATAGGATAGAAGCATAATTAATCCGATGATCATGAAAAAGTTCATAGAGATAAACATCGTAACAAATGCCCCATAAACACGAACCCCCATTAACATTTGGGTGGAGTAGAAATTAACAGGTCCTAAACCAAAACCAATCAATGTTCCAAAAGTAGTTACTCCAACAGCAAAGATCGGATCTAATTTCAATTTTTTAGCAAAAAGTACCCCGATAGGTACGACGGCTATTAAGGCATCGGTGCCTCCGAAGCCGCCCAAATAGACCATTAATACAAACATGCAGCTGATCAGGATGCTTTCATTTTTATCCTTTAGTTTATAAATCGTCCAGTTCATGATTTCATCGATCGCACCTGTCCCGAGAATCATCGCTATCATGGCTCCGGATACTAGCACCACCCAAACAATGCTTCCTGCTTGAACCAATCCATCCATAATCATTGTCAGCATTCTAAAAGGATTAATAGGAGTTTGAGCATCTAAATATGCGAAACTACCAGCGATAACTTGCCCAGCATCATCTCTTTGAAAACTGCCTGCGGGAACGATGTACGTTAGCAGACTTGCAAGTAAAAGAATTCCTAACATTATCCATAAAATATGCGGTACTGCAATCTTTTTAGCCTTCATCATTATTTACCCCTTATTTAAATACTTTTGATAAGCCTCTTTTAATCTGGTCATCCCGCTTTCTAGAACATGTCTTGGACAAGCCAGATTAATTCTTTCAAACCCTTCTCCTTCATTACCGAAAATGTAGCCTTCATCAAGGAAGAGCATAGCTTCCTGTTGCATAAATGTTTCTAGTTCTTCTTTGCTCATTCCTAACTCACGACAATCCCACCACTGAAGATAGGTTCCCTCTAAGTTTAACACCTTAATCTCAGGAATATTTTCTTTCATAAAGGATTCAATGTATTCTTTGTTTTGATTCAATTGCTTTAGGAGTGCATCATACCAGTGTTCTGCCTTTGTATAAGCAAGTTCACAAGCTTGGATTCCTAAAATGTTCAATCCCATATGACCTTGAGAGAGTAATTTATTCTGGTATTTTTTTCGTAAATCTTGATTTTGAATAACGATGTTGCAAGTATGCATGCCTGCTAAATTGAATGTCTTGCTTGGAGCAGTGCAAACGATTGTATTCATAGCGATTTCTTCTGATAATGTATTTAAGACATGATGTTGATAGCCGGGCATGACTAAGTCAAAATGAATTTCATCAGAAACAATAATGACATTGTTATCAAGACAAATTCTTGCAACTTTTTCAAGTTCTTGTTTTTCCCAAACTCTGCCAACAGGGTTGTGAGGACTACATAAGATAAACAGTTTTGTACTTGGATCTTGGGCCTTTCTTTCGAAATCTTCAAAGTCAATTTCATAACGTGTCCCATTGTATGTTAGGGAGCTGGTAACAAGCTTGCGATTTGTTCTTTTGACGGCGTTGTAGAATGGGTAATAAACTGGAGTCATAATTAGTACGCTATCATCTGTGTTAGTATACGCATGAACGGAAGTAAATAAGGCTGGAATAACTCCAGTTTCTGGTATGATCCATTCTTTATCGATCTCCCAGGCATGTTTTTCGCTCATCCACTTTGTTACAGCACTATAATAGCTTGATGTTGGGATAGAATAACCTAATACAGGCAAGTCAGTTAAAGTCTCTTTTAATCCATCGATAATTTCTGGAGCGCACTTGAATTCCATATCAGCAACGGATAAAGGCAGCACATCCTCAGGCAAATCTTTTACGATGTCATACATTCTTTCCCACTTCATGGAACCTTTTCCTTTTCTAGAAATAAAATGATCAAAATCGTACATGTATAAAACCTCCTATTTTTTATCTAAATCAATAATGGCATCAATTTCTACGGTCACATTGCCAACTAGTGAAGCAACCTCAAAAGCACTGCGAGCTGGTTTTTGGTCATGGAAAAACGCATTAAATGCATCATTTACTTGATTCAGCTTTGATAAATCTGTGATGAACACATTTGTTTTTATAAATTCATTTCTTCCAACGCTTAACTCTTTTGCAATGCTTTCTATTTGGTTTAGTTCGGTCATGACTTGTTCATAGACAGATAAAGTATTATCAATCTCTCCTTTGGAATTGATAGGTAACTGACCCGATACATGTGCAGCTTTATTTAAAATACGGTATGCAGAGAACGGTTTCATTGTTTTCCTCCTTAATTTTTTTAGTTTTCCCGAATAACGCAATCAAATTGTTTTAGTTAAGTAATCATGCATACATTCCTTTCAGTAATTTTTTAGTATTTTTGTGAACCTTTTGATGAGAAGTAAGCGAATTCCCCTTGTCAAATACTATGATTGAAGTATAGTATATAAGTTAACATTCATAAAATTGCTTTTATTTCTATAAAATATTCCTTCCAGGAATGTTTAAAAGTTATCAAAAAATAGGAGGCGACATTTTTGGACAACACGCAGATAGAAGCTTTCTTGGCTATTGTAGCTAACGGGACAATTACAAAAGCTGCTGAAAAGCTTTATATTACACAACCAGCTTTAGGAAAAAGAATTTCTATGCTCGAAAAGGAATTAGGATTCGAACTTATTAAGAGGCAAAGAGGAGTAAGGTTTGTTGAATTAACTGATAAAGGGAGAGAATTTGTCTCTATTGCTAATCGGTACGAGAATATTTGGGCTGATACTGAACATTTGAGACACAAGATAATAAAAAAGAGTCTGCGGATCTTAGCTTCTGACGGACCTCATTCTTTTACTTTGCATGAAATGTACAAAGGGTTTGCGCAAAAATTTGAGAATGTCTCCTTGAAAATAAATACAACAACCTATAGAGACTGCTATGTGAAAGTACAAGAAAAAAAGGCTGATATTGCCTTTCCGGGTACTAATCTTTACTTCAAGGATGTTTTAAGTGTCCCTCTGTATGATGAGAAAATGGTTTTTGTTTGTCGGAAAGATAGCGATTATCCGGTAGTTGTAGATCCAAGGGAATTGAATGTAGCTGATTGTATTTATACTCCTTATTCAACTGAATATACGACGTGGTTTAATTATTGGTTTCTTGATCATGAGCTGTCGTTTATTGAAACCCATTTCATTACCCAGGCAGAAGATTTCTTGTGTTCATTTAAGAAAAATATCTGGACTATTGCACCTGCATCAATCGTGTCAATCATCATTCAAAACCCATTATTAACTACTAAAGCAATTGCGGATGAACCACCTCTGCGAACAATCTATTTTGTTAAACGGATTGATCATTCAACTAGTGAAATAAACGATTTTGTCGACTTTACAAGAAAGTATTTAGCGGAAAATAAGAATATTAAATTACGTCTGCAAGAAGACGTGAGATGATTTTTGCGGTTAGTTGTGTAAGCATGCAAAGAGTCAATCAATACCCAATGTTCTTTTAGCTTCGTATAGTATTTTGCCGTTGTATATAGGAATAAGTAAAGTTGAAGAATTGCAACCGCTAACATTAAAATAAGAGTATAAAAAGTTGGATAGAGGTGCAAGTAATGACATTATTTAGAAAAGACGGCGTATTTTTAATTGAAGACGATAAAGTAACGACTAGTAAGGAAGTATTCGAAATAGTAGGAATGAAATTGATCAATTTAGGAATTGTAGATACTCAATTTATTGAGGCTATTATGGAACGGGAGAGTAAATACCCAACAGGATTGGAGACGCAACCGTTTGCTATAGCTATTCCCCATACAGAAGTAGATTGTGTAAATGAATCTTGCCTAATTTTTGTAAAAAGTAAAACACCGATCAAATTCTTTGAGATGGTGAATAATGACAAGCTTTTAGAGGTCAATTATATGTTTTTTATCATCATTAAGGATCGTGAAAAACAAGTATCCGTCATTCAAGATATTCTTGAAATAGCAACCGATAAGTCAAAGATGGTTGCCATTAGTGAAGCAAAGGATGTGGAGCAGATTTACGAAATCATCAGTGGATAAACATGATATCTATTGTTTCTGGATTGGGGGAGCGGAAATGAAAATATCTAAAAACGAAAAGAAGCTGCTTAGCTATCTATTTATTCAAAACGACTGGGTGACTGGAGAGAGTATTGCCAGACATTTGGACGTTTCAGATAGAACCATTAGAAATTATGTAGCTAGTATGAATGACAGTTTATCAAAAGCAAACTGTAAGATATTGTCGGAAAGAGGCAAAGGATACCGGTTGAGATTTATCGATTCAGAAAAGATTTTTGAACTGATTAATCATGAAAATGTTTTTAAGACTTCTGACTCAATTATGCGGAGTATTGCTGTAAAGTTGATTTTGTCGGAGGAATCGGTAAATCTAAACGATTTGGAAGATGAATTCTTCTTAAGTAGAACCAAAATCGATTTGGTGTTGAGAGAGATACGATTTTTTTCAGAGAAATTGGGTTATAAAGAAGCGTTCACTAGGAAGAATAATTGTGTCAGCTGCAGCTTGGATGAAAAGGATAAAAGACTTTTAGCGGCTGAATTTATTAACAACAATACCTTTGATGTCGGTGAAATTGTTGATAACAGCTATGGTTATTTTTTAGAAGAAAATGTTCATTCGCTAATGGAAATTGTTCGGGAATTTATGGACGAATTTTCAATCATAATCACAGACAGTGACATGTTCAAAATAATTATTATTATGCATATGCAAATTAATCGTATCAAAGATAACTACGAATTAGATTGCAGTATGGAGGATGTTGAAAGCTCTATTTTCCCGTATGTAAGTGAAGTTACTCACAATATTCTGGATTCTATTAGTAAAGAATTTGCGATTAATTTTAGTTACGATGAGAAGCTTTTCTTCTCAAAGCAATTTTCGAATCTTAGATTTTTGACCTCAAATAATATCACTAAAAACGAAATTTTGAATGTAGTTGAAAGCAGGTATACAATTGTTGTTCAAAAACTTTTAGAGGATATAAAGGAAGAGTTTACTATTGATTTTACGGATGATGAAAAACTTTTTGTGGATCTAACCTTACACGTGAGATTCTCCTGCGGCTTGTCAGATGAAAGCAACGATATTAAGAATCCTGTATTAGATGAAATAAAGAATAAATTCCCCTTTGTCTTTGAATTATCTACCTGCATTTTCAATCGCTTCGCTGAGTATTTTGATTTCGAAATTAATGAGAATCAGCTTTCCTATATAGCCGCACATTTGGGTGGTGCTTTGGAAAGGAAAAATAAACATATTGAAAAGAAACGTGAAAGTATTGCTGTTTGCAGCAGCTTAAATGTCAGTATAATCTGGCTGTTGATGTCTAAGCTTTCAACGGTCTATGGGAATTCCTTTGATATTGTGGGACCGTATCCTATTTATCAATTTAAGGATTTGCTACTGAATGAACCATCAATTATTGTGACGACTTCTGTCACACCGCAAGCTAATCACAATAGCATTCCTGTGGTTACAGTCTCGGCAAAGCTTGAGGAGGCAGATATCCAAGCCATTAATTCGGAAATAGATAAGCTTAAAAAGAAAGAATCAAAGAAAACGCTCCCAACAGGCTTAGACCAATTTTTCTCTAAGGAATTATTTTTCTGGGAGTATGATCTGCATTCTCAAACAGAAGTACTGCAGTTTTTGACACAAAGGATTATGGAACAAGGCTATGCAGAGGAAGGATTGCTTGAAAGTACTTTAGAACGAGAAAAGATGGCATCTACGGCTTTTCAAAATAATGTAGCTATTCCGCATCCGGTCAAGCATTGCGCGAATCAAACGGTAATTGCTGTATTAAAACTAAAAAGACCAATTCCTTGGGGAACCAGCAGCTCTCAGCTGATATTGTATTTTGTGACCAATCAAAAAGAGAAACACTTTTTTCATGTTTTCTTTTCACTTTTTTCTGATGTAGTAACGGATAAGTTAAAAGTAGACAAGCTAATGAAGAAAAGTGATTACCAAGAATTTGTCAACGAACTGTTATCTTAAATAATCATAGGAATAGACTTCAACGGATTCAAGATAGATACAAAATAGTTTGTTCATCTTGAATCTTTTGCTTTATCCTCGATTGGTATAGTTGGACGAATTCGATTGGGATATTATAAGGTTATTCTTTTTCCTTTGCCATACGGAATAAGTGAGTTTTTATGATTCGACTACTCTTGTTATACTATGAGCAAAGGGGGAGTAAGATATGAATTATATCAACGAAAGAAAACGAGTATTAGCAGTTGCAGTAAAGTCTCTAGAGAAAGGGTTGATTCACGGAACTTCAGGGAATGTATCCATGCGTATCGAAGGAGAAGAGAAGGTAATTATTACACCTAGCGGATTACCTTACGATACCTTAACACCTGATCAGCTTCCGATTGTTGATCTGTATGGAAATGTGGTTGAGGGTGATCTGAAGCCGTCATCAGAAACGCCGCTGCATACTGCAGTATACCGTGCCCGAAAGAATGTCAATGGAATCGTCCACACACACTCAATGTATGCAACTATCTTTTCCATCTTAGGAGAGGATATTCCAGTAATGATGCCGCCTGCTTCTCCTTACGCTCCAGTTCCAGTAGCTAAATTTGAGCTTCCAGGTTCTGAAGAATTAGGACAATCGGTTGTGGATGCTTTGGGAGTAGATCATTTGGTTGTAACGATGGAGAATCATGGATTGATATCATGTTGCCCAACCATTGAACGGGCTTTATCAGGGGCTGAGTATGTTGAAGAGACAGCTCAGGTTGCATACTTGGCGAAGCTTATCAATTGCATGAATCCCTTACCGAAGGAAGCTTCGGATGCTTTAAGAGAGCGAGCGTTAAAAGGGTTGGCGCTGTAAGAGGTCGATTGGGTCACGAGAGTGTAGCGGTTTTTAAAGTAGCTAAGTTACTTCTATGCTCTCTCTTTAAAAATGTTATTTATATGTTGGTTTTCATGGGGCTGAACAAAAGAGAAAGGAATGAAATGAAAAATGAAAGAGTATAAAGTGTTAGCAATTTGCGGAGCTGGTCTAGCTACGTCGACTCACGTAGCAAAAATACTACAGGATGGTTTGAAAAAGCGTAATTTGACTGCTTCAATTAGAACCTGTAGCGTAGGTGAAGCAGATGGAGTTATTTTAAATTTAGTGCCAGATGTCATTATTGCCACTGTTTCAGTAGATTCTGTAAAAAAACCTGAAAATACTAGGGTATTCTCAGGAATTCCTTTGCTGACTGGGATGGGCTTAGATAGTATTTTCGATGAAATTTCTGAGTATTTATTGACTGAGAAGGGGTGAAGTTAAATGGTCATTCTTGAAAAGGTAATTGGGTTAGGGGCATTTGTGATGATGCCAATCGTGATCTTTTTGATGGGGGTAATTTTTAGAGTAAAACCTAAAGATGCGCTTCGGGCAGGGATTACTGTGGGTGTTGGTTTTAAAGGGATTTCGTTGGCTTCCAGTTTGATAACTACAACTATGACACCGCTGGTTACCAAGCTGCAGGAACTATGGGGATTAGGCTTAGATGCTGTAGATTTGGGTGTTCCAGTAGTATCTTCAATGGCCTTCAGTGATGGTAAATTTGTTTTGATGATGTTTGGTAGCGTTTTATTTATGAATGCACTAATGCTGGTGTTAAAAATCACTAAAACATTGAATGTAGATATTTGGAATTTTTGGCACTACCTATTTATCGGCACGCTTGGAACCATTGTATCGGGGAATATGTTTGTTGGATTAGCGATCGGTGTTCTGTATTCAGTGATTAACTTGATTCTAGCTGACCGTAATCAAGAAATTATCTGTGAAGTAAGTGGTGAACAGTACCGCGGACTATCCTTTTGTACTATGGCTTTCCCGTTTCTCGTACCTTTTAATCAATTAATCGACCGTTTGATTGATGCCATTCCGGGGGTTAAGAAGATTAATTTTAACTTGAAGAAAATTCCTGAGAAGTATGCATTCTTCACAGAACCAATCATGATCGGTTTAATTTGCGGAATCGGATTGGGTTTACTTGCTCAATATTCTTGGGACCAATGTTTAGAAGTGGGAATGACGATGGCAGCCGCAATGTTTCTTTTGCCTAGAATGATTTCCATATTAATGGAAGGGCTTTCTCCAATTGCTTCAGGGACTCGGGACTTCATGGCTGAACGTTTTAAAGGTAGAGAATTCCGAATCGGAATGGATTTCGCGTTGTTGGTAGGGGATGCTGATATGATCACGTTAGGAATGGTCTTCGTTCCTCTGTCATTACTTTTAGCGGTTATTATTCCAGGAAATAGAGTGTTGCCCCTAATCGGGTTAACAAATCTTTCTTATATGATGATGGCACCAGTGATTGCTTCGCGAAGAAATATGTTTAGAGCACTTATTATCGGAGCAATCAATATTACGATCGTATTTTTCATTGCTACCAGCTTAACACCGCTAATTACCGAAATGTCCATCCAAAAAGGAGTGGCTGAGCCAGGTGGTTATTATTCAATCTTCAATACAGGGGAGCATGTAGGATTTGTTTTACTAAAATTAGTCGAATTTCTGCAAGGGTTGTTTTAATTTCAATCTAATGAAAATTATACAAGTGAGGGTGAGTTAATGATTATCAATCGAGATACGATTATTAAAGCCTATGAAGAGTCTGAAATAGGCGAGTATGCCATTCCACATTTTAATCATTCTGATTTTTGGGATATGTCTTTTATTGTGGAAGCTGCTAATGAAAAAGATGCACCGGTTATTGTAGCTTGTCTGCCTAGAGTAGCTGAAAGGTACGGACTAGATAAGCTGACATTAATGATGAACTTCTATTCGAAGCATAGCGAGGTTCCTATTATCTATCATTTGGATCATTGTCACGATGTTGACTTTTGCAAAAGGGCCATTGATGCAGGCTTTCATTCAGTGATGATCGATGCTGCGAGCTTGAGCTTAGAAGAAAACATCAAAACTGTGAAGGAAGTGGTTGACTATGCCAGACCCAGAGGAGTATTTGTAGAATCTGAAATTGGACAAATTAAAAGTGCTGGAGAAGAGGGCTATACCCCCGTTAGTTTCAAGGCAACCGTGGACGAAGCAATGAAATTAGTTGAGGAATCTGATGTAGACTCTTTAGCTGTTTCGATTGGCAGTGAGCATGGCTTTTACGCACATGCTCCTGAACTGGATTTTGAACTGTTGAAGAGGATCAAAGAAAAAATTCCTGTTCCTTTGGTTTTACATGGTGGTTCAGGCATTCCAGCCAAGGATGTAAAGACAGCAATCAAACATGGCATTAGAAAAGTAAATGTCGGTACTGAAATTCGACATACCTATATTACCAGTTTAAATGCCTCCATCAGTGAGAATGGAGCCGGTGTCCATACCATTGATTTATTCGAAGAAGCTAGAATTGCAACGAAGGCAGTTCTGGGAAGCTGGATTGAAATTGACGGCGCTGCAGGTAAAGGAAGAAAAACTTATGAAAAATAATGAATATACAGCAGTAGAAATTTTGTTAACTACCTGCTCGGATTGCAAAAAAGAGGAAAACATTTTGATTGTTTCTGATCCAACAAGTTATCCTGTGGCTGAAAAAATGTGGGCAGGTATGGAAAGATTCCCTAATAAATCAATTGTTTTAATGGATGAGCGGACGATGCATGGCCAACAGCCTAATGAGATGGTTGCCAGTGCAATGCTTGAAGCAGATGTCATCTTCGGTTGTACTAAATTTTCTCTTTTTCATACACAAGCTCGTAGAGAAGCGGTGGCTAAAGGTGCACGTTTTGTTAATATGGCTGACTACGATGTGAGCATGCTTAAAGCAGGTGGATTATTCTGTGATTTTGTTGAGGTTGGAAAGAAATGCAGTCGGATGGCTGAACTGTTGGAAAATAAATCGAATTGTGAAGTTGTGGCCGATAATGGTACCCGATTCACTTGCTCAATCAAGGGTAGAAAGCCTGTTCCTCAATATGCAAGAAGCCTAAAACCTGGGGACTCAACATCACCACCAGACATTGAGTGTGCTACTTGTGCTGTAGAAGGAAGTGCACAAGGTGTAATTTACATCGATGGAAGTATTCCTCATCCAAGATTGGGGTTAATTCACGATGAAATACGTTTAGACATCCGAGATGGGTTTATTGTGAAGATTACTGGTGGGAAACAAGCACAAATTTTACAAGAGGTTATGGAAGGATTTAATGATCCAAACGTATTTAATGTAGGTGAAATAGGCTTTGGTTTGAATGATCAATGCAGCTTGAATGGCCGAATGCTTGAAGATGAAGGGTGCGGTGGGACCGTTCACATCGGTTGTGGAGATAATCGAGGCTTTGGTGGAGTCGTAGCCTCCGATTACCATTTAGATTTGGTTTTTAAAATGCCAACTGTCTATATTGATGGTGAAAAAATATACAACAAAGGGGAGGTTTGCTAAATATGGCGGATTTGAACATGCAAGAAGGTCAACTATTTAGTGACAAATTATTGAAAGAAGTTAACGATAAATTCTATTATGTAAACCAAGATCCAATTACAAAAAAGAAACGTGTTTTTTTTGATAATGCTGGCGGAGCATTTCGATTGAAATCCGTTCTAGAATCCTATCAAAAAGTAGATGCTATTCCCGATTGTCCAGAGCGAAAGCATGAAGTTGCCTTGCATCTACAAGAGATTATCGCAGAGGGTGAAAGAGACTCTCGAATTATCTTCAACGCACAAGATGGAAAAATCCTAACAATGTTGACAGCTTCAAGGGCGATTTTTGAATTAGTCGGAGCAGTCGCTGAGACCATTGAAGGAACAAATGTTGTCACTACTGATTTAGAACACCCTTCTTCTTACGATGCGGTAGCCTATTATGCGCAAAAAACAGGGAAAGAATTACGTGTTGCCAAGACAAATCCGGTGACTGGCGGGGTAGATGCGGATGAAATTGCTTCATTGATTGATGAAAATACATGCTTATTGAATTTTATTTACGCCTCCAATATCTCTGGCGCCATCCTAGATGTGGAAGAAATTGTCAAAGCTGCCAGAAAGAAAAAAACAGACTTGTATATTACCGTTGATGCTGTTCAACATATTCCTCACGGCCACGTGGATGTTAGTAAGTTAGAAGTTGATGGCATGAATTTTGCCCCTTATAAGTTTTTCGGAAATCGGGGATCGGGCATTGCCTACGTTTCTGAGCGGCTGTCAAAATTACCACACCCTGAACTATTAGCGAAAGAGCCTACCTGGCAATTAGGATCTCCTGCCCCTTCACAATTTGCGGCAATCACTGAGATCGTTGATTACGTCTGTTGGTTAGGCAGCAACTTTATCATTACCGATGATCGACGTGAACTATTTGTAGAAGGAATGGATCGCATCAAACTCCAAGAAAGAGCTTTAATGAACTATATGCTAAAGGGTGAGTCTGAGGTACCAGGTTTAAGGAACATACGAGGGGTGAATGTTTATCTCGATCATCCAGATTTTACTAAACGAGATTTTATTGTTGCGATGTCCTTTGACAATTTAGCTTGTGAAGATGCAGTAAAGGAATATGCCAAACGAGATATCATCGTCTACGAACGTTTAAATTCAAGTATTTACTCAAAAAGAATGCTGGACTCGTTCGGAATTGAAGGATGTATTCGAGTATCTCCTTTGCACTGCCAAAGCATTGAGGATATGCAAGTATTTTTGAAGGCCACTCTCGAAATTGCCGAGAGTATTAAGGAGCGGTAAAAGGTATGATTATCGGTGTTCCAAAAGAAATTAAGAACAATGAAAATCGCGTTTCTGTAACCCCAGAAGGCGTACTCGCGCTGATAAAAAACAATCACGAGGTCATTGTGCAAGAAAATGCTGGGGTAGGCTGCGGTCTATCGAATGAAGCCTACAGCAAAGCAGGCGCAGTAATTGAAAAAAGTGTCGAGAATCTTTTTGACAAGGCTGAGGTAATTGT
This sequence comes from Candidatus Enterococcus ferrettii, assembly GCF_017377655.1. Classification (GTDB taxonomy): domain Bacteria; phylum Bacillota; class Bacilli; order Lactobacillales; family Enterococcaceae; genus Enterococcus_A; species Enterococcus_A ferrettii. The sequence goes on from NZ_JAFREL010000008.1 coordinate 32,336, forward strand.
AAAGGTGAAGGAGCCAATTGAACAAGAGTATTCATTGTTTAAAAAGGGACAAATCTTGTTCACCTATTTACATTTGGCTGCTGATAAGTCATTGACAGAAATGTTGATTGAAAAAGAAATTACCGCAATTGCCTATGAAACGATTACTGATCCAAGCGGAAAGCTTCCTTTATTAACACCGATGAGTGATATAGCCGGTCGTCTTTCTGTGATTGCCGCAGCAAATTGTTTGCAAACAGCTGTTGGTGGATCTGGAACGTTGATTAGCGGTGTAGTCGGTGTTGAAGCTGCCAATGTAGTCATCATTGGCGGTGGTACAGTGGGGACTAATGCAGCAAAAATGGCTCTTGGACTTCAAGCAAAAGTAACGATTATCGATATTAATCGTAATCGATTGGAGTATTTAGACGATATATTTGATGGTCGATGCACCACTTTGCTGACAAGTGAATATAATTTGTATCAGGCTTTGAAAACGGCAGATGTAGTAATTAGTAGTGTGCTAATTCCAGGGAAGCGGGCACCTAAAGTTGTAACTGAAGAGATGGTAAAAGCGATGCCTTCAGGTTCAGTGATTGTGGATGTTGCAATTGATCAAGGGGGCAGTGTCGAAACAGTTACTCATGCTACAACACACGATCAACCAACTTATCTAAAACATGGAGTTGTACACTATTCGGTTACCAATATGCCAGGAACAGTGGCTAAAACAGCGACGCTAGCTTTAACTTCGGTTACTTTATCTTATTTAGAAAAATTGGTGAGCGGTCAGACCAATTCTGTTTTAAAAGACGATGAGGCTTTACGTAGTGGCTTGAATTGCTACAAGGGAAAAGTAACCAACGAAAATGTTGCTAAGAGTCTTGAAATACCTTATGTTTCAAGTTTGGATTTACTTTAGAAAGGGGGATTTAATCACAATTATGAAATTAATGAAGCTTGGAAGTACGAAGGTGGATATTTCGCGAATTGGACTTGGAACGTGGGCAATTGGTGGTGGTCCAGCCTGGGGGAGAGATAACGATGAACGAGATAGCATCAACACCATTAAAGAATGTCCAGATCTTGGCGTGAACTTAATTGATACGGCTCCCGGATACAATTTTGGAAATAGTGAATCAGTCATTGGAAAAGCTTTAGCTGAAGTGGATCGAGAAAAATTCATTATTATTACGAAATGTGGGATTGTCTGGAAACGGAAGGGCAGCTTATTTAATAAAGTAGGGGACCGCCAGCTTTACAAAAATCTTTCCCGAGAATCCATTATGGAAGAAGTAGAAGAGAGTTTGGAAAGACTGCAAACGGATTATATTGATGTGTATATGACTCACTGGCAAGCCGTTGAACCTTACTATACACCTATTAGTGAGGTGATGAGTACACTGACTGAATTGAAGCAGCAAGGGAAGATTAGAGCGATTGGTGTGGCAAACGCCTCGGTTGATCAGGTAAAAGAGTACCTTAAGCATGGAAAAATTGAAATTGTCCAAGCCAAATATAGTATTTTAGATCGTGAAGTAGAAAATGAACTTTTGCACGTTTGCCGAGAAAACAACGTTACCCTTCAAGCCTATTCACCACTAGAACAGGGGTTGCTTACTGGCTGTTTAGATAAATCTTATCAACCAGTAGGAGCACAAGTGAATAAAAAGTGGTTCCAAAAAGCATATATGAGCAGTGCAATTGATATGATGGCATCATGGAAAAAACTTGAAGAAAAATATGACTGTACGACTGCAAATCTTGCATTAGCTTGGGTCTTGGCTCAGAGTCCGGAGATCAATCTTTTAAGCGGAGCAACCACGACGGATCAGATTCAGGAAAATGTCCGTGCCTGCACAATCGAACTAGCCGATGAAGATATCGCATTTATGCGAAAGAGTGCAGAAGAAGCTGAAGTAAAAGCAGTGACACTCCAGCAGAGCGAGGGTTAGCTATGAATAAAACAATTGTTGTCTTAGATGGCTATACACTAAATCCAGGTGATTTATCTTGGGGCGAACTGGAAAGATTTGGAGAAGTTATCCTTTATGATCGAACAGAAAAAGCTGATGTAGCAAAGCGAATAGAGAATGCTGAAATCGTACTGACTAATAAAACCATTATTGATGGGGAAGCAATGAGAAAGTGTGAAAAACTCTCTTATATTGGTGTATTAGCTACAGGTTATGATGTTGTAGATGTAAAGGCAGCAAAGGATTTAGGGATAACTGTTAGCAATGTGCCGCAATATGGAACAGAATCAGTCTCTCAATTTGCAATTGCCTTACTGTTGGAAATTTGTAATCGAGTGGGACAACATAGTGATGCAACCAAGCAGGGTAAGTGGAGTCAGAATCAAGATTGGTGCTTTTGGGATTACCCTATTATTGGGTTAAACAATAAAGTAATGGGTGTTATCGGGTTCGGCAGAATAGGTCAGCAAACTGGAAAGATCGCCAGAGCATTGGGTATGCAAGTATTGTATTATGACAACTATACAGAAGTAGAAGGAACGGTTGAAGTAAGAAAAGTTGATCAGCTGGATGATCTTTTATCATTATCCGATGTAGTTGTTCTTCATTGCCCTTTAACTGAAGAAACCCAAGAAATAATCAATAAGAACACCTTGAAACGGATGAAGGCAACTGCTATTTTGATCAATAATTCTAGAGGACCTTTAATAAATGATGTTGATCTGGCAGAGGCACTTAGCGAACAGCAGATTTATGCTGCTGGAATTGATGTAGTCTCAGTAGAACCTATTTCAGAAGAGAATCCCTTACTAAATTGTACCAATTGTTTTATCACCCCGCATATTTCATGGGCATCCAAAGCAGCGAGAGAAAGAATTATGAAATGTACAGGTGAAAATATCGCGGCATATTTAAGCGGAGATCCGATGAATGTTGTCTCCTAACAAAATTTTTCCAAAGAGGTTTAGAATGAAGAGAAAAATCGTAATAGCAATGGATTCTTTCAAGGGGAGTGCTAAAAGTAAAGAACTGGGCGATTGGGTTAAGGAAGGAATCAGTCGAGTTGTTTCTAGTGAGCAAGTTTCTGTATATCCGATCGCCGATGGTGGTGAGGGGACTCTGGATGCAATAATTGCTGGATGTGGTGGAACGATTTTTACTAAGGAAGTCGCTGGTCCTTTAGATGAAATTGTAGCTGCAAGATATGGCATGATAGATGATCAAACTGCTGTCATCGAAGTTGCAGAAGCTTGCGGACTTCATTTAACTGAACAAACAGAAGAAGATGTCTTATCAGCAACATCATTCGGAGTTGGAGAGTTGATTTTAGCTGCAATCGAAAAAGGAGCGAAAACCATCTATTTAGGCTTAGGTGGTAGCGGTACAAATGATGGCGGAGCGGGTCTGTTGCAAGCGTTAGGTGTTCAATTGCTAAACAAGGAAAAGGAAAGCATTCAAAGCGGAGCGATTGGGCTAAAAGATGTAACACACATTTCAGTTGACACTATTCATCCTAGTTTACAGGGAGTTAAACTAATCGCTTTATCAGATGTTGAGAGCCCCCTTATCGGTCAAAAAGGGGCTACCGCTGTCTTTGGACCACAAAAAGGAGCTCGTTCAGAAATAGCTGGACAGATTGATCAATGGATGGATAATTATAGCCAATTAGTTGAAAAAAATCTTTCATTGAATACAAGGAATGTTCCTGGTGCAGGGGCAGCAGGTGAGATTGGTTTTGCCTTATTGAGTTTTCTCGATACTAAGATTGTTTCTGGAATCACTGAAATTTTAAAACTGATTGATTTTGAAAAAGAAGTGCACTCCGCCTCACTAGTAATTACTGGTGAAGGACGGCTGGATGAACAAACCTTAAATGGCAAGGCGCCTACGGGAATTATTAAACTAGCGAAAAAGTACGATATTCCAGTAATAGCACTCGTAGGAGCACGACCTGTTGACTTATCTGATTTTTACATTAGAGGAATCGATGCGGTATTTTCCATCGTATCTGGACCAGTAAGCTTGGAGGAATCGATCAGACAGGTTAAACAAAATACTGTGACCGCCAGTGAAAGCATGATGCGGGCTGTAATGTTGGCTATCGAATAGAAAGAAATAAAAAAAGCAGGTCATTGACTTTTTTGAAGTTGATGACCTGCTTTGACCATTACAGAAGTTTAATGATAGTTGACAGGCTGCATGTTCTATTCTCTTGAAATCTTCCGATACTATTGTAAATCATTCAAAACCCATCTATTTGTAAAAGTAATAAAATGATTCTTGGGAGTGAGTGCAGGATCAGTCATAATGAGATATTCATAGAAACAAAAGACCACTAGAAGAGGAATATAGCGTTATAGGAAAGTGAAGTAAATAATAATAAACGGCAGAGAGAAAACGATGAGTTGCACAAATAAATTTTTCGGCAAGCCTGATTTGTATTGGGCATTCGCTCGCATACGATCACCAGATGCCAATGTTCCAGATAGGACTATCCCAAAAAGTAATGTGCCAAATCCTATATACGTCAGTGCTGTAAGAAAGTTAAAAAGACATAGCAGAAATGCCAAAACTGTACCTGCAACAAAAACTAGTCCATACTTTTTCATTGCCTCCAACTCCTTAAATTATCTTCCCATCTTAATTATATCATGGGTTAAACCATGATTAAAATGTGTTCGCTAGTTATTTGAAGTCATAATTAATAGAAAAAAAGCATCTATCATTAAGCAGAAAGTCGCTTTTGATAGATGCTTTCATTTTTTATGGCAGCTCCAAAGAAAGCTGAAATTCTTTTTCCTTCAAGAAGGTTTCAAAGGCTTTGGCCCCAGCTGGTAATTGGATATCCTTCCTTTTAGCTAAATATACCGGACGATAAACTGGAGTCTCTAAAGGCAGGACCACAATATCATGAAATTTCATTAAATTGTTGTAAGGCAATATAGCAGCTCCTAAATTAATCGAAACCAATCCAGCTAATGCTTGATCTTCCTCAACTCGACAAGCAATGTTTAGAGGAAGTTTTTCTTTACGAAACAAATTATCAATGAAGTAGGTCTTATCCAAACAGAGAATCATCGGTATTTCGGATAATTCTGCAATGGAAACTTTTTTCTTCATTGCGTACGGATGAGACTTTGCGACAATAGCTACCAAGGGTTGATCCAATAAATGAAAGAATTCGATTTCTGGTTCATTCTTTAAGTAGGAACAAATGGAAAAGTCACAAATTTCTTTTTTTGCGTTGTCAATCAAACGTGGGGTATTGCCCTGCCAAAATTTGAATTTATATTTGGCACGTTCGGGATCACTGCGGAATTGTTTCAGCAGCTCAGGTATAATCTCAGGTCCTAAGGTAAAAATGAACCCTAAATCAATACTACCGAAATATGGGTCAACAATATCCTGAATCGTGTCAGCTCCCAGCTTGATTTCCTCCAAGCCTTTTTTGACCTTTTCGTAATAGATCTTGCCCATCTTGGTTAAGCGAATATTTCGACCCACAGGTTTGAATAGGGCCACACCCAAGTCATCTTCCATCCGGTGAATCATTCGGCTGAGGGAAGGCTGGGCTATACCTAGTTCGTCGGCGGCCTTTCCATAATGCTCCACCTCGGCCAAACGACAGAAGGCTTCTAAATTATGTAAGTTCATGGTTAGCTCCCTTTTTCTATTAAAGTGAAGGAATTGATTTTTTTAAAATTGAGCATTATCACAAAAATGTTATCAGTGTTTGAATTAGATACATATTTTTCTATCTGAATTTTGAATATGAAAAACCAACATAAAGCCTTCCTAGTAAAATTATAACATGATTGTTATGAATATCAATCATGATTGGAATTGTTTTCGCCATCAAAAATTCATATAGTATTTAATAGAAAGAAAACGTTTTAGAAAAAGAAAAAATGGAGGAATCAATAGATGGAAAAAGTGATAATTGCTTTAATTGGTGCCGGATTTGCGGGGAATTTTCATACTAATTCCTACAATAAGGTCAACGGTGTGAATTTACGAATCAAATATGTTTATGACAATGATAAACAGCGTGCACAACAACTATGCGACAAATGGGACATCATTGAAGAAGTAGCCACCAGCTATCAGCAGGTTCTGGAAGATCCTGAAGTGGATGTCGTTGATATCATTACACCACCTGTAACTCACTTGAGTCTAGCTTATGAAGCGTTGGATGCCAACAAACATGTTATCTGTGAAAAACCGTTAACAGGTTACTTTGGTGAAGAAGGCGATGAAGAGCCCATTGGTCTGAAAGTTCCTAAAATAAAAATGTACGAAAGCTTGCTTAAAAATATTGATGAGTGTCGTAAGAAATTTGAAGCTTCAGATCGACTGTTCATGTATGCCGAAAACTATGTATATTCACCAAATATCTTACGTTCAGCTGAAATCATTGAAGCAAAAAGAAGCAAGATCATGTACATGAAGGGGGAGGAAAGTATCCGTTCCTCCACTTCTCCAGCTTCTGCTTATTGGTCATTAGCTGGCGGCGGTTCATTAATCCGTCTGGGCAGCCATCCAATTGGCGGCATGCTGTTCTTGAAACAAGTTGAAGCAAAAGCTCGTGGTGAAGAAATCAGCGTACAAAGTGTGGTAGCAGAAACAGGACGACTAGCTCCAAGCTTGAACCAGCATGACAAACGCTATTTTCCAGCAAAATCAATTGATACGGAAGACTTTGCGACAGTAATTATTACCTTTAGTGATGGTACCAAAGCTATTTCGATTTCTAATGACAATACATTAGGTGGTGTGAAAAACTATGTGGAAGTTTATACCAATGACAGTGTTTTGGTAAACAATATTACACCAGCAGATAACCTGTCAACTTACTTCTTGGATCAAGACAATTTGGATGATGTGTACATTTCGGAACAGCTGCAGGATAAAATTGGCTGGAATAAAGTGTTTGTGGCTGAAGAAACTTTGCGAGGATACTTGGCGCAATTCCAAGATTTCGCAGAATGTGCAGCAGAAAATCGTCAACCACTATCCGGTTTGGACCTCGCTTATGATACAATAAAAATTATCTATGCGGCTTATCTGTCAGCTGAAGAAGGGCGCAGAGTAGATTTTTAAGAAAGAAGTGATAACTTAAGATGGAAACTGTAACTGTTGAAAATGTAACATTGGGTGAAGGTCTGCCAAAAGTGATTGTTCCTTTAGTGGGAAAGACTCGCGAGGAAATTCTACAAGAGGCCGAAATCGCTGTAGCCAGCAATTGTGATATTATTGAATGGCGTATTGATCATTTTGCCGAAATTACTGATTTTGCTAAAGCGGCTGAGTTTGTTAAAGAAGTGAAAGCTGCTGTGAAGATGCCTTTGTTGGTTACCTTCCGTACAGCGAAAGAAGGTGGCGTTTGTCCGATGGATGATGTGCAATACTTCGAAATGTATAATGCGTTCTTGGAACAAGGAAACTTTGATTTGTTGGACGTTGAATTGTTTATGCCAGAAGCTGAGGTTGCAGAGTTAGTGAAAGCAGCTCATGACAAAGACGTGAAGATTGTAATGTGTAACCACGACTTCGACAAAACACCACCAAAAGAAGAAATCATCACTCGTCTACGGACTATGCAAGATAAAGGTGCAGATATCTGCAAGATTGCGGTAATGCCGCAAACCACTCATGATGTGATTGTTCTATTGGATGCTACGCAAGAAATGTATAATAATTATGCAAAACAACCGCTAATCACAATGTCTATGGGCAAACTAGGTGTTGTCAGCCGAGTTTCCGGCGCAACATTCGGTTCTGCCGCAACATTTGGCGCAGCGAAGAAAGCTTCAGCACCAGGACAAGTTTCAGTTGGCGAACTACGCACGATTTTAGAAACTTTATAGGAAGTATTAAGATCAGGTGAGGGATTACCTGGTCTTTTTTTCTAGATTGTCTTTTCAAATTCGCTTATTATTTCAGAGATGAATGAGTTTGAGAAGGCTTTTTTGTGTATAAATGCATAAAATTCTGTATATGGATGGCATGCGAGCAAATTAATGAATAAATTTGCGGTATTTGGTGAAAAAACTTATAAAAAAGCATTGACTTATTCAGATTAGAATTCTATAATCATAAACTATACAACAACTAATTGTATTTTTATGCAATTTGATCGGAGGGTTTTGAGTGAAAGTATCAATTATCGGTGTGACTGGCTACAGCGGACTGGAATTACTACGTTTATTAAGTAACCATCCAGCTGTAGAGATCGTTTCAATCCACAGTCATTCACAAAATGGGGAAGCGATCGATCGACGATTCCCACATTTGAAACAGCTGATCGAATTGCCTTTAGAAGAAGTCGATCCTGAGAAAATTATGGCCCAGGCAGATTTAGTATTTTTCGCGGCTCCATCTGGGGTAGCTAAAGATCAAGCACTACCTTTTATAGAAAAACAGTTTCCAGTGATTGATTTATCTGGCGACTATCGTTTGAAAAATCCAGCTCAGTATGAAAAATGGTATGGTAAGACTAGTGCTCCGATTTCAGCTTTAGAGCAGGCAACTTACGGTTTGGCGGATTTCGGACTGCCGAAGAATTTAAAGTTGGTTGCGAATCCTGGCTGTTACGCCACAGCAGCAATTTTATCAGTTGCTCCATTAGTGAAGCAACAGTTAATTGAAAAGAACTCCATCATTTTTGATGGCAAGTCTGGTTTATCAGGCGCTGGCAAGAAGCTTTCTGAAGCGGCTCATTATACTGAAGCGAACGACAACATGTCAGTGTACAAATTGAATCAGCACCAGCATATTCCAGAAATTGTTCAGCAGCTGCAGCATTGGGATTCGGAGATTCCAGCGATTCAATTTTCGACAGCTTTAATTCCAGTGACTCGTGGAATTTTGATGACAACCTATTGTAAAGCTAAAGCAGGTATTACTGGCAGTGAAATTCGCGAAGCCTTTGAAGCAGAGTATGGAAACAAACCATTCATTCGCTTGCAGGAGGATCAAAACTTCCCATGCATCAAACAAGTGGTGGGATCCAACTACTGCGACATCGGAACTGCCTATAATGAAGCAACTCAGACAATAACGGTGGTCAGCGTAATTGACAACTTGGTCAAAGGCGCATCCGGCCAAGCTATTCAAAACTTAAACCTACTAATGAATCTACCGGAAACAACTGGCTTAGAGCTGATACCTGTTTATCCGTAACGACAAAGGAGACGACTTATGAATATTATTGATGGAACAATCGCCAGTCCTAAAGGCTTTCAAGCTACTGGCTTACACTCAGGATTAAAGAAAAACAAATTGGACCTAGGAGTCATTTACTCAGAAAAGGCAGCGAAGGCCGCTGCTGTTTACACGACTAACCAAGTAAAGGCCGCTCCGATTTATGTAACAAAGGAAACGATGCAAGAACCAAGCATCCAGGCAGTCGTAGTTAACTCAGGGTACGCTAATGCCTGTACGGGAGAAATCGGCTTGGTCCACGCAAAACAAATGCAGCAGGCTACAGCAGATCACTTAGGAGTTACAGCTGATAAAGTAGCCGTTGCCTCTACTGGAGTTATCGGCAAAATTATGCCAATTGAACTAGTCGAACAAGGAATTCAAAAGGTTGATATGGATGATTGCGAACCTTACCACTTCCACGAAGCCATCATGACAACTGATACGACAACTAAAGAAATCGTCGTGCAAGACACAATCAATGGCGAGACGGTAACGATTGCCGGAACAGCTAAAGGTTCTGGGATGATTCATCCTAATATGGCAACAATGCTAGCATTTATTACAACTGATGCAGAAATCTCACAAGAGCTGCTGCAGGAGTTGTTAAGTGAAAAGACGGAAACGACATTTAACCAAATTACAGTCGATGGAGATACTTCAACTAACGATATGGTGTTAGTTATGGCTAACGGGCTTGCGGGTAATGCTGAAATTAAAAAAGGCACAGAAGGCTATGACAAGTTTGTAGCAATGTTCCAGCTAGTAAGTGAAACATTGGCTCAAATGATTGCCAAAGACGGCGAGGGAGCCACTAAGCTGATTGAAGTACAAGTAGAAGGCGCAACTGACGAGTTGGCTGCCCGAATGATCGCTAAAAAGATTGTTGGCTCAATGTTAGTAAAAACCGCGATGTTTGGAGAAGATCCCAACTGGGGCAGAATCATCTGCGCTATCGGTTATTCAGAAACAAAGATCGATCCTGAGAAGGTAGATATGTGGATCGGCAGTGTGCAGGTACTGAAAAACAGCCAACCGCAAACCTTTGACGAAGCTGCGATTAAACAAATTTTGGAACAAGACAAGATTGTTATTGCTGTTGATATGAATTTAGGAAACACAAAAGGTGCCGCTTGGGGCTGTGACTTAACCTACAAGTATGTTGAAGTCAATGCGTTATACCATACGTAAGGGGAGTAAAGACATGGGAAAAATCGTAGTGAAAATTGGCGGCGTCGCCAGTGATAATTTAACCGAAGAATTTTTTGATACATTAGCAGATTGGCAAGCAGCCGGTAAAGAAATCGTGATCGTTCACGGTGGCGGTTATTACATCACCGAAATGATGGAAAAACTAAATGTTCCAGTAACGATTGCCAACGGTCTGCGTGTGACCTCTGCTCAAGCATTAAAAATCACACAAATGGTGTTGATCGGACAAGTTCAGCCAGCCATCACCACGGTTTTTCAACAAAACGGTTTCTCAGCTGTTGGTCTACATGCATCTTGCGGCCAATTAATTCAAGGGACTTTTATCGACAAAGACAACTTAGGCTATGTTGGTACCATTACCAATATCGGTACCGGCATGATTAACGACGTATTAGCGAAAAATCATGTGCCAATCATCGCTCCTCTTGGTTTAACTGAAGAAGGCGAATGGTTAAATATTAATGCCGACACAGCTGCCTGCAAAATCGCGGAAGCATTAGATGCAGAAGCTTTATACTTAATCACTGACGTACCTGGCGTAAAATGCGAAGGCGAATGGTTGGAACATTTAACGACTGACGACGTTGAACAATTAAAAGATCAAGAAGTTATTACAGGCGGCATGATTCCTAAGCTAGACAGTGCTACATCCGCATTGACCAAAGGCGTAAAGGAAGTCTTCATTACTAACAGTATCGCAAAATGCGGCACAAAGATCACGAAAGCGAAGGTGTTTGCATGACTCATCTATTTCCTAATTACAAAAGAGAATCCATTGATCTAGTCAGAGGCTTCGGCAATTACGTCGAAGACCAAACGGGTAAAGAATATTTAGATTTCACCAGTGGAATTGGGGTAAACAGCCTAGGCCATCAACACCCTAAGCTAATCCAAGCCCTAGAAAAACAAATGCACCTAATCTGGCATACCTCAAACCTGTATTCCAGCAAGCTGCAGGAAGACGTAGCCAAGAAATTAGCCAACAACAAAAATTACTTAGCCTTCTTCTGCAACAGCGGAACCGAAGCCAACGAAGCAGCTATCAAGTTAGCACGTAAAGCCACCGGACGTTCAAAAATTATCAGCTTCCAGCAATCATTCCACGGACGTACCTATGGCGCATTAAGCGCCACCGGCCAAGAAGCACTGCACGAAGGCTTTGCTCCAATTTTACCCGATTTCCAATACGTACCTTTTAACGAAATCGAACCATTGAAGGAACTTGTCAATCAAGATACCGCAGCAGTCATGATCGAACTAATTCAAGGCGAAGGCGGCGTACTACCAGCCGAGATCTCATTCGTTCAACAAGTCGCAGAGCTTTGTAAAGAACAAGGCGCCCTGTTAATCGTTGATGAGATTCAAACAGGAATCGGCCGAACAGGGAATCTCTACGCCTACGAAGGCTACGGTATCGAGCCAGACATCTTCACATTAGCAAAAGCACTAGGCAACGGTATTCCAGTTGGTGCTATGCTCGGCAAAAAAGAACTAAAGGATGCTTTCGGACCAGGTTCTCACGGCACAACCTTCGGCGGAAACAAATTAGCTTTACGAGTTGCAGTAGCAGTATTGGATATTATTAACGATCCAAACTTCCTAGATAAAGTGAAACAAAAAGGCGATTACGCCTTGAAATCCTTAGGCAGCTTGAAAGACTCAAGCGATAAAGTACTAGATGTCCGCGGCCAAGGTTTGATGATCGGCGTTCAGCTGAAGGATCAAGATACCTTGAATGCAACTGTAGCCAATCTACAGAAAAAAGGCCTACTAGTCTTAAAGGCCGGCAACAATACGCTGCGCCTATTGCCTCCTCTAACGATTGAACAGGATGAGTTAGAGAAAGGGATTGGGATGATTAAGGTGGAGTTGTTGGATAATAAGTAAGTATGAGAACTCGGAATGCCATGAGGTGTTTCGGGTTTTTTGATGATCGGAAAGAACTTTTAAAGAATTGCTTCTTAGCGAATCATTTGACCTATTATAGTTTTTACACAGTATGTTTAAAATGGTAACATTAGGTATATAAGGTATATATCCAAACTCTTGACACCTTTTATGATGAAGGAGAACTATTGATGTTAGAAAACAAAGTAAGTATTACAGATCAAATTGAACTGGCTAAGGCTGAAGAAAAGATAAGTAAACAAAAAGCTAAGCAGCTATTTGAATCTGGAAAAATTGATGAGATAGAAGTTGGAACCTTTCAAGGATTGGCAGAAATTCATAAGTATCTTTTTGACGACATTTACTATTTTGCTGGAAAAATTAGAGATGTTAATATAGCAAAAGGAAATTTTCGATTTGCTCCTGTAATGTATCTAAAAACAGCCTTAGGACATATTGATAAAATGCCTCAGAATAATTATAAAGAAATCATTGCTAAATATGTAGAGATGAATGTTGCTCATCCTTTTCGCGAAGGAAACGGTAGAAGCATGAGAATCTGGCTAGATTTAATCTTGAAGAAGGAACTTGGAAAAGTTGTGGACTGGAGTCAAGTCGACAAAGAAGCATATCTTTCTGCCATGGAACGTAGTCCTATAAATGATTTGGAGATCAGATTTTTATTGAAGGATGCGCTGACGGATAAAGTTGATGATCGTGATGTGTTTATGAAGGGGATAGATACTAGTTATTTCTATGAAGGGTACATGGAGTATAGGATTGAAGATTTGTAGGCTATATTGTGGTCAGCTTAGAAATACAAAACTTTCGTCAAATTGGGAGATCGAGATAAGTAGAAGCAAATACACTCCAATTCAAGCAATTATTTTATAAATCGCTGCTTATTTTTATAATAGGCAACGATTTATTTTTGTTTACTGTTATAATTAAACGTAAAGAATTTAGTGGAGGAAATCTCATGAACTCTAAAAATATATACGATAGCAACAGATCAGCTTGGAACGAAGCGTTAAATTATCATCAAAAAGCTAGAAGTAATTCTTTGCAAAAAGGATTCCAAGATTTAAATTTTACGACTTTCGATAGAGATTGCGATGTTGTGCTGTTAGAAAAATTAGATAAAATTGATTTTACCGATAAAGTGATCGGTCAACTGCCTTGTAACAACGGAAGAGAGTTATTATCTCTAATGAAGCTCGGAGCCAAAAAAGCGGTCGGTTTTGACATCTCAGATAATGCAATTCAAGAAGCAAAACAACTAGCAGAAATAGCCAAAATAGACGCTACATTCGAACGAACTAATATTTTAGATATAAATGATTCATACAACAATTACTTCGATTTCATTTATATATCAGAAGGCTCACTTCAATGGTTTCCAGATTTGAATGAGTATTTTGCAGTTGTTAGCCGCTTATTGAAAAAGGGTGGGCAACTACTAATTTTTGAAATGCATCCAATTGCTTATCTATTTGAGGTCGATTTTGATGCAAAAAGCCCCGATTTTGATTTATTAGTCCCATACTTCAAAAAAGGACCTTATCATTATAAGGACGGTCTAGATTATGTCGGTGGTGTTGAGTACGAATCTAAGGAAGGATACTGGTTCATGCATAAGTTGTCGGATATTTTGAAAGCCCTTATAACGAATGGACTGACTTTAGAATATATTGAGGAGTACAATTTGGAGATGGCTAATAATGAGTCAACAAAAGTTTTGGATAAATTTCCGTTGAGTTATATGGTTGCGGGGATGAAAGCATAGACTTTAGAATATTTTTTTAGTCTTCTTTTTATACAATGATCAATTTTTAGTTTTGGATGAAAATTATGCATAAGGAAACGTTTAACGTTTTTTCTTTTGTGATGAAAGGAATATAAAATGATTTTAGATGCTTTAAATTATGAAATTGATGGAAATAAATGGGAAGAGCTTTGTATTAAGGGTTTTAGATTGAGGTATAGTGCAGAGCATTTTACTGATGTACCCGCTAGACATCAGGGAGATAGTGGTTTAGACGGATTTACAAAAAATGGGATAGTTTTTCAGTGCTATTGTCCTGAAGGAAAGTATGATGATGATAGTCTGTACGAACATTTAAGAACAAAGCTATCTAAAGATATACAAAAACTACTTCTTCCTAAAAATATAAAGTCGTATTCAAAGATGGGAATTGAAAAAATTAAGGAATGGCATTACGTAATTCCTCTATATAAAGATGACCGTATCCTTAAGCACGCTAAAACTAAACAGAAGGAAATTCGAGATTTTGCTAAGAAAAATTCTCCTTGTCATATTGATGAAAATTTCGAGGTTTGGGTAAAAATAGCAGATGATTTTGCTGAAGAGTTCACTAGATTAATAAGACAAGATATTGTTAGTAACAAATTCAGAGTGGATTTGACAGATATCGAGATAAACTTATCTGAACTTGAAAATGACAAAGTCAATAATATAGACAGAAAAGTGAGAGCAATTATAAATTCTGACAACGAAAATGCTAAAGCGGACAATTCTCATATAGAGCAAATGGTCAATCACTTCATAGACTATTACGTTAAAGGTGTTTCTATGTTCGAAAAATTTCGTTTGGATGCGCCTGAAATATACGAAGAATTATTTTTGTATAGCAAGGCTTTAAAGAAGGACGTAGCAATTAAAACAGGAATGCTATCGGATTCTAAAAAGAATTCTGAAATTTTTTTGAATTTATGTGATGAATTTGAAAAAAGACTATTAGATAAATTTACTTATGTAGAAGAAGGTACAATAAGTGATTTGCGATATGGACTGGTATCAGAGTGGCTAGCAGATTGTTCTATGGAGTTTAGAGGAGGAGATTCAAATTAATCCTGAGTTAAAAGAGCTTTTTGAAAAAGGAATTAATTTTGACTATAAACCTAATGCAGTACCATATAACTATAGAATTAGTTATAAAATTTCTCAAATTATTTTAATTGTTATGCTAAGTAAGGCACCAAGGCAAAGAGGATGTTCACTAATGAAAATTCACATATTATCATTAGCAACGGCTTCTGCTAAAAATATGCTCGCACTAGAGAACTATATCAAGGGTAGAAACCAAGTAGAAATAATAAATAGGTTTGATCCATCAGTAAATAGAGCTCTAGATTTTATGTTTGTGGAACAAATAGTTAAAAGACAAAGTAGTAATAACTATATTACTTTACTACCTAAAGGTAAAAAACTATTCGAAAAAATTATGAAGGATCAAGAACTAATGATGTTAGAAAAAAATTTTTTTAATACATTTGGGCAGCAATTAACTGAGGAGATTGTTTCTAGACCTACATTATTTTAGGAGGAAAAATGAGAATTCAAAGACTTAAAGTTGAGATAGTAACCCTAAAAAAAAGTTTCGTTTTTGACGAAAATTTTTATCCGGGTACAAATTTTGTTGAAAGCTCTACTAATACAAAGGGGAAAAGCTCTGCAATAGCAGGCATATACTACGCTCTAGGATTTGAACAAATTATAGGTGAAAAAAAAGGAGTTCAGGTATTGAGTTCAGCCTATAAGAATATAATTAAGGATGAGGATGATAATAATTTAAATGTTTTGGAATCGAAAGTTTTTTTAGAATTAGAAAAAGATAGTGATATTATAACGATATTAAGAACAGGAAAATCACTATCCAGAAAAGAAAGTCTTGTTTCAGTATACTTTAGTAGTCTTGAAAATATTTATAAAGAAGATACGAAAAGAGAGGATTTTTTTGTTCATTTACCTAATTCGGCTAAGAATCAGAAAGGATTTCACAGATTTTTAGAAAAGTTTTGTGGATTAAATCTTCCAGAAGTACCTACTTCTGATGATTCAGAAAGAAAATTATATTTACAAATTCTTTTTTCATCCATGTTTATAGAGCAAAAACGAGGTTGGTCAGACATATTCTCAAGTATGCCGTATCTTGGTATTCGAGATTCAAAAAAAGAGTAGTAGAGTTTCTCCTAAACTTAGATTCTCTTAAACACGAAAAAGAAAAAATTAAACTTAACGACAATTTAAAAAATATAGAGTTCCAATGGAGAGCAATGATTCAATTGTTGAAAAATCAATTTATTGATGGAAAACTTTATATAGAAAATTTGCCAGTTACACCAATAGTTCTTGACGAACAAAATTTGAATGAAATTAGGCTGATGGTTCAGGACCAAGAACACAATATTACGCTTGAAAAACATATCAATAACTTGGAAGAACGACTAAACATTTTAGAAGATCAAATAAAAAAAAGAGTGCAGATGAACTCAGACAAAAAGTTTGAGTCTTTGAGTGTTGAGATAGAATTAACTCAAAAAGAGATTAATAGAATCACAATGCAAAGTAGGGAAGCAAACACTCAATTAGAGCTAGAAAAGCAAGTGAATAAAAAATTAAGCGATAGTTTGGATATCTTGAAGAGAGATATCCAAAATAATAAGGATGCAAAAAAATTGATTGATTTAGGATCTAATGAAGACATATCAGTTTACCAGAAGGTTTGTCCAACATGCCATCAACAAATTGAGGACTCTCTTATTGAAATTGATAGTCATAATAGTTTTATGTCTATTGAAGAAAACATAGCGCATCTCATCTCTCAAAAAGAACTTTTTGAATATAATATAAATTTGAATAGCAAAAAAATTAATATATTGGAAAGAGAAATAAGCTTTAATAATGAGAAGTTGTATAAACTAAACAAATTGTTACGTGTTCTTAAGAGAAGTATAAATG
Organism: Candidatus Enterococcus ferrettii; assembly: GCF_017377655.1. Lineage (GTDB taxonomy): Bacteria > Bacillota > Bacilli > Lactobacillales > Enterococcaceae > Enterococcus_A > Enterococcus_A ferrettii. The sequence goes on from NZ_JAFREL010000008.1 coordinate 49,355, forward strand.
ATTATTCAAAAGTAACTGAATCAGATGTATACAAAAAAATTCAACTTGATTCTGAGATTGAACGACTTGAAGTATTGCTTAAAAATTTTTTTGAGCAGAGAAAAAAATTATTGAAAATATCAACATCTTGGAAAGAATATCTTGAGGCTAAAAATAACTTGCCTGTCAACAAATACTCAGAGAGTGATTTGGGAAAAATTCATTATTTCGAGTCAGTTTTTATTAATAAATTGAATTTGTATGGATATACTAGCGTAAATAAAGCGGACATTGGAAATATTAAAATATCACGAGAAAATTTCATGCCTATAACCGAAAACTTTGATATGAAATTTGATTCATCAGCAAGTGATAATATTCGAGCAATATGGGCATATACGATGTCTTTATTTATAGCTTCAAGAAAATTTGGAAATAACCATCCAGGTATAATAATCTTCGACGAACCTGATCAACAAAGTATCATACCTAAAGATATGTTAGCTCTTCTAAAAGATATAACTAAGTTAGGTGATAAAATCCAAGTTATTATTGGGATTACTGTGAAAGATACTGAGACTATTGAAATTATAGAATCACTTTCAGTTGATCTATATGATAGAACGAATCCATTAGTGAATAGAATTACTTTGTTAGAAAATTATGCTTTTAGAAGTGAAGAGGAACCTGATACAATTTAATGATGGGAATAAATTGTTTTTAACAACCAACTAAAATAAGATGTTTAGAAACATAGACTAATAATTTAGCTTTAAAATTCTTTAACTCGGCCCCGCCGAGTTTTTCGTCGTTCCTGCTTTCTTTATCCCTTCTTTTTTACTATACTGTGATATAGTAACGAAAAAGGAGCACATGCATGGGCGAGAGAGCTGAGATTTTTCTTAGTACATTTAATCGTATTGAAAAAGAATTGAAGAACCAATTAAATAATCCTGCCAATATGGGCTTTAGTGAGATGGTTCGACGATTGTCGAAACGTAAAGGAACCTTGGTTGGGAATAATGAGAATGATTTGCTGCAGCTTGCACAGCTGCGTAATGCGATTGTACATGATCAGATTGCAGATGATTTTGTGATTGCAGAGCCAAATGATTGGGCGGTTCAGCGGATAGCGGAGATTGAAGAGGCTCTGGTTCGGCCGGAAAAGGTTTTGCCGCGGTTTGGCAAGAAGGTTACGGGCTTTGAACAGGATTTTCCGTTGCGAAGAATTATGGAGATTGTGGCTGAGAAGCGCTTTTCCCAGTTTCCGGTTTATCATCGTGGTCAGTTTAAGGGCTTAGTGACTTTGCGGACGATTGGTTTGTTCTTTGCTCAAGCTAGCTTAGCGGGGCCAGTGAATCTGGAAGGAAAAAAGGCAGAGGATTTGCTGCAGACAAATGGGAAGAGTACGAATTTTCATTTTGTTTCTGCTGATACTAAGGTTGCAGAGGTTGAGGAAATGTTCCGCAGCCAAACGACTTTGGAGGCAGTTTTGATTACTAAAGACGGCGATCCGAATGGAAACTTGATGGGGATTGTTCGACCAAGGGATATTTATGCGCAGAAAGAGGAGTAGTCTATTGTTAGCTGTATATTTATTGTTGAGTGCTGTGATTATTGGCCTCGATCAATGGTTTAAGTTTTGGATTGTTGGCAATTTTAATTTGGGTGATGCGCAGCAGGTCATTCCGAATGTTTTATCGTTAACCTATATTCATAATACTGGAGGAGCCTTTAGTTTGTTAGAAGGGCAACGAGTTTTCTTCATTATTATTACAGTGGCAGCTGTGGCTGCTGGGATTTATTATTTAGCCAAGCATTTGCATGAAAGCAAATGGCTGACGATTGGTATCAGCTTATTCTTGGCTGGAGCAGTGGGGAACTTTATTGATCGCCTGCGCTTAGGCTATGTAGTGGACATGTTTCAACTGGATTTCATCAACTTTCCGATCTTCAATATTGCGGATATGGCATTGGTGATTGGTGTCGCGATGATATTTATTTACATTTTATTAGATGAGAGAGAAAAAAAGCATGGAAAATGAAATTGAAGTAATTATACATGAAGAGAGTGGCCGGATTGACAAGGTGCTCAATGAACGGTTGAAAGATTATTCTCGTTCTCAGATTCAGCAATGGATCAAGGATGGACAGGTTTCGGTAGCTGAGCAACCGATTAAGGCCAATTACAAGGTGAGTAAGGGGGATCACATTTTGATTCGTATTCCGGAGCCTGAAGAATTGGCGCTTTTGCCGGAGGATTTGCAGCTGGATATTGTTTATGAGGATGAGGATGTAGTGGTGGTAAATAAGCCTCAGGGTATGGTGGTTCATCCATCAGCTGGGCATTCCCATGGAACGTTAGTTAACGGTCTGTTACACCAAATTAAAAATTTATCTACTATTAATGATGTGGTTCGTCCTGGGATTGTTCATCGGATTGACAAGGACACCTCTGGCTTGTTAATGGTAGCGAAAAATGACCAAGCTCATGAAGCTTTGGCAAAACAGCTGAAGGACAAAACGTCGTTAAGAAAATACGTGGCCTTGATTCATGGAGAAATTCCTCATGAAAAAGGTCGGATTGAAGCACCAATCGGGCGTTCAAAGGTAGATCGGAAAATGCAGGCGGTGATCGAAGGCGGCAAGGAAGCCGTTACACATTTCGAAGTGCTGGAACGCTTTACAGACTTTACTTTGATCGAGTTGCAATTGGAAACGGGACGAACGCACCAAATCCGGGTGCACATGCAATACATTGGTTATCCAGTAGCTGGTGATCCGTTATACGGACCGAAGAAAACGTTAAAGGGCAATGGACAGTTTTTACATGCGAAGCTATTAGGCTTTACTCATCCGAAAACGGGAGAGAACTTAGTCTTCGAAGCACCGCTGCCGGAAATTTTTCAAAAAACTTTGAAGCAACTGCGAGAAAATGATTGATTTCTCAGAGAAAGAACGGTATAGTATTCTCAGTGAAAAAAACTGAATAGCGAGATCCTTTAAGAGTAGTCCCGTGAGGCTAAGAAGGGTGGAGATAGAAGCTTGGACTAAGTGCGCTTGGGATCAACTCTATCATTTTTGACGAAGTCGATTACAATCCTCCTACCTGCATGCGGGTAGGAGTTTTTTTATGGAAAAAAGAGGAGGAGACAAGATGTACAAAAAGGAAGTTGTCGATGAGGTAACGATGAAACGAGCGTTAACCCGTATCACCTATGAAATCATTGAACGCAACAAAGGAGTTCAAGATATTGTATTAGTAGGTATCAAAACTCGAGGAATTTTTATCGCTCAGCGAATTGCTGAACGGTTGAAACAATTAGAACATATTGAAATTCCAGTTGGCGAGCTGGATATCACCCTTTACCGGGATGATGTACAGAAACAGGAGACAGCTGAACCTGAGCTGCACTCTTCGGATATTCCTTTTGAAATTGCTGGTAAAGAAGTCATCTTAGTGGATGATGTGTTGTTTACTGGACGCACAATCCGCGCAGCTCTCGACGCAGTAATGGATTACGGCAGACCAAATCGTATTTCCCTAGCAGTGCTAGTTGACCGCGGACACCGTGAATTACCAGTTCGTGCTGATTATGTAGGGAAAAATATTCCAACAGCATTAACCGAAGAAATCATTGTTGAAATGGAAGAATTGGACGGACAAGATCGCATCTTGATCCAAAAGGAAGAGGCGTAAAGACAAATGCAAGAGTTTCACAACGACGATGTGGTATTAGACATCAAGGATCGTCCTAGTGCAGGACATTGGGTAGGGTTAAGTATTCAACATCTGTTTACGATGTTTGGCGCAACGGTACTGGTTCCGATTATGGTGGGGATCAATCCAAGTATTGCGCTGGTCAGTTCCGGACTGGGGACGTTGGTATATCTGACAGTCACAAAAGGAAAAATCCCAGCCTATCTAGGCAGCAGCTTTGCCTTTATTGCAGCAATGCAACTACTGATGAAATCTGATGGATATCCAGCAGTTGCACAGGGAGCGATGACCTGCGGCTTAGTTTATCTGATTGTATCATTCCTTATTCGAAAAATCGGATCTGCCTGGCTGGATAAAATTTTACCGCCAATTGTTGTGGGACCAGTTGTTATGGTTATCGGTTTGGGTCTAGCTGGTAACGCGGCCACTAATGCGATGTACAATAACGATGTTTACGATTTTAAATACGTACTAGTTGCTTTAATTACTTTGGGATTAACGATTTTTTTCAACATGTTTCTCTCAGGTTTTATCGGATTACTTCCGATTCTGCTAGGAATTGTCTGCGGCTATATCACCGCGATGTTGTTTGGCATTATCGACTATCAACCGATTATCGACGCACACTGGTTCGCGCTTCCAGCATTCGATGTACCTTTTGCCACCTATCAGCCGAAGCTTTATCTAAATGCTATTACTACGATGGCACCAATCGCTTTCGTCACGATGACAGAACATATCGGTCATTTAATGGTATTGAATAAATTAACTAAGCGGAATTTCTTTGAAGATCCTGGATTGGATCGTACCTTGATGGGGGATGGCTTCGCCCAAATCGTAGCGGGACTTGTCGGTGGACCGCCAGTAACTAGTTACGGTGAGAATATCGGAGTGCTAGCAATCACGCGAGTTCACAGTGTTTTCGTAATCGGTGGTGCAGCAGTGTTCGCCATCGCTTTAGGATTTGTTGGAAAATTAAGTGCATTAATCTTGAGTATCCCTGGACCAGTTATTTCTGGAATCAGCTTCGTGCTCTTCGGAGTAATTGCAGCTAGCGGATTGAAAATTTTAATTGAAAACCAAATCAACTTTGACCGAAAAAAGAACCTGTTGATCGCTTCAACGATCTTAGTTATCGGCATCGGCGGGCTAGTGTTCCAAGCTGGCACCTTTACATTATCTTCAATGGCTCTAGCAACTGTGCTAGGCATTATACTGAATTTGATTTTACCTGAGAAAGCACGCAGCGAAAAATAAGGAGGAAGAATCATGATCATCCAATCTGAAAAAATTAGTTTGAAGCATTTGTTGACAATCGAAGCTTTATCCGATCAGGAAGTTATGGGACTAATTAAACGAGGGCAACAGTTCAAAAACGGTGCACAGTGGTCACCTGAGAAATCACAGTATTTTGCGGCCAACCTGTTTTTTGAGAACAGCACTCGGACCCATAAGAGTTTTGAAGTTGCTGAGAAGAAAATGGGCTTGGATGTCATTGATTTTGACTCACGAACCAGCTCTGTGCAAAAAGGAGAAACCTTATATGATACCGTGTTGACTATGTCAGCGATCGGTGTAGATGTGTGTGTCATTCGACATGGTGATGAAAATTATTATGACGAGTTGATCCAAAGCCGAACGGTTCACTGTTCAATCATTAATGGTGGGGACGGCAGCGGCCAGCACCCAACGCAATGTTTACTGGACTTGATGACAATCTATGAAGAATTTGGGCATTTTGAAGGGTTGAAGGTAGCGATTGTAGGCGACATCACTCACTCGAGGGTAGCTAAGTCCAACATGCAAATGCTGAATCGATTGAGAGCGGAGGTTTATTTCTCAGGACCAGAGCAATGGTACGATTCTAGCTATGATGTGTATGGAGAATACCGACCACTGGACGAGTTAGTGGAAGTGGTAGACGTAGTTATGCTTTTACGGGTGCAACACGAACGCCATGATGGCAACGAAAGCTTCTCCAAAGAAGGCTACCATCAAGACTACGGTTTGACGATTGAAAGAGCAAAACGTATGAAGGATAAAGCAATCATCATGCATCCGGCTCCAGTTAATCGTGATGTAGAAATCGCTGATTCATTGGTTGAAAGTTATCAATCACGGATTGTTGAACAAATGAGCAATGGTGTATTTGTTCGCATGGCGATCTTAGAAGCAATATTGAATGGTGTGTCTTAATCAGTTTGAAGAATATGCTTATATTATATTGAATCCAAGTTGGATGCAGAGCAACTTTTCCTAGTGTTATACGAACAGTGTAACTGGATGGTGTATGGCGTAAAAATCGAATTAATTTTTCGATGAAAAGTTAATTCATTAAAATGAACAAGGAGAGATGGATTATGAAGGTACTAATTAAAAACGGTAAAATTGCTGGAAAAGGCAATCAATTAATAGATGCAGATGTTTGGTTAGAAGACGGAATTATCGCGGGAATCGGCAAATCTTTTGCTGATTTGGACTTTGATGAAGTTTACGATGCAAAGGGGCAATTAGTAACGCCTGGTTTAGTGGATGTCCATGTGCATTTAAGAGAGCCTGGTTTTACTTATAAAGAAACCATCAAAACAGGAAGTCAAGCAGCAGCCCGTGGTGGATTTACAACCGTTTGTGCAATGCCTAACCTTGATCCTACTCCTGATACAGTTGAGAAATTTGAGCAAGTCCTTGATATCATTGAACGTGATGCAGTAGTCAAAGTATTGCAGTATGCACCGATCACAGAAGAGCTGCGCAGTGAAGTATTAACTGACCAAGCAGGACTGAAAGCAGCTGGCGCATTTGCCTTTACTAACGATGGAGTGGGCGTGCAAACAGCCGGAACTATGTATTTAGCAATGCAAGAGGCTGCGAAGCAAGGGATGGCTTTAGTTGCTCATACAGAAGATGATTCATTACTATTCGGCGGTGTTATGCACAAAGGCGAGATCAGTGAAAAGCTTGATCTGCCAGGAATCATGAGTGCGACTGAATCTTCTCAAATCGCTCGCGACGTAATTCTAGCCGAAGAAACTGGTGCACACTATCATGTCTGCCACGTATCAACAAAAGAAAGTGTAAGAATAATCCGTGATGCAAAGAGAGCAGGCGTTCATGTAACCGCAGAGGTATCACCTCATCACTTGATCTTGATGGATGAAGATATTCCAGAAGATAACGGTTTTTGGAAAATGAACCCGCCTTTACGAGGTAAAGAAGATCGTGATGCACTAATCGAAGGATTAATGGATGGAACTATTGATTGTATCGCTACCGACCATGCCCCTCATGGGTTAGAAGAAAAAAATCAAACGTTCTTAAAATCGCCATTTGGTATTGTTGGCAGCGAAACAGCTTTCCAATTGATCTATACACACTTTGTAGAAACGGGCCGCTTTACTTTAGAACAAGTGATTGACTGGATGGCAGTGAAGCCTGCAGCAATTTTTGGCTTAAACGCTGGCACACTGAATATCGGCGCACCTGCCGATGTGGCGGTATTTGATCTATACACAGAAGAAAAAATTGATGATCAGCAATTTGCTTCAATGGGGGTAAATACACCATTCGTAGGCTGGCCTGTTAAAGGCAACACGATGTTCACCTTTGTGGATGGTAAACTGGTGTATAACAAGGAGGACTAATAAGTTGAAGAGACTGCTAATTTTAGAAGATGGTACGGTATTTGAAGGAGAAGCTTTCGGTGCTGAAGCCAACGTGTTTGGCGAGATTGTGTTTACAACCAGTATGACTGGTTATCAAGAAACCATTACAGACCAAAGTTTTAACGGACAAATCATTACCTTTACTTATCCAATGGTTGGGAATTACGGGATTAACCGTGATGACTATGAATCAATTGCTCCAACTTGTAAAGGGGTTGTTGTTAAGGAACATGCGCGTCGTGCAAGCAACTGGCGCAACCAAATGACCTTAGATGAATTTTTAAAGCGCAAGGGAATTCCTGGGATCGCAGGAATTGATACTCGTGCATTAACGAAAAAATTACGCAATCACGGGACTATGAAAGCCAGCATTGTTGATTCTGGAGATCAATTCCATCATGCCTTTGATCAATTGAAAGCAACTGTTTTACCAACCAATCAAGTCCATCAGGTTTCAACTGTTACTCCTTATCCAAGCCCTGGCGTTGGCCGTAATGTTGTCGTCATCGATTTTGGTTTAAAGCATAGCATTTTGAGAGAATTATCTCGTCGGGAATGTAATTTGACGGTTATGCCTTACAATACCGATGCAAAAACGATTTTGGATTTGGCTCCTGACGGTGTGATGTTGACGAACGGACCAGGAGATCCTAAAGATGTGCCAGAAGCGATTGAAATGATTCAAAAAATTCAAGGAAAAGTGCCGATTTTTGGAATTTGCTTGGGTCATCAATTATTCTCACTGGCAAATGATGCTGACACGTATAAAATGAAATTTGGCCACCGGGGATTAAATCATCCGGTACGAGAAATCGCAACCGGACGGATTGATTTTACTTCACAAAATCACGGTTTTGCGGTGGATGAAGCAACAATTGACTCTACAAAATTAATGGTAACGCATGTGGAAGTAAATGACGGAACGATTGAAGGGGTAAGACATCGTCACTACCCAGCCTTCAGTGTGCAATTTCATCCAGATGCTGCGCCAGGACCACATGATGCACTACATTTATTCGATGAATTTATGGAAATGATGGACGCATGGAAGGAGCAAGCATAAATGCCAAAACGCACAGATATTAAAAAAATCATGGTCATCGGTTCTGGACCGATTGTCATTGGACAAGCAGCCGAATTTGACTATGCTGGTACGCAAGCTTGCTTAGCTTTAAAAGAAGAAGGTTATGAAGTTGTTTTAGTGAATTCTAATCCGGCAACTATCATGACTGATAAGGAAGTTGCAGATTCAGTTTATATTGAACCAATTACGTTAGAATTCGTTTCCCGCATCCTGCGTAAGGAGTTACCAGATGCAATCCTGCCAACTCTCGGTGGGCAAACGGGATTAAATATGGCAATGGAACTGGCTGCTTCTGGCATCCTAGATGAATTAAACATCGAATTGTTAGGTACGAAACTTTCGGCGATCGATCAAGCGGAAGACCGTGACTTATTTAAACAGTTGATGGAGGAATTATCCCAGCCAATTCCTGAATCGGAAATTGTAAATACGGTTGAAGGAGCAGTTGCTTTTGCTAATACAATCGGTTATCCAATTATCGTACGTCCAGCTTTCACACTAGGTGGAACCGGTGGGGGTATGTGTGACAACGAAGAAGAATTGCGAGTGATTGCTGAAAATGGCTTGAAGCTGTCACCAGCTACTCAATGTTTGATTGAAAAATCAATCGCTGGCTACAAAGAGATTGAGTATGAAGTAATGCGTGACTCAGCTGACAATGCGATTGTAGTATGTAATATGGAAAACTTTGACCCAGTAGGCGTTCATACTGGTGATTCAATTGTTTTTGCCCCGAGTCAAACCATGTCTGATTATGAATATCAAATGCTGCGGGATGCCTCCTTATCAATCATCCGCGCCTTGAAAATAGAAGGCGGTTGTAACGTTCAGCTGGCATTAGACCCTCACAGCTTTAATTATTATGTAATCGAAGTGAATCCGCGAGTGTCTCGTTCATCTGCCTTAGCAAGTAAAGCAACTGGTTATCCGATTGCTAAACTCGCAGCAAAAATCGCGGTTGGCTTAACCTTGGATGAAATGAAGAATCCAGTAACTGGAACAACCTACGCTGAATTTGAACCAGCCCTAGATTACGTGGTTGCGAAAATTCCCCGCTGGCCTTTTGATAAATTTGAATCTGGTGAAAGAGTACTAGGAACGCAAATGAAGGCAACTGGTGAAGTTATGGCAATCGGCCGTAACATCGAGGAATCCCTACTGAAGGCTGTTCGTTCGTTGGAAATTGGTACTTATCATGTAGAAATCGATGAATTTAGTGAAGCAACTGATGAGCTTTTAACTGAAAAAATAGTCAAAGCTCAAGATGATCGCTTATTCTATTTAGCCGAGGCACTGCGTCGGGGATACACTATTGAAGAGCTCAGTGAACTGACTAAAATTGATTTATTCTTCCTAGATAAATTATTACACATCGTTGAGTTAGAAAATGAACTGGCTCAGCATGTAAATGATGCTGATGTATTGAAAAAAGCCAAGCAAAATGGTTTTGCTGACAAGAAAATTGCTAGCTTGTGGTCAATGACTGAAAAAGAAATCAGCGACTTTAGACATGAAGCGAAAATTTTACCTGTTTACAAAATGGTAGATACTTGTGCAGCTGAGTTTGAGTCACAAACGCCATATTTCTACAGCACCTATGAATTTGAAAATGAAAGCATTCGTTCAGATAAAGAATCAGTGTTGGTATTAGGTTCTGGTCCAATCCGAATCGGTCAAGGGGTTGAATTCGATTACGCAACTGTTCATTCAGTAAAAGCGATCCAATCAGCTGGCTATGAAGCAATTATTATGAATAGTAATCCTGAAACGGTATCGACAGACTTCTCAGTCTCTGATAAGCTTTACTTTGAACCTTTAACCTTAGAGGATGTTATGAACGTAATTGAACTAGAGCAGCCAATTGGTGTTATTGTGCAATTTGGTGGTCAAACTGCAATTAACTTGGCAGAACCTTTAGTGAAAAACGGTGTCAAAATTCTAGGAACTAGTATTGAGGATTTGGACCGGGCGGAAGATCGTGACCAATTTGAACAGGTTCTTAAGAAACTAGGTATTCCTCAGCCGGTAGGTGATACAGCTACCAGCAGTGAAGAAGCCGTGGTTATTGCTGATCGAATTGGTTATCCAGTATTGGTACGTCCAAGTTATGTACTTGGTGGACGGGCAATGGAAATCGTCGAAAACCAGGCGGACTTGGAAGACTACATGGCAAATGCGGTAAAAGCCTCTCCAGAACATCCAGTGCTAGTCGATCGTTACATGGTGGGTAAAGAGTGTGAAGTAGATGCCATTTGTGACGGTAAAATAGTTCTGATTCCAGGAATTATGGAGCATATCGAGCGAGCTGGAGTTCATTCGGGTGACTCAATGGCAGTTTATCCGCCGCAAACCTTCTCACCTGAGATCATTGCAACGATTGAAGACTACACGCGCAAACTAGCTTTAGGTATGAATTGCATCGGCATGATGAACATTCAGTTCGTTATTCATGAGGAACAGGTTTATGTAATTGAAGTGAATCCGCGGGCTAGCCGGACGGTACCGTTCCTAAGTAAGATTACTAATATTCCAATGGCGCAAATTGCTACTAAAGCAATTTTAGGAAACAGCTTGGAAGAATTAGGCTACAAAGATGGGTTGTATCCTGAAAGCAAACTGGTTCACGTAAAGGCTCCAGTCTTCAGCTTTACTAAACTGCAGAAGGTTGATACCTACTTAGGGCCTGAAATGAAATCAACCGGTGAAGTTATGGGTTCAGACCGCAGTCTGGAAAAGGCTTTGTACAAAGCCTTTGAAGCAGCGGGATTGCATCTACCAGATTATGGTGCTGTCCTATTCACTGTTGCGGATGAAAATAAAGAAGAATCTCTAGACTTGGCGAAACGCTTTACTGATGTGGGCTATAGTTTGATTGCTACTGCGGGCACTGCCAATTATTTTGAAGAAAATGGTTTAACTGCTAAAACAATTGCCAAGATTTCTGAGTCATCAGAAGACAACGTAGTGGAAATGATCCGCCGCGGCGAAGCCCAGGTAGTTATTAACACCATGGATAAAAATCGCCAGAATTCTTCGGAGGACGGCTTCATTATCCGTCGCGAGGCAGTTGAACACGGAGTGCCATTATTCACTTCGCTAGATACGGCAAATGCTATCTTGCGGGTAATGGAATCTCGAGCATTCTCCATTCACGAAATTTAAGACAGACGCTTTTGTCTGCTAGTAAAAAATCTATACTCGATTTCAGGCTTCGCAAGCTGAGTGTGTTTGCGAAGCCTTTCTTAAAGGGAGGCCATTATGAAACAAGAAATGATGACGATTGTTAGTCAGCAGCAATTAGCACCAAGAATTTATGAAATGGTTTTAACAGGTAAGCTAGTAGAGCAGATGCATAATCCAGGCCAATTTATTCACATCCGAGTACCAAGAGCGGATTTATTATTGCGTCGTCCAATTAGTATCAATCAAATTGATCGAGAAAAGGCAACCTGCACGATCATTTATCGAATTGAAGGAGATGGCACTAAGTTTTTTGCTGAACTAGAAGCTGGCGACCAGTTGGATGTCATGGGACCTTTAGGAAACGGCTTTGATTTGTCAGGTCTGAAACAAGGTGATACAGCCTTTATCGTCGGGGGCGGAATTGGTGTACCACCGTTGTATGAATTGTCCAAACAATTAACAAAAAAGGGTGTGCAAGTCATTCATTTCTTGGGCTTTGCTTCTAAAGAATTTGTCTATTATGCGGAAGAGTTTCAAGCACTAGGTGATACACGCTTTTCAACCGATGATGGCAGCTTCGGTCTACAGGGGAATGTCGGCAATTTACTGCTGGCAACTCAGGAAAAAACGACTGCAGTTTTCGCCTGCGGAAATAATGGTTTGTTGAAAACAGTAGAACAGCTATATGGGGAAGTCGGTAATGTTCAATTGTCCTTAGAATCACGAATGGCCTGTGGTATGGGTGCTTGCTATGCCTGTGTCTGCCATGTTGCTGACGAACCGAGTAAGAGTGTGAAGGTCTGTGATGACGGACCAGTATTCCAAGCAGGGGAGGTTGTTTTTTAATGAATCCATTAGCCGTTAAATTACCAGGCTTAGATTTGAAGAATCCAATCATGCCAGCAAGTGGCTGTTTTGGATTTGGAAAAGAATATGCAGATTATTATGACTTGAATCAGTTAGGTTCAATTATGATTAAAGCCACTACACCTCAATCTCGGTACGGCAATGAGACTCCACGGGTGGCCGAAACACCAAGTGGTATGCTCAATGCAATCGGTCTACAAAATCCAGGCCTAGAAACAGTTATGAACGAAATTTTACCTTCTTTAGAGAAATTTGATCAGCTGCCGATTATTGCCAATGTGGCTGGTGCTTGTGAAGAGGACTATATCGAAGTTTGTGCCAAAATTGGGGATGCGCCGAATGTCAAAGCGATTGAGCTAAATATCTCTTGTCCTAACGTGAAGCATGGGGGAATTGCTTTTGGAACTGATCCAGAGGTTGCTTATCGTTTAACTAAAGCGGTGAAAGAGGTTGCCAGTGTGCCAGTATATGTTAAACTTAGTCCGAATGTTACTGACATTGTTCCAATTGCTAAGGCAATTGACGAAGGTGGAGCAGATGGTTTTACTATGATTAATACCCTCTTGGGCATGCGTATTGATTTGAAGACTCGCCAGCCGATTTTGGCTAACCAAACCGGAGGACTTTCTGGCCCGGCAATCAAGCCTGTGGCGATTCGTTTAATTCATCAAGTAGCTGGGGTTAGCGACTTACCGATTATCGGTATGGGCGGCGTGCAAACCGTTGATGATGTGCTGGAAATGTTTATGGCAGGTGCTAGCGCAGTGGCAGTGGGAACAGCTAATTTCACTGATCCGTATATTTGTCCCAAATTGATCGATGCCTTACCAGCAAGAATGGCTGAGTTAGGTATTGATTCACTGGAAGAATTACGCAAAGAAGTCAAGGAGGCCAGAAGATAGTGGAAAAACGACCAATTATTGCACTTGATTTCTCTTCAAAAGAAGCAATCAAGACATTTTTAACGCAGTTTCCTGCGGAAAAAAAATTATTTGTCAAAATCGGCATGGAGCTTTTTTACCAAGAAGGACCTAGTATTGTTCGTGAGCTGACGACTGACGGGCATGACGTTTTCCTTGACCTGAAGCTGCACGATATTCCAAATACAGTCAAAAAAGCGATGAAAGGCTTAGCAAAACTTGGTATTCATATGACCAACGTTCATGCTGCTGGTGGAATAGAAATGATGAAGGCTGCTAAAGAAGGTTTAACTGAAGGTACAGCTCCTGGAAATGCAGTTCCAGATCTAATTGCGGTGACCCAGTTAACCTCGACCAGCGAAGAGCAAATGCACCGAGATCAATTGATTCAAGTACCGTTAAACGAAAGTGTTGTGCACTATGCTAAGTGTGCCAAAGAAGCCGGCTTAGACGGTGTGGTATGCTCCGCTTTGGAGGTAGAAATGATCCACGCTGCGACCAGCGATGATTTTATTTGTTTAACACCGGGGATTCGCCCTAAAGGTGCTAGGATTGGTGACCAAAAACGGGTAATGGATCCGCAGCAAGCACGGGAAATTGGGTCAAATTATATTGTAGTGGGACGCCCGATAACTCAATCAGAAACACCCTATCAAAGCTATCTTCAAATCAAAAAAGAATGGAACGGTGAAGAATGAGAACAGTTGCAGAAAACATCGCTAAAGATCTATTGAAAATTGAAGCAGTCTTTTTAAGTCCAGATGAGCCTTTTACTTGGGCTAGCGGAATCAAATCACCTATCTACTGTGATAATCGCATCACCATGAGTTACCCTGAGGTTCGTCGGGAAATTGCTAAAGGATTGGCTGAAGAAATCAAGGCCAGCTATCCAGATGTAGAAGTAATTGCAGGGACAGCTACTGCTGGTATTCCTCATGCTGCTTGGGTAGCTGAATTATTAGACCTGCCAATGGTTTATATTCGCAGCAAAGCTAAAGATCATGGCAAAGGCAACCAAATCGAAGGTCGTATTACTGAAGGTCAAAAGATGGTAGTTATTGAAGATCTAATTTCAACTGGGGGCAGTGTGCTGGAAGCAGCTGAAGCAGCTAAACGAGAAGGTGCTGATGTTTTGGGTGTTGCAGCTATCTTTACCTACGAATTAGACAAAGGTGTTGAAAAATTCAAGGCCGCAGAAATGCCATTACTGACTTTGACTAACTATTCAACTTTGATTGAAATTGCTTTAGAAGAAAACTACATTAATGAACAACAACTAACTCTCCTAAAAGAATGGCGTCAAGATCCAGAAAATTGGTTGAAATAAGTAATGACTGCTCCTCACTAGATTGTGAGGAGTTTTTATCTGTTTTTAATGCTTACATCAAGCCTAAAAAAGGTTTTAATGGTATATTTAAGAGCAGTGGAGGGATGAACATGTACCAAAATTTCATTGAAAATATTCGGCTGCGGCGCTTTGTAGTATTAGCCGTTCTTATTCTAGTGATTTACCTTTCTCGATCGTTTATTACGATTGCTTTATTAACCTTTATATTTACCTATTTGTCATCAAAAATTGTGAAATTGTTGCATCGCTATCTGAAGCTGCCTAACGCTGCCGCGACGATAGGACTTTACTTAATAGCTGTTTTTTTGCTCTATCTTTTGTTCGCTAAGTATGCGACGATCTTGGCTCAACAGGCGATTCAAACCTATAATTCCTTGCTGCGTTTTTACCAGCATACAGAATTTGATTCAACAGGAGTTACCAACTATTTATCCAAGTATTTTGAAACCCATAACTGGCAAGATAAATTAGAAAGTGGTGCAGGAATTATTTTCCAGCAATTGCAAAATGTTGGTCGGGTTGCCGTGTCGTTTTTCTTATCCTTTTTACTAAGTTTCTTCTTCATGATTGAAAAGGAACGAACTTTTCAGTTTTCACGACATTTTTTGAATAGTGACTATGACTGGTTTTTCCAGGATGTTCATTATTTTGCCAAAATTTTCACTGAGACCTTTGGAGTCGTGTTGGAAGTTCAACTGATTATTGCATTAGTTAACACAGGGATCACTACTGCAGGCTTAGCCTTAATTGGATTTAATCAGCTGCCGTCTTTAGCGATTATGATTTTCTTTTTAAGTTTGGTTCCAGTTGCTGGTGTAATTATTTCTTTTATTCCGCTTACGTTGATTGCCTACTCAATCAATGGATTGCAGACAGTAGTCTACGTTTTGCTGTTGGTTATGGCTGTTCATGTTGTGGAGTCATACATTTTAAATCCCAAGCTGATGTCCAGTCGAACGAAGCTGCCAATTTTCTATACGTTCGTTATTTTACTGTTAAGCGAACGCTTCTTAGGGGTTTGGGGATTGATTGTAGGAATTCCGATTTTCACCTTCTTTTTAGAAGTTATCCATGTCCAAATAAAAAGAGAGCCTAGGGAAAATTAATTTCCTGAGCTCTTCTTTAACGTTTCGATGGTTTGTTCTTCAGGTGTTACATACAGCGTTTTTTGATTTTCATAAATCACAAAGCCTGGTTTCGCACCGTTTGGCTTATGAACATGTTTTACAGCCACATAATCAACTGGAACCTGAGCAGAATGTCGGAACTTGGAGAAGTACGCTGCTAATTCAGCCGCCTCCAGCAAGGTTTCATCGCTAGGAGTCTCATCCTTTATGATGACATGTGAACCAGGTATATTTTTAGCATGTAGCCAAATATCTGTTTTACGCGCTTTTCTCAAGGTCAATTGGTCGTTCTGCAGGTTATTTTTACCCACTAAAATTTGAGTGCCGTCACTGGCGTAAAAAGTCTCTGGTTGAGAAGGGGCCTGTTTGCGATTTTTTTTCGTTTTTTTCTTTTTCAAATAACCACTGGCGACTAATTCTTCTTTAATCACTTCGATATCCATTGGACCAGCAATTTCTAATTGCGCTAAAATTGATTCTAAGTAAGCTAATTCTTCTTTAGCTTCATCGATCTGCTTGTAAATTAACTTTACCGCATTTTTTAGTTTTTGATAACGTTGAAAATATTTTTGCGCATTTTGATTAGGAGTCAGAGCTGGATTCAAACGAATCTTAATCAACTTGTCTTCTTCGTAATAATTTGGCAGTTCAACTTCTTCGGCACCCCTAGGCACTCGAGTCATGAACGTAGTTAAGAGTTCTCCATCGCGACGAAACTCTTCAGCGTTTTCTGAATCTTTTAGCGTCTTTTGTCGTTTTTCCAGTTTGGTTTGATTGCGTTTGATTTCGTTTTCGACTCGCTTGATTAGTTCGTTGCCCAGCTGCTTTACGCGATCTTTTTCGGCTTTTTCACCATAGTAAGCGTCCAGCAATAAGCTGAGAGATGGATAACTTACTGGTTCGGAAAAGGTTTTGAACAGTAACGGTGCAAAAAACTCTTTATTATTCTTTATACCTAAAGTTGGCTGAATCTGGTCTGTTAAGTCTTGCCAAAAGCTCTGCCAGACATCCATTTTACGATTGGGCTGCTTGTTTAGGCGATAGGCCAACTCATCAGCAGTATCCCGACCTAGGCCTTGAAATCGCTGCTGCAGATAGTTACCAGTCATCTCTTCGGCGGTAGAAAGTACGTGAAAGACATTTTCTTTAGTAACGTTAAAAGGATTTTTTTGGTCCTGCTTTGGCGGAGTAACATATTCACTGCCAGGTAAAATAGAACGATAAGTATTTTGTGAATGACCAACATGCTTAATCGCATCCAAAATTTTCCCTGTTTGACTGTTTAGCAAAACAATCGTTGAGTGGCGTCCCATCAATTCCACAATTAACTCAATATCCTGCAAATCGCCTAATTCATTCCGTTTGGTAAAGGTAAAATGGACCACTCGGTCGTTTTCAATTTGCAAGATATCTTCTAAAATCGCCCCTTCTAAATGTTTTCTAAGCATCATGACAAAATTAGGCGGGGTATCTGGGTTTTGATAGGCAATTTCTGTTAGCTGAATCCGAGCATAGCTAGGGTGAGCCGAAAGTAGTAGTCGATGGATTTTGCCTTGTGAGCGAATCACTAAGACTACTTCGTTTTCATAAGGTTGGTGAATTTTAGAAATACGACCACTTAATAAAGAGGCCCGCAATTCATTCACCATTGCATGGGTAAAAACTCCGTCGAATGACATCTTTTTCCCTCGTTTCTTTTCATAGTGTCTCTATTATAACGAAAAATTTGTCAGTGACCAACAAAGGTCACTGACAAATTTTAGTTGCTAAGTGTTTCTTTATAAGCTGCCAGTTCTTCCAGCAGTATAATTAGCTGCTTTTCAGTTTCATTTGGCAAACGATCATAGCCATCATTAATTGTCTTTCTTCGTTGAATAAAAGATAAACGTGTTTCAAATCGCTCGATTAATTTTTGGATATAATTGGCATCTTCAAAAGGTGGAACATGTCCATCAATAGGTAGATAAGATAATGCTTTTAAAGGGCCAAAGGTTTTGAATTCTGCCGTATTTTCAACAATTTTTTCTATGGAAGAAAGGGTATGTTGTGGTGTTACATCGTTTCCTTCAAAAATACCTGTATTCAACATGTAACAATCAGTCTGCTTCTTTTGGAATAATTCCAAGAAATCTTGGTAATCTTCAGCCAACGGAAAGCTTCGAAACGGATTGGCAAAAGGTTCTATAACTAATTGATCCGCTTTGGCATTGACGATATTTTCAGCAGTGGAACGTTTAGTGGCTAAAGTAACACCAAAAACGGCCGCTAGACAAGGATCATTTACCTTCATAACTGGAGGCAAACTGTCATCCTTCATAATCCAAAAGATGCCGTCAATCTTCTCATCAAGATGATCTACTCGATTCTCAGTAGCAAATCGACTCTTAATGCTGCGCCCGTTACCATTACGAATATCTTCCGTCACTAATACTTTATTGCCATTTTCATTTAAAGTAATCCCAACGTTTTGAGCAGTAACTACATAGCTTAGCTCTTCACTGCTACTGGTATAATCCTGCGTTTTATCAAAATAAGAGGGCTCGAGAGCAGTGGTTGATCCTTTTGCTTTGGAGATAACAAAAGCATCGTCATGTAATACTTTTATATCATATTTATTTTGATGCTTAGCCAAGGTAATGGTTGATTTACCTGAGCCAGATAAACCAAAAGCTGCCATTGTGTAATTGCGATTAGCAGTACAGTATTGTTTCATTCCCCCATGACAGGCAATAAAACCGTTGCGGTGAGCTGTTGCCCATGCTAAAGTCAAGCTGGCTTTCTTAAGTTCGCCAAAATAGCGTAAACCAAGGACTGCTGTACAATTATGACGTGAATCAACTACAACCAATCCGTTAGGAAAATCAGGATGCTTCCAGTCTGGATCAGCTAGTAAGTAGATATCGCCTTCAGGGATTGCTTCTGAGTTAGTATAGAAACTCACTGATTCCTGCGCCATTTGGAAATTTAATAAATAAGTGTACAAATTAGCGGCGTATTTCTTTGGCAGCATCAAGTGGGACTGCATGGAGAATTCCTGATCTAAGCCAACAAAGACGCTTCCTTTGAAACACTCTTTAGCGCCAATTTGAAAGACAGCTTCACGCAAAATCTTATCATAATAAGCTTGATCGATATCGGAATGTCCAATAATTCGTCGGGCAGCTGCTGTTCGACCGACAATTTCACCGTCATTGGAAACCAGAACTTTCGTGTCGGTGGGTAATCCCAATTCCTCCGCGTGTCTAACAGGTAAATCTGTAACGACAACATCTTGAGAATTTTGCGCTAACTGATAGGCTTCGGACAGGGAACTAACGGTAGTGACATTATTTCCATAAAAAGCGGTTTCAATAATCGTTCGAGTGCTGGAAAAGATAGGATTTGCGATTGTAATATCGGTTTGCTTAAAATGCTGAATGCTACTCATGTGGCGTCCTCCTCTGCGAAATATATATTATTATAATAGCATTAAAAACTAAGGTGTACAAACGATAAAAAAACATAATAAGATGAGAATATTTCAACAGATAGATTAAACTAGTCAAGAGACAGAGGAACGATTATACTATTTAAAGGAGGGAAGGCAATGAAGAATTTTTTGGTGACAGTAAAAAATAGATTGGGAGCAGGGTGGCAGCTGTTTATTCAGGCTGTGTCTGAAAATGAGAGGAAATCGTTGACAATTGCAGTAAGCTTGGTCATTTTCTCGATTATCTTTTCGGTAAGCGTGGGTTATGCACAAAAAAGTGTACGTAAGGACGAGTTGAATACCTTGGTTAACCAACAGATGCAATCAGACTACATTACCCCCTTTGCTTATGAAGAAGGTGATGCAGCTATTGAGAGCAGCCCAGCAATTTCTGTTATGTTTGCTCAACCTCATGGAGATTCTTTAGAGAATATTTTAACTATTCTAGATACTCCGAAACAAAAAGAAGAGCTTAATCGTACATTTTACTATTATCCGTTGGTTTACAATAGCAGTAAAATCGCAGAAAACTATAACCTGGATCCAACCAAAATCACTTTCATTTTCTTCCAAAAAGGTCAGGAAAAAAATCGCTTTGTGGTTGAGGACCTGAATGATCTAAATAAAGAATTCGTTCCCGAGTTGAACCGATTACCAATGTGGCGCTTGAAGGATCAAAATGAGAATAACTAAAATAATTTCATTTTTTTTTAATAAATAGCATTGACAGCTATCTGATTTTTCGATAGACTAATGTCAATATCAAAGAAGGAGTGACATTCATGTTTAGAACAAACTTATCTGTTCAATTAAATAGCTGGCAAAACTGGCGTAGATAAGTTGTGTTTATGAATTCACTTCATAGATACAACGTTTAGACTATCTCTAAATTGTGTATCTATGCGCTGGTACTATTTGTGTCGTTTCCCGCATAGAGCAGATCTATGCGGTTTTTGTCTTTATTAGGCAGCTACCGTCATTCGTGGGGGTAGTTGCCTTTTTCGCATTTATTTTAAAATTAAACAACTACAATTAGAATTTGGGGGACTTATTTATGAAAAACAAGGGGATTATCGGATCAATTATTGCATTAGCCGTGATATTAATTGGAGTATTTGCTTATCAAATGGGCTCAAGACAAAACAACACTCAAACAGATCAAAAAGAAGAAATGAAAACTGTTGGAATTCTGCAGTTCATCAGTCACCCTTCACTAGATCAAATTTCTGATGGGGTAATTGAAGGCCTAAAGCAGGAAGGATTTGAAGATGGTAAAAATATCAATATTGAGTTTTTAAATGGTCAAGGGGACCAAAGCAAACTAAACACTATGACTCAGCAACTATTAAACAAAAAGTCAGATGTATTAGTTGGTGTTGCAACACCAGCAGCCAAAGCATTAGCCAATGGAACTTCTGATATTCCTGTAATCATGGGGGCAGTAAGCGATCCAGTGGGTTCGGGCTTAGTGGATACTTTAGAAAAGCCTGGTGGTAACGTAACTGGGGTGAATAATTTAGCACCTGTGGGTCAACAATTTGAATTAATCAGAGCGTTGTTCCCGGAAGCGAAGAAAATAGCTTTGCTCTATTCTTCTTCTGAAGAAAACTCACAAGCGCAAATTGATAAGGCAGAAGAAATGGCGAAAAAAGAAGGGTACGAAGCAACTCGGTACGCTGTATCCTCAAGTAATGAAATTGCGCAGTTAGCGCAATCAGCAGCAGCGGAAAATGATTTTATCTATGTACCTCAGGATAATATTATCGCAAGTGCATTCCAAACAGTTATTAATGAATCTGACAAAACGAAAACGCCAGTCTTTGTTTCAGTGGACAATATGGTAGATGAAGGCGGAATCGCTACGATCGGACAAAATCAATTTGATCTAGGTGTTGAAACTGGTAAAATGGCTGCCGATGTTTTAAATGGTAATACCGATGCAGGTAATACACCAGTTAATGTGATTGACTATGGTGAAATGATTATCAATGAAAAGAAAGCAGCGGAATTAGGTATTACTATTCCAGAAAATATTAAAAAAGAAGCGAAATTGGTTGAAGGAGAATAGAAAATGGTCATTTCAGCAATTGGACAAGGATTTTTATGGGGAATTTTAGGCTTAGGAATTTTCATGACCTATCGTATTCTAAACTTTCCTGATATGACAACTGAAGGATCTTTCCCCTTGGGAGGAGCGGTCTGTGTAACAGCAATTACACAAGGAATTCACCCTATACTAGCAACACTATTAGGTATTCTGGCAGGTATGTGTGCAGGATTTGTTACCGGTATGCTTTATACGAAAGGAAAAATCCCGGTCATTTTGGCAGGAATTCTAGTAATGTCTGGTTTAAACTCAGTGATGCTGTTTATTATGCAGACACCGAACTTGTCATTGCTGAATAAACCAAAAATTCAAGATTTTTTCACTGGATTAAACTTACCTAACCATTATGATATTGTCATTTTAGGTTTGATTGCAGTTAGCCTGATTATTGCTTTGCTGCTATTCTTCTTTTTCACCGATTTTGGTCAAGCGTACATCGCTACAGGTGATAATGAAAATATGGCGCGCTCAATTGGGATCAATACCGATCGCATGAAGGTAATTGGTTTGACTTTGTCAAATGGAGTAATTGCATTATCAGGAGCGTTAATTGCTCAAAATGATGGCTATGCCGATATTGGTAAAGGAATTGGCGTAATCGTGATTGGTTTAGCGTCCATTATAATTGGGGAAGTACTGTATGGCGAGCTATCCTTTGGTGAACGGCTGATTGCTGTTGTTTTAGGCAGTGTTATCTATCAATTATTGATCTTACTAATTATCAAACTAGGTTTGGATACAACCTATTTAAAGATCTTCTCATCAATCATTTTGGCAATCTGTCTAATGATTCCACGCTTAAAGGAAGCACTGAATTTAAAAACTGGATTAGAAAAGGAGTAAGCAGATGGAGGCATTACAAATCAAGCAAGCAACTAAAACCATTCGCAATGGGATCAACGATAAACGCCAAATTCTGCGCTCTGTTGATTTAACCATTCAACCAGGCGAATTCGTTACCGTCTTAGGCGGGAATGGAGCAGGAAAAAGTACCTTGTTTAATAGTATTTCGGGAACAATGATGTTGGATAGTGGTACAGTTTCGGTGATGGGCAACGATCTAACTAAGCTTTCTGAAGAAAAACGAGCGAATTACATTTCTCGAGTTTTCCAAGACCCTAAGATGGGAACCGCACCACGACTGACTGTCGCAGAAAATTTGGGTTTAGCTGAAAAACGAGGACAAAAGCGAGCATTGCGGCCACGCAATTTGTCACAAAAACGAGATTCTTATCATCAGCTATGCAGCCAAGTTGGTAACGGGCTGGAAAATCACTTGGATACACCAACCGGCTTTTTATCTGGTGGTCAACGTCAGGCGTTAAGTTTGCTGATGGCAACCTTAACCAAACCAGATTTGCTATTATTAGATGAGCATACTGCAGCACTCGATCCTAAAACCGCGAAACAATTGATGCAGGTAACGGATCAAAAAATTAAAGAGGAACAACTGACCTGCCTAATGGTTACCCACAAAATGGAGGACGCCTTAAATTATGGGAATCGGGTAATCGTAATGCAAAAAGGTCAAATCGTTAAAGACCTAAAAGGTGAGGAAAAAGCTAAGCTTTCCCTAACCGATTTGTTCTTATTTTTTGAAGAAGAGGAAGCGGCAGAAGAAAATAGCTAAGGTTTGATGAATTGAAAGTTCAAAAAAGCATTGACAAGTAAATTAAAGAAATTTATACTTAGTGCAAATCAGAAATCAGTTTGGAGCGATGATCATGCAAAATATTAGACATCCACAACTGAATAATTCTTACTTTAGCTATTTTAGATAGGTTTGTATTCATGTGTTCATGGATGCAAACAATGCACGTTTGTATCTATGATGGCTGAAGAACTTTAAATTGACTTTAAAGCCATGTAGATGATTCATCTATAATGGCTTTTTTCGTTTATTGGACCCATTGTAGATGTAACACCTACAAGCGGGTCTTTTTTGTCGATTGAAATCCAGGTTTAGAAAGAGGAATGAAGGATGCGTTATTTAACAGCAGGAGAGTCACACGGACCACAATTAACAGCAATTATTGAAGGAGTACCAGCAGGAATAGCGGTATCTTTAGATGAAATTAATCAAGAGTTGGCTAGACGTCAAGGTGGGTATGGACGTGGCGGAAGAATGAAAATTGAAAAGGATCAGGTTCAAATCACCTCAGGCATTCGTCATGGGAAAACATTGGGAGCACCAATTACCATGGTCGTGGAAAACCGTGATTGGAAAAACTGGCAAACCGTCATGTCTGTAGAAGAAGTCGCTGAAAAAGATGCGCAATTACGCAAAGTGACCAAACCACGCCCGGGTCACGCAGATTTAGTTGGTGGCATGAAGTATCAACATCGAGACTTGCGTAATATTTTGGAACGTTCATCGGCACGGGAAACAACTATGCGCGTTGCAGTTGGTGGATTAGCTAAGCAAATTTTAAAAGCTTTAGATATTGAGATTGCCAGTCATGTGGTGAATCTAGGTGGAATTGAAGCTAAAATTCCTGAAGTAATCAGCGTCAAGGAAATCCAACAGGCTGCAGCAGCCTCAGAGGTAAACATGGTCGATCCTTCTATTGAGGAAGCGGTAAAGGCTAAAATTGATGAAACGAAAAAAGCTGGCAATACAATTGGCGGTGTAGTAGAAGTGCGTTTAGAGAATGTTCCAGCTGGTTTAGGTAGTTACGTTCAATGGGACCGCAAATTGGACGGTAAAATTGCTCAGTCGATTGTCAGCATCAATGCTTTCAAGGGCGTTGAATTTGGTGTTGGTTTCCAGGCTGCAAACTTACCAGGTTCAGAAGTCATGGATGAAATTACTTGGAAAGAAGCAGAGGGATACCGCCGCAAAACCAATCATTTAGGTGGTTTTGAAGGAGGCATGACCAACGGTGAGCAGATTGTCGTACGGGGAGTGATGAAGCCTATTCCTACTTTGTACAAGCCCTTAATGAGTGTTGATATAGATACTAAGGAACCTTATAAAGCGAGTGTTGAACGTTCGGATAGTACAGCAGTACCTGCAGCAGCTATTGTAGCTGAGAATGTAGTAGCTACAGTTATCGCTACTGAAATCCTAGAGCAGTTTCATTCTGATAATATCGCGGATCTAATTAATAATGTAGAAGAGATGCGTAAACAGCATTTGATGTTTTAGGAAGGTTGTCGCAGATGGAAAAGAAAATTTTTGTGGTGGGTTTAGGTCTGATTGGTGCTTCCTTGTGTCGAGCAATCAAACGTCCAGACATCAAACTGTATGGCTGGGATTTCCAAGCAGAAAGTTGCCAGATTGCACAAGAGACTGGAATTGTTGATGAAATCGCTGAGGGTTTAGAGTCAGCAGTAGAGATGGATGTTATTATTTTAGCGGTACCAGTTAGTGTTTCAATAGAATATCTGCAAAAATTAGCTCAATTACCCTTAAAAAAAGACGCCATTGTCACCGATGTTGGTAGTACCAAATCGGCAATTGTTAAATTGGCCAAAACTTTACCCTTGACCTTTGTAGGCGGACATCCCATGTCAGGCTCACATAAATCCGGAGTAAAAGCAGCAAATCCCAATTTATTTGAGGAAGCCTACTATATTTTAACACCGGTTAAGGATCAACAACCAATAGTAGATCAGCTAATCGAACTTTTAGCACCGACCAGAGCTAAGTTTGTTGTTCTTGACCCAGAGAGTCATGATGAAATGGTGGGAGTATTGAGCCATCTTCCTCATATCGTAGCTTCAGGGCTGATGCAAATGAGCGATCAATTGGCAGGAACTTATCCTAGAGCAAATCAGCTGGCAGCAGGTGGCTTTCGTGATATCACTAGAATCGCTTCTTCTGATCCCAAAATGTGGACTGATATTTTGCTGACCAACCGAAAAATTTTATTAAAGCTGATGGATGACTGGCAGCAGGAAATGAATGAAATTAAGCAGCAGCTAAAAAGTAATGATCAGGAAGCTATTTATCAGTTCTTTGCTCAAGCCAAGAATACACGAGATCATTTACCGCAAAAGGATCAAGGCGCTATTCCTGCCTTTTATGATTTGTTGGTAGATATTCCTGATATTGCTGGAGCAGTCGCTCAAGTAACAACGGTATTAAGTCAGCATAAAATTTCAATTATCAACTTGAAAATTCAGGAAACTCGTGAGGATATTTTCGGTGTTTTAGAATTGTCATTTAAAAGTAAAACAGATCTACTGGCAGGCAAAGCACTTGTTGAAGCAGAAAAATTTAATTGTCGGATAAGGAGTTAATACCATGCGTTTAATGTCAAAGTCAAAAGGTTTATTAGGTGAATTAGTAGTTCCAGCAGACAAGTCAATTTCTCACCGTAGTGTGATGTTTGGGGCAATCAGTCATGGCACCACCACTATCCACAACTTTCTAAAAGCTGAGGACTGCTTAAGTTCAGTTGCTGTTTTTAAAAAGTTGGGTGTTTCAATTGAAGAAAAAGATGAGGTACTAACGGTTCAAGGAAAAGGATTTGAAGGGTTGGAGCAACCTACTGAAATACTAGATGCCGGTAATTCAGGTACTACGATGCGTTTAGTAATGGGGATTTTGGCAGGGCGGCCTTTTTATTCAACTATTCAAGGCGATAGTTCTCTAAATAAACGTCCGATGGAACGGGTGATGGGACCGCTGCGTCAGATGGGAGCAGAACTTACTGGTAATCAAAAAACAGAATATCCACCAATTACAGTAAAAGGTGGAGCATTGAAAGCTATCCAATACCAAATGCCAATCGCCAGTGCACAGGTCAAATCAGCGATTTTGTTTGCAGCTTTGCAGGCTAAGGGAGAAACTACAGTAATTGAACAAGCTTGTTCACGCAATCATACGGAACAGATGATTCGTCAATTTGGCGGTGAAATTAAGGTTGAGGACAAGAAAATTCAACTTACTGGTAATCAAAAACTAACGGGTCAAGAGATTCATGTACCAGGAGATATTTCTTCAGCTGCCTTTTTCTTAGTTGCTGCACTATTAGTTCCAGAAAGTTCATTGTGTCTCAGAAAAGTCGGTGTAAATCCTACTCGTACTGGTATTTTAGATGTTCTGAAAAAAATGGGTGCCAAGATTACTCAGACAAATGAAGACACACAAAATCAAGCGGCTGATTTGTTAGTAGAAAGCAGTACATTGAAAGCCTGCGAAATTGGCGGAGAAATTATTCCGCGTTTGATCGATGAATTACCAATACTGGCATTGGCTGCAACTCAAGCAGAAGGTACGACGATTATCAAGGATGCTCAGGAGTTAAAAGTCAAAGAAACCAATCGGATTGATGCGACTGCCGATGAACTAAATAAAATGGGTGCTAACATTGAAGCAACCGAGGATGGCATGATAATTCATGGTCCGACCCCTTTACATGGAGCAGCAGTTGACAGTCATGGCGACCATCGGATTGGGATGATGCTGCAAATCGCCGCATTGTTAACTAACGAGGCTGTCGAATTAACCAATCCAGAGGCAATTAATATTTCTTATCCAGATTTTTTCAAAGATTTAAATCAATTAATAAAGGGGCGGATATAGTAATGGAAGCAATTGTGTTGATTGGGTTTATGGGAGCAGGAAAAACAACAATAAGCAAAGAATTAGCTGAAACATTAAATTATCAACGAGTAGACATGGATGATGTCTTAGTTGATCGGATTGGTCCGATTAATGTTTACTTTGAAGAGCATGGGGAGCCTTCATTCCGTGAGCATGAAACAAATTTATTGAAGGAAGCTGTTCAACAAGCTTCGGTAATTGCTACTGGCGGTGGTGTCATTTTACAAAAGGAAAATCAAAAAATCTTATCAGATAAAACGGTTGTTTATTTGAAAACTGATCCGGATGTTTTGGTCGAACGTATTCGCAATGATCAAGAAAATATTCGTCCAAATGCTGCCAACAAAAATGATGGAGAAATTAAGCATTTATTCTTTTCTAGGGAAAAGCTCTATGAAAAATTAGCAAAGGTGACGGTGGATACTTCTCGTCGTACACCCAAAGAAATTGTTGAAGAAATCATAGAAAAGGTTGGAGTATAATGGATATTGGCTATTTGGGTCCAAAAGGTTCGTTTACTCATTCTGCTGCCTGCAGCTATTTTTCTAATGGAAATTTTATTAGCTACTCCTCCTTGGTACAATTAATTGATGCCCGGATGAACAAACAGATTGATTATGCCATGGTACCCGTAGAGAATACAATTGAAGGTTCGGTTTTGCCGACGATTGACGGAGTTTATCAAACTTTGCCAACTATTCAGGGCGAGCTAGTGTTGCCGATTGCTCAGCAGTTGATGGTGCACAAGGATCATCAAAACCAGTGGCAGAATGCGACCTTGATTTGCAGCCATCCACAGGCACTAGCACAATCACAGGTATTTATTCGTGATCGTATCCCTAATGCAGAGATTGAACAAATGGCTTCAACGACTTTAGGCGCTAAAAAGGTAGCTGACCATCCTAAAGAAATTTACGCGGCAATCGGTCCGAAAATGGCTGCTAAAGAATATGATTTGGTAATTGTAGAGGAAGATATTCAGTCAGTCGCTAATAATGAGACTCGTTTTTGGTTATTAGGAGACGAGCCAATTGATACGGAGCTACTCTTTGCGGAACAAAAAGCTACTTTGATTGTTGATTTGCCGATGGACCGCCCCGGTGCTTTGTATCACTTGCTGGAAATATTTGCTAAAGCAAAAATCAACTTAACAAAGATCGAGTCGCGACCGCAAAAAACTCGATTAGGAGATTATTTCTTCATCATTGATTTAGAGGTTCCAGAAAATTCGACTGTATTGGATAATGCATTAGCGCAATTGGATGGACAAAACTTCCCTTTTAATCTAATAGGAAATTATCCTACTTACCGAAAACCTTAGCACTACGTTAAGGTTTTCTTATTTTTTGTGAGTATAATAGGACATGAAAGCATTCATTTGCTATTTTTGTACTATCATCATCGAAAAAGAGGTGGACCAATGAGTCGAGTGGATCGTTACAAAAAAATCCATGAACAAAGTAAGAAATCTGAACGTAAATCTTCACTGGTTCGTCGCGAGCGCAAGAAGACTGAACATGAACAAAATCAAACGCCACCGACAGAGCCGTTAGAAACACAACCTATATATGAACAAGCAAAAGAAACAAATTATTCTGAAGAAACAGCAAAACCAAAAAAAAATCGCAAGCTTCCAACGTTAAAATTACCCAGCTTTAAAAGAAAGTCAAAAAGGCCGGAGGTTTATCCGACTGGAAAAAAACCAAAGAAAAAGCGCAGTGTAAAACGAATTATACTTAGCATAATCGCTATACTATTGCTTTATTCAGTAGTTACCTTTGCAGTAGGAAATGTAATGGCACGTTTTGATTCTTCAATTCCTAAAGTGGAAACACAGGAGTTTAACGGCGTAGAATCAGCAGATGGAACCAAGAATATCCTATTCCTTGGCAGCGACACACGAGATAACGAAACGGGCCGTGCAGATTCCATGATGATTTTGCAGGTAGACGGTAAGGGCAAAACCAAACTCGTTTCATTCATGCGAGACATGTATGTAAATATTCCTGGGGTTGGCGAGAACAAGCTAAATGCTGCTTATGCCTACGGTGGTGCTGATTTGGTCCGACAAACCTTAAAGGAGAATTTTGGTGTTGATTGTCGTTATTATGCAATGGTCGATTTTCAGTCCTTTGAAAAAGGGATTGACGCCATGTTCCCAAGGGGTGTTCCAATCGAAGCAGAAAAGGATATGAGTTCCTACATTGATGAGCCCATTTCTAAAGGGTTTCAGCGAATGAATGGCCATACATTATTGAATTATGCTCGCTTCCGAATGGATGAAGAAGGAGATTTCGGACGGGTACGAAGACAGCAACAGGTGATCCAAACGGTCTTTGGCCAATTGAAAAATCCTCTAGTCTTACTGCGTGGACCTTATGCGGCTGGAAAGATTTTCGGTTATCTATCTACGGATATGGGCAATGGATTTTTGTTAGCTAACTCTTTTAATTTTGCTAAAACAGCGGTTGGAATTGATCGGTTGACCTTACCAATTGATGGGTCTTGGTCTTATGGAGATACCTACAATGCTGGTAGTGTTTTATATGTTGACTTTGCTCAAAATGCTCAAGCTGTTCAATCATTTTTAGCAAAATAACAGATTTTAGATTCCATTGATCTCTAGAATATGCTATATTTTATTTATTGCAAATTTTTAAGCGAAACGAGGAAATCATCATGAAATTAGCGATCGTGACAGATAGCTCAGCCTATCTCAATGAACGCATTAAAGACCATAAGGATTTGTTCATTATTCCGATTCCTGTTGTAATTGATGGCCAACCTTTTGAAGAAGGGGTAAACATTCATGAAGATGAATTTTATCGTTTATTAAATCAAAGCCAGGAATTCCCAACAACTTCTCAACCCGTTTTAGGCGAGGTGATCTCTCTTTACCAAGATATTCAAGCAAAAGGCTACGACACGATTTTAAGTATTCATCTTTCAGAAGGTATTTCTGGATTTGTCCGAACTCTTCATACGATCAAAGATGAACTTGAAGGATTAACCATCGTTCCGTATGACTCTACGATTACTAGTGTTCCAATGGGCTACATGGTAGAAAAAGCTTTGGAACTAGCGGATCAAGGCAATGACCTAGAAGAAATTATTGCAGGAGTAGATCACATTAGAGATACTACCAATGCTTACATTATTGTTGATGACTTAAACAACTTGGTCCGTGGTGGTCGCTTAACCAATGGTGCGGCTATCATAGGTGGGCTGTTAAAAATTAAACCCGTTCTAACTTTTACTGACGGAAAGATCGTGTTATACGAAAAAATCCGTTCATTAAAAAAGGCGTTACAGAGGACAGAAGAAATTATTGGTCAGCATCGTCAAGACTCTTCTGCAGAATTGCGTTTGTATGTCATTCATGCTAATAACTTGGAATTGGCTCAGGTAGAGTTCAACAAATTGAAGCAGCAATATCCTGAAGCAATTATAGAAATCGGCAGCTTTGGCCCTGTGATTGGGACTCATTTAGGCGATAAAGCAATTGCTTTGGGTGTAGCAGCAGTTTAAAGTACGACCGTTAAGAATTTATTGTTCTTGACGGTCTTTTTTGTTTGTAAAATGCCAGCGATTTAGCTATGCTTTAGTTGTTTAGTAATTTACTAATCTAGTAAAGGAGTAAAACATATGAAAATTCCAACAAACCTAAAACATAAACCAGTCTTCTTAGTAGAGGACTATGATAAAATTGATGGCTATAATGCTTGGGAAAGTGATGCAAAGGGCTTAACGTTAGGCTTAGCTCAATGGAATGATCGAGGCAAGGTCGACATATCTGGGAAAGTGTGGCGACATACTGGTGAGAAATGGTCACGCCAATCAGAAGAATTGCCAATCACCCGGATTTTGGATTTGGCGATACTAGTTGCTCAATCAAGTTTATACTTGCAGGATGCTTACCGATATGAAAAATTTTATGATCCAGAGAATCCAACAGTGGATATTATTGGGCTTCAGGGTGGACGAATGACCGTAGAGGTAGACACTGAAAATCCTAAAATTGATGAGGACATTATTCTCTTTAATGACACAATGAATAAGAATGGCGAATTAATCGGAGAACGTTATCGAACCTTAAAACGTTTGTTAACTGATTTAGGCTATTAAAGAAAGGTGTGACTTTACATGACGGAAACGATGCCTTACTCAGTTACTGAAGGTCGTCATTTTTCTAAGGTGGAGCAGCAAATGATCTGGCGTAAGCCCTCTAGTCATCAAACCAGTCAGGAAGAACTGCGGATCGCTTCTGAGATTAAACTAAATTGGAAAGATCCAGAGATGAAAGTAATGAATGTTTTGTTAGAAGGGGATGCTGGTTCTGGAAAAACCCAGCTTGCTCGGGCGTTATCCGCTGATTTGCAGCTGCCGTATACAAAAGTAACCTGTTTTGCGGATATGGATAAAACAGATGTCTTTGGTGCCTTGCTGCCAGTCGTGACTGCTGACGATGAGGTGGATAATGAATTATTGGAAGCCGTTTATCAAGCAGATTGCTTAGAAGGAGTTTTAGAACTAATTGCTAGACATTACAGCATTAGTCAAGAAAAGGCTCGTGAGCGTTTCGCTGAATTGATTCAACGAGTTACCGATGAGGCGGATAATCGACCTATTCAGTACAAGTTTTATCCTTCTGAAATCGTAAGAGCAATTGAAAAAGGCTACTTGTTGGAAATTCAAGAGCCTACAGTTATCCGTGATGCTTCTGTTTTAGTGGCATTAAACTCAGCACTTGAAAACAATGGAATTTTGAATATTCCCACTGGAATCATTCGACGACACCCAGACTGTGTAGTAGTGATTACAACAAATCGCAATTACCAGGGCAATCGACCTTTAAATGAATCTTTACGGGATCGAGTACAGCATGCTGAAAAAATGGATCTCCCTTCTATTGAAGTAATGATGGAACGTGCTCAGGCAAAAACAGATTTTAATGATACCCGTTATTTAGAAACCATGGCTAAAATTATTCGCCTATTAGATGAAACAGCGAAAGCCAATGCAATCAAGGGCGTTGCAGGCATGCGATCTTACTTTTTTTGGGTGAATAGTCTGAAACAAGGGCAAGATCCTTTGACTAGTATTTTCCCAAAAGTCCTATACAAGCTAACCACAGAGGAGAATGAGCTCTCAATTTTATCCAATGCTCTCGATGAAAGTGGTTTATTGGTAGAATTGCAGCAGATAGAAAGTAAAGAAATTATTCAACAAAATAAAGGTCGTGTGATTAGTGCTGAGGAAGCAGATAAACGAAATATCACTCGAGAAGCGGAACAGGCTACCTTAACTGGAGAAGCTTTAGATGAGTCTAACTCTACAAATGAACCTGAACCAGAAGCAGATTCAATAGAAAAGGAATCAACAGTCGCTTCTTCTAAAGTAGAAGAAACTTCTGATATGAAACGAAATACCTCGGATGGAAAAAGTGAGAAAGCCGTCATGTCCGAGAATGATAAGACTGGCTCAAATTTTTCATTAGATGAAATGGCAGAATGGGATAAGCAGCAGCGTAAGGAACTAAACCGGGAAACTCGGGCAGTACTCAAAGACACGGTTCATGCTCGAGAAGGCACAATTGTTCATCGTCCTAAAGTTACTGCTGAGGCTGTTGATAAAGGAAAAGAACTAACAAGGATTGTACTACCTGAGGTTGAAAGCTTGAGTCGTGTGATTAATGACCTGCTGGAGAAGGAAGAAAGTACGGACTATTCCAATGGTAAGTATTATGGCAGTCGCTTCAATCCATCACGGGTGGCTTATGGGGATCTTCGTAATTTTGATAAGAGAAACCCACCTAGCGAACAGCCTTCTCTGGCTTTAGCAGTACGTGTAGATGAATCAGGGTCAATGGTACGGGAGGAACGTATCGAGAAAGCCAAACAAGCTGCCTTGGCACTCGGTTTATTTGCTGAGAAAACGAATATTCCCTTTACTTTGTATGGCGATTCTGCGGACGTTAGCCAGCGGGAAAAGACCTCCTTATACTCTTATAAAGAATTTAACGATTCTTACGATTTTTTGGCTGCGAAAATCACCACTATGAAACCCCGCCAAAATAATCGTGACGGAGTTCCTTTGCGTATGTTAGCCGAAAAGTTAAGCAATGAAACAGCAGATACTAAAATCTTATTGAATATTAGTGATGGACAACCAAAAGCTTTGCCCGATTACACCGCAAAGAAAGCAGAAGCAGATATTCAACAAGTATTGTCTGATTATGAAAGAAAAAGAATTATTTTTATCGCATGTGCAATTGGTGAGGATAAAGAAGCTATCAAGAATCTTTACGGTGAAGACCGTTTTGTCGACATTAGCGATTTAGCTACTATGCCACAACAACTCTTACAATTGATTGGTCGATTTATCTAATAATTTTGATACAAACAGATTATTTGTAATCTTTTTCTTTCTTGGTTAGTCTGTAAGTAAGCTAAAAGAAAGGAAGATACCCTATGACAAAAAAGATTGCAGTAATTGTTACTGACCTAGTGGAAGATGTCGAGTTAACTTCCCCGAAAGAAGCTTTAGAAAAAGATGGCAATGAAGTCGTATTAATTGAAAAAGAAGCAGGCAAAGAAATCACAGGTAAACAAGGCAATACATTTATTATTGACACCAATATTGATGACGTTAATCCTGAAGACTTTGATGCTTTGCTAATTCCTGGTGGTTTCTCGCCAGATCAATTGAGAGCAGATCAGCGTTTTGTTGATTTTGTGGCGTACTTTTTAGAGAATGATCGTCCATTGTTTGCGATATGTCACGCACCACAATTGTTTATTCAAACGGGTTTGACAAAAGGTCGTACCATGACAGCATACGATACGGTTCGTCCCGATCTTGCTTATGCAGGTGCCAATGTAAAAGACGAAGAAGTCGTAGTAGATAATATGCTGGTAACCAGTCGTAATCCAGATGATATTCCAGCATTTAACGAAAAGATTATTGAAATTCTCCATGCTTAATTAACTAGTCTAGCGAATTATTCGTTAGGCTTTTTTAATTAATGGGGGTGTAAGGAGAAAAACTATGGAAAAACCAATTCATCTTCGTGTTTTTGAAGATCATGATCGAAAATTAATGGAGGACTGGTTATATCAAGACTATGTTCGGCAATGGTTGATCCATCCAGAAAATTGGTTAATGGAAGTTGATCAACGTCACGGTAAGTTTAATTGGATTCATCATTATATCGTCATGCTTGATGGTGATCCAATTGGATTTTGCCAATACTATGACTGTTTTCGAGCAAAAGAATTGAAAGAGTGGCTGGATGTAGAAGAATCAGGAAGGTTCTATAGTTTGGATTATTTGATAGGCAATCCAGCTTTTTTAGGTAAAGGTTATGGCAAGCAGATTATAAAACACCTAATAGGACAAATTCAGCAACAAGAAACAGGAGTACGAGAGGTTCTTGTGGAACCGGATCATGAAAATATTTCTTCAAATAAGGTTTTATTAGCCAATGACTTTATCTATGATAGCGAAAAGGGCTATTATCGAAAGGCATTATAAAGAAACGCCTCTCAAAAAATGGTGCGCACCCCGTC